>JALSIB010000024.1 GCA_026981855.1 Methylothermaceae bacterium | reverse complement strand
CATCTTTTACCACTGGTGGCGGCGACACCCCGCTCCTGGCATCACTGACCCTCCCATTGACGACCTTTTCAACGAATCCGGTGGCTTGTTGGCGGGAATCAGGTGAAAAAATGGGGAGACGCCAGTGTATCGCACTTGCTTGACAACCCGCCAAAGCAACGGGTAACTTACATGGATTGTCTCAACGAACCCTGGCAGCGGAAAGCCCTGGAAGAACCAGATGTCAACGAAAGCACACACCCCTATTCCTGAAAGCCTCAGTCATGTCACCGATCGGGATCTCGAGGATTGCGATGTCGTCTCCACCTCCATTGAATGTGGAACCGTGGAAGATATCCGCATCGAGGTTCCCGACGACGTCTTCCGGGCTGCCGAGCAAAAGGTTCTGGGCGTCCGCTCTCCCAGTATTCAGGAAAAGATCGAGCAGGGCATTCCGAAACTGCCCGCCCGCACCATCGACCTCGATGAGAGCGGCAATGAAACCACCCTGACCATCGTCAGCGACGATGCCAGACCCGCCACCCTGTCATTCAGTTTCCCCAAAAGCTGTCCCATTCACCGTGGGCTCGGCGGCGGGGCGTTCAACACCACCGTGGACAGCGCCATCATCAACCTGGCCATTTGCAGGGCCTTGGGGCTGCCGGAACAAACACTTCCCAAGGCGCACCTGTATCTGACCCTGGACCGGGAACAGGCCGAACAGGTTCGCAGACAGGCCGAGCCTTTTCCCAACCTGGACATCATCTGGGTGGATGGCAAACCGCGGCGTTCGGTCTTCATCAAAAACGAAGACACCGGGGCGGAAATCTACTTCAGCACTCCCTATGGAGAAATCAACACCAGCCACCAGATTCCCTCCATGCGGACCCCGCGGTTTCTGCTGCTCCACAACCAGCCGGACGACAAGATCTTTTGGGACGTGGCGGTTCGGGTACGCAACGACCTGGTGGAACACTCGGTGGTCTGGAGCGTGGGCTCCAATCAGATCCGCGACGGCATCGACCGTTACGCCTCGCCGATCGGCGTATGCGAAACCATGACCCTGAATCTGGGGGAAGCCCTCGCCTGGATCCGAAAATCCAACTCCCCCTACATCCGCAACGACGACGTGCTGCTGGAGCACCTGGAGGAATACCATGGGGGGGAAAAGAAGCCTTCGGGGCGCGCCACCAGCTTCGTCCGTATCTTCGGTATCTTCAAGTCGGAACTGAGCCAGGAAAAAAGCCTGGTCCTGCCCGAAGACCCGGAAAAACGCCGTATCGTCGCCCAGCGCTGCGCCGACATCCTGCACCGCTTCGGTGTCCGCGAAAGCGTGTTCATCACCGACGGCGGCAACCCCACCATCGCCAGCTTCAAATACATCGACAAGAAAGACAATATCCGCAAGAAGGTCCAGTATTACATCCCGATCATCGACCAGGAAACCGGCGACAGGATCGACCGGATCATCCAGGAGTCGGGCTGCGACATCAGCCACAAGGACGCCACCGGATGCGGCGATTCCTACACCGCCACCGTGCTGGCGCTGAAACAGATCACCGGCAACCGGGTTTATCCCACCACCATCGCCATCATGGCCAACCACATCGCCCGGCTGGTCTACGCACTGCCGTATTCCAACCTGATGGAAATCGAGGAATACTGCCCGGGGATCACCGAAAAGATCGTCCGCATGGCGCTGGAAAACCTGGACGAAATCAACTCCGGCTGCCGGCGGCACAACCAGCTGGCGCTTCTGATCTCCAGAGCCCGCTCGCTCATTTTCCAGGCGTTGCGCTGATCTCGCGCCATATCCGCGACAAGCGGCCGAACCGGGAATCGACATCGCGGGCCAGGGCCAATTGGTCTTGGGCCCGGCGCAGGTTTTCCTCCGGGTCGTCGACGCGGAAATAACGGTTTCCCGACAAAAAGTCGGTCAAAAACCGCAGCCCCAACTCGAATGGCAGCAGCCAGACGGCATGAGGGACGAGGTCGATTTCCACCGCGGTCAGAAACCGGCGGGCGGCCTCGTGCCAACCCGAGAGCAGCGCCGCGGCCAGCTCCATGTCCAGCCGTCCGCCCTTTCCGCAGGCGGCGCGCACACAGTCGCCGATGTCGTAGAGCACGCTCCCCGGCTTGAGGGTGTCCAGATCCACCCAGGCCAGCGGCCGCCGCCGCGAAACATCGAAGATGACATTGTCGAGCTTGGGATCCCCGTGCACGATTCGCCGGGGCAAATCCGCCCTTTCCAGCACTTCCGCCCGGCCTCGGTGTGCCTCTATCCGCGAAACGGCCGCGCTCAGCTCCGCGCAGGCAAGGCCGCGCCAATCGGAAAGCGCCCGGTCGAATTCGCTGAGATAGGCGCTGGTGACATGAAAACCGGGCAGGGTATCGTGAAAGCCGGCCGGGTCCAGATCCGCCAAGAGGGCATGCAGACGCCCCAGGCTCCACCCGAGCGAACGGGCGGTTTCCCGGCTGTCCACCCCCTTCAGGGTGATTCCCTCGATATATTCCAGCATTCGCCAGAACCCGCCCCGCTCTTCCAACCAATCCGCCCCACCACGGGTGGGGATCGGCTTGGGGAGACGAATGTCCCGTTCCTTCCCGTCCTCCAAATGCGCGATCACCCGCCGCAAATTGGCCATGTTCCACGCCGGGCGGGGAAATACCGCGCCATTGATCCTTTGCAACACGCCCTTGTCCCGATCCGTGGCGACCAGCCAGGTATCGTTGATGAGCCCGTCACCCAGGGGCGTGATCTTCCGCACTTTTCCGGCAAGGGCAAACCCGGAGGCCAGTGAGAAAAGGGTTTCAGAACCGGTCATTCCGTCAACCATGAAAAACACCGCACAGACGCGGAGAACACAGAGAAAATCGTTTTGCAACACCGCCGCGCCCGCTGCGTCTGGGCGGTGAAAAAGCTTCCATCCACGATCGTGTTTCCTTCAAATACCGGGGCGGCGGCCGGTGCCGCTCATTTCTCCGCCAGCTGGAAACGCCGCCGGTTGCGTTCCTTCGCCAGCTCGCCCTTTTTCAACAGCACATAGAGCGCGCCCACGCCCCCATGATGCTTCTGGGCGCTGTGAAAGGCCAGGACTTCGGGCAGCAACGGCAGCCACCGCAACAGGCAGCTTTTCAGCAATCCCTGCCGCTCCGCCATGGCACCGCCCCGCCCGCCCTTGCCGTGGACGATCAAAGCGCAGCGCACCGACTCCCGAAGACACTCGTGAACGAAATGGTATACCTCGCGGCGGGCCTGGGCGACGGTCTGATGATGCAGGTCCAGCAGGGCCTCGAGCGGATATTCCCCCCGCTTCAGCTTGCGGAAGACCCCCGTCTGCACGCCGGGCCGGCGGTATTCCAGGATGGCATCGGGGGGAAGCGGTTCGAGGAAGGTGGTGGGCAGAAAATTCACGTCGTCGAGCATTCTCTCGGCCGCCTCGCGGCGATAGGACTGCCCTGGCGTCACCCCCCGCTTCCGGCTCACAGGCACCTTGTCGGTGGACAAGGGACGGATACCCGACATCGCCTCCTCGAACAACTTCTCCTCTTCGCTCATCTGCCCTTCTCCGGATGAAATCCCGCTTCACAATTCAGCTCTGTCACCGCACATCTCCGCCCACAGGATCTTCCCGGCGCCTTTCGCCGGGAGGCAAAGCAGTCGCCGACTTCAACCAGCCATAGATCCTTTTGCCCAGAAGGGTTTCGCGTCCCCGGTAATCATGCCCGGCGCCGGAGATGCGCCATTGACGGAACGCCGGCAGTTTCTTCAGCAACCGATGACGTTCGGCGGTCGCGGCCAACACCTCCGGCCGGTCCCGTTCCCCGTGGATGTCCAACACCGGTATCCGCAAACCACCCAGCCAGGCGGTCATTTCCCCGCGCCCGAACCAGGGGCTCATCAACACCAGCGCCCCGATGGACTTGCCGCCGCCGCGCACATAGGCCAGCGCCACCAGAGCACCGAAACCATGACCGACCAGGACGGGATTTTCGATTCCCCTGCTCTGCAGATACGCCACCGCAGCCTCCGTCCGCCGACGGGCCTCGGGCAACAGGGAAAGATATTCGGCCTCCCCGGCTTCGGCTTCGAGCACCGGCAGTTGCAAGCTCAGAACGCTCCAGCCATGGGCGGGCAATACTGTCCGCAAGCCCTCCAGGGCGGCTGAATCGGCCCTGGCGCCCGCCTCGGGCAACACGATGGCGCAACCGGCGGGTTGAGCGGAACGGACCTCGTCCCAGATGGCGGTAAAAGAACGCCCCCCGCTTTGCAGCGCGATCAAGCGCCCCGGCTGCAAGGAGTCCTGCAAACCGGAAACGAGCGCCGCTTCCTCGACGAAATTGGGGGCGGCCCACACCCACAGCGCAAGCACCCACAACAGCAACAACCGGATCATCTCAAGGCACCAGCACCGCCGCCCCCTGGAATCTGCCACGGCGAAGATCGTCCAGCGCCTGATTGGCCGCTTCCAGGGGATAGACATGAACGTCGGTATGAATCGGCGTTTCCGCCGCGATGGCCAGGAACGCCTCACCATCCTGGCGGGTCAGGTTGGCCACCGAGCAAACGCTGCGCTCGCCCCACAGGATCTCGTAGGGAAAAGCGGGAATGTCGCTCATGTGGATCCCGGCACAGATCACCCGCCCCCCCTTGCGCACCGATCTCAAAGCCTGCGGCACCAGGGCCCCGACAGGGGCATAGAGGATGGCGGCATCCAGTTCCTCCGGCGGCGGGACGTCGCTGTCACCCGCCCAGACGGCGCCCAGACGGCGCGCAAACGCCTGGGCCCCGGTATCCCCCGGACGGGTGAAGGCATAGACCTTCCTGCCCTGCCCGATGGCCACCTGGGCGATGATGTGGGCCGCCGCGCCGAATCCGTAGAGCCCCAGATTCCCGCCCTCTCCGGCCAGGGAATAGGAACGGTATCCGATCAGTCCGGCGCACAGCAGGGGGGCTGCGTGAACGTCGTCATAATTGTCCGGCAAAGGAAAGCAGTAACGGGCATCGGCCACCGTATATTCCGCATACCCTCCATCCAGGGTGTAGCCGGTGAACCCGGGATGATCGCAAAGATTCTCCCGATTCATGCGGCAGAAGCGGCAGCGTCCGCAAGTACGCCCCAGCCACGGCACTCCGACCCGCTGGCCGGCCCGGAAGGCTTCGACGCCTTTTCCCGAAGCCACCACCTCGCCCACCACCTCGTGACCGGGAATCACCGGCAGCTTTGGCCGGGGAAGTTCCCCGTCCACCAGATGGAGATCCGTCCGGCACACGCCACAGGCCTTGACGCGGAGCAGAATCTGACCCGGTCCCGGCTCAGGAACCGGCCTTCGCTGCGGTTTCAGGGGCTCACCCGGACGCTCCAGCACCATCGCGCGCATATTGTGGGCCATCATCCCCTCCTGTAAGATACTTGCAACAACTAATGATACAACGATCCCAGGCCACAGTTCCCCACCATGCACGAACCCACGCCCCAAGCGCTGCTGGCGACGCGCCAGGAAGGAGACGCGCTGATCGTTCGCCTCGGTGGAGACTGGCTCATCGGCGCCCCCGGCGCACCGGAGGCAGGTGAGGTGGCGCTGGCGCTCGAACAGAGCGCGGCCCGCCGACTGAGCATCGAAGACGGCGGCATCCGTCGATGGGACAGCGCTTTGCTGCTCTTCCTCTATCAGCTGCAGGATGACTGCCATCGGCGCGGGGTGGAGTTCGACTGCTCCGCATTGCCGTCGGGTGTTCAAAGACTTCTCAGACTGGCCACCGCCGTCGCCCCCTCGGCACAACCGCATGCCACCGCAGAGCCCGGCATCCTGGCGCAGGTCGGGATGAGCGTTCTGGATCTGTGCGGCGAGGCTTACGCCTTCATCCACTTCATCGGCGACACCACCCTGTCGGCGCTTCGTTTCCTCAAGGGAAAGGCCCGCTACCGGCCGCGGGATCTGTGGCTGTTGATCCAGCAATGCGGTCCCGACGCCCTGCCCATCGTGACCCTGATCTCGCTTCTGGTGGGGTTGATCCTCGCCTACGTGGGCGCCCTCCAGCTCGCCATGTTCGGCGCCCAGATCTACGTTGCCGATCTGGTGGCGATCGGCACGGTGCGCGAGATGGGGGCCATGATGACCGCCATCATCATGGCCGGACGCACCGGTTCCGCCTATGCCGCCCAACTGGGCACCATGCAGGTCAACGAGGAAATCGACGCGCTGAAAACCCTGGGGCTCTCACCGATGGAGTTTCTGGTCATCCCCCGGATGGCGGCGCTGATCCTGATGGTCCCCCTGCTCACCCTGTATGCCGATCTGGTGGGAATCGTCGGCGGCGGCGTGGCTTCGGTGGCCCTGTTCGATTTGACGGTGCTGGAATATGTCCACGAGACCCAGCAGGCTTTAGACATGCACGACATCTTCGTCGGCGTGTTCAAGGCGGCGGTGTTCGGCGTCCTCATCGCCACCGCCGGCTGTTTGCGCGGCATGCAGTGCAAAAGAAGCGCCCAGGCGGTGGGAGAGGCCGCCACCTCGGCGGTGGTCACCGCCATCGTCGCCATCGTCATCAGCGACGCCCTGCTCACCGTCCTGTTCACCAAACTGGGAATCTGACCAATGGCCCGGCCCCACATCGTCGTCCGCAATCTGACCATGGCCTATGGAGAAAGGATCATCCAGAAAGACCTCGATTTCACCATCGAGCGGGGCGACATCTTCATCATCATGGGCGGCAGCGGTTGCGGCAAGAGCACCCTGCTGCGCCATCTGATCGGCCTGATTCGTCCGGCCCGGGGCCAGATTCTGTATGGCGACACCGATTTCTGGGCGGCCGAACCGCGGGCGCGGATGGAGATCCTGCGCCAGATCGGGGTGCTCTACCAGAGCGGCGCCCTCTGGAGCTCCATGACCCTGGCCGAAAACGTCGGCCTGCCCCTGGGGGAATACACCGATCTGAAGGGAGACGAAATCGCCGCCCTGGCTTCCCTGAAACTGGCCCTGGTGGGGCTGCGGGGATTCGAGGACTATTATCCTTTCGAAATCAGCGGCGGGATGCAGAAACGCGCCGGGCTGGCCCGCGCCATCGCCATGGACCCCGAGATTCTGTTCTTCGACGAACCCTCGGCGGGGCTCGATCCCATCAGCGCCAAACGCCTCGACGACCTGATCGTCGAGCTGCGCGACAGCCTGGGCGCGACGGTGGTCATCGTCACCCATGAGCTTCCCAGCATCATGGCCATCGGCACCAACTCCGTCTTTCTCGATGCCGAAAGCAAGACCATGATCGCCCACGGCCCGCCGAAAAAGCTCCTTGAATCCCCCCCCGATCCCAAGGTAAAAGAATTCCTGACCCGAGGAGGCACCCTATGAGCAAACAGGCCAATCCCGCCTTGATCGGCGCTTTCGTCATCGGCGCGGTGACTTTGTTGATTCTGGGGCTGATGTTCTTCGGAGGCCAGGAATTCCTGGCCTCGAAAAAACGTTACATCCTCTACTTCGCGGAGTCGGTCAACGGGCTCAACATCGGCTCTCCGGTCAAGATCAGAGGGGTGCCGGTGGGAAAGGTGGTGGAGATTCGCGTCCAGTACGACTCCAAAACCAACACCTTGCTGACGCCGGTGATCGTGGAGGTGAATCCTGACATCATCCACATTTCCACCGATGCCGAAGGCCGCTGGCGGAAAGGCGATATCCAGCAGGCCATCAAGAAAGGACTCCGGGCCAGGCTCGATCTTCAGAGCCTTGTCACCGGCCAGCTGTTTGTGGCCGTGGACTTTCACCCTGACACCCCCGTGAACCTGGTTCGGCTCGACCGGGAATACGAGGAAATCCCCGTCATTCCCTCCAGCCAGACGGAGATCAGAAACACGATCGAGGAACTGGTGAGGCAGGTACGCGAACTGCCGCTGAAAGAGATTTTCACCAAGCTCAACGCCACCCTCTCCCACATCGACGAGGTGGTGAGTCAACCGGAATTGAAACGAGGGGTCCAGCGGATAGACAAGGTGCTGGCCAATCTGGAAACCCTGACCGCCAACCTGGACCAGGAACTGGATGAAGTCACCACCCAACTCGACCAGACCTTGACCGTTTCCCGGCAATTGCTCGGGCGCATGGACGATACGCTTCCACCATTGGTGGAGCAAAGCCGGCAGACCATGATGCGCGCCGAAAAGACGCTCAAAGGCATCGAAGAGACGTTGGGGCCCGATACGGATCTGGCCTATGAGGCACAGAAAGCGCTGGAGGAAGTCCAGCGGGCCGCCAGGGATCTCCGCATCCTGATGGAAATGGTCCAGACAAGACCTGAAATGCTGCTACGAGGAAAGCGATGAAACAGCCCTCTCTCTTTGCCCTCCTCCTGACGTGCCTGCTCGCCGGTTGCGCGCTCACCCAAGAAAGCCCGCCAACCCATTTTTACATTCTTCCCGCCCCTGAAGCGGCGAATTTCCCCACCCGCTCCTTGAAACAAGTCATCGGCGTCCGGCCGATCGTGCTGCCGTCTTATCTGGACCGTCCCCAGATCGTGACGATGACGAAAGGGGGAGAAGTCAGGCTCGCCGATTTCCATCATTGGGCCGAACCCCCCTCGGCAGGCATCGAGCGCGTTCTGACCGCCGGCCTGACGGCCCGCCTGCCAAATAGCCGCATCGCCCCCTCACCGGTCCATCACCTGCACCCGGACCGGTTGCTTCAGATCAAAGTCCACGAATTCCAGGCCGGGGAATCGGAATGCCGCCTGTTGGCGGAGTGGCGGCTCAGCCGCAACAACCGGACCCTGGCCTGGCGGCGGGAGGATATCCGCCTGCCCTTGCCGTCTTCCGGCTATGACGACATCGTCCAGACCATGGGCCGGGCGATCGACGTTCTGGCCGCACGGATCGTGGAGAAGCTTCCCGCGGACTGAGCCCCCGTCATTTCGCCACATCCTGACGAAGCACCAGTTCCAGCGGTCTGGCGGTGTCGATGTGAATGTCACGCTGAGGGAAGGGGATGACGATGCCGGCCCGCTCGAACTTCTCGTTGATCGCCTTGTGGATCTCGGTGGTGGTGCTCAAGCGTATGTCCACACTGCCCAGATAGGCGCGCAACAACAAGGTCAAGGCATTGTCCCCGAACGCCTCGAACGTCACCAGGGGGGCGGGCTCCCGCAATACCTTGGGGTTTTCCTCCGCCGCCTCTTCCATCAGCGCCATGGCCTTTTCCACATCGCTGCCGTAGGCGATCCCCACGGTGATGACCAGGCGGGTAATGGTGTCGGACAAGGTCCAGTTGATCAGTTGGCCGGTGATGAAGCTTTTGTTGGGAATCACCAGTTCCTGGCGGTCCCAGTTGACGATCGTGGTGGCGCGGATACGGATCCTGGCCACCGTTCCGGTCACGCCCTCCACGGTCACCACGTCACCCACCCGGATGGGCTGTTCGAACAGCAGGATCACCCCGCTGACGAAGTTGGCCACCACTTCCTGCAAGCCGAAGCCAAGCCCCACCGAGAGGGCCGCCACCAGCCATTGAATGCTCGACCACCTCAGCCCCAGGGCCTTGAAAGTCAAAACGATGCCGATCATGGCGACCAGATACTGGGTCAGCGTACTGATGGCGTAACGGGAAGGCCGGCTCAAAGGCAGATACTGCAGGATCGTCAGTTCCAGCAAGGCGGGTAATCTGCGCGCCGCCAGCAAAGTCAGCCCGCCCACCAGCAGGCCGGTCAGGACATCCCCCAGGGTCATGGGCACTTCCCGGACGATGCCATCCTCCATTTTCGTGGTCGTCAAAGGCAATTGAATATCGCCAAAAACATTGAAGGCGGGGATGAGATCCTGCCAGATGAGCCAGATGCCGAAAAACAACGTGAACAGAAAACCCGTTTGCACCAATTGACGTACCTGGTCGCTCAATTGGCTGTAATCGAGCTCGTCCACTTCGGGAATGGCGGGAAGCTCCTCCGGCGATGTCCCTTCCTCCGCGGCCGCTTCCCGATGCCTGCGCACGATCTCCTCGAAACGCATCCGTCTCTGGACCACCGACAGCCACCTCAACAGCAGATCCCGGACCAGCAACAGGGCCAGAACGAGGATGATGGTATGGAGCAGGTATTGGGTGAGCAGCAACGCCATGTAAAAATAACCCAGCAGCGTCTCCGTGATCAGCCCCAGCGGAATCATCATCACCAGGGGAAACCAAAGGGAATGAAACCTCACCCAGGGCAGCCCATGCGGGCGATTCTCCAACGAACCCATGACAGAGCCCCCACGCCTCCATATCCTGTAGATGGCGATCAACAAAACCACCATCAAGACATTGAAGGCCAGCCTTCCCATGGCAAGCAGGCCGGCTTTCTCCATGTGTTCGGCGCTGATCTGGATCAGGAAGGTCAGCGGCACCGCCAGTGGCCGCAGCCACCCTGCCTGCACATGGATGGCGGCCCGCACCGGCTCACTCCAGCCAAAATGCAGCCGCGCCAATCCCTCCTTGCGGGTCAGCTGCAACAACCACGACAGGAGCCATTCGATTTGCGCCGCCATGATGAGCCCGCGCCCGATCACCATGGCGTTTTCATGCAATCCTTTCTGGCTCGCCAACAGCCATCCGGCCCCGAACAAAAACAACGCCACGGGAGAGGCCAAAAGCACGGTCGACAGTAACGTCAGCACCGTTCCGGCGAACGAATCGGTCCGTACCCGCCGTGTCGCTTCGGCCGCCGCCTGCATCCAACGCCGACATTGGCGGCGAAGGGCCAACAAAACGATCAGGCCGGTGATCCAGACGGCGACCGGGAAAGGCCGGCCTTTCAGAACCTGGAAACCGCCTTCGGTCACCTCGCCCCAAAGCTCTGGCGATGACAGCCAACGCAGACCGTCCAGCAGCAATTGAGGTGTCTTGACCGCGATGGGACTGATGGTGGGAATCCAGATCAATTCCTTTTTCAGATAGGCGCGATATTCGGTCGCCAGATCCTGCAGGCGGCGCAGGGTCGCCGCCAATTCCGACAGTTTGCTGATGTAGCTGGTATAGGTCTGCAACAGGGATTGCCGGGTCGCGCGCAAATCCTCCCAGAGAAACCGCAGTTGATGACGCAGGCTTTCCCGCTCCTTCTCGTCGACCGCCTCCAGATACGGCCGGCTCCAGGATTCGAAGTCACTTTTTTCCCGCAACCATTCCTCTACGTACAGCTGGCGAATCTCCGCCTCGTTCAGTCGCTCCTCGATACGGCTGATCCGGGCATGCAGCGCCTGGATCGAGGGTAGGTCGGCCAGCCGTCCGAGCAACAAGGTGGCGACCGCTTCCTTGTTCCCCACCACCTCGACGATATGGCGGACATGGTGAAAATCGTTTTTCAGCTCATTGAAACGGCGCCTGGCCACCGACAGGTCGCGGTCGGCTTCTATGGAAAAACCGAGCACTCTTTCATGTTCGGCAACCAGTTCGGAGACCTTTTCCTGTAACGGCCACGGCACCGAAGGCAGAAAGGCCTTTTGCGCCTTTCCCGGCTTCTCCTTCCGCGCCTCCTTCTCCTGCCGCATCTGGATCAGCTCCTGAAGCCGCTCGATCTGGGAATGGAGCGATTTCAGCGCTTCCGCAAGCCGGTCCCTGCGCTTCTGCACCGCCACCATCAATGGCTCGATGTTGTTCTGGCGAAAGATCAGGAATGCAAGCTTCTCCTGGAGCATTTGCGCCCGCGCGTTCAGCCGCAATCGCTGCACCGGCCCCAGCAGCGGATCCGCCGTTTCGACGGTCTCGAGAGACCTGTGGACTTCGTCCAGTTTCTTCCGCGTTTCGGCAATCTGCCCGCCCCCCTCCTTGGCCGCGGCCATCAACTCGATCAACGCTCTTTCCTGCTGGTCGAACAATTCGCGCAGGGATTGCAGGCGGGTTTTGCGCAGCGCCAGTTCCTTTTCCAGCCTTTCCCTGTCCCATTTCCGCAATTTCAAGGGGGACAGGTGCGGCAGGCGCTTCCCAAGGGGGTGTTCTTTTTGCTTCAGCAGGCTTTCCAGGCGCGCCTTCTGCTTGCGCCACCGCTCCGCTTCCACCAACCGTGCCCGCGCCTCTTCCAGCATGGACAGCGCCTGCTTGCGTTTCTCCTCGTCGGCGATCTGGGCGTTCTCGATCCGCTGACGCTCGGATTCGATTCGTTCCAGCGTCAGGGAAGGGACCGGGGATTCCGCTGCGGCATTCAGCGATAACGTTCCAAGAAAAAGAAAGAGAAGCGCGAAACGTAAAACCATCCGTTACAACTTGCAGCGGGGATTCCGGCCCCGGGCCCGGGCCGCTTCATACAACGACAAGGCCTCGGGCATGTGCGCCTGCAGTTCCTGGATCCTGCTGGCGTGGGAAGGGTGGGTGGACAACCATTCGGGCGGGCTGGCGCCGCCCGCGCTTTGCATGTTGTACCACAGCTTCACCGCTTCGCGCGGATCGAATCCCGCCTTGGCCATCAGATCCAGGCCGATGATGTCCGCCTCGGACTCCTGAATCCTGCTGAATGGCATCAACACGCCATATTGCGCCCCCAGCCCCAAGGCCGCCATGGCCAGTTGCCCGGTTGCGGAATTGGGAAGCGCGACCGCCTGAACGACGGACAGAACCTGTTTCGTCGCCATTTCCTGGGAAACCCGCTCATTGCTGTGACGGGCCAACACGTGCCCGATCTCATGACCGATGACCGCGGCCAATTGATGCTGACTCCTCGCCACCTTCAACAAACCGGTATAGACGCCGATCTTGCCCCCCGGCAGCGCGAAGGCGTTGGCCTGTTCGGAACGGAACACCACCACCTCCCACTTGCCCCCCAGATCCCGGGTCAACTCGGAAACCACGCACTGCACGTAGGCATTGATGGCGGGGTCGTTTTCGACCTGCTCCTTTTGCTTGATTTGCTCGAAAGCCTGCAAGCCCATCTGCGCCAGCTGATCTTCCGGCATCATCAGCAATTGCGAGCGCCCGGTGGGCGAACTGGCACAGCCGAACAAAAACAAAATCACCAACAAAGTGAGAAATTTACCTGTCATTGCCTTCTCCATGATAATGAGACCACCGAACATTGCCGTGGGATTTAAGATGGCATAAAGTATGCCGAAAGTATCACACAAAATCGCAGATTGTCATGATTGAAAAAGTCACGGCGGAACCTGAGCGCCGCACCCGGACCCACCAGATGGTCGGGGAACTCCTCCAGGAGCGCAATCAAATGTGGAGCCTTTACTGGGAGCTGGCCGAACTCAAGCCCTTCGACAAACACACAGGCCCCATGGAACAAATCCTGGGGGATTTCTGCCGCGTCATGATCGACTACATCTCCCTCGGGCATTTCGGGATCTACCGACGCATCATCGATGGCACCGAGCGGCGGAAAAAGGTGTTGGCCGCCGCGGAAAAACTGTATCCGCAAATCGCCGCCGCCACCGAAGTGGCACTCAAATTCAACGACAAATTCGAGCAATCCCGACTCAATGACCGGGAGGTTCTGACCCGGGAGCTGTCAAAACTGGGAGAAGCCCTGGCCACCCGGATCGAACTGGAAGATCAACTGATCGCTTCCATGTCGAAATAATGAAATTCTGCAGCCATTGCGGAGCTTCCCTGGTCGTCAAGATACCACCGGGGGAAGACCGGGAACGTCACGTCTGCGACCAGTGTGGCACCATCCATTATCAGAACCCCAAAATCATCGCCGGCTGCATTCCGGAGTGGGAAGACAGGATACTGCTGTGCCGCCGCGCCATCGAACCGCGCTTGGGCCTTTGGACCCTGCCGGCGGGCTTCATGGAACTGGGAGAAACCCTGGAACAGGCGGCCACCCGCGAAACCCTGGAGGAAGCCTGCGCCGAGGTGGATGAACTCCAACTTTACACCGTCCTCAGCCTGCCTCACGTCGATCAGGTCCACGTGTTTTTCCGCTCCAGGCTGATCCGGCCCGACTTCGCCCCCGGCGTTGAAAGCCTGGAAACCGCCCTGTTCCACGAGTCCGAGATCCCCTGGGAGGAACTGGCCTTCTCCACCGTCCGCAAAACCCTGCGGGATTTTTTCCAGGACCGCAGGCAAGGCAGCTTCACCGTGCGGGTGACTCACCTCCCCCCTGCGACCGGTGCGGCAAAAATCCGTTCCACCGACACCTCCCGATCCGGTGCCGGC
Source organism: Methylothermaceae bacterium (assembly GCA_026981855.1). Lineage (GTDB taxonomy): Bacteria > Pseudomonadota > Gammaproteobacteria > Methylococcales > Methylothermaceae > Methylohalobius. The sequence continues at coordinate 6,578 of JALSIB010000024.1, read as the reverse complement.
CGAAACGTGGCGAAAACCTGATTTTTCATCCCCGGCGAACATCCCGGCGGGGGAACATACCATTCCCCGCCCCCCCTTGCCAATCCCTTCCTCAAACCGCATTATAGGGGTATCACAACCACCCAGGGAGAAAACCGATGAAACATCGAACCACAACGTTGATCCTTTCCGCTCTCGGCACGATCTCGATGGCCGCCCACGGCGCCGACAAGGGTATCGACAATTGCCTCGCGTCGATCCAGAAACGGAAAGCCGGCGAAGTGGTCAAAGTGGAGAAGATCCACGGCGAGGGCAAGACCCTCTATGAGGCCGAAATCCGCGACGCCAACGGCATGGAGTGGGAATTCATGTGTGACGCCGAAACCGGCGAGATTCTGGAAGTGGAAAGCGAGGTCCGGTCTCCGGACAGCCTGAGCTTCCGCCAGGGACGCAAGCTCACCGTCGAAGACGCCGCGGCAGTGGCCCTGAAACGTTATCCCGGCGTCATTCAGGAAGTGGAATATGAAATCGAGGATGACGGCAAGCCCACCTACGAATTCGACATCGTTTCCAAGGATGGCAAGGAAATGAAGGTGGAGGTCGACGCCGCCAGCGGCAAGATCATCGAGGTCTGGAGCGAGGAATGGGAGATCGGCATGGAATCTGAAGAACACCGTTAAACATTCACTCTCTCACTGCCGGGGACGCGTTCCGGGCAAGCGCCCGGGGCGCGTTCATCTTCACCCTTGCCCCTTCAACCCTTCCGGCCCTTTTCCGATCCATCGGCCCATGGCCTGCACCGCCACCTCGTCTGGTTGAGGAATTCCGGCGGAAAATCGAATCCCCCTTTTCCGATTCAACCGCTTCTCTCCCGGGTTCCAACCGAAGGAGGCGGATATCTCACCCTCCGGAGCTTACCGCTATGGGTGCGGGAAACCTCGGCCACCTGACGAATATGCTGCGGCACCTTGTAGGGAGACAACCGCCTGCGGCAAAAGTCCTGCAATGACGCCATCTCCAGAACCGTATCCCCGGCAGCGACCACTTCGGCGCAGACGATTTCCCCCATCACAGGGTGATCTTTGCCATAAACCCTGGCGACCGCGACATCAGGGTGGGCATTCAGAACGCCCTCGACCTCTTCAGGAAAGACCTTGTTGCCCGCCACGTTGATCACATGCTTCTCGCGGCCACAGACGACGATGCGGCCATCGGCCGCATGACGCGCCAGATCACCGGTCAGGAACCAGCCATCGGTCAAAACGGCTTCCGCCGGTTGCCAAGGGTTGAGGTAGGCATCGAACATCCCCGGCCCGCGGACGGCCAGCCGCCCGACCCCTCCACCCGCCAGCGGTGAAAATTCCTCATCGAACAGCGCGACTTCGAAGCCGGCGATGGGACGACCGACGGTCTCGGGGGCGGCCCGGGTTGACAGATGATCGACGAGCGGCAGACCCGCTTCGATCACGCCATACGCCTGGACCACGGGAATCCCGTGACGCTGCGTGAACGCCCGGGCGACGGCCGGCGGAATCGCCGCGGAAGTCGAAATGACGTATTTCAAGGTGGCGATCTCCCCGGGCGCGGCCGCCGTCAAAAGGCGGATATGCATGGGCGCGGCGTACAACATTGTCGCCCGGTGGCGGTTGGCGGCCTCGACCAGATGATGGGCCAGCAGATCCCGGGCCAACACGATCGCGGCGCCGCTACGCAGATAGACCAAAATGCTCACGAGAAAATGATAGGCCATCGGGAGCACCCAGAGCACGGCGTCCTCCGGTGTCAGGCCCAGGGCCTGACGAGTCACCTCGACCCGCTCCAGAATCCGCCGATGGGACAGCACCACGCCTTTGCTCTGTCCGGTGGTGCCCGAGGTGTAACGGACGAAGGCGGCATCTTCCAGCCCGGTCACCGCCATTTCCTGAGAAATGCCGGTCCAACGCAGCCGCAAGGTTTGCCCGCAACAGCGCAGAGCACGGCCGCCCTCCTCCAGCGGCAAGTTGCCACTGCCATCGTCGAGCACCGCGTGCATCCTGGTGTCGGCCAGAATTTGCCCCGCTTCCTCCGCCTTCAGCTGATGGGACAAGGGAAACACCACCGCCCCGCAGTCCATCCCGGCGATCATGGCGGCGACGAAATGACGGCTGTTGCGCCCCGAGATGCCCAACCCCATGCCCGGCCGCAATCCGGCCCGCAGCAGATCCCGCTTCAATACGTGGGACTGGTGATACAGATCAGCGTAGCCGATGGCCCCGCGGGCGTCGATGATCGCCGGCCGCCGGGGCCAGCTTTCGGCGGCGGCCGCCAGAATGTGCCCGGCCGAAGTCATCACGGCGGCAGCACCTGTTGCCTGCGGACGACCTCGATACCATCGCGCCAGTCACCTTGCGCCACCTGCGCGGCGGCCAGTCTCCCCGCCGCGTAACCGGTTCCAAGACAGGTACCGATGACCCGCGCCGAAGCCATCGCCATTTCGGTGGCCGAGAAACCGCGCCCGGCAAAAAACAGGTTGTCGAAATCGCGGGAAACCAGGGCCGGGGCCGGAATCAGATAATGGTCGTCCAATGGAAAATAGCGCATCTCCGGTTTTCGCCCCTCCCCCCAATATTCCACCGGCCAGGCACCGATCGCCACCCCCTCGTCCGGTTTGGCGCATTCCAGCACCGCCGCCTCATCCAGCACCGTCAATCCCCGGGGGCGGGGACCGGAGCGCATCCCCACGCGGGGCGCCATGGCGACGATCCGTAAAGTGGCCAGAGCCGGATCACAGTCACGCAGCGCCTGGACGATCTCGTGACTCCGGGCACGGGCGGTCAAGCCGGCCCGGGCCGGATCGGCCGCGCCCGGCAAACCCAGTTTGAACAGAGCAGAACCGTGCATCACGGATCCTGGAACGATTGACAGACGCTCGCAGTCACGATCCAACCCGTTTCGTTCGATCCCCCGCTGTAACGCCCGGATCAAGGTCAGCGCCAGCGCGGATTCCGGCAGATCCGGCACCCCGGCGACCCGAAACACGAAGGCGTCGGCCTGCCGCGATGACACCGGCAGGCAAAGTGACCCGGCCAGACGGGACACTCTCGCCTCCCCCGTACAATCGATCACCGCCGCAGGTTCGATCGTCCCGTCCACGACGGGCGCGTGGACCGTCAACCGCACGATGCTGCGGTTCTCACACTCCATGCCGGCGACCAGGCTCTGCAGCCGCAAGTGGACATCGTGGCGCTGCAAGCTTCGCACCGCTTCCCGATGAAAGGTGTTCACCTCGTAAGGAAGGAAATATAGGCCTTCCATTCCCCGCACCGGCTTCGTCCCGGAGGCCCTTTCCAGTTGCGCCGCGAACCTCCGCGCGAAGCCCCGCACTGCATACCGGGCCTCCCCGAGGCTGCGATAATAGAGACCACACAAGGTTCCCACCATGGCGCTGCTCGCCAGACCGCCGACGAACCCTTCCCGCTCGATCAAAACCACCCGAAGGCCGGCCGACGCCGCCGCCACCGCCGCCGCGATCCCGGCCGCCCCCGCCCCGACGACGGCGACATCACAGCGCATCGCCCACCTCGCCGAGAAGATTCCGGCGCAATGCCGCCAACAGGCATTCGCTTTCATGGACGTCCACGACCCCGCCCATGGAAGCCAACGTCACCTGCAAAGCGCCCCGGAAACGGCCGAAAACGAAGGTCAGGCCCGGCGGATGGATATTGGGGGGATAATGAACCGCCTCGAGCACCTCATGGCCGAACAGACTTTTACACCCGCCCAGGATCTCGCCGGTATCGGAAAGGAAACAACTGCCCATCTCCCCCTGGGTGGGCGACCGCAGCAAGGCCCGGTACAGGGGGCCGGGCAGGTAACGCAGCAGCCCCATCATCACCAGGTAGCGATCCGTCATCCCCGAACGGATGAACGCCCGCGTCTGCGCCACCACCTCCGCGGTACAACGGGCCAGGTCACCCAGGGCCCCGGCCGGGATCCGGTAAAACAGGAAGCTGACCTGGTTGCCGATGATGGGACCGGCCGCTCCCCGGCGGCGGCGGTCCTGGGGAACCGGCACCAGAACGTCCTCCAAGGTGTCGCCGCGGCGCCGTTTGAGGGTGGCGAGCGCACAGGCGGCGGCCGCCAGATAGAAAGCGCTGGTGAGGAAAGCGGCGCCGTGGGCCCGGGCCCGCCCTTCGATCATCCGAGTCTCCCGGGACGAGAAACGCATGACCTGGTAACGCAACGCCCCGGCGGGTCGCTCCTTTCGATGCAGCACCAACAGGGGTGGCTTGGCGGTCTCGTAAAGGTCGGTCTTCATTTCCCGCGCGATCTCGCCCCGTTGCCGCCAGGACAAGGGGGACGGGCACGGCGGTTGGCGCAGGAAGGGGGACCGGGCCTGTCCGGTCCCCAGATGTCGAATCAGGAACTCCCCCCCGTGGGCATCCATCAAGGCGTGATGCCAGGTGAAGATCAAGCGGGAACATTCTTTTCCCTGATGCAGCAGATCGATTTTCAGGGGGGATTCGCGCCGGACATCCAGCTCCGTTGCCAATAAGGAGGGGGGAACGCCTTCGTCCGTCTCGGACAGCCGGACCCGGAGTGCGGGCAGACCGGCCCGGCCATCTTCCCGCCAGCGGCCACGCCTAAGCAGCCCTCCGGAAAGGCGCAAGCGGGTCAACCACCGATAAGCGGGATCGGCCTCGATACGCCGGCGTAATGTTTCGAGGGCAAGATGGCCCCGCAAGGTGACCACGAAGGTGCATACATTGGCCCGGCCTGGGCCCTGTCCCATGGTGTGGTCCAGTTGCAGCAGAAAGTGGTCGACCTCGTTGAGATCGACAACCGCCGGGAAGCATCCCCCCGTTTCAGCCATCGGCCGCTGGAAGGCGGGCCGCGCAATAGCGGCTGAGCGCCGCGACACTGGCAAGATTCTCGGGAGTCAGCGCTTCCGGCGGCAGGACCAACCCATAACGGCGCTCGACGAACAGGATCAATTCCATCAGGGCGAACGAATCGACGCCGATGTCGCTCAAATCCGTATCCGGGGTGACGGGAACACCCGGCGCCAAAATCCGCTCGCGCAGGAAGCCACAAAGCTGCGCGGCAATGTCCTCGGCTTGAATTTCCATTGCTGCCATGGAAAGTTTCCGTTCCTCAATCGATACGATAGCCAGCAGGATCCCTGTCATACAACCCGAAACGCTGGTCCACCAGAATCCGTAGCAGTCCCAGATTGAACCGGCGGGTCGTCGCCGCGCCAATCACGATGGCCGCGATGTGCCGGCTGACCCAGGAAAGCAGCCATCGCCCGGCAAGATTGCCGGCGAGGGCCTGGCCGCGCTCGATGCTGGTCATCAGACGGCCATCGTAATAATAGCCGACGATTTCGAACCAGGCTTGCAAATGCTCCCTGACCCGCTGCTCATAATCAGCCAGGGGACGGCCGCCTTCTATGGTTTCCGCCAGTTGACAGGCCCCTTTCATCGCCACCAGCAGCCCACTGGAAAACACCGGATCGACGAAACCTGCCGAATCTCCCAGCATCGCCCAGTTTTCCCCCACCATACGGGAAGAGAGGGATTGGTAATTGTCGAAACGCAGCACCGGTGTCAGCCGCCGGGCCTTCGGCGCCAGCCGCCGCAGTACCGAATCCTCGCGCAGGAGACGATCGTATTGGGCCTCTGGAGAACCGCCGTGTCCGGCGGCATGGTCCCCGGGCACCACCAATCCCAGAGACACCCGGCCGGGGAGGGGAATACGCCAGCACCAGCCCCTGTCGATGCGGTCGTTGTGGACATATCCGGGGTCCACCAACCCGGTTTCGTCGACGTGGGCGAACAGCGCGATGTCGCGCCTTGGCCCCGGCTGCTGCGGAATCCCCAGCAGGCGGCCGAGCAAATTGGCCCTTCCCGCCGCATCGACGATCAGATCCGGCTCACCACCGCCCCAACACTGCGCCGCGGCCTGTAACGACGCCCGATCGAGCCGGACCCGGTCCGTTCCCTCGATCCGTTCCAGGCATACCCGGCGTTCGATCCAACAGGCCCCGGCCCTGCGGGCGTTCGCCAGCAAGATGGCATTGAAGTCCTTACGCGGCACGTTGTAGGCATAAGTGGGCGTTCCCTTGGGATTGTCCCGGAAGCGGAACTCGAAAACCTTGTCGGCATCGTAGGTGAAGCAGGCCCCGGGCTTCAGGATGCTGACGGCGGCGACCGCCTCCTCCACCCCCAGCTCCTGCAATATTGGGACGATCATCGGCACCAACGATTCCCCGACCAGGATCGGCGCCTGTTCGGGCACGGAAAACATGGCGACCCGGTGCCCCCGGCGGCACAGCAGGGTCGCCAGCGTGCTGGCGGCCGGGCCGCCCCCGATCACGGCAACGTTGAGTTCTTGATTCATGATATCTGGCATAAACCGGCGGCCCGCGCTTTCGGCGGACACGTTGAGGCAGAAGCATACCCTAAACGGTCGCCTTCCGTCACCCAACCTCAAATGCGAATTAAGCGCGTGCGATGTGGTTTTTCAAGGTATCCCAACCGACCAGGAGGATGAAGGCGGCACAGAGGCGGCCAAAGATGTGGGCGAGCAAACCTCGCGTTGACCTGACCTTGCTGGCG
>JALSIB010000023.1 GCA_026981855.1 Methylothermaceae bacterium | reverse complement strand
TCTTTTACCACTGGTGGCGGCGACACCCCGCTCCTGGCATCACTGACCCTCCCATTGACGACCTTTTCAACGAATCCGGTGGCTTGTTGGCGGGAATCAGGTGAAAAAATGGGGAGACGCCAGGGGAGATTGGTTTTGGAAAATATCCCTGATCGGGGTAAAGTAATGAAGATCATCAAACCAATAAAGCATGGGAGAAAGGCGACATGACGCCAGTACGGGTAGCGGTGACGGGCGCGGCGGGGCGGATCAGTTATTCGTTGCTGTTCCGGATCGCCGCCGGCGGGTTGCTGGGGCCGGATCAACCCGTCATTCTCCAGCTGCTCGACATAGAACCCATGGGAAAGGTTCTGCAGGGGATTTCGCTTGAGCTTCGTGACTGCGCCTTTCCGTTGCTGGAGGATGTGGTGGTCACACATGACGCCGACGAGGCCTTCGCTGGCGCCGATCTGGTCTTCCTGGTGGGGGCCAGGCCCCGGGGGCCGGGAATGGCGCGTAAAGATCTGTTGCAGGCCAACGCCGGCATCTTCGCCGAGCAAGGGAAAGCCTTGAACCGGGCCGTATCGAAGGATGCACGAATCCTGGTGGTGGGGAATCCGGTCAACACCAATGCGTTGATCGCGATCAAAAACGCGCCGGATCTCGATCCCAGACAATTTGCCGCCATGACCCGGCTCGATCACAACCGGGCGCTCAGCCTGCTGGCGGAAAAATGCCGGGTGCCGGTGACCGACGTGCGCCGGATCACCATTTGGGGGAATCACTCGGCCACTCAGTTCCCCGACTTGTTCCATGCCCAGGTGCAAGGCCAAGCGGCTTTGGAGCGGGTGGATCGCGGCTGGTATGAAAACGAATTCATCCCGGTGGTCCAGCATCGGGGGGAGAACATCATTGAATTGGAAGGGCAGTCGAGCGCAGGCTCTGCCGCCCATGCCGCCATCGAGCACATGCGCAGTTGGGTGTTCGGAACGCCGGGGGGGGACTGGGTCAGCATGGCGGTGTTGAGTGACGGCAGTTACGGGATCTGTGAAGATATCGTCTACTCCATGCCCGTGACCGTTGCCGGGGGCGCGTTCAAAATAGTGGATGATTTGGAAATCAACGATTTCTGCCGGGAGAAACTGACAGAAACCGAACGGGAACTGCTTCAGGAAAGAGAAGCGGTTCGCGCCCTGTTATAATTCGATCGATTTTTGCGATGACATCATTACTTAGGACTTAGGGGGAGTGATACGTCAATGATAATCAGAACAGTATGGAGTGGTGTGATTGGGGTGGCCATGCTTTCCGGTGCTTCCGTGGCCCTTGCGGCGGGCGATGCAGCCGCGGGGAAGGTCAAGTTTTTCACCTGCAAGGGCTGTCACAGCATCCCGGGATATACCAACGCGTATCCCAGCTACCATGTTCCGAAAATCGGCGGCCAGTACGAGCCTTATGTGATCGGTGCGTTGAAAGCTTACAAGGAGGGCGCGCGCAAGCACGGTAGCATGGAAGGCAATGCTGGTTCCCTGAGCGATCAGGACATGGCCGATATCGCGGCGTTCGTCTCCGGCTTCGAAGGCAAGAAACAGGAAGGCCCGGTGACGGGTGACGCCAAGGCGGGCAAGGCGCTGGCGGGAAAATGCGCCAGCTGTCATGGCGAGGACGGTAATGCGCCGGCGCCGAATTTTCCCCGTCTGGCCGGACAGTACGAAAGCTACCTGGTCAAGGCCATCGAGGATTATCAGGCCGGCAAGCGGAGCAATCCGATCATGCAATCGATGGTTCAAGGGCTTTCCGAGGAAGACATCAAGAATATTTCGGCCTACTATGCGAGCCAGGTTGGCCTGAGCGTCGTGGAATAGCAGGATTCGTTGCAGCGAATCGGCAGCGTTAGGCGCCCTTTGCGGGCGCCTTTTTATTTCGCTGCCGTCTTCAGGTGTCTGCGCAGGAACAATTCGGGATCCACCTTGGTGCGGTTGAGATAGACGTTCATATGCAGATGCGGGCCGGTGACCCGGCCGGTGGCGCCGACAGTGCCCAGAATGTCGCCTCGTTGAACCTTTTGTCCCGGCTTGACGTCGATGCGCTGCATGTGAAAATAGCCGCTGATGAGCCCTTGGCCGTGATCGAGGAAAACGGCGTTGCCGGTGAAGAAGAAATCACCGGTGTCGATCACTTTTCCCGCGGCCGGTGCCTTGATGGGGGTGCCTGCCGGGGCGACCAGGTCCAGCCCGCTGTGGGGGTTACGGGGTTCGCCGTTGAAAAAACGGCGCAATCCGAACGGGCTGCCGACCCGGCCGTGGACCGGAAGATGAAAGTCGGTGTCCACGGTTTCGGTCTGGCTCCACGTCGAGAGGATTTTCCCGAGGATCTTCCGTTCCCGCTTGATTCGGGCCAGATCTTCGGCGGGCGGGCTGACATAGCGCTCCTTGCCCTTGGGCAGCTTGATGTATTGGGCGGGATATTCCTTGGGCAGGATCTCCACCTCGACGGTCACCTTTTGCCCGTCCTGGAACACTTCGACCGGGCGGCTTCCCGGCGTGGTCTGCAGGGGAATGCCCACCAGGGCGGTCCAATCGCCCTGGTGGTCGATGACCATTACCGGCCTTTTATCGAACCATACCTTGGGTTTGGGGTGCCGGTTCGAGCCCAGCTTCAAGATCACCACACCACCGGGGACGGGGCTTTCTTCCGGCAGCGGCGCGGCGGCCGCCGCGGCGGAAAGCAGCAGGAGGCAAAGGAAAGCGGCTCGGCGCAGGCGGGATTCAGTCATCGTGTACCTCTTTCACTTCACAGGTCAAACGGCCCCGGGCGAGCCGGACCCTGATTTCGTCTCCGGGCCGGACTTGGCCGGAACGGGTCAGGACATGGCCTTTCTGATTGCTAACGATAGCATATCCACGGTCCAGGGTGGCCAAGGGGCTGACGGCTTCCAATGCCCGCCCCAGTTCCGCCAGCCGCATTCTCCTGGTTTCCAGGTCGTGGACGACGAGTTGTTCCAGGCGCCCTTGCAATTGCCCCAGGACGGCCGATGCTTGCCGCAGCCGGGCGGCGGGGTGGTGACGGTCGAGCCGGGCCGCCTGGGTGCCAAGATGGTGGCGGAAATTCAGCAGGATACTTTGTTGCGCCCGCGGCAATCTGGATGCCAGTTCATCCAGCCGTTGAACCTTTTCTTCGACTTGCCTTGCCGGGTGAAGTCTCGACAGGCGTTGATCCAGCCACTGGAACTGGCGCCGGGACTGATTCAAATAATGCCGCATCCAGTTTTCCAGTCGCTCTTCCAATGAGCCCAAATGCCGCCGCAGTGCCGCCCCGTCCGGGCTGACGGCTTCGGCTGCGGCCGAGGGGGTGGGAGCCCTCAGGTCGGCGGCGAAATCGGCGATGGTGAAGTCGATTTCGTGGCCGATGCCGGTGACCACCGGTATCTGGCTGCCGCGAACGGCGCGGGCGACGATTTCTTCATTGAATGGCCACAGGTCTTCCAGCGAGCCACCGCCTCGCGACAGGATCAATACGTCACAGTGTCGGTGACGGTTGGCTTGTTCGATGGCCCTGGCGATTTCCAGCTTGGCGGCCTCGCCCTGAACTTGGCAGGGATAGATGATGACCTCGAGTGCCGGGAACCGGCGCTTCAACACGCTCAGAATGTCGCGGATGGCGGCGCCGCTGGGGGAGGTGACGACACCGATGCGCTCGGGCCAGGAGGGGAGGGGACGTTTGCATTCGGGGGAAAACAGCCCCTCGGCCTCCAGGCGCTTCTTGAGCGCCTCGAAAGCCCGCCTGAGCGCGCCATCGCCCGCCTCTTCCATGGCGTCCGCGATGAGCTGGAATTCTCCCCGGGCTTCGTAAAGGCCGATCTTTGCTCTGACCAGTACCTGCATACCGTCTTCCGGGACGAAATCCACGGTCATGTTCTGGCGGCGGAACATGGCGCAGCGGACCTGGGCCTGCTCGTCCTTGAGCGTGAAATACCAGTGTCCGGAGGCGGGTCTGGAGAAATTCGACAGTTCGCCCTCGATCCAGAGTCTGGGGAAACTGTCGGCCAGCAGCCATTTCACCTCCCGGTTCAGGCGCGAGACGGAATAGATATCACGTTTCGGCTGGTCGCCCAGGGCCGCCACCATCAGTCTGCCGCCCGTTTGAAGCGATGAATCTGTCGCCGCTGCTTTTTGTCGGGGCGGCGCGGGGGTTGGCCCATGGCCGCCTTCTCCGCCCGTCGGCGGGCCACTTCCTGTTGCCGCCGCTGGTGGCTCTCGGGGCTTTCCTCATAGAGCAGAGCCGCTTCGCTGGCCGGGCGGCGCTGGTTGTTCAAGGCGACTATGGTGATCTCCCAGGTGTAGGGCTCCTTGGTGATCTCCAGCCGGCTGCCGATGCCGACTTTCTTGCTGGGTTTCACCCGCTGGCCGTCCACATGGACCTTGCCGCCTTTGATGGCTTCGGCCGCGAGGTTGCGGGTCTTGAAGAATCGCGCCGCCCACAGCCATTTGTCCAGGCGCATCCTGGTCGGGGGTTCGTTCATGATCCGTCACGGTTGTGGTGGAAGGGAAACATTATTGCCTCATGGGGCCTGGGGGGCAACGCGGGATGAGATTTTTCTCAACACTTATCGATTTGCTTTTTCTGGGTCCGGGAAGGGTCCGCCGGACCGAAATTTGTCCATAAATTCAGGCCGGCCCTCCCTGGCCGCTGACGGACCCTTCCCAGATCCCTCCGGCAGAAGTGATAGGTGGCAAGGAGATTTTTATCTATGATTGAGCTATTCTCCCACCCTGCGGGAACTATGTGGAGGGTGGATATGCCCGAATCGCATGAGGAGAGAATAAAATGAACCTGGAAAAAGTCATCTTTGGCTTTTTTATCGTCATGGCGTTGACGCTCAATTTTGGCTTCTTCCTTGGAGAGATGGAAAAGCCGGAATATCACAACGTCTTCGAGTTGTTCGTTCTCGTGGTGGTCAATCTGATCGCCACGGGGTTGAAGCTGGGGGACCGGACCCAGATCGGCGCCATTTTGTTGTCCACCAGCCTGGTGGCGGATTTGCAGTTGATCGCCGCCGCCGTGTATTGGACGATCGTGGTTCATGTCACCAAAACCGGTCTCACACCCGATGTCACGGCCAGTATCGTTTCCCTGAGCGGCGGCGCCCTGGTGGCCAATATCGTTTCGGTGGTCATGGTGGTGGCGGAGACCTTGATGCTCAGGCGTTGAGTATGCCGAGACCGAGCGGAAACCCCGTCATCTTCATCGTCCTGCGGGAGATGCGCACGCCCATCATCGTGCTCATCTGCGTCTATGCCGTGGCCATTCTGGGGATGGCCTTGATACCGGGGCGGGATGGCGAACCGATGAGCATCTTCCATGCCTTTTATTTCGTCATGTATACGGCCACCACCACAGGTTTCGGCGAACTTCCCCGGGAATTCAGCGATGCCCAGAGAATCTGGGCGATTGTTTGTCTCTTCGTGACGGTGATCGCCTGGTTGTATTCCATCGGCGCCATTATCCGCCTGGTCCAAAACCGTTTCTTCCAGCTGGCGCGGGAGGAGTGGTATTTCATCCGCGCAGTGCAGCGGATCAGCGAAGGCTATTACATTCTCTGCGGCTTCGGTGACACCGGCAGCCTTCTGGCGCGCGGCTTGAGCGATGCCGGCATTCCGGCGGCCATATTGGACAAGGACGAACACCGTATCCGTGCATTGGGGCTGCGGGACTACAGTGTGTCGATGCCGGGGTTGTGCTGCGACGCCAGCGACCCGAGATTTCTGGTGGATGCGGGCGTCCAGTCTCCCCTTTGTCGCGGCGTGATCGCCCTGACCCATGACGAGGAGGTCAATCTGAAGATCGCAGCGGTGTCGCGGCTGCTCAACCCCGATATCAAGATTATCGCCATGTCGGCCTCAGCTTTTCACGAAGAAACCTTGGCCACCCTGGGCCGTGATACCCATTTCGTGGATCCTTTCAAGGTTTTTGCCAAGGGGTTGGGGGCCGCGATCTGCAATCCCTCCCTTTATATCCTCAACGAGTGGCTTTCTCATGCCAGGGGGATCAGCCTGAAGACACGGGTGAAACTGCCGCCTCCAGGGAGATGGATCATTTGCGGCTATGGCCGGATGGGGCGGGAGGTCAATCGGGTCTTGGCCGGGTTCAAGGTGGAAACCGCCGTCATCGACCCTCATTTCTCCGATGAGGATATCGATATCTACATTCGTGGCAGGGCGACCGCCAAAACCCTCAAGGCCGCGGGTATCCACAAGGCGGTGGGCGTTGTGGCCGCCAACGATGACGATGGCCTGAACCTGAGCATTCTGATCAACGCCCGGGGGCTGCATCCCGGCATATTCATGATCGTCAGGCAGAACCGGCACCAAAACGAGATCGCTTTCAACGCCGCCAACGTGGATATCATCATGCAACCCTCCCTCGTGACCGCCCGCAAGATCCTTTTCATGCTGGTGGCCCCCTTGCTGAAACCCTTTTTCGGCTTCCTGGTGGAAAAGCATCTCCATGACAGACGGTTCATGGAACGGTTGTTGCGAAGATTGACGATGTCCCTGGGGGAAGCCCCGCCCCAGTTGTTGACGCTTGGACTGGTGCCCGGGCAGGCTTGCGCCCTGGATCAGGCTTGGCGGCAGGGCGCCGAAGTCCGTTTGGGCGATCTGATGCGGGATCCCAGGCTGCGCGAGGAGGGGCTGGCGATCGTGCCATTCGCTCTGAAAAGGCGGGATGGGACAATCCGGTTCCTGCCTGACGACGCTATTGTATTGGAACCGGGAGACGAGCTTCTGTTGTGTGGAACCGAGTCCGCGCTGCAACTGCTCGAATCCACACTCAACAACGAGTACCTGCTGTATTACGTATTGACCGGGAAAAACATGCCCCGAGGCTATTTCATGCGTTGGCTGCGGCGCAAACTGGAGGGCGACGAGGCTGTGAGCTGGCCTCGTCGCCCAACGGCCGCATGAATGGGTTCAGGCGCTTTTTTTCAGCCCCCTGGGGATGGAGAAAGTCACTTTCTCCTCGACGCCCGGCGTTTCCTGGGCGATGGTGCCCCCCCATTGGCGGAGTTTCTCTATCACTTGCTGCACCAGGATCTCGGGAGCCGAGGCGCCGGCTGTCACGCCGACGGTTTTCGCCCCTTCGACCCATTCGCGTTGCAGGTGGGCGGCGTCATCCAGCAGATAGGCGGGTTTGCCCAGTTTTTCGGCGATTTCCCGCAAGCGGTTGGAATTGGAGCTGTTGGGTGAGCCGACCACCAGCACCACGTCACATTGGCCGGACAACTTTTTGACCGCATCCTGGCGGTTCTGGGTGGCATAGCAGATATCCTCCTTCTTCGGCCCGGCAATGGCGGGAAAGCGCTGTTTCAGGGCATCGACGATGGCTTCTGTGTCATCCATGGAGAGGGTGGTCTGGGTCACGTAAGCGAGATTGTCAGGATCGTTGACTTGGAGCTTTTCCACATCTTCCGGGGTTTCCACCAGATAGATCCCCCCCCTGGGGTTGTCGCTCTGGTATTGGCCCATCGTCCCTTCCACTTCCGGATGGCCCGCGTGACCGATGAAGACGATCTCCTTGCCTTGGGCGGCGAGGCGGTGCACCTCGATGTGAACCTTGGTCACCAGGGGGCAGGTGGCGTCGAAGATTGTGAGTTTGCGCTGTCTGGCTTCCTGTTGAACCTGTTTGGAAACGCCGTGGGCGCTGAAGATCAGAGTGGAATTTTCCGGCACCTCGGCCAGGTCTTCGATGAAAATGGCGCCCCGTTCGCGGAGATTTTCCACCACGTACCGGTTGTGGACGACCTCGTGGCGGACATATACCGGGGAACCGAAGGCATCGATGGCCCGTTCGACGATTTCAATGGCGCGGTCGACGCCGGCACAAAAACCTCTGGGGTTTGCGAGTAGGATTTGCATGTTGGGTACCTGTTCCAAGATTACGATTCTTTGAAATGGGGTGAATGAGAAGGGTTTCCCGTCTTTCTTCCCGATAGCCGTTGAGAAAGCCGGTATGCTTTTGTTTGCCGGGCGGGTATTAAACTAATGATCCGTCCTGGTGTCTATGATACAAGGTGATTAGCCAATTTGGATAGAATCTGATTTAATATGCAACTATCCCCTTGTGTTCCCAGCGGTAGCCGCGCCGGTGCGCCGGAATGAAAAATAAGGAGAAAGAGGATGTCAAAGGGCCAGAATTTACAAGATCCGTTTTTGAATACCCTTCGGAAGGAACATATTCCCGTGTCCATTTATCTTGTCAACGGAATCAAATTGCAAGGCAAGATCGAATCTTTCGATCAGTATGTCGTCATGCTGAAGAATTCCGTCAATCAGATGGTTTACAAGCACGCTATCTCGACCATTGTGCCAACCCGGCCGGTGAGGATTCCTCATGGTCCGGATGAAGGCGAAAGGAGCGAGTAAGCTGTCTCCTCTTCTCTGTTTCCGTGCCAATGCAGCTGTTTGATCGCCCGGGCGCCGGGGAGCGCGCCATTCTCGTCCATATCGCCACCACCTTCGACGCCGAGGATCTTGCCGAACTGGAGGCTTTGGCCGTGTCCGCCGGCGCCGAGCCGGTGGCGGTGGTGGAGGGAAGCCGCCACCGGCCGGATCCCAAGTATTTCATCGGCAAGGGAAAGACCGGGGAAGTGGCGCGTCTGGTCGCCGACCTCGATGCGGACTTGGTGCTTTTCAATCATGCGCTGTCTCCCAGCCAGGAACGGAATCTGGAACGAGAGCTGGGGGTGCGGGTAGTCGACAGGACCGGCCTGATTCTGGACATTTTCGCTCAGCGGGCGAGATCCTATGAGGGGAAACTGCAGGTCGAACTGGCTCAGCTGCGGCACACTTCCACCCGCCTCGTTCGAGGCTGGACTCACCTGGAGCGGCAGAAGGGGGGGATCGGTCTCAGGGGGCCGGGGGAAACCCAGCTGGAAACGGACCGGCGGCTGATCGGTCAGCGGATCCGGCAGATTCAGCAACGGCTGCGGAAAGTCGAGAAACAGCGGGCGCAAGGCCGTAACGCGCGCAAGAAAGCCGATCTGCCAACTGTGGCCCTGGTAGGATATACCAATGCCGGCAAGTCGACGCTGTTCAATGCTTTGACCGAATCGAGGGTCTATGCGGCGGATCAGCTTTTCGCCACCCTGGATTCCACCCTTCGCCGTATCGAACTTGGAAGCGGCGCCGCCATTCTTGCGGACACCGTCGGTTTCATTCGACACCTGCCGCACGAGCTGGTGGCGGCCTTTCGCTCCACCCTCCAGGAGACGATGGAGGCGGAAGTGCTGATGCATGTGATCGATGCCGGCAGTCCCCAACGCCAGGAAAATACCGAGGCCGTTTACGGGGTACTCGATGAGCTCGGTATCGATCGTTCCCGGGTGCTCGAGGTGTACAACAAGATCGACACCCTGGAAAGGCGGCCGCGCATGGACAGAGACGAAGAGGGCGTGCCGCAAAGGGTATGGCTGTCGGCTCGAAATGGAACCGGCCTGGATCTGTTGCGACAGGCGCTGGAGGAGCGGTTGGCCCCGGGGCTCGTTCGCGCCCGCGTCCATTTATCGCCCCGTGAGGGCGGAACGCGGGCGAAACTGTTCGCCCTTGGACGGGTGATCCGTGACGAGGTGGATCCCGATGGCGGATGGAACATGGAAGTCGAATTGCCCGATCGCCACAAAGGCGTGCTGAATGCCATAGCCGGTTATAATTGCGCGGCTGATCTCGGCCATTGAATGCTAAGATACGCAGCTTCGCCCTCAGGGCGGAGATGATTGCAAAATGTTGAAAAACAATTAGGAGCGAATCCATGTCCTGGAATGAACCGGGTGGAGGCAAGAAAGATCCTTGGAGCGGACAAGAGCAGCCGGGCGGCCCCCCGGACCTTGAGGAAATCATCCGTTCCCTGCAAGAGAAGCTGAGCGGATTGTTCGGCGGCGGAGGCGGCGGGGCGGGGGCCTCTGCAATCGTTGTCTGGTTGGTCGTCGGGGTCGTGCTGGTGCTCTGGGTGCTGACGGGGTTCTACATCGTCACGGAAGGCAACCGTGGCGTCGTCACCCGCTTTGGCCGCTACACGGAGACCACGATGCCTGGTTTGCGTTGGCACATGCCCTATCCTGTGGAGACGGTCGATATCGTCGATGTCGAGCACCAACGTTTTCTGGAGCTGGGTTATCGCAGTGGCGTGGGTTCGGTGCCGCAGGAAGCCTTGATGTTGACGGGGGACGAAAACATCGTCGATGTCCGGTTGGCGGTTCAATATACGGTCAGCTCGGCCAAGGAATTCCTGTTCCACATCAAGGATCCGGAAAAGACGCTGCGTGAAGTGACCGAAAGTTCCCTGCGCGAAGTCGTGGGGCGCCACACCATGGATTTCGTTCTGACCGAGGGGCGAAGCGAAATCGCCGCCGAGGTCAAGAAGCTGGTTCAGGAAATCATGAATATGTATGGTTCCGGTATCGCGGTCGAGACCGTCAACCTGGTCGACGCCCAGCCACCGGAAGAAGTCCAGGATGCCTTCGAGGACGCCATCAAGGCGCGTGAGGACAAGCAGCGTTTCATCAATGAAGCCCAGACCTACGCCAATGGGGTGATTCCCAAGGCTCGCGGGCAGGCGGCCAGAATCCTGGAGGAAGCGCAGGGGTACAAGCAGAAAGTCGTCGCCAAGGCTCAAGGGGACGCCAGCCGCTTCGTCCAGATCCTGACCGAATATGAGCGGGCGCCCGAGGTGACCCGGAGCCGTCTCTATCTGGATGCCTTGGAATCGGTGTTGGGCAGGGCGGATACCATCATGGTGGATGTACAGGGAGGAAACAACCTTCTCTACCTGCCGCTGGACAAATTGCGGGCGGCGAACCACGCCAGCGTGGGTTCCGTGCCGCAGGTGGAAGGATTGACCGGGCCTGAAGCGGCGCAAAGGATGTTGCAACGTCGGCCGGTCCTCCGCCGCAGTATTCGTGGACGTGAAGGGAGGGGACGTTGATGGCTCAATCCAAGATGACTTTATGGATCCTGGTGCTCCTGCTGATCGTGGGTTACGGATCGGTGTTCACGGTGCATGAGACCGAGAAGGCGATCAAGTTCCGGTTCGGGGAAATCGTGCGCTACGATTATCAGCCGGGGCTGCATTTCAAGGTGCCGGTGCCCGTATGGAACAGTGTCAGGAAATTCGATGGCCGGATTTTGACCCTGGATTCCAAACCGGAAAGGTTCCTGACTTCGGAAAAGAAAAACGTCATCGTCGATTCGTTCGTCAAGTGGCGGATCAAAGACGTCAAGAAGTTCTATATCTCGGTGGGTGGGGAGCCGCGCCAGGCCAATGTCCGGCTCGACCAGATCATCAAGGACGAATTGCGGAGCGAGTTCGGCAAGCGTACCATCCGCCAGCTGGTTTCCACCGACCGGGAAGCGATCCGGGGGTTGCTGCTGGAAGCGACCCAGCCGATCGCCGAAAAACTGGGTATCGAGATCATCGATATCCGGATCAAGCGGATCGATCTGCCCCCCAGGGTTTCCAGTTCGGTGTACGAGCGGATGCGTTCCGAGCGTGCCAGGGTCGCCAAGGAATTCCGTTCCCAGGGGATGGAAGCGGCGGAACGGATCAAGGCCGATGCCGACAGGCAAAGAGAGGTGATCGTCGCCGAGGCCCGCAGGGATGCGGAAAAGATCCGCGGTGAGGGGGATGCGGTATCGTCCGAGATCTATGCCAAGGCGTACGGCAAGAACAAGGAGTTTTTCACTTTCTATCGCAGTTTGAACGCGTATCAGCATACATTCGCGAACGAAGGTGATCTGATCGTCCTTGATCCCACTTCGGACTTCTTCCGTTACTTCAAGCGCGAGCACCCTTCGCGCTGAACCGGCGGTTCGAGTCCACAATCCGGATCGGCCCCGTGAGCAATCACGGGGCCGAATTTGTGTCCCACAGCATCACTAGATCAGGGTTTTCCCATGTCTGTCCACGGTTTCCCCACTGACCGCTGGTTGCTTCCCGATGGCATTGAAGAGTTGTTGCCGGAGGATGCCTCGCGGTTGGAGGCATTGCGGCGAAGGCTTTTGGATACTTGCGCCAGTTGGGGGTATGAGCAGGTTGTGCCTCCGCTGATCGAATTTCTCGATTCCTTGTTGACGGCCGCAGGACACGATCTGGAGCTTCAGACCTTCAAGCTCACGGACCCCCTGAGCGGTCGTCTGCTGGGGGTGAGGGCGGACATGACGCCGCAGGTGGCGCGGATCGACGCCCATAACCTGAAACGGGAATCGCCGACCCGGTTGAGTTACGTCGGAACCGTCCTCAGGGCCTATTCGGACCCTCTGGAAAGATCCCGCAGCCCTGTCCAGATAGGTGCTGAACTCTATGGGTATGCCGGCGTGGAGGCGGATCTGGAAGTGATCCGGTTGATGCTGGAGTTGCTCGCCCAGGCGGGCGTTTTGCATGTCCATCTGGATCTGGGTCATGTGGGGATTTATCGTGGCCTGGCCCGGGAGGCGGGATTGGACCGGGAAAGCGAGGCGATTGTGTTCGACATCCTGCAACGAAAATCCGGCCCCGATCTGAAGGCGTTTTTCGACCGGTTCGAGTGCTCCGAAAAGGCCCGGCGCGGCTTGCTGTCATTGCTGGAACTCAACGGGACGGCCGAGATTCTGGAGCAGGCGCGGCAAACGTTGGGGGGCATGGGAAGGATGGTGGACGGCGCCCTTGCTACCTTGTCCGAGGTGGCGCAACATTTGCGGCGTCATTACCCCGGTCTGCCCATCCATTTCGACCTGGCGGAACTGCGCGGCTACCATTATCACACGGGCTTGGTCTATGCGGCCTTCGTTCCGGGGCATGGGCGGGAGATCGCTCGGGGCGGGCGCTACGACGACATTGGCCAGGCCTTTGGCAGGGCCAGGCCGGCGGTGGGTTTCAGCGCCGATCTGAAACAACTGCTGCGGCTGGGGCGGGTGGAAGTCGGACCCGTGCGGAAGCGGATCATGGCACCGGCCGGCGATGACGAGGCGCTGCGCGAAGCAATCAGGCGGTTGCGGGCCGAAGGTTGGCAGGTGGTGCAACAGCTTCCGGGGCAATCCGACGATCCGATATCGATGGCATGTGGCTATCGGCTGGTGTCGTGTGATGGCGGCTACGAAGTGATTTCTTTAACCGATTCCAATTCATGAAAAAACATGGCTAAAAACGTCATTATCATCGGAACCCAGTGGGGGGACGAAGGCAAGGGCAAGATCGTCGATTGGCTGACGGACCGGGTGAAGGCGGTGGTCCGTTTTCAGGGCGGACACAATGCCGGACACACTCTGGTGATCGATGGTCAAAAGACGGTCCTTCATCTGATTCCTTCGGGGGCGCTCCATGAGCGTGTCGAGTGCTTGATCGGCAATGGTGTGGTGTTGTCTCCCCCGGCATTGCTGGAGGAAATCGGCAGCCTGGAAAAGGCCGGCATCGACATCCGTTCGCGCCTCAGGATCAGTGCCGCCTGCCCATTGCTGTTGCCGGTCCATGTGGCGCTTGATCAGGCCCGTGAACAGGCCCGGGGCGCCAAGGCCATCGGCACGACGGGGCGGGGCATCGGTCCTGCTTACGAAGACAAGGTGGCGCGGCGGAGCCTGCGGGCCGATGACTGGTTTTATCCGGACAAGCTGGCCGAAAAGTTGCGTGAGCTTCTGGAGTATCACAACTTCATGTTGACCCGTTTCTATGGTCAATCGGCGCTCGATCCCCGGCAGGCACTGGACGAGTTGTTGCGGTGGGGCGAACTGCTGCGTCCCTTGGTCATCGATGTGGGGGCACGATTGGAAACGTTGCGCGGAGAAGGGGCGGACTTGTTGTTCGAAGGCGCTCAGGGGGCGCTGTTGGATGTCGATCATGGCACTTACCCCTTTGTGACCTCGTCCAACACCACCGCTGGTGGTGCTGCGTGCGGGAGTGGTGTGGGGCCCCGGGACTTCGATTACGTACTGGGGATCACCAAGGCGTATTCGACCCGGGTCGGCAATGGTCCCTTTCCCACCGAACTGCATGACGAAGTGGGGCGGCGTTTGGCCGAAAAGGGTAACGAGTTCGGCGCCACTACCGGGCGGCCACGCCGTTGCGGCTGGTTCGATGCGGTGGCGATGCGCAAGTCCGCCCGCTTGAACAGTCTTTCGGGTATCTGCCTGACGAAACTGGATGTGCTCGATGGTCTGGAAAAAATCTCCATTGCAACGGCCTATCGTCTGGATGGCCGGCTCCACGAGCAGGCGCCGCTCAATGCCGAGGATTATGCGCGTTGTCAACCTGTCCTGGAGACCCTGCCGGGGTGGCGGGAAAGCACTTTCGGGGTCACCCGCCTGGAGGATCTTCCCGCTAATGCCAGGGCGTATATCCGCCGTATCGAGGAGCTGCTCGATGTTCCCGTGTCGATTCTCTCCACCGGTCCCGACCGGCAGCAAACCATCGTATTGCAACATCCGTTCGATTGAGTGGCTGACGGACCTTTCCCGGATCCCTTCGACAGAAGTGATAGGAGGTAAGGAATCGGTGCTAAGGAGGTTGCTTTTGCCTGGTGACAAGGGTACGCTGCGAAAAGAAGGTATCCCTGATCCGGCATGGGGTGGCGGCAAGAAGATTCAGTTCGTGAACATAAGGGGTAACGGAAGATGGCGCAGCACTACGATGTGATAATCGTGGGTGGGGGAATGGTCGGGGCGACCCTTGCCTGCTCGCTGGGTGGAACATCCTTGAAGGTCATGGTCATGGAAGGGCAGCCGCCACAGCCTTTCGAACCCGAACAACCTTTGGAGTTGAGGGTCTCCGCCATCAGCATCGCCTCCCGCAGGATTCTCGAAGCCGTGGGAGCCTGGAATAACATCGCCGCCATGCGTTTGTGTCCCTTCCGGCGAATGAAAGTCTGGGAGATGACGGATGGAACCGAGTTTCGCAGCCGTGATATCCAGTACCCGGAACTGGGTTACATCATCGAGAATCGTCTGGTTCAGCTGGGTGTGACCGAACGTCTGCGGGAGTTCTCCAATATCGAATACGTTTGTCCTGCCCGCCCCAAGCGTATCGACTATCATCCTCAGGGAAGCGAGGTCGAGCTGGAGGATGGCCGGGTGGTGGAGGGCCGTGTGCTGGTGGCCGCCGATGGCGGGCGGTCCCAGGTTCGTCAGGCGGTGGGGATTGGGGTTACCGCCTGGGATTACGAGCAGTCGGCTCTGGTTCTTACTGTGGAAACCGCTTATGGACAGCAGGATATCACCTGGCAGCGGTTCACCGAAAACGGTCCCCAGGCATTCCTTCCTCTTCCAGGCCCGCACGCGTCGCTGGTCTGGTACCAGCGACCGGAGGAAGTCCGGCGGTTGCAGTCCCTGAGTGACGGAGAGCTGATGAATGCTCTCTACGAGTCCTTTCCGCGTGAATTGGGGGATATTGTCCGGATTCTCGATCGTGGCAGTTTCCCGTTGCGGCGCCAGCATGCCCAGCACTATGTGAAAGCCGGTGTCGCATTGGTGGGGGATGCGGCGCACATGATCCATCCTCTGGCCGGCCAGGGGGTTAACATCGGTCTTTTGGATGCGGCGGCGCTGGGTCAGATTCTGGTTGCAGCCCAGGCTGAGGGGAAGGACATCGGGGCATTGAAGACGCTCAAGCGTTATGAGGCGATGCGTCGGCGCGACAATCTGACCATGATGACCGTGATGGACCTTTTCTACCGGGTTTTCAGCAATGCGTCGATCCCGTTGAAATTGGTACGCAATGTGGGTTTGAGTCTCGCCCAGCGGCTTTACCCCGCACGGTTGGCAGCGATGCGTTACGCCATGGGGTTGCAGGGGAATCTTCCCAGACTGGCCCGGGGGGAGCCTTTGAGACAGGGTTAATGTTTCATGGCTCTTTCTTCGGCTTGAAAAAATCGTAATCGTTGGGTGGCGATTGCGGTGAGAATCCGGTTCCCCTTGGCCATCTTGACGGCCAGTCGTGCATGGCGGATCGCTCCCTTGATGTCTCCGATGGCGTAGAAGTACTCTGCCAGATAGCGTTGTCCTTCGGCGGTTTCGCCCATCCCGGCATAGGCTTGGGACAGGAGCTTGTAAAGTACCGGGTGATTTTTCGTCCTTTCCGTGATGTCCGGTTCTATCAGCGCCCTCGCTTTTCTGAATCGACCGCTGGCAAGCAGGGCCTCTGCGTACTCCAGCTTCAGAACGTTCGAGGCGGGGAAGCGTTGCAGTGCCTGTTGGTATCGCTTCAATCCCTGTGCGACGTTTCCCTGAGCGATTTCCACCTGAGCAAGGGCGTGGATGAATTGGGGTTGGTCCGGGAATTTTGCCAGCAGACGCGATAACAGTTTCTTGCTGGCATCGAACTCGTGTTGCTGGTTGAAGATCAGTGCCAAACCGTATTGGGCCGCTGCCTTCTGGTTGGGCGTTCCCCGCTCCATGGCCACCTCAAACTCCTGTTTGAAGAGTTCGGGCTGATCCGTGGAAAGGATCTGAAGCTTGCTTTTGGTCAGAAGATATGCCAGTGAATCGGTGTATTGGCGATAGGGGAAGGAATCGGCGCGGGATCGGGTGTCGGCAATGCGCGAACTGGTGACGGGGTGGGTGCGCAGAAATTCGGGAATGTTGTACCCCAGGAAACGGGTCGATTGTTGCAGCCGTTCGAAGAAGGCGGGCATGCTCCGGGGATCGAAATCACTGGCTGTCAGGATCTGCAGGCCGATTCGGTCGGCTTCCTGCTCGTTTGCACGGGTAAAGTTGATCTGGGACTGCAGGCTGCCCGCCTGAAGGGCGATCAGGGCTGCCTGGGCAGCGGCGGGTGACTGGGTGCCCAGCAGGATCGCGGCAAGGGTGGCGGCCGCCATGGGTAGGGTCATTCGGCTGGCGGCGGCGAAGGCGCGTTTGAGATGGTGTTGGGTGACATGGGCAATTTCGTGGGCCATGACAGAAGCCAGTTCGCTTTCGTTACGGGTTGCCAGGATCAGCCCGGAGTGAACGCCGATATAGCCTGCAGGGCCGGCAAAGGCATTGATGCTGGGTTTCATGACGACGAAAAAATGAAATCTCTGCTTCGCCATATCACTGTGACTGGCCAGACGATTGCCCAGTGAAGAGATATAATCCTGAATTTCAGGATCTTCGCTTATCTCTATCTGTTGGTGCAAATTGCGGAAGAACGCCTCTCCCAGGCGTTTTTCCTCGCTGGGGGTCATCACGTCGTCGGATGGTGCGCCCAAATCCGGCAGTTCCGGAAGATTCGCATGCGCCGTCGGGAAGGGCGGGGTCACGAGGGCCAGCCACAGGCCGAGGAAAAGATATCTCATGGGCGGATGGTTTCTGTGATGAACGAGCAAGAGACAAATATCGAATCAGATGGGTTCCTGAAATATACCCTGCAAGTCAACGCCTCACCTTGTCAAGGAGAGGCGGATCTCGCTTTTGGCTTCGCCTCCGCCGTGGTGGCCAGGGGACATGAGTTGAGCCGTGTCTTCTTTTACCGTGATGGAGTGTATCACGCTTTGAAGGGGGCGCAGCCGGCGGATCCTCAAACGGCGAAGATTGGCCGCTGGTCCGGGTTCGCGCAGTCCCATGGTGTGGATCTGGTCGTCTGTTCCGCGGCGGCGCAACGTCGGGGAGTCTGGACGCCGGAGGAGGATAACGGGCTGGCAAGGGGGTTTCGGGTGGCGGGTCTGGCGCTGCTTGTGGAATCGATCATGACCACGGACCGCTATCTGATTTTCGGCTGATGCGATATCTTTGTATCTTTCGCAAGACGCCTGTTGGAGGGAGTGGGGCCCGGGAGTCGTTCGATCTGATGCTGACGCTGGCCGCCTTCGACCAGGAGGTGACGGCCTTGTTGATCGATGACGGTGTCTTTCACCTGCTGCCTGGCCAGCAGTGCTCGGAGGAAGGGCATCCTCTTCCTGCCCTCTGGCAATCGCTCGAGATGTATGGGATCGATTCGCCCTGGGTCGAGCGTGAATCCTTGTTGGCCAGGGGGATGAATCAGTCTTGCCTGTCGATTCCCGTGCGTGTGGTTTCCCGTGATTTCCTGCCGGATTTCTTTGCCGGTTTCGATCGGCTGATAGGAGATTGAACATGGGGGTGTTGCATGTCCTTGGCCAGCCGCCTTCGAGCCGGGAAGCCTGGCGCCACTGCCGGCAGCGCATGGTTGCAAGGGATGCCTTGTTACTGGTTGCCGATGCTGTCTATGCAATCGATCAAGGGGCGCTTCTCGAGCCATTCCAGGTCAAAGGGGTTTCGCTTTATGCATTGCTTCCCGACATGCTTGCCAGAGGCGTGAGGCCGGATGAACCGAGCAGGCGTGTGGGGTGGGTCGATTTCGAGGAATTCGTCGATCTGACCGTGAAATATCAAAGGGTGCTGATGTGGTGATGGATGAACCAGGTAAAGTGCGAATGAACGCAGAAGGCTTTCTTCTCGATCATAGGGAATGGAGCCGTGAGGTGGGGGAATGGATGGCCACCAGCGAGGGAATCGAATTGACCGACGCGCACTGGGAGATCATACGCTTCGTGCGTGAACATTATCTTCAGTACGGGCATTTCCCCAATATGCGGGTTTTCGTCAAGGCGGTGGCTCATACGCTGGGGGAGGAAAAGGGCAGCAGCCGCTATCTGCACCGGTTGTTTCCCAAGGAGCCGTTGAAGTACGCCTGCAAACTGGCGGGATTGTCCAAGCCCCCCCATTGTCTTTGAGGGGGGGTTGTGATTGTCACCGATGCCCCCATTTATATATGGAGTGAGCTTCAATGACCCAATATGATTCGAGGAGGTGAATCGATGGCCACGCATGAATTGCCAAAATCCCAATGGGAGCCCTATTTCGATCGGGTTTCCAAGCACCTGAAAGCCAGCCAAACGGAAATCGAAGTGGTGGGCATGAATCTTGGGGATCAGGTCGAGGGAGAATGGATCTTGTTTTATGGTATCAGTTATGATCCCAAGGATGATGTGGTCGAGTATCTGCTCGAAGGTCTCGATCATTTGGTGCGACATCCGAAACAAGTGCTGGTCGACGATGATGTAGAGGGGCTGAAAAGTATCGAGGTGGTGGACAGGGACGGGGTGCGTCACATTGCCAAACTGAAGGAAGTCCTGAAGTTGCCCCCGCCAGGGGAGTGATTGATTCACTTCGAATTTATCGCGCTTGTTGAGACGGCCTCATCCGGATTCCGGGTGGGGCCGTTGCGTTTGTGTCGGGGTTGTCCTACCCTTTCCAATTTGGCTGGCAATCACATCTATGTATGGCCCGCCTCTAGGGAGGACAGAATTCATGCTTTCGGATATTGAAATCGCACAGCAAGCGCGGATGCGCCCGATCGCCGAACTGGCAAAAGACAAATTCGCGATCGAGTCACGGCATCTGGATCCGTATGGCCATTACAAGGCCAAACTATCATTCGACTATATCGATGGATTGGCGCAGCGTCCCTCCGGCAAGCTCATCCTGGTGACGGCCATCAGCCCCACTCCGGCAGGAGAAGGGAAGACGACCACCACAGTGGGGCTGGGGGATGCGCTTAATCGAATAGGCAAAAAAGCTTTGATATGTCTGCGGGAACCCTCGCTGGGCCCCTGCTTCGGAATCAAGGGGGGAGCCGCTGGCGGCGGGCGCTCTCAAGTGGTCCCCATGGAAGACATCAACCTCCATTTCACCGGTGACTTTCACGCCATTGGGGTGGCCCATAATCTGTTGTCAGCCATGGTGGATAATCACATCCATCATGGCAACGCCCTTGATCTGGACGTGAGGCGGATGAGTTGGAAGCGGGTCGTGGACATGAACGACCGGAATCTGCGCCACATCATTGAAGGCTTGGGTGGAAAGGTCCATGGGGTGCCTCGTGAGGACGGTTTCGATATCGTGGTCGCTTCGGAGGTGATGGCCATCTTGTGCCTTTCCGCTTCCCTTGGTGAGCTGAAAAAAAGGTTGGGCAATATCCTGGTTGGTTACACCCGCTCGGGGGAATCGGTCTTTGCCAGGCAACTCAAGGCCCACGGTGCGATGGCTGCCCTGCTCAAAGACGCGATTCGGCCCAACCTGGTTCAGACTTTGGAAAATAACCTGGCCTTCATTCATGGTGGGCCTTTTGCCAATATCGCCCACGGGTGCAATTCAGTCATTGCGACTCAGGCCGCATTGAAGATGGCCGATTACGTCGTTACGGAAGCGGGGTTCGGTGCCGATCTGGGAGCGGAGAAGTTTATCGATATCAAATGCAGGAAGACCGGTCTCAGGCCCGATGCCGTAGTTCTGGTGGCCACGGTCAGGGCGCTGAAGATGCATGGAGGGATGGGGAAAGACGATCTTCAGCAAGAAGATCTTGCCGCGCTCGAGAAGGGGTTCGTGAATCTCGAGCGGCACCTGAAAAATATCCAAAACCACTTCGGGTTGCCTTGTGTGGTGGCTATCAATCATTTCGCCTCGGATACCGAGGCGGAAGTCGATCTGCTGACACGGAAGGTGGCGGATCTGGATTCCCGAGCCATCGTCTGTCGACATTGGGCGGAAGGTGGTGCTGGAGCGGAGGCGTTGGCTGCTGAAGTGGTCCATCTGGTGGAGCAGCCTTCGAATTTCCGCTTTTTGTACCCGGACCAACTGCCGTTGTGGGACAAGATCGAAGCGATTGCCCACAAGATATACGGCGCGGCGCGACTCGATGCCGATGCCAAGGTCAGGGCGCAGATCGATCAATTGGACAAAGACTACCGGTATTATCCTGTCTGCATCGCGAAAACCCAGTATTCGTTCGCGAATGATCCTTCTCTACTGGGGGCCCCCAGCGGCCATACATTGACCATCAGGGAAGTGCGTCCGGCTCACGGGGCTGAATTCCTGGTGGTGATTTGCGGTAATATCATGACCATGCCGGGATTGCCGAAAAGCCCGGCGGCAGAAAGAATCGATATCGATGATAAAGGGAATATCCGGGGGTTGTTTTGAGGAATGGGGGAAATGGCTCAATCCCCTATGGCATATGACACAGAACCTCTTGACAACCCCATATATGATGCCTAGACTGGCGGTTACCGAAAGGAAGGAGGTCATCTGGCGGGTTGAGGATCTGCTGGATGGAAAGGTTTAAGGACTGAGCGATTCAACAATAATTGAGT
>JALSIB010000022.1 GCA_026981855.1 Methylothermaceae bacterium | reverse complement strand
TTCAATGGGTTATTGCTATACACATTTTACCCGATCAGGAACCCCGATCCTCTCGTTTTGAACCCCTTTTTATCCGTATATCAATGCCTTGCGCTGACCGCTTGGGAAAATTGGGGAGACACTAGTCCAATACCGCCACCAGGGCAATCGGATGAACCACTCAAAAAAAGCGGGAACTGCATTACGGACATTTCAATTTTTCCAGGATCTTCTCCCCCCTTTCGCTATGCACCGACACCGTCAGCCTGCGTCCCTCCCCCACCCGCGTCAACTCGATGATCAGATCCGGCGCCGGCAGAACCCCCTCTCCCTTCTCGGGCCACTCGATGAAACAAAGCGTTT
This sequence comes from Methylothermaceae bacterium, assembly GCA_026981855.1. GTDB lineage: Bacteria > Pseudomonadota > Gammaproteobacteria > Methylococcales > Methylothermaceae > Methylohalobius. Next base: position 74,443 of record JALSIB010000022.1, on the reverse strand, counting down.
CTCCGCCGAAATAATCCCGCGCGCCCAACCATTCGAGCTCCTCCGGATCGGCCAGTCGATACAGGTCGAAATGGGCAACCCCCGGGTAGACCTCCACCAAGGTATAGGTTGGACTGCGGACCCGCCCCTGAAAACCCGCCGCCTGGAGAAATCCCCGAACCAAGGTCGTCTTGCCGGCCCCCAATTCTCCCCGCAGATAGACAACCAGCCCGGGCGCCAGCACCTTCACCAATTTGCGGGCGAAGGCGGCCGTCGCCTCCGGACCCGGCAACACCACCTCTATGATCGATTGACCAGTCGGCGTATCCATGGCATCAGATCCGTGGCCAGCAATCCCCTTTGCCCCGCTTCCGCCGCCCCGTCCGCGGCGGCGGCATGAAGACACACCCCCATGGGGGCGGCGGCTAACAAGTCCAGTCCCTGGGCCAAAAGCGCGCAGAGAATGCCACTCAGGACATCCCCCATGCCTCCGGAAGCCATGCCCGGGTTCCCCAAAGCGCACACCCCGGTGACACCCTCCTCGTCCGCCACCAGGGTGCCGCTTCCCTTCAATATGCAGATACCCCCGTATTTTTGCTGCAACGCTCTGACGGCCCGATAGCGGTCCGCCTGGATGGTCGGGGTATCGGTGCCCAGGAGTCTGGCGGCTTCCCCCGGATGGGGGGTGAGAATCCAGTTGTCCTTGCGCTTGGGATTTTGCGCCAGCAGATTGAGGGCATCGGCATCCACCACCATCGGCAATCCGCTTTCACAGACGGTTTGCAGCAGACTCCTGGCCCAACCCGATTGCCCCAGCCCCGGCCCGATCGAAACCACCGTGGCCCGGGCAAGCAAGGTTTGCAATTCCGTGGTGGTTTCCACGCCGTGACTCATGATCTCGGGACGCCCGGAATTCAATTGGGCCGCATGGGCAGAACGGGTGGCGACGCTCACGAGCCCCGCCCCGGTTCTGGCGGCGGCTTCCGCCGCCATTCTGGCGGCCCCGATGAACCCCGCATCCCCCCCGACTACCAGCACGTGTCCGAAATGGCCCTTGTGGGCGCTGGCCTGCCGGGGTGGCAGAAAGTTGACGTATTCACTCCACAAACGGGCGGAAGGGGGCTGATATTCCATGACCGCTTCGGGCACCCCCAGGTCCGCGTACCAGATCCTGCCACAACAGGCGGGCCCCTCGGCGGTGAACAGCCCCTGCTTGAGACCGATGAAGCTGACCGTCGCATCCGCCTCGACGGCACACCCCAGAATCGAGCCCGTGTCGGCATGAAGCCCCGATGGAATATCCACCGCCAACACGCCACCACGGAAACGGTTGATCGAAGCGATGGCCGTTTCGTATTCTCCCGTCACCTCTCGATCCAGGCCGGTGCCGAAGACGGCATCGACCATGACCTGATAAGCCGCCGTTTCGGTCGGTGGCCCCAGGGTCAGTCGCCCACCCGCCGCCACATAGGATTCATAGGCGCGTCTGGCGTCTCCCTTGAGCCTGTCGGGGGGGGACAGGGCGAACACGTGCACCGCGAAATGCGCGTCCAGCGCCAGACGCGCCACGATGTAGCCATCCCCCCCATTGTTGCCGCCGCCGCAAACGACCGCGAGCTTGCGCGCTTCGGGCCAGGTTTGCCGCAGAACGTCGAAAGCGGCCATCCCGGCGCGCTGCATCAGCACCAATCCGGGGATACCCAGATCCTCGATGGCGTACTTGTCCATGGCGCGAACCTGCTGCGCCCGGTACAATCTGTCCGGCAACCGGGGGGTGACAATCGACTGCTGCTGCATCATCGAACCTCTCCAGTCTTTACTCGTTCTGTTCATTTTCCCTTACTTTGACCCCACCACCAAATACCCGTGGAAATTCCCGACCTTTCGATCCTGGCCAGACAAATCAAGGAATGGGCGGCGGAGCTGGGATTTCAGGCCGCGGGAATTACCGATATCGACCTGGCTTCCAGCGAGGCGGCATTCGAACGCTGGATAGAAAGTGGCCTCCACGGCGAGATGGCATACATGGCCAGACACGGCCGCAAACGGACCCGGCCACAGCGGTTGGTGCCGGGAACCTTGCGTGTCATCTCCGTCAGAATGGACTATCTGCCGCAATCACCGCGCGCCATGGAGGCCAATCTGGAAGACCCCGCCAGGGCCTATATCTCCCGCTATGCATTGGGACGCGACTATCACAAATTGATTCGCAAGCGGCTGCAGCAACTGGCGAAAAAGATCGAGGCTGTGACAGGCCCCTTCGGCTACCGGGTATTCTGCGACAGCGCGCCGGTATTGGAAAAACCCCTGGCACAAAAAGCCGGACTGGGATGGCAGGGGAAACACACCAATCTGATCGCGAAGAAAGAGGGCTCGTGGAGTTTCCTGGGAGAAATCTACACCGATCTGGAGCTGCCCTGTGACCCGCCCGTCACCCGCTCCTACTGTGGAAGCTGTACCGCCTGTCTCGATATCTGCCCCACCGGCGCCATCATCGCGCCCTACAAACTGGATGCCAGACGGTGCATCTCCTACCTGACGATCGAACTCCCGGGCGCCATTCCGGAGTCGTTCCGGCGCGCGATCGGCAACCGGATCTATGGCTGCGACGACTGCCAGCTCGTCTGCCCCTGGAATCGCAGGGCCCGCCTCACCCGTGAAGCCGGTTTTTTGCCGCGCCACGGACTGGACAAGGCGACCCTGATCGAATTGTTCTCCTGGAGCGAGGAAACCTTTCTGCAAAAAAGCGAAGGTTCCGCCATCCGTCGCCTCGGTTTCGAACGCTGGCTGCGCAATATCGCCGTTGCGCTGGGAAACGCTCCCGGTACCCCCGAAGTCATCAGAGCCCTGGAACAACGCGCCAACCACCCTTCACAAATGGTGCGGGAACACGTCGGCTGGGCACTGGAACAACACCGAAAACAGCCCACCTTGTGACTTGTCAGTTCATATTTTCGGGGACCGGGAAAAGACAAATGTCAACCCGACTCCCCCCCCCTCTTGCCGCTGAAAGGCGAGATCCGCCTCAAGACGTCGTCTCCCAGCAAGCGGTGGCAAACGGCCATTCCCCCATGCCCGAACCAGTAGATCCAGACCAGGCTGCCGAAGGCCTCATGCAGCTCCCCAAGCCACTCGTATGTTTCCGGCAGCTCTCCATCCGCCGGCAACAGAACGAAGATGGCAAACCCGACCGCCCCCTGAACGGTCACCACAGACAACCCCAGCCCTTCGATCAACCCCGGAAGTCCCGCTACAGCCCCCCCTTGGGGAAGCCGAAATCGCAACAAACCTTTCACATCCTGCCATACCGCCTTCAGGCCATCCGGATGATATGGGAGCAGGTGCTTCAATCCCCCGTCACGACCTGAAGCGACCCAGAGCCAATTCAAAATGGCGAAGCTGAACGCCGTCAGACCGAAAATCTCATGCGCCGCAAAAGCCCAGGCACCATATCCTTCCGCCTCCCCCGGCTCCTCCATCACCAGGCTCAGGAACAACTGCAGCGTCACAGAGAAGGCCAGACCCAGATGCAGCCAACGGATCGTCAAAGACCAACTTTGCGAATTCATTCGTACCCTCCTCTCACTTCGATTCAATGCATGGCAGCCGAAAATCCGAGTTTCGCCGGCAAACCGGCGGGCCCTGTGGATCCCGGCGCCAACAAAGCTGAAACGGCAATAAACCACCCAATTCTAACATTGTCTTATGACAGGCAGAGGTTCTCATGAAGGAGGTCGCAGATGAAACGAAACATGGCTGCTTTTCTTTTCGAAACCAAATCCGAAGAGTGGCGGTTGCTGAGTTTCTACCAACGATTCGAGCAGGTGGTCGCGGTCACGGTCACGATCGTGATCTCGATCGTCGTCATGCTGGCCTTGATGGCGCTAATCAAGGAAGCGGCCACTCTGCTGCTGTCCCTGGGAAAGGCGCCTCTCGGCCAGATCCCTTTCAAAAGCCTGTTCGGTACGATCATGACGGTTTTGATCGCGATGGAATTCAAGCACTCCATCATCAAGGTGGCGGGACGGAAAGAAAGCATCGTTCAGGTCAAGACCGTGATCCTCATCGCCCTCATGGCCATGACCCGAAAGCTGATCATTCTCGAACCGGGACAGATCCAGCCTTTTTCCCTGGTCGCGCTGTCTGTCGCCATACTGGCCCTCGGCATCGTCTATTGGCTGGTGCGTGAACAGGACAGCGAAAAGCGGTTTCAAATTTCCGCCGGAAGTTCCCGTGGCCGGACCCGACACAAAAGGCGGGCTTTTCCCGGCCCCAGATCGCTCCAGGGAGAAAACACCTCGAAACACGCCAGGGCCGCGGTGGGAAACGGTTTCGAATCGCCGGGCGGAATCTGTCCCCCCAAGACGACGAGAAGCGCTTCCAACCCGGGATTGTGTCCCACCAGCAAAACCTTGCGTTTTTCTTCCGGACAATCACGCAGCACCTCCAGCAAATCGGCCACTTCCGCTTCGTAAATGCGCCGGTCCCATCGTACTTGTCGAAAATCGAAAGGCAGCTCGCGGCATACCCGCTTGACGGTTTGACGAACACGCCTGGCCGGAGAGGCGACGATCATCTCGGGCAACCAGCCCTGCCCGGCCATGAAGCGGCCGACGCGGGGGGCATCTCTTTTCCCCCTGCGATTGAGTGGGCGCTCGAAGTCATCGCAGACACCGGCATTCCAGTCCGATTTGGCGTGCCGCAACAACCACAAAATTCTGTTTTCAGCCATCGTTTCCATGCGCTTCACTTGATTCCACCGCCTCGAAACCGGAAACCACTTCGAGCAATTCCGCGGTAATCTGCTCCTGCCGCAGTTGTCGGTATGCAAGATTCAAGCGATCCAACCGGTCACCGATATTCCTCTCCGCCCGTTGCATGGAAATCAATCGTTGTCCGTGCTTGGCGGCCAGGGACTCGGCAGAGGCGCGAAACAACGAGATGAACAAATGCTGGCGTAACAGGGATGCCAACACCGCGGCAGGTTCCTGGGTAAAGCCGGGAAGAGCGCGGCCAGGCCATTTTCTCCGGGACAGATGACGGAAATAACCAGTCTCCAAAGGTAACAGCCGTTGCAGCAGTGGGCGGTAGCGACCCCGTCCGCTGGGCTTTTGGTGAAACAGATCCACGGTTTCCACCCCCTCATCCCGCCAGCTTTCGATTTTCAGCAGGATTTGTTGTACGGTCAGGGTGATGCCACTGACCGAACCGGGCACGAAAAAACATTCCTCCACCGACAACCCCCGCGCTTCCAGACCGGCATCGGCCCGACCGCCAAGCGCCAACAGACGGACGTCGGTGTCGCTTTTGAGATGGGAAACCACGTATTCCAACAGGGTTTCATTGAATCTGCCGCATAAACCATGATCGGAGCCAAACACGATCGCCGCCCGCTTCCCGGGCCGATCCTTGAAAGCCGGCAAGCCGGTCCGCCTGATGATGGCCAACAGTCCCAGTTCGACCGTTTCACCATAATACTCCAGAGAAGCCACCGCTTTTTCATATTGGAGAATGCTCACCGACGCCATCACTTTCATGGTGCGGACGATGTCCTTGAGCTGGCGACTGGCGACTCGCGTCTATGGCTCTTTGCAGGAATTCCAGGGTTTGCATGAACCGCTCATTCCTTTTCACTCGCCCCCGCTGACAAAACAGCCGTTTCCAACGGCTCCATATTACCCCGGCTTTCAACCATCTCACAACGCATGCGGCATTGCATCGCCGCTGGCAACCAAGGATAATGCGGGGGGCTGTCCACCAGCGTTTCGCATTGGATCGATGTAAGATGTTATGGACTCGCTTTCAACACGTGGCTGGGTGATCCGATGAAAAAACACGCTCTTCTTGCCGCCTTCCTGGGAATTTCGGCCACATTTTCGCTCTTGCTTCCGACGCTCGGGCAGGCAGAGGCGGTCCGCGGGGACAATCCTCCCCCTTCTGCGGTCAGAACCTATTTTTTCGAGTGCGACGATGGCTCCAACTATGTCCTCCGCACCCGGCCCGATGAAGCCTGGATCTTTCTCGCCGGGGATTCTCAGCGGCTTTCCCCCTTCCTGGCAGAGAAGGGAATGAAATATGGCGGTGGAGGGTTTGAAATCCACATCCAGGGAGAAAACGCCCAAATCGTGGAAACCGGCAAGTCCCCCAGGCAGTGCCGCAACAACGGCCGAAAAGCCGTATGGGAACGGGCCAAACTCGATGGCGCCGATTTCCGTGCCGTCGGCAACGAGCCGGGATGGGAGTTGTTGATCATCGATGGCCGCATCATTCTCGACACCGACTATGGCACCACCCGGATCGAGGTACCGTTACCCACCCCCTCCACCGACAGGAAAAAACGCACCACGGTCTGGAAAGCCGAGGGGTTGACGCTCCAGGTCACGGGTAAACGCTGCGCCGACACGATGGCGGACGAAGCGTACGAAAGCACCGTCACGGTCATACTGCCCGGAGGGCAGACCCTGCAAGGCTGCGGCAAGGCGCTGCATTGACCGCGTTCTTCCCGGGCGGGGGCGGCGGTGAACACCCCCACAACAGGGAACGCGGAAGATGAATGAAGGCCGCCAACGCAAGCCGCGCACCAGCCTTTCCCAGCGTATTCTCATCGGACTGCTGTCCGGCATCCTGACCGGCCTGTTTCTCGGCGAATACGCCGCCCACCTTGCCGTCATCGGCCAGGCCTACATCGGGCTGCTCCAGATGTCCATTCTGCCCTACATGGTGGCTTCCCTGATGGGAGGAATCGGTAGCCTGGGATACGAGAAAGCGCGGAAACTCGCCATTACCGGCGGAATCGTCCTCATCGGTTCGTGGATCATCGCATTCCTGATCGTGTTCGTGATGCCGCTGGCTTTCCCCAAGGTCGAGGCGGGATCCTTCTTCAGCCCGAGCATGGTGGAAACCCCCAAAGTGGATTTCATCGATCTTTACATTCCCGTCAACCCCTTCAAATCCCTGGCACGCACCATCGTTCCCGCCTCGGCCGTCTTCAGCGTGATCTTCGGCGTCGCCCTGATCGGCAACAAAAACAAGAAACCCTTGCTGGACGTTCTGACGACCACCCAGGAAACCCTTTCCCGGATGGCGATGATGGTCATCCAGCTCAGCCCCATCGGCATCTTCGCCATTGCCGCCAATGCCGCCGGCACCCTTTCCATCGCCGACATCGGGCGCTTGCAGGTGTATATCGTCACCTTCATTGTCGCCACCCTGATCCTGACCTTCTGGATCCTTCCCGGCTTGACCGCCCTATTGACGCCGTTCACCTTCCGCACCATCCTGCAGTCCTCGAGACCGGCGCTCATCACCGGTTTCGCCACCGGCAACCTGTTCATCGTGCTGCCGATGCTCATCGAACAGGCCAAGGAACTGTTCGAGTCGCAAAAGCTTCGGACCCGCGATACCGAGCAATTCCTGACGGTCCTGGTTCCAGCCTCCTTCAACTTTCCCAACATCGGCAAGCTGGTGACGCTGCTGTTCGTGCTTTTTGCCGGCTGGTTCGCGGGCAAGGAAATTCCTTTGAGCGACTACCCGATGTTTTCCACCCTGGGGCTTTTCACCCTTTTCGGCGGGGTGGATCTGGCGCTGCCTTTCCTGCTCGACCAAATGCGGGTTCCCTCCGATCTCTATCAACTCTACGTGGTCACCGGGGTGATCAATGGCTGGTTCGCCACCCTGCTGGCAGTGATGAACCTGTACACTTTCACCCTGATCGCCACCGCGGCGGCCACCGGCTCGCTCGTCTTCCATTGGAACCGGCTGGTCCGCTTCGGCCTGTTCAGCGTCATCGTGATGGGCGTCGCCATCGCGGGCAGCCGGATCGCCTTGTCATTCTTGATGCATAAGCAAGACATCCAGCAGGCCACCATCATGCAGATGCGTATCGACGATCCGGTGGAGGCCATCGTCCACCGAAAAATTCCGCCTTCCGGCCCGCCGCATCCCGTCTCGCTTCCCGCCATGGATCAGATCATCGATCGAGGGGTACTGCGTATCGGCTACAACCCGGCCAATCTCCCGTTTTCGTTTTTCAACCAGGCCGGAGAGCTGGTCGGTTATGACATTGCCATGTACCACCGACTGGCCCGGGATCTAGGCATCAAACTGGAGTTCATCCCCTGGAATTACAAAACCCTGGTCGGGCAATTGAGAAGCGGCCAATTTCATCTGGCGGCAGGCGGGCTGCTGGTGAATCCCAAACGGCTGGCCAAGGTGGCCTATTCCAGGCCATATATGACGGTCACCCTGGCCATCGTCGTCCCCGATTACATGCGTAACGATTTCCCCAGTTGGAAGGAGGTGAAAGGCGCCGGCCTGAAACTTGGCATCCCCGGAAAAACCTTCGCCGAGGAGCTCGAGCAGACCATTGAGGGAATAAACCTGATCAAGCTCAAATCCTACGAGGAATTCTTCCAGGGAAAACGCCCCGAGCTGGACGGGGTCGTGATCAGCGCCGAAGCAGGTTCGGCCTGGACGACCATCAGGCCGGAATACAGCGTGGTCGTCCCGGCACCCCACCTTTCCAGTCCCATCGCCATCGCCACCGCCTTTCACAACCAAGCGCTACTGGAATTCATCGACGATTGGCTGATCCTGGAAAAGACCAATGGAAACCTGGAACAGCTCTATAACACCTGGATCCTGGGCAAGGGGGTGGAAAAGAAAGAACCCCGCTGGTCCATCCTCCACAATGTGCTTCACTGGGTGGAATGATTCAAAGATTTCGAACCCGGACGCGCCACCTCCCTTGCCCGGGACGAAATGACGCAAGCGGATTTATTGCCGTTCGCCTGATTCGAGCACCACGACCTTTTCGATGATCACAGGCTTCACCGGCACGTTCCGCATTCCGTTGGCCAATCCATGCATGGGTTACCCGGCTATTTTGTCCACAACGATCGAATGAAATTTACTTCGCATTCGTTTCTCCAGCGATTGGGCCGGCCCTCACCGCGCCCGCTCGGCCATATGCCATTGCAAGGGATAACGTTTCCGCAGCGTTTGCAGAAAGAGCGGCAGCCTTTCAGCCAAAAAGGCGCGGCGCACCCGGTCCTTGATGGCTGCAAACGGTTTTTGCTCGCCCGGACGGCGATCGACGATCATGACCAGATGGAAGCCTTTAGGGGTCTCGACGACCTCGCTGACCACATTGTCGGGCAATTCGGCCAGCGCGCGCTCGATTTCCGTCATGCCTTCGCCGGCTTTCAGCCATCCCATATCGCCGGCATGCTCCCTGCCGTAAGGATCGAGACTGTATTGCGCCGCCAGTTTGAACAGGCTTTCGCCGGCCAGGATTCTTTGGCGCAACGCAGTAGCCAATTCCCTCGACTCCACCACGATCTGCCCCACATGCCTGCGTTCCGGCACCCGGCCGATGTGAGGATGGGCCTGATAGTAATCGCGCAAGGTGGTTTCGCCTGCGATCCATTCCCGCTCCTTCAGATCGAGCAATTGCCGGACCAGAAGCTCGTTCCGATAGCCTTCGATCTGCTTCTCCACATCGATTCCCTGTGTTCGGGCGGCCTTGGCCCAAAGCGTGGTTTCATCCAGATGCCGGCCATGGATATTTTTCAAGCGGGCCAGCTCGCCGGCCTTCACCCGCTCGTAATGGCGGGCGATGTAAAGGGAACGTGCCGCGGCCAGGGCATCCAGGTCGGGGGAAAACTGCTCGCGCCAGCGGGCTTGTAACGCTTCGGGAATTTCGATGCTTTCCCGTAATCCCTGCAAATAGCGCTGGGCCAACAGACCCCGCTCGAAGCGTTCCAGTTCCTTTCTGAAAGCCTCGCTGTGATCCAGCCGCAACCTTTCGGCCTCGAGCCTCAGCAACTGGAAGTTCACCAGCCTTTCCAGCATGTCCCCCCGCAAACGGGCCTGCTCGTCTTCATCGAGTCCCGGAAACCAGGTCGAAAACGGCGCCGACCGAAGCGCTTTCTCCAGTTGCTGGGAAGTCACCTCCCTGTCCCCCACCGTCACCAGCACCTGTGCCTGTACCGGCAGGATATTCATGGCCAACATGGTCAAAATCAGGCGCAAACACATCTTCATGGCTTTTTCCGTGAAAGTGGAAACAGAAGGGAAAGGGGCCTGCATCCAGGCCCCCTGTTTCAGAACGGGCATCGAAGCCCTCAAGCTAGCGCGGATTCTTCCCGCCCAGATCCGGGGCGTTGGCATGCATCCAGGCGACCGCCGCATCGAAATCCTCACCGATCTTCTTGCCCTCCCAAGTCAGATTCTCGGCGAACAACGGCACCCCGTTCTTGTTGGTTTCATGACACGAGGCGCACTTGAGCGGCCCGTGACTGCCATCGGGATTGTATTGCGGCGCCTGCTTGTAGGTGGTGGTATCCACCACCGGGGTGACCGGATACAAGCCGTGGATCGACTGGTGGCAGGCCTGGCAGGCCAAACCGGCATGCCCTTTGGAATAGCGCATCAGGCTGTATTTTCCCGGCTGGTTGATGGGAAACGCCACCCCACCCTGGCCTTCCACGAAAGGCGGCGCGTGACAGTCGGCACAATGGGGCGCTCCCGGCGACAACCAGTAGTCGCGCCCGTGGTCCGCCGCGTCGTAGGAAACCGCCAGCGCGCCGGTGGCTCCCTTGGGCAGGGTCAGAGACTTGGGGTCGGCCTTGGGATCGGCCGACAGTATGGACACATTGATGTCGCCGTCCTCGTCCTTGTGGATCAAGGGCTGATCCCCCTTCATCGCGATGATGGCGATATCCGCCACCGTCCTCTCCCTGGCCCAGGTCAACAAGATACCGGATTTTCCCGGCGTATCGTGGCCCTTCTTGTCCAACACGACCTTCGGATCGAGATATTTTTCGATCAGCTCCCTTTCGCTGACACCGATCGCCTTGGCGATTTCGGGCAACGATTTGTCTCGCAGGGTTTCACCCTCCTGGCGGAAGGCATGGGTGATGTGGTCGCGCTGATACAATTCCCGCGATAGCTGGTTGTGACAGTTGGTGCACCAAAGCCCCTTGCCCCCCTGGCCATTGCCGATCTTCGAGACGTTGGCCTGGAGCCACTGGCCGATGGCGTTCAGGTGCTCCGGCGTCTCCACCCCGTCCTTGTCCTTGCCGGGATTCGAATGCACGTCCCGGCCGGCGAAACAGCCGCCTTTGGTGTCCCGGTTGTCGGCCTCGGCATAGTGGTTGGTTCCCTGGGGGGTGATCGGATAGCCGTCCAGAGAACCGTCCTGGCGGTGGGCCGGATGACAGCCGGCGCAGGTGCCGGTCCGGCCCTGGCTGTCGGGCAAGGGGCGGATCGTCTGATGAGCGCGGTGGAGCGCCTCGCTCAAAGGCGGCAGGGGCACGTCACCTGGAACCTTGTTGCCGGTCAACGCCTCGGCGACCCCCTTGGACTGCAATACGCCGATCACATTGTCGGCGTGACACTTCTGGCACAGAACCGGGTCGCGTCCCAGACGATTGGAAAGGGAACGGCTGTCGGGGTCGTACTTGGCGATGAACCGGGTTCCGTGCTTGGCGTCGTGAATCTGCAATATGGAAACCGAGGTGGCCTTGAGACCGGCGATGTAGTCGCTGGCCCCCAAGCCTTTCCAGAAGGCGAACTCGCGTTTATAGAGGGTGTATTTGTCGCCGTTGGCGTTCTCGTTGGAATGGCAGTTGGAACAGTTGGGTACGTCGATGGGATTGGTGCCGGTGAACTCGATCGGCTTGCCACTGTGGCTGTCGAGCACCGGCTTGCCGGTCTCGGCATCCACCAGGCGGACCCACGCCTCCTGGTAGGGCCGGATGTCACTTTCGACCACCGTCAGCGGGTTCTTGGTCACGATGCTGTCATTGAAAGGCGTCAGCGGCAGACCGAGCGCATCCCAGATCCCGGGATTGGTCAAGACGATCGGCACGTTGTCGAGCACCGGTGCCTTGGTGAACACGATGGTTCCTTCCTTTCCGGTATAATGCAGATGCCCGCCTTTCATGGGGCTGGGGACGGCGGCTCCGGCCGGACCGTTGTCCAGCGGCACCGGAATCTCGATCCCGACCCGCTTTTTCTCGCTGTCCTTGCTGGTCTGTTTGGGGTTACCGCCTTTCAGATCCTTGTAGACATACAGATGGGGCCAATAGGCGTTGGCGACGTTCTCGTTCTCGCCGTACTTGCCATCTCCGTTGACATCGTAGGGAACGGTCCAGTAGTAGAGCTTGGCGCCCTCGGAATAGGTGTTGTCCACATGACCGTATTCCAGCTTGTAACGCTTGTCGCCGTCCACCAGCACCGTGGGATCCTTGGGGTCGGCGCCCAGCAACCTGGGCAGGTCGAAGGGGCCTGTGGCGGTCTTGACCACCTGGCTTTGAATAGAGTTATAGGGGGGCAGGATACAGCAATAGGAAAAGTCGAAGCCGGTGCAGTGCATGCCCAGCTCGTAATTGATGGTGATGTTGTAATCGTTCTTGGGTTTCCGGGCTTCCGGAACGGCTGCCGCGACACCTGGAAGCAGCAACACGAGCGCCACGATCGGCTTTATGTTCATGATCGAACCTCCTCTGTGAACAGGCCACCCGCTTCTGTCTCAGCTGTCACGGCAGGCGGAAACGGTTCTATTTCCTCAGGCTTTCATAATACGCCGCGATGTTCTCCATATCCGCATCGCCCAAGGCCGAAACCATGGCCTTCATCACCGGGTGATTGCGGCTTCCGTCCTTGTAGGCCTTCATCGCCGCGACCAGATAAGCGGCATTTTGCCCTGCAAGATTCGGATACTGGGGATTGATCGCCATGCCATCGGCGCCATGACAACCGGCACAGGTGGCCGATTTTTGCTTGCCTGCTTCGATATCGGCGGCGCTTGCCCCCCCAAATACCCCCATCAAAACGGAAACAACAAGGATTTTTTTCATATTGGCGCTCCTGACGTTCAAGTTCAGTTTCAACACGACAAGGTAAAAATTGAAGTTACCCCACTGGCTCCGCCATTGCAACAGTTTTTTATTGTTTTCTTATATACATCACCAAAGGCGATATGGGTGCGAGTCACCTGGGCAGACCGACTTATTCCATAAGGAAATAGATAAATCACGCGTTATTATTATATATTTTTATAATATCGTTATAACTTCATTAAAATAACACCCCATCCAGGACCTGACCACAGAATCCATCGATAACAACCCATTATGTAAGGAGTGAAAAAATGATTGTTGCGTTCTTGCTGTCGCTGGCGGTCGATTTCGCGCTGGACACCTGGGGTGAGCGAGACGAATCCGCCGAAAAATTCAGGCTGTCCAGGCGGATATCCCGTGAACTTACCAAAATTCTGTGAACCTGGATGCGACGAGCGGCCGGTGGCCGCTTCCCGCTTCCAAGACCCCGACCATCATCACGCATCCCTTATGTCCGCTGTTTCCATGACCACTTCCCGCATACTTGTTCTCCTTGGCCTGCTCTATCCCTTGACGGCAATGGCGGAATGGCGGGCCAGCATCGAAAACTACTTCTTCTTCACCACCGATGTCTCCCAATTTTCCGCCAGCCGCAGATTGTCCCACGACCAGGACCCCACCCAACCGTTGATCGAGAGCGAATTCGCCGACAAGCGGGAAGATTTCATCTATCAACCGGAACTCGAACTCCTGAACGACTTCGATACACCACTGGGGGCCGGGCAGATCGGCCTCAAGGCCGAAGGGTTGATTTTCACTGAAGAGTCCCGTTTCACCCATCCTCTGGTAGGGGTTCACTATATTCATCAGTTACCACTCGATAATCGCCTCATCTTGCGATATACCGCCATTCCCGATCTGTACTTGGGCCGCAACGCGGTTCGCCCCCTTTCCGGGGAAGAGCCGGAATCCGGAGAGACGATCAGGCTGGCCGGGGAGGAAGTCACAACCCATTTTTGGAGCCTCGGATTCGGTCACCGTTTCAGCGAACAGCTCAATACCCGCATTTACGGCCGCTACGGCATCCGCCGCTACGAACATCCCTTCAAGCAGCGCGACAACGATTTCTGGACCATCGGGATACATACTGAACTGGAGCCCACCGACCGCTGGGAAATCGTGTTGGGCTATCACTTCGAACGCGCACTGGCGAAAGGCCGGCACCAGCCGGAATTACGCGACGATATCTCTTACAAAAATCATTTTCTGACCACCGAAATATTGTATGACCTCACCGAGACCCTGACTTTCGAACTGGGCGCACACTACGAGCGCAACAACTGGACCAGTGGTTTGCGGGGGGACGTCCGAAAGGGACACCACGAAGACTTCGCCCAGGGTGAAATCGCGCTCTACTATCGCCTCACCCCCGCCCTGCGCCTGATGGCCGAGTTCCAGACCGCCTACCGCAAGGAAAGCTTCGAACCCAGGGGGGATCTCAGCTACAACTGTGGCGTGGGATTACAATGGCGGCTATAGGGCATCAATCGATGGCCGAAGCCCCGCCGGCAGCACCGGCATCAGACTCTCTGGAACGTACTTGCTGGAAACCGCTGTCCCCCGGGACATCCCAGTCGAAGAACTGAATATCCTTCATCAAAACAGGCTTCCGGTCCATGAACAGAACGGCCCTCAGCCCATCGGTGAAGTAGGGATCGCCGGTCAGGTTGTAACTGGGGGCCTGGGGCGTGGAAACGCCGACCCCCTTGACGAATCCAAGCTTGACCAGCCCCTGGGAGAACAACATGTCCTGGACGATGGCATTGCGCGTCTCGTCCATATCCGGGTCGATCTTGTGGGTGACGCCGGTTTTGGACTTCAAGGTGAAACGCACCCCGATGTCCCGGCTGATCTGGCCGATCCAGATGGCCTTGTTCCGATAACGCAGCGGCGTGAGCCAAAGACGCAGGTGATTCCTGCGGTTGATGGTATCACGGGCCTTTTGCAGGGCGATGTCCTGTTTCCTGCCAAACACGTACAAGGGACTGACCGGCGAGTAACGGTAGCGGTGGCCGAAGAGGAAGGAACCGACGGTTTTCACGATCGAATCCCAATAGGTGTCCTCCGCCGGGCGCCACCCCCGGCGGATGAACGCGGGCACCAGATCTTCCGGATTGCCGATGAAAATCAGATTGAGCGGATCTCCTTCCCCTTCGCCATCGGCATCGGTGGTGCAGCAGGGAAGATAGGTCAAGGCATAGCGAAGCTCGCCCTCTTCGATTTCCTGAATTCCCTCAGGCGAAAGCGAGCGCTGAACATCCTTGAAACTGCGGGTGTGGAGACCGGGCACTTCGATAAAAAACGTGAAGGCTTTCTTCTCATGGCCGGAAAGAAGCTGCACGTCGACCTCCTTCAGCCCTTCATCCAGATTGACGAAGACGAACCCCGAACGGGTCTGTCCCGGATACACCGGATTACGATAGGCGTGCGACCGCAGATATTCCGCCAGAGAGCGGTAACCCTGCCGGCTCAGACGGCCATGGAAGGAATAAGCCACTTCATCGGGGGAAAAATAGTCGGGGTCGAGGGAGGGAAAAAGCAGCCAGTAGGGAACCCGGTCATCGTTGCGGACTTCCAGCCACACAGCCTGAATCCAGCGACTGCGAAGATCCAGCCCGAAAACCCGGGCGACCTCCCGATCCGTCAAAACGGCGACCTTGACCTGAATCTTGCCGTCACCGGCAGTGCTGGCGTGAGGCCGCCATGTCGAAACATCCACCGGCGGAGGCGGCCGGTAAGTGGCGCAGGCACTCGACAAAAGGGCGAGGATCAAAGCCCCTGCCAGCCTGGAATATCGCGATCGGGGTTTCATGGTCGTCATCGTTGCAGAAGAGGGTTGGAACAGGTCAGCGGTCAACCAGATAGCTGCGCTTCCAGATCTCCTCGTTGCTTTGTCTCAACAGCTTGCGATAGGTGCCATCGGCCTTGATCGCGGCCAGTCCGCGGTTGAAACCCTCGACGATGGCGGCCGCCCGGGGATGGGCACGGCTGACCGCCAGATACAGTGCCCGCGTCGACAACGGCTTTGGCAGAAACTCGAGTTCCTTCCGGCGCTTACCGAAATGTCGGACCAATTCATAGCGAAGGGTCCGCTCGTCACCCACCAGCAAATCTATGTTTCCGTCCAGAAGTTCCATGATATTCGGCACCACGTGGGTTTCCGGCGCCCTGGTGAAAATTTGCGAGCGGTCGAATTCAGGCCCGTACACATAGTCATAGACCACCCCGATTCGAAGGCCCTTCAAATCCTCCAGGTTTTCATAAACGAAAGGCGTGCCCCGGCGCTTGAGAAATTTGATTTCATTGACAAGATAAGGCTCGGAAAAGAGGAAATACCGTTCACGTCCGGGGCTGCGCCAGGCCGCCGCGACCACGGCGGAACCGCCGCCCCTGGCACTCTCCAGGACCCGGCTCCACCCATGAAACTCGATTTCGACACGATAACCGGACCGTTGCAGGGCCGCGCTGACGATGGAAGCCGCCAGGCCATGCCCCGGCAGTTTTGGATCTTCATAAGGCGGCCAAAGGCTTGCCATGACAACGATCTCGCGCTCCCGGGCGGCAGCGATTGCCGACCAGAACACGAAAAGCAGAAAAGCGGCGGCCATGGGCGAAACTTTTGAAATGGACAAACCGCGGAACCGGTCTCTGCTGCCAAACATAAGGAACTCCACTGGAAACAACCAAGTTTCAGCCAACCATATTACATGGTTGCCCATAAAGCGGACAATCGGGGTAAAATCCGACACTCCCCCGGGAAGCCACATCAGAGGCACACCTATGCTCAACAGAATCCTATGCTTCATCTTCATAACAGGAACAACGGCCTATACCGGCCCAAGCCCCGCCAGCCAGGAATGGGATGAAAAGCAAGAGACGGATTGTATCGAACCAGTCTCTCAATATCACATGGATACGGGGGAACTCTATCTGGCCAGGGTCCGTGCAGGATCGAGGATCTATGCCGCCCGCCTCAGTCATGTCGAGAACAGCTCACCCCTGAAATGGCAATTGGTTTCAGCCCGGCAGTGTCCCGAAGCATTCGCCGCGCAACCTTCCGAACCCTTGCCCGGCTACGATCCCGAGACCGGGGAATTGCAGATTCCAAGCGTGGCGGTCCATTTCCGGGACGGCCGGAGCCGAACATACACCGCAAGATTGAGGCGAATCGGTGTTCAACCACTCTTATTCGAAATCCAACGGGCCGATCCTGCCGCCGGCGAGCGTTTCACGGTGGAAAACACCCGGTATGTCAATACATTGATCGGCTATGGCGAAATCAGGGAAAAAGACAGCTATCCGGAACACATCCGCTCTTCCGATTCCGGCGGCGACATTGTCTGGGGCACCGATCTCGGAGTGCCGGTCACCGTTCGTGACCCGGAGGACGAAACCGCCGCCCTGACCCTTTATCTCTTCGGCGACACCGACCAACTCGATCTGGAATGGTCGATAAAAAACGATGACAAAGTAAAAAAACTTTCCCGCGTCTCCAACGAATTCAGCGGACCGTTGGGCACCTTCGAGGGCGATGCCATCGGCCTGTCGGCGGATCCCGATCCCAGTGACGGGATTTTCCTGCAACACGTATATCGCAACTTCGAAGAAGGCGACCATTCTCCGGTGTGCGACCAGGTGATCGACGATGGATTCCGCTCCGTTTACCTTCCCGGTATCCATAAAAGCCCCTGCGAACAAACGGTACCGGAGATCAACACGACCCCCACCGGTGCCTGGGCGATAGACGGCACCTTATTCATGGTGGCGGGCGTGCAAGATCCGGACAAGTTGGAGGAAGCCCGCTCCTATCTGGCCGTCAGCACCGATATGGGCCTGAACTGGAAAGTCGTGAACGCCGGACAACCTTTCTCATCGGGAGGCACCCAGGCCCGTTTCATTCACGCCTTCGCTCTCCCGGTCGATGCCAACGATTATCAGGACATGAACCGCTCCGGCCCTTGCGGGCTTCCACTCCCCGAGGGGGCGGACAAGCGGGGAATGCTTCTGTTCGGCAGCGGCTGGTGGAAAACCAGCGATGTCTATCTGGCTTTCATCTCCCGCCAGGACTTACTCGACGCCGCAACGAATCCCAGCCACCCTCTCAAGCCCTGGTATTTCGCGGGTACGGACTACACCGATCCGAATGATGGGGGAAAATGCTGGACCAGATCCGAAACAGATGCCAAGGCCATCATCGTGGCGGGGGATCCCAGCGCTTACGAGCGCTTCGAGGCGGCTTGCGGCACCACCCCTGTCGCGGGAGGAATCGGCTACACCAAAGCGATCCATGTCGATACCACCCTGGCCGATGGCACCCGTATCGACCGGCTGGTCATGCTGTTGTCGCCTGCCTACAAGTATCAGACCCTCCCTGCCGAGGCTGAACCGTTGGATGCGGACCTGGGGACGGTCCTCGTTACCGGCGATCCGTTGCGGCCCTGGGTCTGGAATGTGGCATTGGAACCCGAGCTGCATCACGGAAAGCTCCCCGTCGACCCGAAATTCCGCCCTCTCCCGGTTCCGGCAGACCCGCAAAGCGGGCTGGAACCCACTCGCCCCGCCTGCCGGTCTCAGGCTGCTTCCTGGAGCACGGTCAGCGGGTATGCCCCCTTATTGATCGACCGTTACACCCGGCCCAGCCAAGACGGCCATGGAGTGGACTTGCATTTCCTGATCTCCCGCTCGAACGTCCCCAGCAGCCCCGGCGACGATAGAGATGAAACAGTGGATGGCTACCATTACGTGGTAGACGTGATGCGAACCACGTTAAAACCATTACCGTAACGACGAAGCCATTCCCTCCCACTCCACCCGGTTCCGGCTCATCGATAGATCTCCGGGCCTTCCGGTGGATTTGCCCCACCCCCGATGGTTCATATCCACCTTCACGCAGAAAAGCACCGCCTAGCGCTTTGATTCATTAGATATTTCTCATTGGCACAGTTAGTGCTTACCCTAAAATGAAATCGCAATTTCATTTCAGGAGATTCCATGAGCGCAACGATCGAACGTTCCAGGATTCCGCTGACCGGCTTGGCCGGACTGAAGGAAAGCTGGCGTCAGGACATGATCGCCGGCTTCCAGATCTTTCTCATCGCCCTGCCCCTGTGCCTGGGTATTGCGATGGCTTCCAACTTCCCCCCCATGGCCGGCATCATCGCCGCCATGGTGGGCGGACTGCTGGTATC
Source organism: Methylothermaceae bacterium (assembly GCA_026981855.1). Classification (GTDB taxonomy): domain Bacteria; phylum Pseudomonadota; class Gammaproteobacteria; order Methylococcales; family Methylothermaceae; genus Methylohalobius. Next base: position 55,371 of record JALSIB010000022.1, on the reverse strand, counting down.
GAGAATCAACGGTTCCCACGTCACCATTTCCGGTCCGGCGGCAGGTCTCATCGTGGTCACCCTGGGCGCGGTGGAAAGCCTGGGAGGCGGAGATCCCCTGGCCGGTTATCACCGGGCTCTGGCAGCCATCGTCGTCGCCGGAATTCTCCAGGTGATACTGGGTTTTCTCCGCGCCGGCCGCTTCGTCGCCCTGGCCCCGGCCTCAGTGGTTCACGGCATGCTGGCGGCCATCGGGATCATTATCATCATCAAGCAGTTCTACGTGATGATCGACGTCAAACCGGAGGGGGAGCTGCTGGAGAACCTAGCGGCCATTCCCCATGCCCTGGGGGAAATGAACCCGGAAATCGCGGTCATCGGCTTCACCTGTCTGGCGATCATGATCGGCTGGGAGATTCTCCGTCCCCGCTTGCGGCTGCTGCAAATCATTCCCGCCCCCCTCATCGTGGTGGCGGTGGGACTGGCCATGGGGCTTTACTTCGACCTGGAGCATCCGCACAAATATTCCTGGCATTCCACTTTCTACAGCGTCGGCCCTCAGGAGCTCCTACCGGTACCCCAGAGCTTTCTGGACGGATTCGCCTTCCCCGATTTTTCCATGATCGGCACGACCGCCTTCTGGATTTCGGTCGTCAGCATCTGCCTGGTGTCCAGCCTGGAAAGCCTGCTTTCGGCAGCGGCCATCGACAAGCTGGACCCGTGGCAACGCCAGACCGATCTCAACAAGGACCTGACCGGCCTCGGCATCGGCTCCTCGGTGTCCGGCGCCATCGGCGGACTGCCGATGATCTCGGAAATCGTCCGTTCCACCGCCAACATCCAGTTCGGTGCCCGCACCCAGTGGTCGAATTTCTTCCATGGCCTGTTCATGCTGGTGTTCGTTGCCTTGTTTCCGGCGGTCATCCACGAGATCCCCAAGGCGGCCCTGGCGGCGTTGCTGGTGTTCACCGGCTACAAGCTCGCTTCGCCACAGGAGTTCTACAAGACCTGGGAGATCGGCAAGGAGCAGTTGTTCCTGTTCGTGGTCACCATTCTCGGGGTACTGGCCACCGATCTGCTGATCGGGGTGGCCATCGGCATCGCCACCAAGATCGTGCTCCACGTTCTGCGCGGCGTCAATCTGAAGCAACTGTTCAGCATCGCCTTCCAGGTCGATCAAATTGATCAGGATACCTGGCATGTACGCATAGATGGCGTGGCGATCTTCTCCAATTTCCTGTCACTGAAAAGCAGCCTCACGGAACTGCCCCGGGGCAAACGGATACTCATCGATCTTTCCAACGCCGATTTCATCGACCACACGGTGATGGAATTCATCCACGAGTTCTGTGAGGACTATGAAAAACGTGGGGGCCATTGTGAGATCCATGGCCTGGAAGCCCACGAAGCCGTCTCCAGCCACCCGCTGGCGGCACGGAAGCGGCAATCGGCGACAAAGCTGTTGAACCAGTTCCTTGAGATCCATGAAAGCGATGGCCAGGTCGAGGTAAAGATCAAAGGTGCCAGGCTGATGGACTTGGTCCAGAAACAAATGCAGGCGCAATTGGAGCAATTGCCCCGTGACAAAAAAGTGGTCTTCGACTTGTCCGATGCCTGGTGTTTCGCTCAGCCACCCCTCGACTACATCAACGCCTTTGTCAACGAGCGGCCGGACCGCTGTGAGGTCCGGGGCCTGGAAGGTAAACCTGTCACATCGGAAAAACAACCATGATCCGTAATCTTGTAGCGACCACGATCAGGCAAACCCGTCTCAAAGCCCGCCAGGGACTGAGTTTCGCGAGCGGGGAACTGAAAAGCCATCCGCAGGTTCTGATCGCCCTGACGGCGGGCCTGGTGCTCGTCTCTGCCTACTGGGGCATCGAGGGCAAGGACGCGGCCCTTCCCTTCAGTCTCCTGGCCGTGGCTTTCTCCCTGGCTTCCGGTTTCCTTGGCCTGGGCGCCGACCGCCATCCCCGGTTGCTTCGTCATGCCAGCTTCCTGCTCCTGGGACTGTCGGGGATCGCCGGCCTGCTGGGAGGTGGCACCGCCCTCATCGGCCGGGCGGCGGTCGACCTGAGCCTGCCGCTGGGGCTGCCGTGGCTGGACTGGAATCTGCACATCGACGCCCTCTCCGGCTTCTTTCTGTGCGTCATCAGCGTGGTGTTGCTGGCAGTGTCGGTGTTCGGCCCCCACTATGTGCGCGAATATGAACACGGGACCCATCCCTTGTCGCTGCTGGCCCTGGCCACCGGACTGTTCATCGCCGGCATGCAACTGGTGTTGCTCGCCGCCGACGCCTTTTTCTTCATGATCGCCTGGGAACTGATGTCGGTGGCCAGTTATTTCCTGGTGGCCTATACCCACGAACACGCGGCCAATCGGCACGCCGCCTTCATCTATCTGCTGATGGCGGAAATCGGCGCCCTGTTCATCATTCTGGCCTATGGCGTGCTGGTGGGCTTTGGCGACGGCTTCACCTTCGCCGCCATGAAACAGGCCACTCTGACACCGCTATGGGCATCGGTCGCTTTCGTCCTGGCATTGATCGGATTTGGCATGAAGGCCGGGATCGTACCCTTGCACGCGTGGCTTCCCGAGGCCCATCCGGTCGCCCCCTCCCACATCTCGGCGCTGATGTCGGGGGTGATGCTCAAGATCGCGGTGTACGGGTTCATCCGCTTCACCTTCGATCTCCTGGGTGATCTGCTGTGGCAATGGGGCGTGGTAGTACTGGTGTTGGGCGCCGCATCGGCGGTCCTCGGAGTGCTGTACGCCTTGATGCAACACAATCTCAAGCGGCTGCTGGCCTACCACTCGGTGGAGAACATCGGCATCATCTTCATGGGGCTGGGACTGGCCATCCTGTTCTACAGTGACGGCCACCCCACCCTGGGCGCCATCGGCCTGATCGCCGCCCTCTGCCACACACTGAATCACGCCATCTTCAAGAGCCTGCTGTTTTTGGGGGCGGGCGTGATTCTGCAACGTTCCCACGAATCGGACATCGAACGCATGGGCGGGCTGATCCACCGGATGCCAGTCACGGCGGTGCTGTTTCTGATCGGCTGTATCAGCATCTCTGCGCTGCCGCCCTTCAACGGCTTCGTCTCCGAGTGGCTGACCTACCAGGCAGCCCTGCAGGTCTCGGCCCTAGACAGCGGGGTGCTGCGCAGTTTCGTTCCGGTCACTGCCGCCATGCTGGCTTTGAGCGGTGGACTGGCGGCAGCCTGTTTCGTCAAAGTGTTCGGGGTGGTGTTTCTCGGCAAGCCTCGCAGCCACCACGCCCAACACACCCGCCGGCTCGAATCGTCGGCCGCCATAGCCGGCATGGGGTGGCTGGCCGGGTTGTGCCTGCTCCTGGGTGTCTTGCCGACTCCGCTGGTCCGGCTGCTGGAGGGACTGACCGTGCAACTGACCGGCAGCGGGCTTCCGGAAACCGCCAGTCGGGGCTGGATGTGGCTGGCCCCCGTATCCGCGGATACAGCGTCGTATGCCGCCCTGGGGGTGATGCTGGCCATGGGGCTGGCGTGGATGCTGAGTTACGAATGGCTCCATCCCGGCCATGAACACCCCGAGCGCGAAGCCTATCCATGGGACTGCGGCTTCGGCGCTCTGACGCCACGGATGGAATACACCGCCAGCGCCTTCGCGATGCCCTTCCGGCGCATCTTCGCCGACAGCTTCGTGGTCCACGAGGAGATCGAAAAGCAGAGTGCCGACGCGGACGGCTTGAAGGTCACCGGGATCCGCTACCGGCTCCATGTCAGCGACCTCCTGTGGCGCTGGTTCTATGAGCCCGTGGAGCGCTGGCTGCGCTGGAGCGTGCGCCACATCGGCCGCCTCCAGACCGGCAACATCCGGGTCTATCTGGGGTACTCCTTCTTCACTTTGATTTTTCTACTGTGGGTGATCAGCTGATGGCTTGGTTATTGAATCTGTTACAGGTGATCCTGTTCGTGGCCACGGCGCCCCTGCTGGCCGGCTGGATCAAGAAGCTCAAATGCTGGAGCCAGAACCGGATGGCGCCTTCGGTGCTCCAGCCCTATCGGGACCTGTTCAAACTGATCCGCAAGGAGACGGTGGTGGCCGAGGGGGCCTCGTGGATCTTCCACATGGCACCCTACATCATCTTCTCGGTGGCGGTCCTGGCGGCGGCCATCGTGCCGTTGGTGGCGGTCCAGCTGCCTACTGCCCGACTGGCGGACGTGATCGTGCTGGTGGGCTTCTTCGCCCTGGCCCGCTTCTTCCAGGCCCTGGCGGGGCTGGACATCGGCACCGCCTTCGGCGGCATGGGATCTTCCCGGGAAATGACCGTGGCCTCGCTGGCGGAACCGGCGATGCTGATGGCGGTGTTCACGCTGGCGGTGTCCATGTCCACCACCAATCTGTCGGCGGCCATCGCCACCCTGCTCCACGAACCCCTGACCATCCGCCCGTCGTTCGTATTCGCCGGCCTGGGTCTTGCCCTGGTGGCGGTGGCCGAGACCGGATGCATTCCCGTGGACAACCCCGCCACCCATCTGGAACTGACCATGATCCACGAAGCCATGATCCTGGAATACAGCGGCCACCACCTGGCCCTGATCGAATGGGCGGCCCAGATCCGGATGATGATCTACGCGGTCCTGCTGGCCAACATCTTCATGCCTTGGGGCCTGGCGGACAACTTCGGCCTGGCCGCCCTGGGCTGGGGGATGATAGCCATCCTCGTCAAGCTGGTGGGAATCACCGTCGTATTGGTCCTCGCCGAAGCCGTACTGGCCAAGATGCGGCTGTTCCGGGCCCAACATTTCCTGGGATTCGCTTACCTGCTCGCCCTGTTGGGGATGCTCACTCACGTCATTCTGGAGGTTGGCTGATGGAAACCCTGACTTCGCTCTATGGCCAGGCGGTCTTACTGCTGGCCGCGCTGGTTCTGTTCACCTCGTTCGTGATGTTGGCCCAAAGCCGGGTGACCGCCCTGGTCAACCTGTTCGCCCTGCAGGGTATCCTGCTGGCGGCCACCACCGCCCTGGTGGCCATCGTGCAGAATTCCCCTCATTTGATCATCTCCGCCACCCTCACCCTGGGACTGAAGGGGGTTCTGATTCCGTTGCTGCTGCACTGGCTGATCCTGCGCATGGGGCTGCACCGGACCATCGACGAGGTCAAACGGCCGTTGCAGCTGCTTCTGGGCGCGGCTTCCCTGGTGGTGTTCAGCTACTATGTCACCCTCCCGGTGGTGGAGTTGTCGGAACTGGAGACCCGTAACATCATCGCCGCCAGTGCCGCCACGCTGCTTTTGGGAATGCTCTTGATGATCTCCCATCGTCAGGCCATCAGTCACGTGGTGGGATTCATGGCAATGGAAAACGCCTTGTTCTTTTCGGCCGTGGTCTCCACCTACGGGATGCCGTTGGTGGTGGAACTGGGCGTCGCCTTCGACGTGATGGTGGCCGCGGTGATTTTCGGGGTGTTTTTCTTCCAGATCCGCGAGAGCATCGACTCGCTCGATGTGGACCGTCTCAGTCGCCTGACCGAAATCGAGGACAACGAATGATCGCACTCTACCTGTTATTGCTGATTCCTCTCCTGGCCATGCCGGTCCTGGCCCTGGTGGGTCACAAGCCCTGGGCCGGACGCTTCAACAACTGGGTCAACGCCGCCACTTTCGCCATCTCGGTGATTCTGGCGCTGATCGTGCTACGCGCCGGAACCCTGATCTCGGACGATCACTGGTGGCTGGTGGATTCCTTCAGTGTCTACCTGATCGCCCTGACCGCCCTGGTGGGACTGACCACCGGCATCTTCTCCGGACCCTACATGGAGCACGAGCGCGAGATCGGCCGCCTGACCCATCGGCGGTTGCGTCTCTATTACGCCATGTACCAGGGCTTCATGCTCGCCATGTACCTGATTCTGGTGACCAACAACATGGGCATCCTGTGGGTGGCCATGGAGGGTGCGACCCTGGCGACGGTGCTCCTGGTCAGCCTCTACCGCACTCCCGAATCGGTGGAAGCGGCCTGGAAATACTTCATCCTGTGCGGGGTCGGCATCGCCCAGGCGCTGTTCGGTACCATTCTGCTCTATTTTGCCGCCTCCCAGATCCTGGGCACCGGGGACGAGGCGCTGGAATGGACCACCCTGTATGTCCACGCCTCCGAGTTCGACCCCACGGTGATGAAGATCGCCTTCGTATTCCTGCTGGTCGGTTATGGCACCAAAGTAGGACTGGTACCGCTGCACAGCTGGCTGCCCGACGCTCATTCAGAAGGTCCGACACCGATGTCGGCCATTCTCTCCGGCCTGTTGCTCAACGATGCCCTGTACGCCATCGTGCGCAGCAAGATGATCGTCACTCAGGCGGTGCCGGGTCCCCTGCCCGGTTACCTGATGATGGGATTCGGCTTGTTGTCGTTTCTGGTGGCGGTCTTCTTCCTTCACCGTCAACGGAACATCAAACGTCTGTTCAGTTATTCCTCCATCGAGCACATGGGGACCATGACCTTCGCCTTCGGTATCGGCACCCCGCTTGCGACCTTCGCCGCCCTGATGCATATGACCGTTCATTCCCTGACCAAATCGGCCATCTTCGTCACCGTCGGTCATGCTTCCCAGATCGCCGGCACCCAGCGGATGGACAAGATCCGCGGCCTCATCGCGACCCAGCCCCAGGTGGGCTGGGGACTGTTGGTCGGCACCCTGGCGATCGCCGGTTTTCCACCTTTCGGCGTATTCGTGAGTGAGTTTCTGGTCCTGGTGGCCACCATGGAGAGCTATCCCTGGCTGGCCCTGCCGCTGCTTCTTGGGCTTGCCATCGCCTTCGGCGGGCTGTTCCGGCACCTGCATCCCATCGTCTTCGGGAGGAAACCTGAAGGCCAGAAACCAGTGCAGGCCAACATGATGCCGGTCTTCGCCCACCTGGCTCTGGTGCTGCTTCTGGGCCTGGCGATTCCCGGTGTCCTGGCTGACTGGTTCGACCATGCCGCCCAACTCATCAGTGGAGGAATGCCGCAATGACCCACGTGAACGATCTTGTTTCTCTCCTGGAAACCGAGGGCATCCCCAGGCAGGGCGAACACGAGCTTTTGCCGGCCCGGGTATGGCAAATCGAATCCGGCCACTGGGGAAACGCCGCCCGCCTCGCCAGGGAAGCCGGATGGCGCTGGAGCGCCGGTTGGGCCGAAGACCTGGGAGACACCCTGCGGGTCAACAGCCTGCTTGAAAAAGGAGGCAAGTATGTCTTGCTGAGAACGGAGATTTCTCCCCAGACCCCGGAGCTGCCTTCCCAAACACCGCATTTCCTGGCCGCCGATCGGTGCGAGCGTCATACTCAGGATTTGTTCGGCATCCGCTTTCTGGACCATCCCGACCCGCGCCGCTGGACCCGCCACCAGGCCTGGAGCGGGGACGAACATCCGCTGCGCAAGGACTTCCCGCTCGCCGGCAATCCCCTGGAGAAGACGCCCCCCGACAAGGACTACCCTTTCGTCAAAGCCCAGGGCGCCAGTGTCTATGAGATTCCGGTGGGGCCGGTCCATGCCGGGATCATCGAACCGGGACATTTTCGCTTTCAGGCAGTGGGCGAAACCGTGCTCAACCTCGAGGAACACCTCGGCTATGTCCACAAGGGGATCGAGAAACTGGCCGAAGGCCGGAATCCCGAAGGGCTGGCCCGGCTGGCGGGAAGGGTCTCGGGGGACACCACGGTCGGACATGCCTGGGCCGCCTGTCTGGCCATGGAACGGGCCGCGGGCATCACAATCCCGGACAGAGCCGCCTCTTTGCGCGCCATCCTGGCCGAGCGGGAGCGGATCGCCAATCATCTGGGCGATATGGGTGCGATCTGCAACGATGTCGGCTACGCCTTCGCCCATTACCAGTTCGGCCGTCTGCGGGAAAACTGGCTGCGCGACAACCGCGATGTCTTCGGTCACCGCCTGCTGATGGACCGGGTCGTCCCCGGAGGCGTCGCGGTGGACCTCGACAGGGAAGCAATCGAGCGGCTCGATACGGCCCTCAACCGGCTGGGGCGCGAACTGGATGAACTGTTGGACATCGTGGATCGCAACACCACCCTGGGAGACAGGCTCTACACTACCGGCATCCTGACACCACAAACCGCCGCCACCCTGGGCTGTCTGGGCTACGTCGGCCGTTCCAGCGGCCAATCCTTCGACGCCCGCCGCGATGCCCCTTATCCCCCCTACGACCAGCTCAAGGTCAAGGTGCCGGTCGAGGAGGTGGGAGACGTGGGCTCGCGCTTCTGGATCCGTTACAAGGAGATCCGGGTGGCGATGCGGCTGTTGAGGGTGCTGCTGGGCAGGTTACCCGCGGGAGAAGTCCGGGTGGACCTTCCAGAACTTGACGAAGGCGCCGAGGGGCTTGGCATCGTCGAAGGCTGGCGCGGAGAGATCATCACCTATGTGCGCTTCGGGAAGAATGGCCGTATCGACCGTTATTACCCCCGGGACCCCAGCTGGCTCAACTGGCCGGCCCTGGAGCGGATCGTGCTGGAAAACATCGTGCCGGATTTTCCAGTGTGTAACAAGTCGGTCAACGGTTCCTATTCCGGGGTCGATCTTTAGGACTCCCCGCAGAGACACAGAGAGCGCAGAGTTTTTTAAATTTTTTATTTTTTCTCTGCGTCCTCTGCGTCTCTGCGGTGAAAACCAAATTAAATAAACCAAAGAGACAACATCATGTGGCGACAATACGTCAAGATGCTCAAGACCGGTCTCAAGACCGAATCCCTACGCAAAATCGAGCGCGATCCGGATGTGGAAAGACTGGGCGTGGAGGTCAAACGCCTGATCGACAAGGATTTCGCAGGCAGCCTGGCCATCCGCGAGGTGGATGCCGGCTCGTGCAATGGTTGCGAGCTGGAAATCCATGCCTTGAACAACGTCTACTACGATGTGGAGCGCTTCGGGGTCCATTTCGTCGCTTCTCCGCGCCATGCCGACGCCTTGCTGGTGACAGGCCCTGTTTCCCGCAACATGGAAGCGGCCCTGCGCCGGACCTATGACGCCACCCCGGATCCCAAATGGGTCATCGCCTGCGGCGACTGCGCCGTTTGTGGTGGAGAGTTTGGAGAATCCTACGCAAGTTGCGGGGCGGTGGAAAACGTCATCCCCGTGGATGTGAAAATTCCAGGCTGCCCCCCGCCACCAGCCGCCCTCCTCGGCGGTATCCTCGAAGCAATGGGCAGAAGGAGAATCAAACAATGAAGTTTCGTATATTTTTTCTCTTGATTCTGGGATTGGGAGTCGCCGAAGGCGCGGGTGCAGCGCAAAATGCCTTCTTTGGATGGTATGGACTCTCCGCCCAGGGAAGTTTCCAAAGTCTTTCACCCGCGCTGAAAAAATTCAGCTGGAGCGTGCTCAATCAGGCCCGTTTGAGCCACCTTGCCCAGGAACAGTACGGCAACCGCGCCAACAAGCTGACCGAGAACCTGCTGTTCGTCCAGTTCAATTATCACTTCGACCGCCACTTTCACGCGGGACTGGGCTACACCCGCAACTGGCTGGACCGGTTCAACGAGAACCGGGCCTACCAGGAACTTGGCTGGCGCAGCCTGTCACACGAGTGGGGACGGATGACCGCCCGGACGCGATTGGAGGAACGGGTGAATGACAAGCTCCACAGCAATAACATGGGCCTGCGGCTGCGCCAGTTTTTCCAATGGAGCCATCCGCTTCCGGGCTTTCCCGAGCTGAACTTTCTGCTCAATGACGAAGTATTCTGGTATCTCAATTCCAGCAGCTGGCGCAGCGACGGTTTCACCGAAAACCGTGTCTTCGCCGGCCTGGACATCCCCTTGATCGCCAAGACCAGACTGACGGTGGGGTACATGAACCAATTCGTCCGCAAGGGAACCTCCAAAGACAACCTGGTCGACCATATCCTGTTCACCAATATCGGCTTTCATTTTTGATCTTGACAAAACAAAGAGGGCAATGACCTTGAATACGCTTCCTTCCTGTCCACAATGCAATTCCGAATACACCTATGAAGACAATCATCTCTATATCTGCCCGGAATGTGGGCATGAGTGGAGCAAGGACGAACCCCGGGAGCCGGGGGAAGTCCCGGCGGTCGTGACCGATGCCCACGGAAACAAGCTCGAGGATGGCGACAGCGTCATCGTGATCAAGGACCTGAAAGTCAAAGGAAGTTCTTCCGTGGTCAAGGTCGGCACCAAGGTCAAGAACATCCGCCTGGTTGAAGGCGACCACGATATCGATTGCAAGATTCCGGGCATCGGCGCGATGAAATTGAAGTCGGAATTCGTCAAAAAGGCATGATGAAGTAAAGCGTTCGACCGGCAGGCCAGGGTAACCGGCCGGGAATGGGATATAATGGACCCTCTTTCCATGACCGGATACCCCGTGCCTCCCATCAATCGCCTCCTGTACCGCCCCATCGTCGCTGGTGCGGTGTTGTTGAGCCTGATCGTGATCGCCATGATGGCGATCTTCATTCTTCTCAGTTGGCGCAATCTTGAACGCATCCACCGGATCGAGGCCACCGTTTCCCAGGTCAATCATCTGCAGGAAATCCATCCCCGCCTCCAGGCCCTGTCGCCCGATCATCCCGATCCCCGCCTCCTGGAAGAAATCCGTCACGAATTGAATACCTTAAAGTCTGATTGGCCCGAGGCCATTCCACCCTTGCTGGAGGCCCTGGCCGGTTCGAATTCCGCCCCCCCCGACATCGAATCCGCTATTCATCAGCTCCAGTCCCTGCTCGCCCGGGAGAACCGGCGTGAACGCGAACTGCTGGCCAAAGTCGTGACAGACACGGAACTCGAACTTGAAACCAGCCTGTTGGGTATGGCGGTGCTGATATTCCTGGCGGCTTTGGCGGCCATTCTGGCGCGGCGTTGGCTGATAGCGCCCTTGCGACGCATGAACACCTTGCTCGTCCAACTGGCGGATGGGCGATTCGAACCCATCGACACCCGGGACAGCACCCCTCCCTGGCAAACGCTTTTGCGCAATTACAACCACTTGGTCAACCGGCTGGCGGAACTGGAACAGGTACGGCGTGAACGCACCGAACAACTGGAAACCCAGGTTCGCCAGGCCACCGGCGCCCTGCTGGCCCAGAATCGTGATCTGGTCCGGGCCGAAAGGCTCGCGGCGGTCGGCGAGTTGGCAGCCGGACTGGCCCATGAGTTACGCAATCCATTGGCCGGAATCCGGGTCGCACTCCATAACCTGCGCACCGAGAGCGGGGATGAGGAGACCCGGCACCGGTTCGATCTGATCATTTCCGAGCTGGAACGTCTCAGCCGCCACCTCAATCAATTGCTGGATCAGGCCCGTCACCAGCCTGAACCCTTGCGCCGTCTGGATCTGGTCGAGGTCGTGGAAGAAACCCTGGAATTACTGCATTATCAGCTTCCCGCCAGCGTCCATCTGCATATCAAAATCCCCGCCGGTCTCGACGCCCGGCTGCCGTGCGGACGGCCCCTGGGTGGAACTGAACTGCGCGGCGCTGCCTCATGAGCTGGTGGAGGCGGAGCTGTTCGGTTATGAACCGGGCGCCTTCACCGGCGCCAAAGGAAGACACCACGGTCTGCTCGAACAAGCGGACGGAGGCACACTGTTTCTCGATGAAATCGGTGAACTGGAACTCGCCACCCAGGCGAAATTGCTCAAGGCGATCGAAGACAAACGATTCCGCCGGCTTGGGGGTGAAAAAGAGATCCAGGTCGATATTCAGATCATCGCCGCCAGCAACGAGGATCTCCAGCAAATGATCCGGCAAGGCCATTTCCGTGAGGATCTGTATCATCTGCCGGGGCAGACACCTCCCGTCGACGAAGATTCCACGATCCGTCTTCCTCTGGACGGTTCGCTGTCGCTGGAAGAGATGGAAAAGCGGATCATCCAGACCGCCCTCGAAAGAACCGCCAACAATGTCACTGCGGCCGCCCGATTGTTGAACACCACCCGGGAAACGCTTCGCTACCGGATTCGGAAGTATCACTTGCCGGGGCTCCCCTGACAAGGGGAATCGCCGACAGGCGGGTCTGCGGAAGCTCAACGCCACATACACCACCAGGGGAATATGTTAGAGCAGACCCGAAATGGATACCAGAACCATCATCACGGTAAATGTGGACATTATCAAGCCCTGCGCCCCTTCCCAATGGAAGGAATATTTCCATTATTGGCATTCACGCAAAACGGAATCACAGCGGCCAAACCCGCCACAATCGCCTCCACAACCTCAAACACCAACTGGCACCTTTATTGCGTAAGTCGCCATAAGGAGGAGAGGAAAATAAATTTTTTCACCGCCCGCCGGAAACGAAGCCACCGATTTCAAAATCCGATGCGAGCCGGGCGGTCGAAAACCGGGCCCCTGTAGTCTTGTCCCTCTGTGGGGGTATGATTGCGTAAGAGGCTGCGCTCATCCCGAATCCTCGACGTTTCTCTCTGGGAAACTGGAAAATCCCGTGCAACCTGGAAAACAACCGCGGCAAGACAGGCTCTGACCGACGGATGACTCAAGGCATCGAGGTGAATGAAACCATGACTACAAATATCCACCCTATCCTGGAACGTTACCACGCGGACAAGACCCGCCTGATCGACATGCTGTGGGACATCCAACGCCAAGCCGGCTATATTCCGGACGCTGCGGTCACGGCATTGGCCGAAGGGCTGAACATGTCTGCCAACGATGTCCGGGAAACCCTGACTTTCTACCATTTTTTTCACGACAAGCCGGCGGGCCGGCATACCCTCTACCTGGCCGACACCGTCATCGCCCGGATGCAAGGCTACGACGAGGTTCGCGCGACCCTTGAGCGGGAAACCGGCACCACTTTCGGAAGCGTCGATCCGTCCGCGACCTTCGGATTGTACGACACCAACTGTATCGGGCTCAGCGACCAGGAACCGGCCATGATGGTGGACGAGGTCGTATTCACCCGCCTGACCCCGGAGAAGGTTCGCACTATCATCAACCGCTTGAAACAGGGCGCGACTCCATCTGAAATCGCCAATCCGGACCAGTTCGACACCCGGCGGCTGGAATACGTTCAGGCCCAGGTGGCGGACAATATCCGTATCTGCGGCCCTGTCTTCTTCCAGCAAGACAGGCCGCACGCGCAGATACTGGAAAAAACCCTTGATCTGCTGCCGGAACAGGTCGTGGAACAAGTCACGCTGTCGAGAATCCGCGGCCGTGGCGGTGCCGGCTTTCCCACCGGCCTGAAGTGGCGCCTCGGGCGCGAGGCCCCGGGACGGGAAAAAGTCGTGATCTGCAACGCCGACGAGGGGGAGCCGGGAACCTTCAAGGACCGGGTTCTTCTCACCCGCTCCCCCCGAGATGTCCTGCTGGGCATGACCGTCGCCGCTCATGCCATCGGTGCCCGCACCGGAATTCTCTATCTGCGGGCCGAATATTGGTATCTCAAAGATTATCTGGAGCAGCAGATCACGGATCTGCGCGCCGAACGCTTGCTGGGACGGAGCATTCTCGGACGGGAGTTCGACTTCGACATACGCATTCAGATGGGTGCGGGCGCTTACGTTTGCGGTGACGAAACCGCTTTGATCGAATCCTGCGAAGGCAAGCGGGGAACCCCGCGAGTCAAACCCCCCTATCCCATCCAGCAGGGTTACCTCGGTATGCCCACGTGCATCAATAACGTCGAAACCTTCGCCGCTGTCACCGCCATCATGGAACAGGGCGCCGACTGGTTCAGCAGCCTGGGCACCCCGGAATCCAGCGGCACCAGATTGTTGAGCGTCTCCGGCGATTGCGCCGCCCCAGGCATCTATGAAATCGAATGGGGCGTTTCCCTCAATGAAGTCCTTGATACCGTCGGAGCCCGGAACACCCGGGCCGTGCAGATCAGCGGGCCTTCCGGCGAATGTGTTTCAGCAGCCGCCGACGGCGAGCGCCGGTTGTGCTATAGCGACCTGTCCTGCAACGGCTCGTTCATGATCTTCGACCACAGCCGCGACCTGCTCCGGGTGGTCGAGCATTTCATGCGCTTCTTCGTCGACGAGTCTTGCGGAATTTGTGTTCCCTGCCGCGCCGGTGGGGTCGATCTCCATCACAAAATACGCCTGATCATCGCCGGCCGGGCGACCCGGCAAGATCTTGATGACATCGTCAACTGGGGCAATCTGATGCGCGGCACCAGCCGTTGCGGGCTCGGAACCACCGCGCCCAAGCCTTTACTGACGACATTGGAAAAATTCCCCCAGATCTACCGCGAAAAACTGGCCCGGCCACAGGGGCCGTTACTGCCTTCCTTCGACCTGGAAAATGCGACCCGGGAATATGAACATGCCTGCCAGGCACTGGCCCAGGAGAAATCAAAATGAATATCCGTATCACACTGGACGGCAAAGAAATCGAAACCACTGCCGGCACGCTTCTGGTGGATGTCGCCGCCGACAATGGCGTCTACATCCCCACCCTCTGCTATCAGCGCGGCAAGCCCTGCCTGGGAACCTGCCGGGCCTGTTCAGTGCGGGTCAATGGCAATGTGATGGCATCCTGTACCGTACCGGTCGCGGAGGGCATGACGGTAGAGGTCGATGCCGCCGACTTGAACGACATGCGCAAGGCGCTGGTGGAACTGCTGTTCGCCGAGGGCAACCACAATTGTCCCAGCTGCGAGAAGAGCGGCCGCTGTGAATTGCAGGCGGTGGGCTACGAAGTCGGCATGCTGGTGTCACGGTTTCCCTATCGTTTTCCGCCGAGAACGCGGGAACACGTCGCCAAATATATCTGGCTCGAACGCGACCGCTGTATCTTCTGCCAGCGCTGTGTGGAATTCGTGCGCGACCACGAAACGGGCCGCAAGATTTTCACCATCGATGACCGTGGCACCCACGCCAGCATCGAAATCGATGTCGCGCTGGCAGACCGCATGCCACCGGAGCAGGTGCGCGAAGCGGCGGAGCTTTGCCCGGTAGGCTGCATCATCGCCAAGGGTGTCGGTTACGACAAGCCCATCGGTCAACGAAAATTCGAAGTCAAATCCATCCGCGAACGCACTCTGGAAAGGAGCCGAAAATGACCAGACCGATACAACCCGAAATCCCCTCCCACACTCTCCCGGCGGCCACCCTTGACCCCCAAACACGCGCCAAGAGGGAGGAAAAAATCCAAGTAGCCATGATCGCCCTGTGCGGCTGTTGGGGATGCACGCTCTCATTCCTGGACATGGATGAAAATCTGCTGAGACTGCTAGACAAGATCAACATCACCCGCTCCTCGCTCACCGATGTCAAACGCATTCCCCATCGTTGCGCCATCGGCTTCATCGAAGGCGGCGTCGCCAACGATGAAAATATCGAGACGTTGGAGCATTTCCGGGAAAACTGCGACATTCTGATCTCCGTGGGGGCCTGCGCGGTATGGGGCGGGGTTCCGGCCATGCGCAACATGGTGCCGCTGGGGGAGTGCCTGAAAGAGGCTTATCTCGACGCACCCACAGCCGAAACGGATGCCCCGCCTCGCATCCCCCATCACCCCGACATCCCCAAGATCACCACCCACGTCTATCCCTGTCATGAAGTGGTGAAGATGGATTACTTCATTCCCGGCTGTCCCCCCGACGCCGCTTCCATCTTCAAGGTACTTGACGACTTGGTGAACGGACGCGAGGTCGATCTCCCGACATCCCTCATCCGCTACGATTGAACGAGGCCCGCCATGAGTAGAAAACTGGTCATAGACCCCGTCACCCGAATCGAAGGCCATGGCAAAGTGACTGTCATCCTGGATGACGACAACCGCGTGATGGACGCCAAATTGCACGTGGTGGAATTTCGCGGTTTCGAAAAATTCATTCAGGGCCACCCCTACTGGGAAGCGCCAATGCTGATGCAGCGGATCTGCGGTATCTGCTTTGTCAGTCACCACCTGTGCGGCGCCAAGGCGCTGGACGATATCGTCGGCGTCGGTCACGCCAGCGGAATGCGCATCCTTCCCGCGGCTGAAAAGATTCGCCGGCTCGGCCATTACGGACAGCAACTCCAGTCCCACACCACCGCCTATTTCTACCTGATCGTTCCGGAAATGCTGTTTGGCATGGACGCCCCCCCCGAACAACGCAATGTGCTCGGCCTGGTGGAAGCCAACCCCGGCCTGGTGAAACGGGTGGTCGCCCTGCGCAAGTGGGGTCAGGAAGTCATCAAAACCGTCTTCGGAAAGCGCATGCACGGCATCAGCTCGGTTCCCGGGGGTGTCAACAAGCATCTCAGCATCGAGGAACGCGACCGCCTGCTCAAGGGCGGGGACGACCTGCTGTCCGTCGATCAGGTGATCGAATACGCACTGGAAGGGCTGGAACTGTTTTACGATTTCCACGAGAAACATCGCAAGGAAGTGGACAGTTTTGCCGAGGTACCCGCCCTCAACCTTTCCCTGGTGGACGAAGAAGGTAACGTCGATTACTATCACGGAAAGATGCGGATCGTGGACAAAAACAAATCGGTGATCGCCGAGTTCGATTACCACGACTACCTGGAGCATTTCGCTGAAGCCACCGAGGAATGGAGCTACATGAAGTTCCCCTACCTCAAGGCGCTGGGGCGCGAGGCGGGTTCGGTCCGGGTCGGGCCACTCGGCCGGGTCAACGTGACCCGCAGCTATGGCGAAAACACCCCCCTCGCCAAGGCGGCGCTGGAGCGTTTTCACGATTACACCGACGGCAAGGCCAACGATATGACCCTTCATACCAACTGGGCCCGGGCCATTGAGATCCTGCATTCCGCCGAACTGATCAAGGAGCTGCTGAACGACCCGGCATTACAGGAGGAGTCGCTTACCCTCACCCCTCCCGAATCGGCTTGGACCGGCGAGGGTATCGGCGTCGTGGAAGCCCCCCGCGGCACACTGCTGCATCACTACCGCGCCAACCGGGAAGGCAACGTGACGTTCGCCAATCTGGTCGTGGCCACCACCCAGAACAATACCGTCATGAACCGCACCGTCCGTTCGGTCGCCGACAAATATCTGGACGGCAAGGCGGAAATCACCGAAGGGATGATGAACGCCATCGAGGTGGGCATCCGCGCATACGACCCTTGCCTGAGCTGCGCCACCCACGCCATGGGCCAAATGCCGCTGGTGATCAGTGTTTACGATACCGATGGAAGGCTGATCGATGAGCGTGGCCGCTGAACGGTTTCCTCTCTCCAGGTGCGCGATCGACCTGCGCGACTATGATGCCCCCGATTGCCTGATTTACGGTATCGGCAACGTGGGACGCCAGGACGATGGCCTGGGCTGGGCCTTCATCGACTGGTTGGAGAACAACCACCTGTGCACCCGGGGAGAACGGCTCAGGCATTATCAACTCCATTTGGAAGATGCAGACTTGATCCACCGCAAAAGACGGGTGCTGTTCGTGGACGCCACCAAAGCAGCCGATGTGCCCGACTTCCAGCTGGAAGAGGTCCATCCCCGAATGGATTTCAGTTTCACCTCTCATGCCATATCGGTGCCGGCCATCCTGGCCACTGCCAGACAATGCTTCGGCCAAGCGCCAACAACCCATCTTCTCACCATCCGGGGTTACGCCTGGGCGCTGCAACTGGGCCTGACCCCCGGCGCCAAGCGGAATCTGGAAGCGGCGACAGCATACCTTGCTTCTCTTTCTTTTCAAAACCATTCAAGCGGAGTCAGATCCAGATGAAAAAACCCGACACCGATCACATCACCCAATTGATCCTGGAGGCCCCCCTCGGCCTCTATATCGGCGAGGAGGGCGCGCGCGTTCTGGCCGAATGCGCTTGTTGCGAAAAAAAACTGAAGGATGGGGAATATCTGTTCCATCAGGGAGATACGGACAACAGTTTCTATATCGTCACCGCCGGACGGTTGGCTCTGGTCAAGGAGCTCAAAAAGGGTTCCCCGCCCCGAATCCTGCACGTACTGGAAAAAGGCGATCTGGTGGGTGAATTGAGCTTCATCGACAACACCCCCCACACTGCATCGGTGATGGCCCTGGGTGATGCCGCGGTGATCTGTTTCAGGGCGGAGGACTTCAAACCCCTGATCACCCGTCACCCCGAACTGATGTACGACTTCATGCGGGCGGTCATCAAACGCGTCCACCAGACGCTCGCCGATATCGGCAAACAGCAATTGGCGCTCGCCGACTACATCACCACCGCGGGGAAAGGCAAGCTATAGTTATCCCCCTTGCTTTCCGTGCCCGGAACCCTGTCGGACTCAAGACAATCATGACTCCCCCTTCCGATAGAAGTGACAGGTGGTAAGCTGCGGAAGTATTCGGTTTGCTTTATTCGAATTCTCTAATAAAATGTCGAGTACCCAAAATCTGGATTGATCAATATCGACATGACGGTTCACCGGGGCTTGAGACTGTTTTTCCTGGCCTTCCCGCTCATCGCGGCCACGGCCCCCTCCCATGGGGAGCCCCCTGAACCCGTTCCGGTTGCCACCGCCGCCCTGACCCTGCCCCGCGCCATCGACCTCGCCCTCCGCAACAACCCCGACATGCGGGCCGCCGAGGCCAGAATCGGCGCTTCCATGGCGAGACTGCGCGAGATCCGGGCGGCGTTCATGCCACAGGTCTACGCGGGCCTGAGTTACACCCACTCCAACGACCCCGCCCGCGCTTTCGGCATGATCGTCTCCCAACGCCGCTTCAGTCCCGGCGCCGACATCAACCAACCCGGCTACGAGGAGGACTTCCGCCCGGAAGTGGGCGTCCGCTGGTCCCTGTTCCGGGGCGGCCAGGATTATTACGCCCAACAGGCCGCGCGGCTGGGGGTCGATGCGGCGACGATCCGCAAGACCGCCCTCCGCAACCAACTGGCCACCGCCGTCAGCACCGCCTTTTATCATTTGCTCGAGGCCCCGAAACGACTGGAGGTGGCCCAACGGACCCTGACCACGGTCAGCAGGGAACTGGATTTCATGGAAGCGCGGCGGCGCCAGGGCATGGCGTTGAAATCGGACGTGCTGTCCCTGGAGGTCAGGCTGGCCCGGGCCCGGGAACAACGGATCAGGGCGGAAAACCTGAGCGAATCGGCCAAGGCGGTATTGAGAAATCTGCTGGCGTTGCCGGCCGCTGAAGATATCCAGATCGCGCCCGGCGAGACCGAACCGCCCACCTCGGCCGGCGAGTTCCCGAACTGGCTCGAAAAGGCCATGGAGGCCAGGCCGGAATTGCGGGCGGCGAACCGCCAGGTGGCGGCGAGAGAAAAGGAACTGCTGGCCGCCAAAGGCGCGCGGCTGCCCTCCGTGGACGCTTTCCTGGTCTATGGCCAGAACAGTAAGGATCCAGGGTTTTCCACCGACAAGGACAACCTGACCGTCGGTGTCCAAGCCCGTCTCGATCTGTTTTCGGGCGGCGCCGTCAGTGCCCGCATCCAGCAGGCCCGGCAGCGGCTCGACGAAGCCAGGGCCATGGCGGAGCGAACCCGCCTCCAGGTGGAACAGGAAGTCAAACAGGCCTGGCTGAATCTGCGCGAGGCGCTGGCGCGGCTGGAGGTCGCCCGGCGTCAGGTCGAAGCCGCCGACGAGGCCCTGCGCTTGGTCCGGGCCCAATATCGTGGCGGCACCGCCACCGTCACCCGTTTTCTCGAAGCCGAAACCGATCGCGCCGCGGCGCGCCTGCATTGGATAAGCGCCCGCTTCAACGCCCTCATCGCCCAGGCCGAACTCAAACGGGTCACCGGCCTCTGGTTCCAACAGGAGTCTCCCTTATGAGCACCCCACGTTCCCTTTCCAGCCGCCTGATCTGGGGACCGGCCGCCGCAGTGGGGCTGATCCTCCTGCTGCTTTACCTCCAGGGCACCTTCGCCGCCAAGGTGCCCCCCGGAAACGGCGAATCCATGGCACCCCGGGCGCAAGGCCCCACCACCCGGGTCGAGGAGGAGATCTTGCCCCTGACGCTGCGCTGGCCCGCGACCGTCACCACCCATACCATCGCCCGGGTGGCGCCCAAGATTCCCGGAAGGATCATGGAAATCACCGTCGATATCGGTGCCAAAGTCGATAAAGGACAGCTTTTGGCGCGGCTCGACGACCATCAAATCAGGGCGCGTCTGCAAGCGGCCCGCTCCGCCGTGGCGGCCGCCAGGGCCCAGGCGGCACGGGCGGCAGCCGATGCCCGCAGGATAACCACCCTCCATGCCCAGGGCGCCGCCACCCGGCAAGCCCTCGACGCCGCCGTGGCGGCAGCCAGGACCAGCCGTGCCCGGGTCGAACAGTCGCGTCATCAGGTGGAGGCTTTGCGGGCCCAACTGAATGAAACCCGGATCAGGGCGCCTTTCCCGGGAGAAGTGGTCGAACGTTTCGCTGATCCGGGGGACATGGGGCTGCCCGGAAAACCCATTCTGGCTTTGCAGAATCCTTCCCGGATGCGGATCGAAACCGCCATTCCCGAACACTGCGCCCGTTTGCTCGAGCCGGGGCAATCCCTGACGATCATCGATCCGGCCTCCGGGAAACGGCTGGCCGCCGAAGTGACGGACAAATCCGCCGCCGCCGATCCCGCCAGCCACACCCTTCTGGTCAAAGCCGCTCTGCCGCCGGAACCTGCCTTGCTGCCCGGCGCATTCGTCTGGGCCGAACAGTCCTGTGGCAGACAGAAAACCCGCTTGGTGCCACTTGCAGCCGTCAAGCGGGTCGGCCAGCTCGAACAGGTGACCCAGGTCATCGACGGCAAAGCCTTCGTTCGTCTGGTAAGAACCGGAAGCGTCATCGACGGCAGGGTGGAAATCCTCTCGGGGCTCTCTCCCGGGGACGTGGTGTTGCTTCCCAATGGATCGGGCAAGCCCGGGGGAGACGGTTAAGTGACTGACAACGCCTTGGGCTTCACCGCCCGGATCGTCAAGGTCTTCATCACCTCCCGGCTCTCGCCGCTGATCCTCATCGGCTCCCTGCTGATGGGGGTGGCCGCCCTGCTGCTGACCCCCCGGGAAGAAGAACCGCAGATCGTGGTGCCGGTGATGGACATCATGGTAGAAGCGCCCGGCGCCTCGGTGGACGAGGTGGAAAAACTGGTGGCCACGCCGATGGAACACAAGCTGTGGGAAATTCCGGGGGTCGAATACGTTTATTCCATGTCGATGCCGGGGCGGGCCATCGCCACCGTGCGCTATTACGTCGGTGAGGACCGCGAGGACAGCCTGCTCAAGACCTGGAGCAAGCTGATGTCCAATCAGGACATGATCCCCCCCTTCGTGACTTCCTGGATCGTCAAGCCGGTGGAAATCGACGACGTTCCCATCGTTCTGCTGACCCTGTCTTCCTCCGACCCCGCCTATGGTACCTATGAGCTGAGGCGTGTTGCCGAGGAACTGGTGGACAAGATCGGCCAGGTGGAGGACACCGGAAAAATCTGGATCACCGGCGGGCAACGGCGCACCCTGAAGATCTATCCCGATCCCGCCAGGCTGGCGGCCTATCGGCTCAGCCTGGGGGAACTGATCCGATCCCTGGGCCAGGCCAATTTCAATCTTCAGGCCGGCGAATACGATCACCAAAACCGCCGGGTCCGCCTCGAAGCCGGGCCGTTCTGGCAATCGTTGGAACAGGCGGAAAACACGGTCGTCGCTCAGCATCATGGCAGACCGGTCTATTTACGCGAGGTGGCCAGGGTCGAAGACGGACCGGCGGAGATCGAAACCTACACCCGCATCGGTTTCGGCCCCCAGGCCCACCACAGCAAACGGATCGCAGGCCCCCAGGCGGAGCCCGGCGACGACCGGCCGGCAGTCACCATCGCGGTTCCCAAACGGCGCGGCGCCAACGCCGTGACCGTCGCCCGCAACGTCATCGCCAAGATGGAATCGCTGCACGGCAGCGTCATTCCCTCCCAGGTGACGGTCACCGTCACCCGCGACTATGGGGAAACCGCCAACGACAAGGTCAACGAGCTGGTGGAACATCTGTTCGTCGCCATCGCCATCGTAGTGACCATTCTCGCCATAGCCTTGGGGGTCCGGGAAGCCTTCATCGTCGCCATCGCCGTCCCCATGACCCTGGGCGTGACCCTGTTCTGCGATCTGGTGTTCGGTTACACCATCAACCGGGTGACACTTTTCGCCTTGGTTTTGTCCCTGGGCCTGTTGGTGGACGATCCCATCGTCGACGTGGAAAACATCTACCGTCACTTCAAGCTGCGCAAGCAACCCCCGCTGGAGGCCGCCCTCACCGCGGTGGACGAAGTCAGGCCACCGACCATCTACGCCACCTTCACGGTGATCGTCTCCTTCCTGCCGATGTTCTACATCACCGGCATGATGGGCCCCTACATGGCGCCGATGGCTTTCAACGTACCGGTCGCGATGCTGATGTCACTGCTGGTGGCTTTCACCGTCACCCCCTGGGCCAGCTACCATCTGCTCCAGGTGGAGTATGGAAAAGGAAATGAAAAACCTTTCAAAATCCGGCAGACCGCTTTCTATCGCCTGTACGAAAGAATTCTGGGGCCGATCATCCAAACGCCCAAGCGCTCGTATCTGTTTCTGGGCTTCGTCGCCGTGTTGTTCTTTGCCGCGTGTCTGCTGGTGGTCTTCGCCATACCGCTGAAGCTGCTCCCCTTCGACAACAAGAACGAATTGCAGCTGGTCATCGACATGCCCCGGGGCAGCAGTCTGGAACGAACCGATGCGGTGGCCCGGGAGCTGGAAGACTATCTGGGCACGGTAAACGAAGTGACCGATTTCGAGACTTACGTGGGGCAGGGATCCCCCATGGACTTCAACGGCCTGGTACGCCACTATTATCTGCGGCATGGCAGCTGGCAAGGCGACATCCGCATCAATCTGGTCCACAAACACGCACGCGAACAACAGTCTCACGAAATCGCCCTGCGTATCCGTCCCGACATCGAGCGCATCGCCGCCAGGCACGGCGTCAGCATCAAGATCGTCGAGATTCCGCCGGGCCCGCCGGTGCTCTCAACCGTGGTGGCGGAGGTCTACGGACCGCCCGGCGCGTCCTATGACGATTTGGCGGCCAATACCCTCAAGGTGCGCGAGGGATTCGAAAAACTCGATATTCTGGTGGACGTGGACGATTTCGTGGACGAACCCCAGAACCAGTTGCATTTCCGGCTGGATCAGGCGAAAGCCGCCCTCCATGGCATCAGCGTGCGCCAGGTCAGCGAAACCCTGGCGACCGCCCTGGGCGGCAGCCGGACGGGACTGCTTCACGCCCCTTACGAACGCCAGCCCGCGCCGGCGGTCGTGCGGCTCGAACGCCCGCTCCGATCCCACCCGGAAATGCTCGCGACCCTGCGGATCCGCAGTGCCGACGGGAGACTGATTCCGCTGAGCGAACTGGGGCATTTCGAACAGGAATCCGTACCCGTGACCCGCTATCACAAGAATCTCAAACCCGTCGGTTATGTGATCGCCGAAATGGCCGGCCATGCCCCGGTGGAAGCAGTGATCGAGCTGACCCGGATGTTCGAGGACGACCCGCTGCCGGAAGGTTACGACTTCACCCTGCGAGGCGAGGGTGAGTGGAAAATCACCGTGGACGTGTTTCGTGACCTGGGCTTGGCTTTCGCCGCCGCCCTGGTGATGATCTACATCCTGCTGGTAATGCAGACCGACTCGCTGGGCATGCCGGTGGTGATCATGATCGCCATCCCCCTGACCATCATCGGCATCATGCCCGGGTTCTGGCTGCTCAACCTGTTTGCCGGCTCCATCGGCCAATATCCCAACCCCATCTTCTTCACCGCCACCGCCATGATCGGCATGATCGCCCTGGCCGGCATCGTGGTACGCAACTCCATCATCCTGATCGACTTCATCCAGCGACTTCAGTCTCAGGGCGCCTCCCTTTCCGACGCCCTGATCGAAGCTGGCGCCGTCCGCATGCGCCCAATCATCCTCACGGCTTCTACAGCCATGTTCGGTGCTGTAGTGATCACTTTAGATCCGATTTTTTCAGGACTGGCCTGGAGCTTCATCTTCGGCATTTTCGCTTCCACCAGCTTCACCCTGCTGGTGATTCCGGTGGTCTACCACCTGTTGAACCGGAAAAAGGAACCCGCTCCGCAATAACCCGCTATCGCCCTGCGCATGACACTCTGTGACCGGCCTGGCCGGTCACGTCAATTCGCCTTCCCCCAACCCAGCCGGAATTTCCACCGCGCCGTTCAGGTCAGGTTTATCCCCCTTGGAGTATCCTCTCATCAGCGCCGGGAATCGCAGCCACCCGCCCGGCTCCGCCATAGCGGGCGATCCGCTCCAGGGTGATTTCCCGGCGGCCGGTTTTCAGTTGGCGAGAGACTCCTCCCTTTCATCCGCTGTCACCTCCACAGAAGAGGCGGCAGCGGATTTTTTTATGCCGGCGGCGGGGGGAAAAGTGGAATCAATCGGCTCCGGGGTTTCCCGGCTTCCGGAAAGTGCGCCAACCGGTAATCATGGCGCTGAGGACGGACTGATTCGACATGATGTCCTCCCGAACCGCCACATACACATGAGCGATGACGAAGATCACCAGATACCACATGACCAGATGATGCCAGGTGTGGACATCCTGGCTCTGTCCGAACAAGGGGATGACCCAGGCGCTGAACAATTCGTACTGCCACGACCCCATGCCGGTTCCCTCGCCGTAGAGAGCGAATCCGGTCACGATCATGAACACCGTGCCCCACACGAACATCACATGCATGGCGATGGTCGCCAGCGGATTGTGCCCCAGGTAGGTCTTGGGCTCCCGGGTGAGGAAAAGATACCACCGGATTTCATGCAGCACCCCCTTCCACCAGTCGAGCCGGTGAACCGGCGGCAGAAATATTTCCCGTGAAAGCGCGTTTCCCACGATGCTCCAGTAGATCCGGAACAGAAACCCGATGGCCAGGACATAACCGGCCGTGAAATGGGTGAAACGGATATACCCCATCAGAAAATTTTCGCTGGCTTCCCCGGGAACGCTCGACAGCGGGCTGGCGATCAGATAGCCGGTCACCACCAGCACCACGACGGCCAGGGCATTGATCCAATGCCACAGCCGCAGAGGTATTTGATAGACGTAAACAGCCGACTCTTCATGTCGGTTCGATACATTGGCGGACATTGCGTTTCTCCTCGCGAAAGGTTCCAGGCCCTGCGGCCTGGAACCGGGATTGCATATCTCAGCGAATCTTGACCTGGGTCAGTTCCTCGCCGTCCTCGCTCATCACATGGGTGGAGCACGCCAGGCAAGGGTCGAAACTGTGCAGGCTGCGGAGGATCTCGACCGGTTCGTCGGGGCGCTCCATGGGGGTGTTCATGAGGCAGGCCTCGAACGCGCCGATGTTGCCGGCAGGATCGCGGGGGGAACCATTCCAGGTGGTGGGCACCACGCATTGATAGTTCTCGATCCGGCCATCCTTGATCCGGATCCAGTGCCCCAGCGCACCGCGCGGAGCCGCCACCGTCCCCACGCCCTTGGCCTCGGACGGCCAGGTGGCGGGATCCCACTTGGACATGTTGGCGGTAGCGGTATCGCCGGACTTTATGTTGGCGATCAATTCATTCCAGTCGTCCACCATCATGTCGGCGCAATATTCCGCCTCCAGTGCGCGGGCCAGCGTACGTCCGATGGTGCTGCGAAGCGCCGTTTTGGGATCCAGGTCGGTCCCGGCCAGCCGATTGAAGAAAGCCAGGCTGGTTTCCACCTGGTTGCGCACGTAATCGACTCCATGGGCATAAGCCAGGGTGTAGCGCGACAGCGGCCCCACCTCGACGGCGTGACCGCGCCAGCGCGGCGCCTTGATCCAGGAATACTTGGCGTTTTCGTCCAGTTCCTTGATATGGGTCTTGGTGCCTTTGGTGTTGGGACCCAGCTCGAAATTCGGCTCGGTGATGCCATCCCAGGGATGGAGCCCGACGCTTTCGTTCGGATAGGAATACCAGGAATGGGCGACGAATTCCTGCACCTGCTCCGGATCGCGGGGATCGATCTCGTGAATCTCGTCCCAGTTGCCGTTGAGGATCACCCCGCCGGGCAATTGATCGGTGGACTTGTGATAAGGAATCTTGGGGTACGCGCCGTAATCCATGACGTTGTAGGCCCCGTGACCGCCACCATAGAGCCAGTCCTTGTAGAAGCTGGCGATGGCGATGACATCCGGCACGTAGACGTTCTTGCAGAAATCCACCATCTCCTGGATGCGGGCCCGGACGAAATTGAGCCGCTCCATGTTGAGGGGCGCGCCCGCCGACAGATCGCCGTCCATGTTGATGGCGCAGGGCACACCGCCCACCAGATAGTTGGGGTGCGGATTCTTGCCTCCGAAGACCGTGTGGACCTTGACAAACTCCTTCTGCAGATCGAGCGCCTCCAGGTAATGGGCGACGGCCATCAGATCCGCTTCCGGGGACAGCTTGTAGGCGGGATTGTCCCAGTAACCGTTCTTGAAAGGCCCCAACTGACCAGACTCGACGAATTTGCGGATCCGCGTCTGGATGTCCCGGAAATAACCGGGGCTGGAGAGCGGGTGATGGGGGGAAACCGTCTGCTGAAGCCTGGAGGTTCCCCGCGGGTCGGCTTTCAACGCATTGACCGGATTGACCCAGTCGAGCGCATGCAAATGGTAGAAATGCACCACATGATCGTGCACCTGGAGCGTTTTTGCCATCATCTCACGGATCAGGTGGGCGTTGCGGGGAATCTCGATGCCCAGGGCATCCTCCACCGCACGCACCGAGGCCAGGGCGTGACAACCGGTGCACACGCCGCAGATCCGCTCCACGAAAGCCCAAGCATCGCGGGGATCGCGCCCCTTGAGGATCACTTCGAGGCCACGCCACATGGTGCCGGTGGAAACGGCGTTGCGAATCACATTGTTCTCGTCCACGTTGACCTCGCAACGCATGTGACCCTCGATACGGGTAACCGGATCGACCACCACGCGCCGGCCGCCGGTGTCCAGGGAATATCCATTGGGTGTCTTGATCACGGCCATTATTCGTCTCCCTTCTTCTCTTCTTGATGTTCTTTATGCTTGACGGCGCTGACAGCGGCGTGGACGGCCACGGCGGAACCCACCACGGCCGCCAAGCCACCGCCGATCCGGTCGGCGTTCGCCTCCACCCCGAACTGCTTGATGTCGGTCAGTCTGGCGTACCAGGAACCCTTGTCCCAGAAACCGTCCTCCGAACAGCCGATACAACCGTGACCGGCCTGGATGGGAAAGGAGGTTCCCTCGTTCCAGCGGATGGTGGAACAGGCGTTGTAAGTGGTGGGGCCCTTGCAGCCCATCTTGTAAAGGCAGTAACCCTTGCGCGCGCCTTCGTCGTCCCAGCTTTCCACGAACTGGCCGGCGTCGAAGTGGGGACGGCGGTAGCATTTGTCGTGGATACGCTGACTGTAGAACATCTTCGGGCGTCCCTGGCGGTCCAGTTCGGGAATTTGCTCGAAGGTCAGCAGATAGGTGATCACCGCCGTCATCACCTCGGCGATCGGCGGACAGCCCGGCACCTTGATGATCGGTTTTCCGGTGATGACCTTGTGAACCGGGGTGGCCCGGGTGGGGTTGGGCCTGGCCGCCTGGACGCAGCCGTAGGAAGCGCAAGACCCCCAGGAAATGATGGCCTTGCAGTGCTCGGTGGCGTAGCGGAGCTGCTCGACGAAAGGCTTGCCGCCGATGATACAGTACATGCCGTCCTCGTTGAGCGGGGGATTGCCTTCCACCGCCACCAGGTAGTTGCCCTTGTATTTCTCCACGATCTCATCGACGATCGCCTCGGCCTGATGACCCGAGGCGGCCATGATGGTGTCGTCGTAGTCCAGGGACACCATCGACAAAATCACATCCTTGGCCAAAGGGTGGGCGGAGCGGATGAAGGACTCCGAACAGCAGGTGCACTCCAGCCCGTGCAACCACAGAACGGGAATACGGGGCTTGGTTTCCATCGCGTGGGCGATCTTGCCCGCAAACTGTGGCCCCAACCCCAACGCCGCGGCGGTCAGACTGCAAAATTTCAGAAAACTGCGGCGCGAGATGCCCTGCCGCCGCATCACTTCATAAAAGGTTTCGGTCATGGCGATAGCCTCCTCGGTTTTTATATCCCGGCTCGTCTCAAGCTGGCCTGCCGGGAAACCAAGCAGGGACCATGCCACCCATGAATCCCCATGGACAACAAACCCTTAGCACAAAACCGCCCGACTCCTCCGCAAACTTTTTAATCTTTCTGTCATATTGAACGACAACTTTTCTGCCGGTCGCCCAATACGGGACATTTGGAATTCATCTATTCGGTTTTTAGTTCAAACCGGATATTATCTTTTCACTTTATCGTTTTTCCCTTTCGCCCCAAAAATCCGAAAGCCCGCGACTTTCAATATTCCGTGAACATCGTCGCAATTTTGGCCCGGCATTTGCGAAGGGAAGATCACATACGAAAGGAAAATTTCCGGCAGATGAAGCAAAACGACAAGAAAGTGCTGATCCTGGGCATCGGAAACATTCTGTGGGCCGACGAGGGGTTCGGCGTCCGGGCCGTTGAAACATTGAACCGGCAATACGAGTTCCCCCCCCATGTCCGGCTGATGGATGGCGGCACCCAGGGAATTTACCTGCTACAACACGTACAGGAGGCGGATTATCTGGTGGTATTTGACGCCGTCGATTACGGTCTGGCACCCGGAACCTTGAAGCTGGTCGAAGGCGACGAAGTTCCCCGGTTCATGGGCGCGCGGAAGATGAGCCTGCACCAGACCGGCTTCCAGGAAGTACTGTCGATGGCCGCACTGCTGGGGGATCTTCCGGAAAAATTGTTGCTGGCGGGCGTTCAGCCGCAGGAACTGGAAGACTACGGCGGCAGTCTGCGCCCGGTGGTCAAGGCGCAGATAGCGCCGGCCATCGAAGCGGTGCTGGAATGGCTGTCCCGCCTGGGAATCGAAGCCCGCAGACGGAAGGCACTCTTGACAGAAGCGCTGCCCCTCACACCGCCGGAAATCGACCTGGAAGCCTACGAGCGCGACCGCCCCTCGCCCCGTGAGGCGCCACGCACAGGAGATGTGCGGGTGCTCCGCCGGACCGATATCCGTTTCGATCCCAAACCTCTGGACCGGCGGGCGGGTTACATGACCGTCCATGTGGACCGCCGGAGGCAGGACTGATGTGCCTCGGGCTTCCCATGCAGATCATACGCCGGGAGGGCCTGCGGGCCTTGTGTCAATACCGTGGCGAGCAGCGCGAAATCGACCTATCCCTGGTCGGCGAGCAACCTCCGGGAAGCTGGGTGATGACGTTTCTCGACACCGCCCGGGAAGTCCTCAGCGAGGACGACGCGAAAAAAACCCTCGCCGCGCTCGCGGCACTGGAAACCGTCATGGGAGGCGGAGAGGCGGACATCGATGCCCTGTTTTCCGACCTCGCGGGCCGCGATCCTCCCTTGCCGCCCCATTTGAAACCGGACAAACCCATCAATCGTTAATCAACCCTTTACCGAGGAAAACTCATATGGAAGATTCCCTGAATCAGGCCTCCGCCATGGCACAAATGGGCACCTGCTCCCCACTCATCCGGCGGCTTATCGAAGAATACGGCTTTCCCCTTCTGGGAGCCGGTGAACTGGACGCTTTCCTCCGTCAGGAACCGGAAACCGTCACCGTCCTGTTCTTCCCCGAGGACGCCAAGAAATATCCGGAAAGCAACGACGTGGCGGTGGTTCTGCCGGAATTGGTCGAACACTTCGGCGGACGCCTCCGGGCCGCGGTCATCTCCCGCCAGGATGAAAAGGCGTTGCAGCAACTGTATGGCTTTCAACAGTGGCCCGCCCTGGTCTTCGTCAGGGGACAAACGTATCTGGGAAGCATCTGCAAGATACAGGACTGGGAGGTATATCTGGAACGGATCGAAAAAATCCTTCAGAGCGAATCCGGCCAGCCCCGCGGCATCGGCATTCCCGTCGTCACCGACGCCGCACGCGACCAGGCCTGAGGCAGGGGGACGCCTATGAAACCCATCGATATCCCCGTCGTTCCCCTCGGCCCCGGCAGCCAGCCCGACGACGGTGACGCATTCGAATTCATGGAAATGCCCCGGGGCATGTTCCAACACGAAATCGTTTCCCTCCCCGAGCCGGAAAACATTGGAAAACTGCCTGCCGCCCGCCAGCTGCTTCAGGCACTGCACCAGGGCATTTCCGACTATCGCTGCGGCCAGCCACCCGTTCACCTGGGGATGAACCACCTCACAGCGGAAGAAAACAGCCTGATCAACCAGATCCTGGGGGAAGGCGAAGTCAGCATCACGGTGGAACGGGGAGAGACCCGGCTGCAGATCCAGGAATCGGTGCTGACGGGCCTGTGGCGCATCCAGACCCGCGCTGCGGCGGACGGACACCTGCTGGACGACGCCATCGAAATCGCGGACATTCCCGCCGCGGTGCGTGAACACAGCTTTTCCGGCGACCGGGCGGTCGACACCGATCCCGCCACCCTGCCCGCCGGGGTACAAAACTCCCCGGCGCTGCTGGTCGAGATCGCCGACGCCATCGCGGCCTTTCGGCCCGGCCGGCCGGCCCACGTCATCAACCTCACCCTTTTGCCGCTGACACCGGAAGACCTCCTGGCGCTCGGTGAAAGGCTGGGGGTCGGCCCCACCACGCTCCTGTCACGGGGTTACGGCAACTGCCGGATCGGCGCCACGGCCAAGGACAACGTGTGGTGGATCAAATATTTCAATTCCCAGGACGTGCTGATCCTCAACACCATAGAGATCACCGCCATTCCCGAGGTGGCCCTGGCGGCCCAGGAGGATATCGACGACAGCGCCGAACGCCTGGGGGAAATCACGGCAATGTACGGATGAAGACCTTCGAGAACGCCTGCCCCGGAGGAGGGAACGACGCCCTCCCGGAAGACGCCAGGATGGAATGCAAGATCTGTTGGTACGTCTACGATCCGGCCCGGGGAGACGACTACTGGCAAATCCCGCCCGGCACGCCTTTCGCCCGTCTTCCGGATCACTGGCGCTGCCCCGAATGCGACGGCGACAGGGAAGGGTTCATGCGCCTGCCGGACGACCAATGAACACCCACCACGGCGGAAACCCCGGCCCCCTGCTGGAGCGGATCTTTCTCCGTATCCAAGAAGAGCGGATGCGGGACGTGCCGCTCCTCAACCCCCGCCTGCGGGTCGAGGCGGTCGGTTTCCGTCCCCGGGAAGACGGCTGGTGCGGAATCCTGATCACCCCTTGGTTCATGAATCTCATTCAACTGCCGGGCGCCGGCGCGGACTGCGCCCACCTCCGCGTGGGCGCATCGCTGCGCCGGGAATTCCCCGCCGGAACGGTGGAAAGCATCGTGGCCCACGAAACGGAACTGGGGCATTACCTGACCTGTTCTCTCTATTCGCCGATGTTCGAATTTCCCACCCAGAACCATGCCGTGGCCACCGCCCAAAACGTTCTCCAGGCCCTGTTCGAACCGCCGGCAAAAACCCGCCCCCCGGAGAAAGCGCGCCGCCCTGTCAGCAGGCGGGATCTGTTTCGCTCCCTCCTCTCCACTTCCGGCGCGCCACAACGATGAACACCCGCCTGACACGGCAACGTATTCTTATCCGGCTGTCATGGGACGGGCACCGTATCACCGGAGTCGAAATCACTTCCGGCCGTCTCCCCCACCTCACGGATCTTTTCGAGGGACGGGGGGAACAAGATGTCCTGGCCATGTTGCCCCGCCTGTTCACGCTGTGCGGAAACGCCCATTCGATCGCCGCCCGCCATGCCTTCGCCCTTGCCTCCGGAAACACTCCGGCGGTCACACCGCGGGAAATCCTGACCCTGTTGCTGGAAAACCTGCGCGAATCCCTGTTTCGGATTCTCCTGACCTGGGGGAGCCCCGACGCGGACGGAGCCGCCCGCCTGACCCGGCCGGCCGGCGCCCTGCTGGCGCGGGTGAGCGGCGCGCCCGCACAGGTGGACCTGAAGCGAATCCGCAAGGATCTGGAACGATTGCGCGCAAACGTGGAAAGGGAAATCCTCGGTGAGGACGCGGCGGACTTCCTGGCGCGCGACGAGAATGCCCTGCTTGCCTGGATGACAAGGGGCGCGACCCCTGCCGCCCGTTTTCTTGGCACCACCCTGACCTGCGCCCTGGCCGAAACGGCCATCCCCCCGCCCCTGGGACGGGAGGATCTGCCGAAGGTGGAGAAGGCGCTCGACAGCCGGGAATGGCGGGATTATGTCCTTCACCCTCACGTGGCCGGCGTCCCCCGCCATACCGCCCCCGGCGACCGGCGGGCATGTCGCCTGCCCGCCCCATGCGGGCTGTTCGTCCGCCGCCTGGCCGCCCTGGCGGACACCTTGCACCGGCTGACCCGCCTGCCGGACGATCCGCATCCCGCCACCCCGCTCCCGGCCGGCGGTTCCATGGCGTGCGTGGAAACCGCGCGGGGATGGTTGATCCACAAGGTTCTGCTCGAATCCGGCAAAGTGCGCGCCTACCGCATCCTGGCGCCCACCGAATGGAACTTCCATCCCCGGGGGATCGCCTACAGGCTGTTGAAGGCGATCGAGGGCCGGGACGAAACTCGTATCGCCCGGCTGGCCGGATGGCTGGTGCTGGCCATCGATCCCTGCGTGGATCACAAGATCGAGCTGGAGGCGGTCCATGCATGAGATGTCCCTGTGCGAAGGCGTGTTGCAAGTTCTGGAGGAACAGGCCAGAATTCAAAGCTATCACCGGGTGAAACAGGTATGGCTGGAAATCGGCGCCCTGTCAGGGGTGGAAACGGAGGCCCTGCGCTTCAGCTTCGAGGTAGTGTGCCGGGGAACCCTGGCCGAGGGCGCCCGGCTCAACATCATACAGATTCCGGGGCGGGCATGGTGCCTGCCCTGTGCCAAGAGCATCGCCGTCTCCCATCGTTATGACCCCTGCCCCGACTGCGGTGGTCATCAACTTCAGGTGACCGGCGGTGACGAAATGCGGATCAAGGAACTGGAGGTAGAATAACCATGTGCAGCGTTTGCGGATGCGGAGAAGGAGAAACCCGGATCGAGGGCCATGAACACGCCCACGGCGACCATGCCCCTTCCCATCATCATCACGACTCCCCTCACCCCCACCACTACGGCCACGGGCCGGCGCGCGCCCATGCGCCGGGACTGTCCCAGTCCCGGATGGTGCAGATCGAAGAAGACATCCTGGCCAAGAACGACCGCTACGCCCAGGCGAACCGGCGCCTGTTCGCCCGCCAGGGCATCCTGGCGTTGAACTTGGTCTCCAGTCCGGGCTCGGGCAAGACCACCCTGCTCGCCCGGACCCTGGAAGAACTGCGCGACGAGATGCCCATGAGCGTGATCGAAGGGGATCAGGAAACCAGCCACGATGCCGAACGCCTTCGCGCCACCGGCGCCAGGGCCATTCAGATCAACACCGGCAAGGGCTGCCACCTGGATGCCCACATGGTTGGACACGCCGCCGAGCACCTCGCGCCCGGACAAGGGTCGGTGCTGTTCATCGAGAACGTGGGCAACCTGGTGTGTCCGGCGGCGTTCGACCTGGGAGAAGCCGTCAAGGTGGTGATCCTCTCGGTCACCGAAGGCGAGGACAAGCCGCTGAAATATCCGGACATGTTCCACGCCGCGGGCCTGATGCTGCTCAACAAGATCGACCTGCTGCCCCATCTGGACTTCGACGTGGACCGCTGCATCGAATACGCCCGCCGGGTCAATCCGGGCATCCAGGTGCTCCGGGTCTCGGCCCGAAGCGGCGAGGGGCTGGAGCATTGGCACCGCTGGCTGAGGCTCAACCGGGAAGCCCGCCTTCTCGGCCTGGAAACCGAAGGAAGCGCCGCCTGAAATGGAAACCCTGCCCACCATCCTGGTCGTCGATGACGAACGGCGCTCGGTCGAGTCTCTCGAACGCATCCTGGAGGAGGAATTCGAGGTCTTCACCGCCACCTCGGTGACCGAGGCCCGGCAGATCCTCGAACGGGAGTGGGTGCAGGTGATCCTGTGCGACCAGCGCATGCCGGAAATGAACGGCGTGGAATTCCTCGCCCAGGTGCGCGAGCTGTGGCCGGAAGTCGTGCGCATGATCATTTCCGGCTACGCCGATGCCGGCGACATCATCGACGCCATCAATGAAAGCGGCATCTTCCAGTACATCAGCAAGCCCTGGAACCCGGACGATCTGATTCTCAAACTGCGCAACGCGGTACAGGTGTTCCATCTGCAACGGGAAAACGAACAGCTCGCCGTCGAACTGAAGATCAAACCGTCCGTTCTGGCCCGCAATATCGAGGACAAGCGGCGGGTACTGCAATCCCGCTTCGAAGACGTTCAGGGAATCATCCGCGGCCCCGACAGCTGCATGAACGCCGTATGCGAGCTGATCCGGACCGTGGCGGCCTTCGACGTCAACGTGCTTATCAGCGGCGAATCGGGCACCGGCAAGGAACTGTGCGCCCGGGCCCTGCATTACAACAGTTTGCGGCGGGATCACCCTTTCGTCACCGAAAACTGCGGCGCGATTCCGGACGAACTGCTCGAATCCGAACTGTTCGGCCACAAACGCGGCGCTTTCACCGGCGCGGTGGAAGACCGCACCGGCCTGATGGAACGGGCCAATGGCGGCACCATATTCCTCGATGAAATCGGCGAAATCAGCCCGGCCTCCCAGGTCAAACTGCTGCGCGTGCTCCAGGAAGGGGAAATCCGTCCGGTGGGCAGCAACAGCCGGCGCAAGATCGATGTCCGGGTGATCGCCGCCACCAACCGCGACCTCGAAGAGGAAGTCCGGGCCGGACGTTTCCGCCGCGATCTCTATTACCGGATCGCCACCTTCACCATCGGGATGCCGGCGCTCAGGGAACGGCCGGCGGACATTCCCCTGCTGGCCGAACACATTCTCGCCGAAGCCATGGAACAGCTGGGAAAACAGGTCAAGGGCTTTACCGCCGAAGCCCTGCAATGCCTTCAAGGCTATCCCTGGCCCGGCAACGTGCGCGAACTGCAGAACGAGGTCAAACGAATGCTGGTATTGTGCCGCGGCGACTGGTTGGGCGCCGAACTCATCTCCCCCCACGTGCTGCGCGCCACCCCCGAAGAAGCGGCCGGAGAGATGGATCTGCTCACCGGCATGGAAGGCACTCTCAAGGAGCGGATCGAGTCCCTGGAGGCGATGATTCTCAAGGAAACCCTGATCCGCCACCGCTGGAACAAGACCCGTGCCGCCCAGGAGCTCGGCCTTTCACGGGTCGGGCTGCGGAGCAAGCTGGAGCGGTACGGGCTGGAAAAAGTCCGGCGGCTGGAAGCGGAAGGACGGTAAACGATGGAGCTTTCTCCTCCCACCCCCGCCGCCGGTGAGCCGGGCCGCCCCCTGGAAGTCACCGCCCTCGGCGAAGAGGCGTGGATCGAGGTCGTCCGCCGCATGGATTCGATCTACGCCGACCTGGTGCGCCATCAGGTGGAGCTGGAACGCAAGAACGAGGCGCTGGAAGAGGCGCAGCGGTTCATCGACAGCGTGCTGTCTGCCATGTCCGACGTACTGGTGGTGGCCGACATCCACGGCCGTATCCAGCGGGTGAATCAGGCCATGCTCGATCTGGCCGGCCTTCCCGAAGAAGCGTTGGTGGGCCAGGCGCTGCACATCCTGTTCACCGAGGAATCGGCCTCCCTGGCAAACGAGCTGCCGCACCGGACACGGGAAAAAGCCGTCACCGATTGCGAGGCCCGGATGCGAGGCCGCGACGGCGGCTCCATTCCCATCGCCATCAATTGCAACCCCCGTTACGACAACCGGGGCGTGTTTTCGGGAATCGTCCTCACCGGCAGGCAACTGGGAGAGCTCCGCCGCGCCTATCACGAACTGCAAGACGCCCATCAGCAACTCAAAGACGCCCAGCAACAATTGCTGCAGGCGGAAAAGATGGCCTCCCTCGGCAGACTGGTGGCCGGGGTCGCCCACGAATTGAACAACCCCATCAGTTTCGTCTTCGGCAACATGCACGCCCTCAAGCGCTACGAGGATCGGCTGCAACGCTACCTGACGGCCTTCCACGAGGGAAGCCCGCAGGCGGAGATGGAACGCCTGCGCA
The DNA here is from genome assembly GCA_026981855.1 of Methylothermaceae bacterium. GTDB lineage: Bacteria > Pseudomonadota > Gammaproteobacteria > Methylococcales > Methylothermaceae > Methylohalobius. The sequence goes on along the minus strand of JALSIB010000022.1, from coordinate 19,389 downwards.
AGCGTCTGAAAATCGACCGGGTGCTGCAGGACATCGGTCCCCTCATCGACGGTTCCCTCGAGGGGGCCGAACGGGTGAGCGCCATCGTCCAGAATCTGCGCCGCTTCGCCACCCCCCGGCCACAAAACAAAAGCTGGTTCGACCTGCCGCGCCTGACCGAAAACGCGGTCGGTTGGGTCGCCCGCACTTCCCCCACCCCGCCCGAGGTCACCCTCGACCTCCCGGAAGAGCTGCCGGTTCACGGCAACGAAGGCCACATCCACCAGATTCTCATCAATCTGGTGCAAAACGCCATCGACGCCATGGAAGAAACACCCCGCCCCAGGCTCGACATCCGCATCGAACAGGATGCGGACCATGCGCGGGTTGTCGTCCGCGACCACGGGCCGGGGATTCCGGAAGCCGATGCGCTGAGAATCTTCGATCCCTTCTTCACCACCAAGGAGGTCGGCAAGGGCACCGGTCTGGGGCTGTACATCAGTTATGGCCTGGCCACTGAGCAATGCGGCGGGGCGCTGCGCTTCCGCAACCACCCCCGGGGGGGGGCCGAGTTCATCCTCGAAATTCCCCTCGGAACCGATGAAGCACCCGCCGATGGCTGAGCCACTGACACTCCTGTGGCTCCAGTCCGGCGGTTGCGGCGGATGCAGCCTGTCGTTGCTCAACGCCGAAGATCCCCATCTGTACGACACCCTGGCCCTGTCCAACATCGAACTGCTCTGGCACCCATCCCTCAGCGAGGCCGGCGCCGGAGACTTCATCGCCCTGCTGGAAGCCATCACCGGCGGCCGCCAGCGCCTCGACATTCTCTGTCTCGAAGGCTCGGTGATGCGGGGACCGGGCGGCAGCGGCCGGTTCCACATGCTGGCCGGAACCGGACGCCCGATGATGGAATGGATACGCGAACTGGCCGGCCTGGCGCGCTACACGGTGGCGATCGGCAGCTGCGCCGCCTTCGGCGGCATCACCGCCGCCGGCGTCAATCCCGGCGAGGCGGTCGGCCTTCAGTTCGACGGCGCAAGGCGTGGCGGGCTGCTGGCGGAGGACTGGCGATCCCCCGGCGGGATGACGGTGATCAACGTAGCCGGCTGTCCCGTCCACCCCGGCTGGGTCACCGACACCCTGGGACAACTGGCCCTGGGAGAACTGGACGACCAGGAGCTGGACGAGTTCAACCGACCCCGCAGTTACACCGACCACCTGGTTCATCACGGCTGTCCCCGGAATGAATACTATGAATACAAGGCCAGCGCCGAAAAAGCGGGCGACCAGGGGTGCATGATGGAAAATCTCGGCTGTCTCGGCACCCAGGCACGGGCCGATTGCAATATCCGCTCCTGGAACGGCGGCGGCTCCTGCATCAAGGGAGGATACGCCTGCGTCAATTGCACCGCGCCGGAATTCGACACCCCGGCGCACGCATTTCTCGAGACACCGAAGGTGGCGGGGATTCCGGTCGGCCTGCCCTGCGACATGCCCAAGGCCTGGTTCGTGGCCCTGGCCTCCCTGGCCAAGGCGGCCACGCCGGAACGGCTGCGCCGCAACGCCGTTTCCGAGCACAGCGAGGTGCCGCCTTCCAGCGGGGGGAAAGGAACATGAGTCGAAGGATTTACGGCCCTTTCAACCGGGTTGAGGGCGACCTCGAGGTGCAGGTGGAAATCGACCAGGGGATCATCACGTCGGCCTGGGTCAATTCCCCACTCTACCGGGGATTCGAGCAGATCCTCCACGGCCGCGACCCCCGCGACGCGCTGGTCTACACCCCCCGCATCTGCGGCATCTGCTCGGTGTCTCAATCCATGGCGGCAGCCCGGGCGCTGGCTGCCGCCATGGGGCTGGAGGCACCCGAAAACGGCCGCCTGGCCTCCAACCTGGTACTGGCCTGCGAGAATCTGGCCGACCACCTGACCCATTTCTACCTTTTCTTCATGCCGGACTTCGCCCACCGATCCTATGCGGGGCGCCCCTGGCACGCGGCCATCAGCGCCCGTTTCCGCGCCCAGGAAGGCAAAGCCGCCGGAGAGGTGCTGCCGGCCCGCGCCGCCTTCATGCATCTGACCGGTATCCTCGCCGGAAAATGGCCCCACACCCTTTCCATCCAGCCCGGGGGCAGCAGCCGTCCGGTGGAACCGCGGGAAAAAATCCGCCTGCTTCAGATCGCCGGCCGTTTCCGCCACTTCCTGGAACGGACTTTGTTCGGCGGCGACGCCCTGGAGGACGTCGCGGCGATCGACACCCTCCAAGCCCTGGAAACGTGGGCCGAAAACCACGCCGGTTCGGATTTCGGCCGCTTCCTGCTGGTCGCCCGGGATCTGAACCTTCATCGCATCGGCCGGGCCTGCGACCACTTTCTCAGCTACGGCGCTTACCAGGAAGGCGAACGCCACCATTTCGCCCCCGGCATCTGGATGGCGGGAAAGCGCCATCCCCTGGAACCGGGCGCCATCCGCGAGGACGTGACCCACAGCTGGATGCAGGCCCGCAACGGACCGAGCCATCCCCTTGAGGGCATCACCCTTCCGGTGGCCGACAAGCCCGGCGCCTACAGCTGGTGCAAGGCTCCGAGACTCGACGGCCACCCCATGGAAACCGGCGCCCTGGCCCGGCAACTGATCGATGGTCACCCGCTGATCCGGGGGCTGGTGGCCGAAAGCGGTGGCAACGTCCGCAACCGGGTGGTGGCGCGGGTTCTGGAACTGGCCCTGCTGGTGCCGGTGATGGAAAACTGGATCAGGACGTTGCGTCCGCGGGAACCATTCTGCGTTCACGCCTCCCTGCCGGACGAGGCCGAATCCGCCGGGCTGGTGGAAGCCGCACGCGGGGCGCTGGGACACTGGATGCGGATCCGCAACGGCCGCATTCTCAACTATCAGATCGTCGCACCCACCACCTGGAATTTCTCCCCCCGGGACGCAGACGGCGTGCCCGGCCCCCTGGAACAGGCCTTGCGCGGACTGGCGGTGGGGAATAACGGCCATGACGCGATCGCCATCCAGCACGTGGTCCGCTCCTTCGATCCCTGCATGGTGTGCACGGTGCATTGACGATGCGGGCGCTCGAGGCAACCCTTCCCCCCAACCGGATTCTCGCCTTGCGGGTGCGCGGAATCGTGCAGGGTGTCGGCATGCGCCCCTTCGTCTGGCGCCTGGCCCGTGATCTGGGGCTGCGGGGAAGGGTCTGGAACGACGGTGACGGCGTCCATATCGAACTCGGCGGCCCGGAGACGGCCATCGCCCGCTTCATGACCGCTTTGCACAGCACCCCGCCCCCACTGGCCCGGATCGATGCCGTGGTTGAGATGCCCTTCCCCGAAACGCCCCTCCCCCAGGGGTTCGAGATTGCGGCCACCGGGGGCGGGAAAGCGGCCACCCTGATCTTGCCGGACGTGGCCACCTGCCCCGCCTGTCTGGCGGAGGTATTCGACAGGAGTCAGCGGCGTTATGGCCACGCTTTTGCCAATTGCACCCATTGCGGGCCGCGGTTTTCCATCCTGAAACGGCTGCCCTACGACCGGGCCAGTACCAGCATGGCGGTTTTCCCCCTGTGCGACCATTGCCAAAAAGAGTACGAAGACCCCGCCGACCGCCGCTTCCACGCCCAGCCAATCGCCTGTCCCCACTGCGGCCCCCGGCTGTGGCTGTGCGACAGTCGGGGCAAGGTGCTGGATGAAAACGATCCTGTGATGGCGGCTGCGGCCCGGTTGCGTGCCGGTGCCGTCGTGGCGGTCAAGGGCGTCGGCGGTTTCCACTTGGTGGTGGATGCCACCGATGAACAGGCCATCCAACGCCTGCGTGACCGCAAACGCAGGCCGCACAAGCCGCTGGCCCTGATGGCCCGGGATCTGGAGGTGATCGGCCGTTACCGCCGCATCTGCGGCGCCGAAGCCGAGGCGCTGCAGGACCGGGCCGCGCCCATCGTGCTGCTGGAGCACCCTGGTCCGGAATGCTTGCCGGCCTCCCTGGCCCCGCATACCCGGGCGCTGGGGTTCATGCTGCCCATGAGCCCGCTGCACCACCTGTTGCTGGCCGGTTTCGATACCCCGCTGGTGTTCACCTCCGGCAACCGTTTCGGCCGGCCGCAGTGCACCGGTAACCAGGAAGCGCTGGAAAACCTGGGGGAGGTGGCGGATGTCTTTCTTATGCACGATCGGGAGATCGTCAACCGGGTGGACGACTCGGTGCTGCGGCTGGTGGGAGAGCGCACCACGCCCCTGCGCCGCGGACGGGGGCTGGCGCCGGCGCCGGTGCGCCTGGCGGGCGGTTTTGCCGAGGCTCCGGCGGTGCTGGCGCTGGGCGGCGAGTTGAAGAACACCTTTTGCCTGCTGCGGGGGACGGAGGCCATCTTGTCGCAGTACATCGGCGATCTGGAACAGCCCCAGGCCTGGCAGGACTGGCTGGCGCAACTGGAACGGTTGCAGGCGCTGTTCCAGTTCGAGCCGCGGCAGCTGGCCGTGGACATGCATCCGGCCTACCGCAGCAGTGCTCACGGACGTGCGCTGGGCCGTGAGCGGGGCTGGCCGGTGCGGGACGTGCAGCATCACCATGCCCATCTGGCCTCGGTGCTGGCCGAACACGGATTCCAACCCGACTGCCCGCCGGTGCTGGGCATCGTGCTGGACGGTCTGGGGGCCGGCCCCGACGGAGCATTGTGGGGCGGAGAGTTGCTGTGGGGCGGGTTTCGGCGTTGCCGGCGCATCGCCACCCTGCGCCCGGCCCCTTTGCCGGGTGGCGCCATGGCCATGCGCGAGCCCTGGCGCAATCTGGTCGCCCGCCTGTGGCAGGAAGCGCCGGCCTTGCTGGATGACGGCCTGTTTTGGGGCAAGCCCGTGGCGGCCATCACCCGCATGCTGGAGCAGGGGCTCAACTGTCCGAAGGCTTCCTCCGCCGGGCGGTTGTTCGACGCGGTGGCCGCCTTCATCGGGATTGCGCCGGAGCGGATCAGCTACGAGGGGCAGGCGGCCATGGCGCTGGAGTCCCTGGCCTGGCAGGCCGATCCGGCCTGTGGCGCGTACGAGGTGCGGGTACCCGGGCTTGCCGCGGCCGACGGGGACGGGCAGGTGGCTGTCATCGACCCCGCACCGCTCTGGCCCGCGATCCATGCCGACGTGGATGCGGGGGAGGATGCGCCGGTGATTGCCCGGCGTTTCCACCACGGCCTGGCGGATGGGTGGGCCTGCCTGGCCCGGGAAGCGGCCGGCAGGCTCCATTGTGATACCGTGGCACTCAGCGGCGGCGTGTTGCAGAACCGCTTGCTGGGCGAGCGGCTCATCACCCGGTTGGAGCAGGCCGGCCTGAAGGTGCTGTACCACCGCCAAGTGCCGGCCAACGACGGCGGACTGGCGCTGGGCCAGGCCTGTATCGCCGCGGCCCGGGCCCTGTGCGGCGACCCGGCCCACGACAGCGGCCTGGACGGCGATTCAATCACTGAAACGAGGTAAGGTGCACATGTGTCTCGGCATTCCCGGACAGATCATAGAAATCATCGATGAACAGCAGATGCTGGCCAAGGTGGACGTCTCCGGCGTCCGGCGGCAGGTGAACATCGCCTGCATCGTGGATGCGCAACACCCGGTGACCGACTGTGTGGGCGACTGGGTGCTGGTGCACGTGGGCTTTGCCATGAGCCGCATCGACGAGGCGGAGGCGGCCAAGACCCTGGCCCTGCTGGAGGAGCTGGGGGAGGTGGAAGAGGAACTGCGCACCATGCGCGCCAGCGGGGGGGCGCCGTGAACGACCCTTTGGATGGCCTCTATCCCTTCCTGTCCGGCGGCCGCAAGGACGCGGACGAAGAGCATCGTGCCCTGCTGGTATCGGTGCGGCAGAAAGCGGCTCACAGCCAGGAGGTGAAGGCGCGTTTCTTCGCCGAGCAGGCCGAGGCGCTGATCGCCTGCGCCCGCACGCTGGCGGCCTGTTATCAGTCCGGCGGGCGGCTGTTCACCATGGGCAATGGCGGCTCCAGTTGCGACGCCGCCCATCTGGCGGTGGAGTTCCAGCACCCGGTCACCGCCGGCCGTCCGGCCCTGCCGGCCATGAATCTGGCCATGGACATGGCCATGTGCTCGGCGGTGGCCAACGACGTGGGGGTCAGGCACATTTTCGCCCGCCAGATCGAGGCCCACGGCCGGGCCGGTGACGTGCTGGCGGGTTTTTCCACCAGCGGCAATTCCGACAACCTGATGACCGCCTTCGCCAAGGCGCGGGAGATGGGGCTCAAGACCATCGGCTTCGCCGGTGGCGACGGCGGCCAGATGTTGCGCTCGGGCCTGCTGGACCATTGTCTGGTGGTGGAGACCGACTCCATCCACCGGGTGCAGGAGACCCATGTGGCCTGCTATCACATCCTGTGGGATCTGACCCATACCCTGCTGGCCGACCGGCGCGGCCGGGTCCGGCCCACCCACGGGCAACAGGAGCATGAATGATGAAATTCGTCGACGAGTTCCGCGACCCGGACAAGGCCCGGGCGCTGATCCGGCAGATCGAGGTTTTGCTGGAGCGTATCGAGACCGTTCGGGAGCGCCCGCTGCAGATCATGGAGTTCTGCGGCGGCCACACCCACACCATCTTCCGCTACGGGCTGGAACAGATGCTGCCGGAAGGCATCGAGCTGGTGCACGGACCGGGCTGCCCGGTGTGCGTGCTGCCCATGGGGCGGGTGGACGATTGCGTGGCGCTGGCCCGGCGGCCCGAGGTGATCTTCACCACCTTCGGTGACGCCATGCGGGTGCCCGGCTCGAAGAAAAGCCTGCTGCAGGCCAAGGCCGACGGGGCCGACATCCGCATGGTCTATTCACCCCTGGATGCCCTGGCGCTGGCCCGCAAGCACCCGGAACGGGAGGTGATTTTCTTCGCCCTGGGCTTCGAGACCACCATGCCCAGCACCGCCCTGACCGTGCTGCAGGCCGAACGCGAGGGCATCGATAATTTCTCCCTGTTCTGCAACCACATCACCACCGTGCCCACCATCAAGGCCATTCTGGATTCCCCCGACATGCAGCTGGATGGCTTTCTCGCCCCGGGGCACGTGAGCATGGTGGTGGGGGAGCGGCCGTTCCATTTCGTTGCCCGGGACTACGGCAAGCCCATCGTCATCACCGGTTTCGAGCCTTTGGACATCCTGCAGTCGCTGTGGATGGTGGTGCGCCAGATCGCAGAGGGCCGCTGCGAGGTGGAAAACCAGTACGCCCGCATCGTGCCCGAGGGGGGCAACCGGACCGGGCTGGACGCGGTGGCGCGGGTGTTCGAGCTGCGTGAATTCTTCGAGTGGCGCGGTCTGGGTTCCATCGACCACTCCGGGGTGCGCATGCGGGAGGCCTACGCCCGTTTCGATGCCGAGCGCAAGTTCGCCGTGCCCAACATCAAGATCGCCGACCCCAAATCCTGCCAGTGCGGCGAGGTGCTCAAGGGGGTGATCCGCCCCTGGGAATGCAAGGTCTACGGCAGCCAGTGTACGCCGGAGACGCCCATGGGGGCCCTGATGGTGTCTTCGGAGGGCGCCTGTGCCGCCTATTACCACTACGGCCGCATTTCGGTGGAGGAACTGAAGCGGAGGCGGGCTTCGTGAGCGGAGAGATCATCACGCTGGCCCACGGCGCCGGCGGCAAGGTGATGCACGAGCTGATCCGGGAACTGTTCGTGGCCGGTTACGGCAACGACATCCTGGCGGCGCTGGAAGATCAGGCCCGGCTGCAATTGAACGCGCTGCTGGCCCGGGGTGACCGGCTGGCCTTCACTACCGACTCCTACGTGGTGGACCCGCTGTTCTTCCCTGGCGGCGACATCGGCAAGCTGGCGGTCACCGGCACGGTCAACGATCTGGCCGTGGGCGGCGCGGTGCCGCTGTATCTTTCCTGCGGCATGATCCTGGAGGAAGGCCTGCCGCTGGACACCCTGCGGCAGGTGGTGGCCTCCATGAAGGCCACCGCGGCCGATGCCGGGGTGCAGATCGTCACCGGCGACACCAAGGTGGTGCACCGGGGGGCGGCGGACAAGCTGTTCATCAACACCGCCGGCATCGGGGTGATTCCGGCCGGGGTGGAGCTGTCGCCAACCCGCATCCGCCCCGGGGATGTGATTGTGGTCAACGGCTATATCGGCGACCACGGCGCCGCCATCGTCGATGCCCGTGGCGAGCTGGCGCTGGAGAGCAGCATCGAAACCGACTGCCAGCCTTTGGCCGGGTTGATCCAGGCCATGCTGGCCGCCTGTCCGGATATCCGCTGCCTGCGGGATGCCACCCGCGGCGGCCTGGCCACGGTGCTCAACGAGTTCGCCGCCGCAAGCCAGGGCTGCATGCGGCTGGATGAACCCCGCATTCCCATCCGGGACGAGGTGCGAGGCATGTGCGAAATCCTGGGGCTGGATCCGCTCTATCTGGCCAACGAAGGCAAGTTGGTGGCCGTGGTGCCCGCCGAAGATGCCGAAGCACTGGTGGATGCCATGCGGACGCACCCTGCCGGCAGGGATGCGGCGGTCATCGGCGAAGTGAGCGAAAGCCCGGCCGCCACCGTGGTGCTTTCCACCGGTTTCGGCGGCGAGCGCATCGTCGATCTGCTGGTGGGCGAACAACTGCCCCGAATCTGTTGAGGGATCACCCAAAATTGGAGAAATCGAAATGACCACTTTCGCCATCCTGATCATGAGCTTACTGATCGGCATGCGCCACGCTCTCGAAAGCGATCACCTGGCCGCCGTCGCCTCTCTGGCCACCCGTTCCCCTTCCCTGCGGCACACCATCGGCCTGGGGGCCACATGGGGGGTGGGGCACACCCTGACATTGTTCCTGTTCGGCTCGGTGGTGATCTGGATGGACAGCGTGATACCGGAACGAATCGCCACGGGGCTGGAATTTCTGGTCGGCGTCATGCTGATCGGCCTCGGGCTGGACGTGCTGCGCCGCTTGTGGCGTGACCGGATTCACTTTCACATGCACCGCCACGAAGACGGCACGGTGCATTTCCACGCCCACTCCCACAAACACCACACTTCCCACGACGACTTGGCCCACCGCCACGAACATCCGCCCGGCTTTCCCCTGCGCGCCCTGCTGGTGGGAATGATGCACGGGATGGCGGGGTCGGCCGCCCTGATCCTGCTCACCTTGCAGACGCTGGACGACCCTTGGCTGGGGATGCTCTACATGCTGGTCTTCGGCATCGGTTCGGTTTTGGGGATGGCCCTGATTTCCATGGTGATCGCCTTGCCGCTCAAGATCACCAGCCGGCGCCTGACCTGGATGCACGGCGGACTCCAAGCGGGAATCGGCCTCTTCACCCTGATCAGCGGCGTGTTGATCTGCATTCCCCTGGGACGGCAGCTGCTGGTTTGAGGCGGTGGCGCGGGCGGGTCTCCCGCGCCCCCACGGGACCGGTCATGGCCGGCGGAGAATGTCCTTGACTTCCTCGCCGCTCAGCACTTCCTTTTCCTCCAGGGCCTTGGCCAGGCTGTCGAGGATGTCGCGCCGGGTTTCGAGAATCTCCCGCGCCCGGCGATGGGCTTCGTCAAGAAGTTCGCGCACCTCCATGTCGATCAGGCGGGCGGTTTCCTCGCTGTAGTTCTTGAATTCCTGCACCCCGCCCTCCAGATAGGCCAACTGCTGACGCTGCCCCCAGGTTCCAGGCCCCAGTTTCGAACTCATACCCAGGTAACAGACCATGTTGCGGGCGATCTCGCTGGCTTTTTCCAGGTCGTTCTGGGCGCCGGTGGAAACGTCCCCATAGACGATCTCCTCGGCGGTGCGGCCTCCCAGCAGGATCGCCAGCTGATCCTTCAATTCATCCTCGGTGGCGAGGAATTTTTCCTCCACCGGCAGTTGCAGGGTATAACCCAGCGCACCGACGCCCCGGGGAATGATCGAAACCTTGTGCACGGGCTCACCGGTGGGAACGATCTCGGCCACGATGGTGTGGCCGGATTCGTGATAAGCCACCCTTTCCTTCTCCTTGGGGCTGAGGGCCCGGGTCTTGCGTTCCAGCCCGGCGATCACCCGGTCGATGGCGGATTCGAAATCTTCCATGGCGATGCAATCGTGATTGCGCCGGACCGCGATGATCGCCGCCTCGTTGCAGACGTTCTCCAACTCGGCGCCGACGAAACCGGGAGTACGCAGCGCCACCACATGCAAGTCCACGTCGGGGCACAGTTTCTTGTTGCGGGTATGGATCTTGAGAATCGCTTCACGGCCGGCAAGATCCGGCTTGTCCACCGCGATCTGGCGATCGAAACGCCCGGGACGCAGCAACGCCTTGTCGAGAATCTCCGGCCGGTTGGTGGCCGCCATCACCACGACCCCGGAAGCGGGATCGAATCCGTCCATTTCCGCCAGCAGCTGATTGAGGGTCTGTTCGCGCTCCTCGTGGCTGACCGGCGACGCGCCGCGGGTTCTGCCGATGGCGTCGATCTCGTCGATGAAGATGATGCAGGGGGCCTTCTGCCTGGCCTGCTCGAACAAATCCCGCACCCGGGCGGCCCCCACGCCGACGAACATCTCGATAAATTCGGAACCGGTGATGCTGAAGAAAGGCACCCCCGCCTCTCCGGCGACCGCCCTGGCCAGCAAAGTCTTGCCGGTACCCGGCGGCCCCACCAGCAGCACGCCCTTCGGTGGCCGCCCCCCCAGGCTCTGGATCTTCTTCGGATCCTTGAGAAATTCGACCACTTCCTTGAGCTCCTGCTTGGCTTCCTCGCAACCGGCCACGTCGTCGAAATGCACTTTCACATCGGATTCGGCATAGATCTTGGCCCGCTTGCCCAGACTGAGAATACCGCGCCCGCCCGCCATGCGCCTGGCCATCCAGCTCCAGAACCAGAACAGCAGCGCCAGGGGAAGCACCCAACTGAAGAAGAAATAGGCCAACCAGTTGGTCGTCTGCGGCCGGACGATGAATTCCACCCCATGTTGTTTGAGTTTCTCGGCCAACTTGTCATCCCACAAGGGGATGGTGACGAAAGGCTGAGGCTTGGCCTCCGGCGTTTCAGGCTTGAGGAAACCGGTGATCTTCTTTTCCTCGACCACCACTTTTTCCACCTTGCCCTGTTCCACATATTCCAGAAACTGGTTATAGGGAATCTCGAGCTGGCGAACCTCGGCATAGTTCTGCCAGAGGGAAAGAATCAGCATCGCCAACAGGAAATAGGCGATCCAGTTGTAACGGGGATCCTGCCAGAAAGGCACTTTTCCGGGTTTGTTGATTTCGATTTCCGGTTTCTTCTGCATACCTTGCCATCCTTTCAGCTGTTGCCAGAGTGAGTTCAGGATATCGGAAAACCCACCGTCTTGCGGAGAATCTTTACGGGAATGTCTCATGGTTCCTGACCTCCACCATTTTCCCACTTCGGGTTGACTATGTGGGGTTCGACCGCCGATTGTTCAAGCGATGGCGCGCGGCCGGGCAATCCCGATCGGGCGGGCTCAACATCCATCGGTTTGCTTTTTCGGTATCAGAGAAGCGTCCGCCGGACCAAATTCGTCCGTGAATTCAGGCCCGGCGCGGCCCTCCCCGGCCGCTGACGGACTCCTCCGGCAGAAGTGACAGGTGGTCAGTCGGACGGGATGGCGGAAGGTTCTGTATATTTTTTTCTTTCAAAATGCTAAATTTAATTGGTTTGCGCCCATGGATTCAGAAAAAACACAATCAGAACAAAGGCTTGACAAATGAGCGAAATGTTTGGCAGCGGTATAGAGCTCATGTTCATCGGCATGGGAATCGTTTTCGTGTTCCTGGCCATGTTGGTGGTCGCCGTAACCTTGATGTCCTGGACCATAGGACGCTTCCTCCCGGAAGCGGGTCAGCCGGTGGCCGGGGCGGGACCCAAAGCCCGCCCGCAAGACGACGATGAGCTGATCGCCGCCATCGGCGCCGCCATTCATCGCTATCGCGAAGATCGCTCGAACTGACCAATCCCCGTTCAATTTTCAGGAGATTTCCCATCATGACCAAGCCCCTAGGGATCACCGAGGTCGTTTTACGCGACGCCCACCAGTCCCTCCTGGCCACCCGGTTCCGTCTGGAAGATATGTTGCCGATCTGCCCCAAACTGGATCAGGTCGGCTTCTGGTCCCTTGAAGTCTGGGGAGGGGCCACTTTCGACGCCTGCATCCGCTATCTGGGAGAGGATCCCTGGGAGCGGCTGCGGGCATTCAAACAGGCGTTGCCCCACACCCCGTTGCAGATGCTGCTGCGGGGCCAGAACCTCCTCGGATACCGCCATTACGCGGACGATGTGGTCGATGCCTTCGTGGAACGGGCGGCGGAAAACGGCATCGATGTTTTCCGCATCTTCGACGCCCTCAACGACCTGCGCAACATCGAACACGCCGTCAAAGCCGTCATCGCCGCCGGCAGGCATGCCCAGGGGACGCTTTCCTACACCACCAGCCCGGTTCACACGATCGACACCTGGGTCAATCTCGGCCGCTGTATCGAAGACCTGGGCGCCCATTCGGTCTGCATCAAGGACATGGCGGGGCTGCTCACGCCCCATGTGGCCACGGAACTGGTGACCCGCTTGAAAGAAGCCCTGGACATCCCCGTCCACCTCCACTGCCACGCCACCACGGGGCTGAGCGTGGCCACTTTGTATGCCGCCGCCGAGGCGGGCATCGACAACGTGGACACGGCCGTGTCGTCCATGAGCATGACCTACAGCCACAGCCCCACGGAAACCCTCATTGCCATCTTCCAGGGACTGGAGCGCGATACCGGCCTTGATCTGGAGCTGGTGGAAGAAATCGGCCTGTATTTCCGTGACGTGCGGAAGAAATATGCCAGGTTCGAGGGAGCCCTGAAGGGGGTGGACAGTCGCATCCTGGTCGCCCAGGTGCCGGGCGGCATGCTCACCAACATGGAGAATCAGCTCAAGGAACAGAACGCCGCCGACAGGATCGACGATGTGTTGAAGGAGATTCCCCGGGTCAGGGAGGATCTCGGATTCATTCCCCTGGTCACGCCCTCTTCCCAGATCGTCGGCACCCAGGCGGTGATCAACGTCCTCAGCGGCGAGCGTTACAAGACCATCACCAAGGAGGTCCAGGCGCTGCTGCGGGGAGAATACGGCGCCACCCCCGCACCGGTCAACAAGGATTTACAGGAACGGGTGCTCCAGGGAGAAAAACCGATTACCTGCCGTCCGGCCGACCTCCTCGAACCGGAAATGGAGAAACTGACCCGGGAAATCGAAAAACTGGCGCAGGAACATCAAGTCCGGTTGAGCGATGCGGAAATCGAAGATGTGCTGATCTACGCCCTGTTTCCCCAGGTGGGATGGAAATTTCTTCAGCAGCGGGGAAATCCGGCCGCTTTCGAACCGCAGCCCCAGGATGAAGCCCCCGAGACGGACATCCAGTCGGCCGCCGCGAATCAGGAGGCCGCCAGTTATACGGTCATGGTCAACCAAAAGGTCTATCACGTCGAGGTCGCCCCCGGCGGCGCGGTGACCCAAATCACCACCCAGGCAAGCCAGCCGGTGAGCGCCGCCGCCCCGGCGGCCGGAGCCGTATCGATCACCGCTCCCATGGCCGGCACCATCATCAAGGTCAACGTCGGCCCGGGAGACAGGGTGAACGAAGGCGACGTGGTGGTGCTTCTGGAAGCGATGAAGATGGAAACGGAGGTCCGGGCGAAGGATGGCGGCACGGTGCAGGCAGTACTGGTCAAGGAAGGCGATGCGGTGGCCGTGGACGATGTCCTGATCACTCTGGCTTAATCAACAAGGATCTGACGGTATGGAGAACCTTTCTCTGCTTTGGCAAAGTACGGGCCTGGCCAATTTCGCCGCCGGCCAGCTGCTCATGATCGGAGTCGGGCTGCTGCTGCTTTACCTTGCCATCCGCAAGGGTTTCGAGCCCTTGCTGCTGATTCCCATCGGCTTCGGCGCGGTATTGAGCAACATCCCGGTCGCCGGGATCTCCGATGAAGGCGGTATCCTCCATTACCTGTACTATGGCATCAAGACGGGGATCTTTCCTCTGCTGATCTTCATGGGCGTCGGCGCCTTGACCGATTTCGGCCCCATGCTCGCCAATCCCAGGACGCTCTTCCTCGGCGCCGCGGCCCAATTCGGGATCTTCGGTACCCTGCTCGGCGCCATCGCCCTCAACCTGGTGCCGGGGCTGGAATTCACCCTCAGGGACGCGGCCGCCATCGCCATCATCGGCGGCGCCGACGGCCCCACTTCCATCTATGTCGCCTCACGCCTGGCGCCCGATCTTCTGGGCGCCATCGCCGTGGCTTCCTACTCTTACATGGCGCTGGTTCCCCTGATCCAGCCACCAATCATGCGGCTGTTGACGACGGAAAAAGAGCGGCAGGTGGAAATGCTGCAACTGAGAACGGTATCAAAACGGGAAAAGATCACCTTTCCTCTGATGCTGATTCTGCTGACGGCATTGCTGCTGCCTTCCGCCGCCCCTTTGATCGGCATGTTCGCGCTGGGAAACCTGATGCGTGAAAGCGGCGTGGTGGAACGACTGGCCAGGACCACCCAGAACGAACTGATCAACATCGTCACCATTTTCCTTGGGTTGTCTGTGGGCTCCAAGCTCAATGCCGACAGTTTTTTGCGTCTGGAGACACTGGGCATTCTGGTACTGGGCGCCATCGCCTTCGCCATGGGCACGGCATCGGGCGTCTTGATGGCGAAACTCATGCACCGCTTCGGCAAGACGCCCATCAATCCGCTGATCGGCGCCGCCGGTGTTTCGGCGGTTCCCATGGCGGCGCGGGTCGCCAACAAAGTGGGCCTGGAAAACAATCCTCACAATTTCCTGTTGATGCATGCCATGGGCCCCAATGTGGCCGGAGTGATCGGCTCGGCCGTGGCGGCGGGCATCCTGCTTTCGCTGGTGCCATGACGGGACTCCAGGCGGTCGCCATCCTGTTTGGTGGTGCCGTCGGAGCCTTGCTGCGCTTTCTGGTTTCCAGCGGCGTCTATCAATGGCTGGGAAAGGGCTTTCCCTACGGCACCCTGGCCGTCAACGTCATCGGCTCGTTTCTGATCGGCCTGCTCAGCGAAGGGTTGCTGGCGGAACCCGCCGGCAGACTGGCAGCCGCCTATCGCCCCGCCCTGCTGGTGGGCTTTCTCGGGGCGTTCACCACTTTTTCCACCTTTTCCCTGGAAACCCTGACGCTGATCGAACAGGGACAATTCGTCCGCGCGCTCGCCAATGTTCTGATCAGTGTCTTGCTTTGTCTCACCGCCGTGGCGGTGGGCGTCGTTCTGGGGCGGGTTCTGATGGTGTTACCGCTTTCGCTGCAGCAGGGACAGATGTTTCCCTATGGTCAGGTGATTCTCAATCTGCTCGGCGCTTTCCTGCTCGGTTTCCTGTTCGAGCTGGCGGCGAGACAACTGAATTTGAATCTCGAATGGCGGGCGACCGTCTTCATCGCCAGCCTGGGCGCGTTCGCCCTGGTTTCCGGCCTCTATCTGATCCTCCATTGGCTGGAAGGCCATGGCGACGCCGGCCACAGCTGGTCCATTCCTCTGCTCCTGTTTTCTTTCAATACCCTGGTCTGCGCCCTGGGAGCGTGGCTGGGATCAACCGCCTGGAGATGGCTATGAATCGATACCGGCTCGCCCGAGTCTACACCCTGGAAGGGGAAGCCCCCATCGACCGGGTCCTCCAATTCCTCCATGACGAGGAGAAGGTCAACAATGTCATGTTGATCCGTGCCATTGCAGGTTACGGGGATTCGGGACGACTCCACACCACTTCGCTGCTTTCCCTTTCCCTGCAATTGCCGTTGATCATCGAGTTTTTCGCCGAAGAAGAACAGGTCAGGGAAGTCATCGTCAAACTGAGGCAAAAGTTCGACCTGCGCCACATCGTGAGCTGGCCTGTGGAAGTGGATAATCCCGACGGGCCGGCTTAGCCCGGATATTTCACCAAGCAGGGGTCGGCACAACCTCCGAGAGCCGATAAAATCGGGATTTTGAAGCAATTCCAGGGAGATTGTTCCGATCCCGAAGTGTACTGCGGAACGAATGGAATCTGGGCGTGTTGGCCGCCGGGTGATCGAGGCGGATTTTACCTGTGGCACCATTGGTTCGGATGGCGGGGCGCTGTTACTGCGTCAGGTGGATGGCAAGAGCGGACTGAACCGGGCGGCGGCCGAGGCGTTGCAGGACCAGCGTGATCCGAGCCGGACCACTCATTCTTTGGAGACAATGGCGGCCCAGCACTTGTATGGTTTGTGTTGTGGGTCAGTGAACAAGTGCCATAGGGAGCAATCAATCCACATCCCCTGAAAATATGGAAAAATACGAGGCAGAATCTTTGTTGCAGTTGGCGGTTGGTAATCCATTCGTCCAGTTTCGCGATGGTCAATGGGAAGCCATCGATGCGCTGGTCAATCACCGCCAAAAACTGATGGTAGTACAGCGCACAGGCTGGGGCAAAAGTTCGGTGTACTTTATCAGTACGCGTATCTTACGTGACCGTGGCGCAGGGCCGACAGTGATCGTTTCACCGCTATTGGCGCTGATGCGTAACCAGATAGAGGCTGCCCACCGGCTCGGCCTTCGGGCGGAAACCATCAATTCTACCAATCAGGACAATTGGCCCCAGATCCAGCAGGCAATGTTGGCCGATCAGGTCGATGCCATCCTGATTTCTCCAGAGCGCTTGTCCAACGAGTCATTCGTGGCAGAAGTTCTGCTGCCTGTGGCGGATCGCATCGGGCTGCTGGTTGTGGATGAGGTCCACTGTATCTCGGATTGGGGTCATGATTTTCGTCCAGATTATCGGCGCTTGATCAATGTGTTACGCCAGATGCCGCCGAATATGCCCGTGCTCGGTACGACGGCAACCGCCAACAACCGGGTTATAGACGATGTTCAGACGCAACTTGGAAATATCGAGATTCAACGCGGGCCGCTGGTGCGGGACAGTCTGGTCCTACAAACACTGCGATTGCCTGATCAAGCATCGCGGCTCGCCTGGCTGGCACGACATATTCCAGAACTGCCTGGTACCGGTATCGTCTATGTGCTCACCAAGCGTGATGCCAAACAGGTGGCGGCCTGGCTGAATCAACAGGGGATTGTGGCGAGGGCCTATTACAACGGTGTCGAGCATGAAGATTTTGAGGACAGCAACCAGTATCGGCAACACCTTGAAGACCTGCTACTCAGAAATGAGATAAAAGCGCTGGTCGCGACCACGGCATTGGGCATGGGTTACGACAAGCCGGATTTGGGGTTTGTCATTCATTACCAGGCGGCCGGTTCTGTGGTGGCCTATTACCAACAGGTGGGCCGGGCTGGGCGGGCGATTGAAAAAGCATACGGAGTGCTTCTTTCAGGCAGGGAGGACAAGGATATCCACGAATACTTCCGACGCAGCGCCTTTCCCGACGAGCGCGACGTGAATGCAATTCTGGAGACGTTGACAGACCATGACGGGTTGAGCGTCCCTCAGATTGAACGATACCTCAATCTCAGGCGTGGACAGATAGACAAGGTGTTGAAGATCCTCAGTGTGGAGAACCCGGCACCCGTCATCAAACAGGGTAGCCAATGGCGCCGGACACCCGTCCCATTCAGCATGGATCACGAGCATATCGAACGCCTGACCCGGCAACGGGAGCTCGAATGGCAGGAGATGCAGGATTACATCGACAGCAAGCGTTGCCTCATGGCTTATCTGCGGAATGCCTTGGATGATCCGGCAACCGAGGACTGCGGCCGGTGCGCGGTTTGCCTGGGTAAGCCGGTTGTCGACACGAATGTGGATCGACCCTTGGTGATTGCTGCCGCTCAGTTTCTCAGGCATGCGGAGATGCCCTTCAAGCCGAAAAAGCAGGTAGCTACCGGGGCGTTCCAAGTGTATGGTTTTCGCGGCAACCTACCCCCTGAGCTTCAGGCATCGGAAGGGCGAATACTCTCCCGCTGGGGGGATGCCGGATGGGGCGGCCTGGTGGCAGAGGACAAGCATGCCGGTCACTTCCGGGATGAGTTAGTGGAGGCTGTCGCAGAGATGATCGAGCAACGTTGGCGGCCAGATCCCGCACCTAGCTGGATGACTTGCGTGCCATCACTTAGGCATCCGGAGCTGGTACCCGATTTTACCCGGCGACTTGCCGCCAGGCTTGGGTTGCCTTTCGTGGATGCCATTCGCAAGATAATCGACAACGAACCACAGAAGAACCAGCAGAACCGTTTCCACCAGTGTCGAAATCTTGATGGCGTATTCGCAATTTCCGACAGTGTTCCTGATGCGCCCGTGCTACTGGTGGATGATGTTATCGATTCCGGATGGACGGTGACTGTGCTTGCTGCCTTGCTGCGGCAGGCGGGAAGCGGCGTGGTTTACCCGGTTGCCCTGGCCTCGACGAGTACGGGAGACTGAATGTTGGTATCACCCCATACACAAGCCGTGTTGCTGTTGACCGCGCATTTTTCCAAGGCGCAAAAGGGAGCGGTCAAGCCGTTGACGCCGAAGGAGTGGGGGCGTTTTGCGCTATGGTTGCATGAACGATCGCTGACACCTGAACAGTTGATGACAGGGCGTCTGGATGAACTCCTCAATGACTGGTCGGACAAGACTATTACGCTGGATCGCGTTGAGGGCCTGCTGAATCGTGGTTCGGCCCTGGCACTGGCGATGGAGAAGTGGTTGCGCGCGGGTTTGTGGGTCATGACACGATCCGATCCCGACTATCCGGTGCGCTTGAAAAAACGACTCAGGACGGACTCCCCCGCCTTGTTGTTTGGCTGCGGCAAGAAGGCTCTGCTCAATGGTGGAGGTTTGGCGGTGATCGGATCCCGTAATGCAACGAAACAGGATCTCGCCTACAGCCGTGGGCTGGGGGAATTGGCGGCAAGTAACGGATATTCGATCGTTTCGGGTGGTGCAAGAGGCGTGGACGAGGCTTCGATGCTCGGGGCCCTCGAAGCCGAGGGTACCGTCATCGGCGTGCTGGCTGACAGTCTGCTGCGGACCTGCTCAAGTGCGAAGTACCGCAAATACCTGATGGCGAACAATCTCGTGCTGGTGTCGCCGTTCTATCCCGAGGCCGGGTTCAATGCGGGCAATGCCATGCAGCGAAACAAGTACATCTATTGCCTTTCGGATGCCGCTGTCGTGGTTCACTCGGGCAAAAAGGGTGGTACCTGGAGTGGCGCCACGGAAAATATCAGAAAACAATGGATACCGCTATGGGTTAAACGGACGAGTGATGGGGAGTCAGGGAATGCCGCGATCGTCGAGGCTGGTGCAGAGTGGATACCGGAGAACATCAGAGAGGTAGATTTCAAGGCGTTGTTTTCACTGGCGTCTCCCCATTTTTTCACCTGATTCCCGCCAACAAGCCACCGGATTCGTTGAAAAGGTCGTCAATGGGAGGGTCAGTGATGCCAGGAGCGGGGTGTCGCCGCCACCAGTGGTAAAAGA
>JALSIB010000021.1 GCA_026981855.1 Methylothermaceae bacterium | reverse complement strand
CTTCTTAACCGGCTTTTTGATCACACCGGGCAATTCATCAATCCAACCAGCAAGTCGGACTTTCCATTTGTTCCGTTCTCTGGCATCTTTAGGCATCGGGGTTCTCCTTCAGGTTCAATGGGTTATTACTATACACATTTTACCCGATCAGGAACCCCGATCCTCTCGTTTTAAACCCCTTTTTATCCGTATATCAATGCCTTGCGCTGACCGCTTGGGAAAATTGGGGAGACACTAGTCAGAGGTGGCATCCAATGCAACTGACCACTTTCACCGACTACGCATTCCGCCTCTTGATTTACTTGGCCCTGGATCCGGAACGCACCGCCACCATCACCGAGGTGTCCGACTACTTCGGGGTTTCCCGCCACCACATGGTCAAAGTCGTTCACCGCTTGGGACAGGGGGGCTTCATCACCACGACCCGCGGCAAAGGAGGCGGGCTGAAACTGGCCAGGAAACCGGCGGATCTCAAGCTCGGCGAGGTGATACGTTGGATGGAACCGTCTCTCTCGCTGGTGGAGTGCCAACACCAGGGCAAGGAAGGAAGGTGCCGGGCGGCGCCCAGCTGCCGTCTCAACGGTATTCTCGACCGGGCGATGGCGGCCTTTCTCGCCACACTCGACCGGCACTCCCTGGCCGATGCCATTCCCCCGAACGGGAATTCCATGGCCCGGCAAGATGTCATCAGCCTCCCTCATGCAAACGCCTCACCCATTGCCGGGAAAAGCAAATGAGATGCCAACACCCTTAAAACCAAGCGCTTCGAGTCGAGGGTTGCCGCCCTGACCGGGGAAGCGTAGGCTATTGGAAACGGGGTGTTTCCGGAGGACGAATGAAACCGCAATGGATAATTTTGGCATTGCTCTTTTGCCTGCCGGGCCTCACCCTGCCCACGACCCTGGAAAAGCGGGCGGTTCAACTGGACATCGAGGGGGCCATCGGCCCCGCCACCACCGACTACGTCGAACGCGGTTTTTCCCAGGCGAACGAGGCAGAGGCACGTTTGATCATTCTCCGCATCGATACGCCGGGGGGACTGGACGCCTCCATGCGCGAAATCATCAAGCAGATCATCGCCTCTCCGATCCCTGTGGTGGCTTACGTCGCTCCCAGTGGTGCCCGGGCCGCCAGCGCCGGAACCTATATCGTCTATGCCGCCCATGTCGCCGCCATGGCGCCCGCCACCAGCATTGGAACAGCCACACCGGTACAACTGGGCGGGGCGGGCACCCTTCCGCCCGGCAAAGACAAGGACGAAAAAGGCGGGAAAGCGCCTGAATCCGGCGGCAGCGACATGAAACGCAAAATGGTCAATGACGCGGTGGCCTACATCAAAGGCTTGGCCAGGATGCGGGGAAGAAATGCCGAATGGGCGGAAAAGGCGGTGCGGGAGGCCGCCACCCTGACCGCCGAGGAAGCGTTGCAACGCCGGGTCGTCGATCTGGTGGCCACCGATATCGGCGAACTGCTCCGCCAGCTGGACGGCAGAAAGATAAACGTGCTTGGAAAAGAGGTCGTTCTGGATACAGACGGCTTGATGCTCCAGCGCCTGGAACCGGATTGGCGCAATCGCCTGCTGACAGTTCTGACCGATCCCAACATCGCCTACATTCTGATGTTGCTGGGTATCTACGGGCTGATCTTCGAACTCTCCAACCCGGGCGCCATCGTTCCAGGGGTATTGGGCAGCATCTGTCTGCTGATGGCCCTGTTCGCCTTTCAGGTGCTTCCCATCAATTATGCAGGCCTTGCATTGATGCTGCTCGGTGTCTTGCTGATGGTGGCCGAAGCCTTCGTCCCCAGTTTCGGCATTCTGGGCATCGGCGGCGTCGCCGCCTTCACCCTGGGTTCAATCCTGTTGACGGATACCGGCATCCCCGGCTTCGGCATCCATCTAGAATTGATCCTGGGCTTCGCCATCACTTCGGCGTTGCTGTTCATCCTGGGCCTGGGAATGATCCTCAAGGCCCGGCGGAACCCGGTCCATACCGGCAGCGAGGAGCTGCTGCGGCAAACGGCCACAGCCCTGGAAGACTTCGACCGCGAAGGCTGGGTGCGCCTGCACAGCGAGCGCTGGCGCGCCCTCACCACCCGGCCGGTAAAACGGGGAGACCGGCTCAGGGTGACCGCCGTCGATGGCCTGACCGTTCACGTCACCCCAATCGAGGAGAAAACCCCATGAATGCATTGATCGTCGTCATCGTCCTGCTGCTTCTGTTCCTGCTCAGCGCCATCCGCATCCTGTGGGAATACGAGCGGGGGGTGATCTTTCTGCTCGGCCGCTTCTACAAGGTCAAGGGCCCTGGCATCATCATCGTGATCCCCTTCATCCAGCGCCTGGTGCGGGTGGACATGCGCACCGTGGTCATGGACGTGCCGCGCCAGGACGTGATCTCGCGCGACAACGTCTCGGTACGGGTCGACGCGGTGGTCTATTTCCGCGTCGTCGCCCCCGAGAAGGCCATCATCCAGGTGGAGAATTTTTACGACGCCACCAGCCAACTGGCGCAAACCACCCTGAGATCGGTATTGGGTCAGCATGAACTGGACGAAATGCTGGCCGAAAGGGAAAAGCTCAACACCGATGTCCAGGCCATCCTGGACGCCCAGACCGATTCCTGGGGCATCAAGGTGATCAACGTCGAAATCAAACGGGTGGATCTCGATGAAAGCATGATCCGCGCCATCGCTCGTCAGGCCGAGGCGGAACGGGAGCGGCGGGCCAAGATCATCCATGCCGAGGGGGAAATGCAAGCGGCGGAAAAACTCCTGGCGGCCGCCCGCACCCTGTCCCAGCAGCGCCAGGCCATCCTGCTGCGCTATCTGCAAACCCTGATCGAAATCGCCGGAGACAAGTCCAACACCATCGTATTCCCCTTGCCCATCGAAATGCTCAACCTGATCGACAAGTCGCTGCAATCCAAAGATCAATGATCGCGGTTCTGCAACGGGTGAGCCGGGCCCGGGTCGAGGTTTCCGGAGAAGTCACGGGAGAAATCGGCGCGGGACTCCTGGTGCTGGTAGCGGTGGAAAAAGGAGATGGAAAAGCCCAGAGCGTGCGGATGGCGGAACGGCTGTTGGGATACCGCGTCTTTGCCGATGACGAAGGCAGGATGAATCTCAGCCTGGCCGATACCGGAGGCGGACTGTTGCTGGTACCCCAATTCACCCTGGCCGCCGACACCCGAAAAGGCTCCCGCCCCAGCTTCACCCCGGCCGCCGACCCCGAAACGGGCCGGCGCCTGTTCGAACTACTGGTCACCGAAACCAGACGACGCCACCCGAAAGTGGAAACCGGCCGCTTCGGCGCCGACATGAAAGTTCAGCTGGTCAACGAAGGTCCGGTGACGTTCATCCTGACCACCCCACCATGCAACCTTTGACAAAACCAATCACCACTTGGTCACGCCAGGGCCGTTAACCGTTCCGTTCACATCCCGCCCCTGACCGTCAAGCCCCCTCGCCTTTCTGGCGTCTCCCCATTTTTTCACCTGATTCCCGCCAACAAGCCACCGGATTCGTTGAAAAGGTCGTCAATGGGAGGGTCAGTGATGCCAGGAGCGGGGTGTCGCCGCCACCAGTGGTAAAAGAT
>JALSIB010000020.1 GCA_026981855.1 Methylothermaceae bacterium | reverse complement strand
ATCTTTTACCACTGGTGGCGGCGACACCCCGCTCCTGGCATCACTGACCCTCCCATTGACGACCTTTTCAACGAATCCGGTGGCTTGTTGGCGGGAATCAGGTGAAAAAATGGGGAGACGCCAGCAGAAAGAAATTGGAAAAGCTGTAAAGACAGGATAGAATTAAGGGATTCAAGCGCCCGTAGCTCAGCTGGATAGAGCGCAGGCCTCCGGAGCCTGAGGTCACAGGTTCGAATCCTGTCGGGCGCGCCATCTATCTATTTGAATATCAGTGGGTTTTTTTACCCATAAGATTTCCTTCCTCATTCTCATCTTCCTCCGAAGACCAAATGTAGACCACGTTGGTACAGGCTTTGTCGCCGATCTCGCCTAGGCGGGTCTTTTCGAACTTCAGCAACTGGGATAGCTCATCGGAAGACAGCAATGTCAATGGCAGGCGGTGAACCGAGGAGGTGCTTTTGACCGACCCGTAGGCGCTGCTGCGGATCAGCAGTTCCGGGCGCAAATCCTGGACCGGCAAATCCACCCCGATGCCCTGATTGGTCTGCAAATCCTTGATCCTCAAGTTGGCCGCTTCGCTTCGCCGCGGCCCCAGCCGAAATCCCAGGCTCAACAGCAGGGACTGGATTTGGCGCAGCCGCACTGAATGGCGTTGATCGTGAATCAGATAATCACGGATCAACCAGATCGTTCCAGTCGATTTCCGCCGGTTCCAGACTCAGCCCGCAGGCCAGCAAATCCGCTCCGATGGCCGAGAGATAAGTCGCCACGCTGCTGGGTTTGAGTTTTTTGGTGGCATAACGCCGGGTGCGCATCAAAGCGATGCTCCACCGGATCAACGCCCGGAGCAAAAAGGGCGGGTGTTGTTGATCCAGGAATCGTTCAAGCCGCTCGATGAGCGCCTTGACTTGAGGCCGTTTGCCGCGATGGTTGCGAAACAACCGGCGCACTTGTCGGGAGGCGGCAAGCACATCGCCCTGGCCTGGTGGCGATGAGCTCTCCTGCAAGCCGGCCCAATGATGATTGGGATAAAATGACGTTTTTCCGGTTTATTCGAATCATGTAAGGAATTTTTCGCTGTGAAGAGCCTGCTTGCACAATTCGCTCACCAATGCCCCGATTTCCCTACGGAACGTGTTCAATCCTTGGCGGAGACCGATGAGGCGGCAGCCATCGAAGCGATGTTCGACTGGGTAACGGAAACCAAGGTACCGTTATCCCGGGATCTGGTCGAACAGCTTCAGGCCCATGTCGTATGCTGCCTTCTGGCCTGAACAAGTATCGTCCCCTTGGCAATCCAGGTTTTCGGCACTGATCTCGAAGGCAGGCACTGGACGCCTTCGGCCCGAGTGGCCCGGGCGATGCACGGTGCCAGGCGGGGTTGTTCCGAAGGAATACAAGGCGCTTCTTACGCCATTCCCCTCCTGGATTCACGCTCGAATCCTCTGCCACTGCATCGTATCGCCCTGTTCACCCACCGTTTTCTGCAATATGCCAGCGGCCAGGCCGCAACGGATTATCACCTGGGCGATCTGGCCCATGAATCCGGTTATCCCTGCCGGCATCTGGCGCCTTTGTTCGCCTCCGCACCGGTGAACTGTCTTCTGCCGGTCTCCTGGCACGATACCTTGAAACCTTATCGGGCACTGAAGGAATTTCCCATCCGCGTGGCGGTGGTGGGACGATGGCGAACCCTGTCGGAGATGGAGTTGCGAAGCCGGATGAATCGCCTGACCG
The DNA here is from genome assembly GCA_026981855.1 of Methylothermaceae bacterium. Lineage (GTDB taxonomy): Bacteria > Pseudomonadota > Gammaproteobacteria > Methylococcales > Methylothermaceae > Methylohalobius. The sequence goes on along the minus strand of JALSIB010000020.1, from coordinate 75,737 downwards.
CCCGTCTCGACCGGAGCCGAACCGTCATTTTGTATCGGGAGGAAGGGGAATTGAGTGACAGGGTGCAAAGCTGGGCTGGAAGCGAAGGACTTCGCTGTTTCGGATTCCCCGTGTATTGGCGGGATATCCACGTTCCTCACGCTACCATCAGGCACGGTTCGGTCGGAAAACGGTACAATCAACGCGCCGGGGAAGAAACGGAGATTCGCATATTGGCCAATGCCACCCATATGGTCGGCATGCCCGTGCTGTCCCCCACGCTTTCGAATCTGGCGAAGGAACTCTCGATACCCTTTCGCCGGTTGACCTCCAGGGATCCAGCCCGGCAGCAAAGTGTCCAAGAAAATCTTGACAGTCCAAACGGACAAAAGCACAAGGAGTAACGAAAGGCCATGAAGCATGTGATCCATAGCCGCATCGTCAGTTTCATCTGGGGCATTGCGGACGACGTGTTGCGCGATGTCTTCGTGCGCGGCAAGTATCGCGACGTGATCCTGCCCATGACCGTGATTCGCCGGCTCGACGCCGTGCTCGAACCCACCAAGCAGGCGGTGCTGGCCATGAAAAAACAGCTTGACGAGGCTGGCATCGCCAACCAGCACGCGGCGCTTTGCCAGGCCGCCGGCCAAGCCTTCTACAACACTTCGCCGTTCACGCTGCGTGATCTCAAGGCGCGGGCCAAGGCCCAGCAGTTACGGGCCGATTTCGAGGCGTATCTGGACGGTTTCTCGCCCAACGTGCAGGAGATCCTCGACAAGTTCCGTTTCCGCAACCAGATCGACACCCTGGTGGAGGCCGATATTCTCGGCCACCTGATCGAGAAGTTCCTCGACCCCACCATCAATCTCAGCCCCACCCCGGTGCTGAACCCTGATGGCACGGAGCGCCTGCCGGCCCTGGACAACCACGCCATGGGCACCATCTTCGAGGAGCTGATTCGCCGCTTCAACGAAGAGAACAACGAAGAAGCGGGCGAGCACTTCACCCCACGCGATGTGGTTACCCTGATGGCTGACCTCATCTTCCTGCCCATCGCCGACCAAATCGAATCCGGAACCTATCTGGTCTATGACGGGGCCTGCGGCACCGGCGGCATGCTCACCGTGGCAGAAGAACGCCTGCAACAACTGGCCCGTGAGCACGGCAAGGCCGTCGCCATCCACCTCTTCGGGCAGGAGATCAACGCCGAAACCTTCGCCATCACCAAGGCCGACCTGCTGCTCAAGGGCGAGGGCATGGAGGCGGACAACATGAAGCACGGCTCCACCCTCTCCGCCGACGCCTTCCCGGACAAGACCTTCGACTTCATGCTCTCCAATCCACCCTACGGCAAGAGCTGGAAGACCGACCTGGAACGCCTGGGCGGCAAGGAGGGCATGACCGATCCACGCTTCGTGGTGGAGCACGCCGGCGACCCGGAATACAAGATGATCACCCGCTCCAGCGACGGCCAGCTCATGTTCCTGGTCAACAAGCTGGCCAAGATGAAGCACGACACAACTCTGGGCAGCCGCATCGCCGAGGTCCACAACGGCTCGGCCCTGTTCACCGGTGATGCCGGCTCCGGCGAGAGCAACATCCGCCGCTGGATCATCGAAAACGACTGGCTGGAAGCCATCGTCGCCCTGCCGGAAAACCTATTCTACAACACCGGCATCGCCACCTACATCTGGCTGCTCACCAACCGCAAGGCGCCCGAGCGGCGTGGCAAGGTGCAGCTCATCGACGCCACCGGCTGGTTCGAGCCGATGCGCAAGAACCTGGGCAAGAAGAACTGCCGCCTGGGAGAAGAACATATCCGGCGCATCTGTGACCTGATTCGTAACCCGCGCGAGACCGAACAGAGCAAGATCTTCCCCAACGAACACTTCGGCTACTGGAAAATCATCGTCGAACGCCCCCTGCGCCTGCGGGTGGATCTCAGTGGAGATCGTCTGGTGGCGCTGAATGGGGCCAGCGAGCAGGCCAAAGAACCCGACCTGCCGCGCGTGGCCCTGAAACTGGCCGAACACTTCGGCACCGAACCCCTCCTGGACTACAACGCCTTCATCGCCCGCGCCAAGTCAGAGGCCAAGGCCATGAATCTTCGCTGGACGGCCAAGAAGGAAAAGCTGCTACGCGAACACGTGTGCGAGCCGGATGAGCAGGCTAAACCGGTCATCAAGAAAGCGCACAAGCCCAGCAAGGCCGAACCCGACCCCCTCCATGGGCGCTTCGAGAGAGACGTGAATGGCAAACCCGCCGTGGTGGAATACGAGCCCGACACCCAACTGCGGGACAGCGAGCAGGTGCCCCTGCTGGAAGAAGGCGGTATCGAGGCCTTTTTCCAGCGCGAAGTCCTGCCCTATGTCCCCGACGCCTGGATCGACGAGACCAAGACCCAGATCGGTTACGAGATCAGCTTCACCCGCGAGTTCTACAAACCCGCGCCCATGCGGCCTCTGGAGGAGATCGTTGCCGACATCCGGGTGCTGGAGCAGGAAACCGAAGGGCTGTTGGATGAAATCCTGGTGGAGGTGGAGCGATGAAGCTCAGGCCCTATCCGGAATATAAGGATTCGGGGGTGGCATGGGTTCTGAAGATACCGGTACATTGGTCAATTCGACGAAACGGTACGCTTTTCGCACAAAGAAATGAAACGAACTGGCCCGATCTGCCCATTCTGGAAGTTTCATTGAAAACGGGTGTCACGGTCCGTAATTTGGACAATTTGGCGAGAAAGCAAATGATGAGCGACCGCTCCTTATATAAACGAGCAGCAAGGGGTGATCTCGCATACAACATGATGCGAATGTGGCAGGGTGCGGTGGGAGTTGTTCCACAGGATGGCTTGGTCAGCCCTGCTTATGTTGTTGTCCGACCGTATTCCCATGCGGTTCCGAAGTTTTATGAGTATCAATTTCGTATGGCCGCCTATAAGGCAGAGGTCGATGGGTATTCCCGTGGCATCGTCAAGGATCGGAATCGTTTGTATTGGGAGGATTTCAAGCGCATACCAAGTTTGTTTCCAAAATACGAGGAACAAACCCAAATCGCCCGCTTCCTCGACTGGAAAACCGCCCAGATCGACCGCTTCATCCGCAACAAGCGCCGCCTGATCGAGCTGCTCAAGGAGAAGAAGCAGGCCCTCATCAACCAGGCCGTCACCGGAAGAATCGACGTGCGCACCGGCAAGCCCTATCCCGAATACAAGGACTCCGGCGTGCCGTGGTTGGGCAAGGTGCCGGCAGGCTGGAACATAAAGAGGCTCAAATTCCTCTGCCGGAATGTAAATCAGCAAACTTCTGAGAAAGCACCCGATGAAGCCTACATAGCTCTTGAAAACGTTGAGAGTTGGACAGGTAGGATTACTTTTCCAGATGGAGAAATCACCTTTGATAGTTTGGTAAAAAAATTTAAGCCCGGTGACATTCTGTTTGGCAAGCTCCGCCCTTACCTCGCGAAGGTGACTAGGCCATCGATGTCTGGTGTTTGTGTTGGTGAGTTTCTAGTTCTGCGCATTATGAGTGATGACCTTTTAGGAGAGTTCTTGGAGTACAAATTACGTTCAAATCAAATAATAAATCTGGTTAATAGCTCTACGTACGGCGCGAAGATGCCTAGAGCAGACTGGACGTTCATTGGAAACATCAGATTTTCTTACCCATCAAGAAAGGAGCAAGAAGCCATCGTTTCATTCATTCAGCATATCTCGAAGTCGATAGACACCGCCATAACCGGCACCCAACGCGAAACCGACCTCATGCAGGAATACCGCACTCGCCTGATCAGTGATGTGGTCACCGGGAAGCTGGATGTGCGTGGTGTGGTGGTACCCGATTTTGAGAAGCAAGTGGAAGATGTCACCACTCCCGACGATTCCGAAATTCCCGCTTGTGACCATGAGGCAATGGCATGAGAATAGGCATGGAAAAAACAAGGAGCCAGAGAAATGGCTAGCGGCAAATTGCTTCGGCAACTGATCAGCTCCGGCGCGCGGGGTGATCTGGCGGCTTTTCGCGCCGCCTCGGAGGCGGTCATCCAGGAGGAACGACAGAAGAAACACCATCTTCTGGCCAATGATCTCGAACGTCTGCTCTACGCGGAGCAGGCGACGTTTGGTCATGGCAAGTTGGGAGGCCACCGGACCTTTTCGGAGCTGCCCAAAAGCGCCGACAGCGGCATCGCGCTGATGGAAGAACGCCCGGCGGTGCGGGAGGAAAAAGACATCATACTGTCTGACGATGCCCGCTCGATTTTCGAGGAGATTATTCTTGAGCAGAACCGCGCGGACGTACTGCGCTCCTACGGCGTTCAGCCGGCCCAGAAACTGTTGTTCTGCGGCCCTTCGGGCTGTGGCAAGACCCTGGCAGCGGAAGTGCTGGCCAACAGCCTGAGCCTGCCCCTGGTGCTGGTGCGTATCGACTCTGTGGTCTCCTCCTTCCTTGGCGAGACGGCCTCCAATCTGCGCAAGGTGTTCGATTTCATCGCCCAGCACCCGGTCGTCGCCCTGTTCGATGAATTCGACGCCTTGGCCAAGGACCGTGGCGACGAATCCGATCATGGCGAGTTGAAACGCTCCGTCAATGCAGTGCTACAGATGCTGGACAGTTATCGCGGCGAGAGCACCCTGGTAGCCACGACCAACTACGAAGCGCTACTCGATCCCGCCGTATGGCGCCGGTTCGACGAAATCCTTCGCTTCGAGATGCCCAACCTGGAACAGATCAAACGTTTGCTGGCGCTCAAGCTGTCCGGCATTCGACGCAATTTCGATGTGGAATGCAGCAAGACTGCCAGTCTGTTCAAGGGATTATCCCACGCGGACATCGAACGGGTGCTGCGCCGCGCGGTGAAACAGATGATCCTCTCGGGGCGGGAGTTCCTCGAACCGGCCGACCTCAAGGCGGCCTTGTCCCGGGAATACAACGGGAAGCCACCACAGGGATAAGTGATCCATGCCTTATGAACACCTCCAGTTCAGCCGTGAAACACCTCTGACAGACCGCCACCGCCGACGGGATCCCAGACCGGGTTTCACGCCGACGGACCCGAAGCGGTTTGGACAGCAAATGGGCCAACGCTTCTCCGAGGCCCGGCAACGGGCGCGGCAGGAAGAGATCAGTGGATACGACGAACGTCTGCTGCTCAAAATCCGGATTCGGGAGGGTGAGCGAATTCCCGAACTGGAAGCCATACCCGGCGTGGAACTGGTGAGTCAGGAAGACCAGTATGTGCTGTTGGCGTTCATGGATGAACAGGCGGTGCGTGAGGTCGAAAGCCGCCTCACTTCGCTGGCACGGGACGGAACGGCGACACGGGCGCAATTGCTTTATGCACTGGAAGCCTTCGATCACTGGACCGCTGAAGACCGGACCGGGCCGGCACTGAAGCAGTTCGGCTGGCCAGACGGAGAAACATTCCTACTCGATGTCGAACTCTGGCCCGAGGAACGCCCCGACAGACGAGAGGCGATGGCCAGTGCTTTTGCCCAGATGTTGGAAGAACGGGAAATCGATGTCACGGACAAGGTGCTCCAGCCCTCCTTGTTGATGTTCCGGTTGCGTTGTAGCAGGCAACTTGCTGAAGGAATGCTTTTGCGGCATCGTGATGTGCGGATGATCGACCTCCCGGCCCGTGCCGGTGTGAGCGTTCAACTGCTGACGACGGACATCAATATGCTTCCGGACCCAAGCCCTCCTGGCGAGAATGCCCCGCGTATCGCAGTCCTGGACTCAGGGATCACCGCCAATCATCCCCTTTTGCAACCGGCTGTGGGCGATGCGCAGGGCTTTTTGCCGCCTCACCGACATGCCGAGGACAATGAACCATGGCATGGCACCTTCGTGTCCGGGTTAGCCGTGTATGGCGATGTGGCAGATCAGTTGCGTGCAGGTCGCTTCACGCCCAAACTGACCTTGATCTCCGGCAAAGTGTTCGAGGATGACGGCACCGATCAGACACGCTTCGTGGAGAACGCGGTCGAAGAGGCCGTACGCAGCTTTCATGAACAGTATGGCTGCCGCCTCTTCAACCTCAGTTATGGCGATCTGAACAAGGTGTACGATGGCCGACATGTGCGCGGGCTGGCCTATACCCTGGACCGCTTGAGCCGGGAGCTGGGTGTGTTGTTCGTGGTGCCCACTGGCAATCTTTGTGTCCAGGACCTGCCCGACAATCCACGCGAGGCTTTTCCGGACTACCTTCTCGACGAGTCATCGCGGCTGCTCGATCCGGCCACTGCGCTCAATGCCTTGACGGTAGGAGGTATTGCGCGCATGACGGCCACAAGGGATGCACAGCGATATCCAGAACGTATCGATGACATTCCCATAGCTGTCGAGAATCAGCCGTTCCCGCTGACACGCTGCGGGCCTTCCATCAACCAGGCCATCAAACCGGATGTGGTGGAAGAAGCGGGAAATCTGGCTGTCATGCGGTCGGGTGGCCGTGTGCGTCAGCATGGCCTTGGCGTCCTTTCCCTGAGCGGTGGATTTGCCACAGGGCATCCATTCACCGAGGATATCGGTACCAGCTACGCTGCTCCGAAGGTGGCGCACCGTGCGGCCCGACTCTTGGGGCAACTACCAAATGCCTCTCACAACTTGCTGCGGGCGCTGGTCGGAGCACATTCTCGATGGCCTGCCGGCAGTGAGCATTTGTTTGAAGCGCTGGAAAATCGAGAAAGGAAACAGCGACTGGCCCAGCTCTATGGTTATGGCCCGACAGACGATACAGCGCTGTTCGAGTCACTGGACAATGTGGTGACGCTCTATGCGGAAGACCGGATTGAAAATGACCGGTGCCAGTTCTATGAGCTGCCGATTCCTGATGAATTCTGGTCCGGGGGCCACAGAACACGGTACGTCAGTGTTGCACTGGCCTATACACCGGAAGTGCGCACCACCCGGCTTGACTACCGTATGACTCGGCTCTGGTTCACCCTCGTGACCGCTCGCAATCTGGATGAGGTGGAAGCAGCCTTTCGACGGAATCGTGAAGAGGGAATGGGCGAACGACCGACAAACCGATGGATTTCCAACAACGCACGCAAGAATGGCACATTGCAGGTGTCCCGGTGGGATTTCCGTGGCCGTCTGGCAGAAGAACAAAACGTCTTTGTCATCGTCACCCGGCAGGATTCTCCGTGGTCCACGGTGAAGGAGATACCGGAGCCGTATGCCTTGGCCGTGGTGCTCGATGATCGGGAGAATACTCAGGCGCAACTCTATGCCCGGATTCGGGCTCGCCTGCAGGAGCGCGCACGTGTAAGAGCAAGGGCCAGAACATGAGTCTTGAAGAACGGCAATTTACTCCACATCAGATTAGCCTGGCCGTGGATGCACTTACAGACCAAGGATGGGTGGAGCCATTCGAGAGGTGACACTGAAGATGCATCCGACCGACACCACGGAAAAAGGCCTGGAGGCCCTGATCGTCCGCTCCCTGATCGAGGATGCCGGCTATCTGCCCGGCAATCCCGGCGACTACGACCGCGAGCACGGGGTGGATCTAGCCCACCTTATCGCCTTTCTGCAGGCCACACAGCCGGAGACGCTGGACAAGCTAAGCCTGGATGAGCCCGGCCCGCGCCGTACCCAGTTCCTGCACCGGCTACAGGGTGAGGTAGCCAAGCGTGGAGTGATTGACGTATTGCGTCGCGGCGTCAAGCACGGGCCGCACCACATCGACCTGTTCTACGGTACACCGTCTCCAAACAATCGCAAGGCGGTGGAACGCTTCGAGGCCAATCGTTTCAGCGTCACCCGCCAGTTGCGCTACTCTCGTGATGATACCCAGCTGTCGCTGGACATGGCGATCTTCATCAATGGCCTGCCGGTAGCGACCTTCGAACTGAAGAACAAACTGACCAAGCAGACCGTGGAAGACGCGGTGCAGCAGTACAAGCGTGACCGCGATCCCAAGGAGCCGCTGTTCCAGTTCGGGCGTTGCATGGTGCATTTCGCGGTGGACGATCACGAGGTGCGCTTCTGTACCCATCTCAAGGGGAAGCACTCCTGGTTTCTCCCCTTCAACAAAGGTTACAACGACGGCGCGGGCAATCCGCCCAACCCCGCCGGCCTGGCGACAGACTATCTGTGGAAGGCAGTCCTGACCCGAGGCAGCCTCACCGACATTATCGAGAACTATGCCCAGATCGTCGAGGGGAAGGACGAAAAGACGGGGCGCAAGTCGCGCAAGCAGATCTTTCCCCGCTATCACCAGCTCGCTGTGGTGCGCAAGCTGCTGGAGCACGTCCGGGTCAACGGTGTCGGCAAACGCTACCTCATTCAGCATTCGGCCGGCAGCGGCAAGAGCAACTCCATCGCCTGGCTGGCGCATCAGCTGGTTGGGCTGGAACAGGAGGACGGGGCGCTGTTCGATTCGGTGATCGTGGTCACCGACCGGCGGGTGCTGGACAAGCAAATCCGCGACACCATCAAACAGTTTGCCCAGGTCTCGGCCATCGTCGGCCACGCCCAGCGTTCCGGCGATCTCAAGGCCTTTCTGTACCAAGGCAAGAAGATCATCATCACCACGGTGCAGAAGTTCCCCTTCATCCTCGACGAGATCGGCACGGAACACCGGGGCAAGCGATTCGCCATCCTCATCGACGAGGCCCATTCCAGCCAGGGTGGCAAGGCCACCGCAGCCATGAACCGGGTGCTGGAGACAAACCCTGACTACGACGAGGACGACGAAGCCCTGGAGGACCAGATCAACCGCATCATGGAAGGGCGCAAGATGGTGAAGAACGCCAGCTACTTCGCCTTCACCGCCACGCCCAAGAACAAGACGCTGGAGATCTTCGGCGAGCCAGACCCGCAGCCGGACGGCAGTATCCGCCATGCGCCTTTCCACGCCTACACCATGAAGCAGGCTATCGAGGAGGGCTTCATCCTCGATGTGCTGCAGAACTATACGCCAGTGGCCAGCTACTACCGCCTGGCCAAGAAGGTGGAGGAAGATCCGCTGTTCGATGTGCGCAAGGCGCAGAAAAAGTTGCGCCGCTATGTGGAATCCCACGAGCACGCCATCCGCCAGAAGGCGGAGATCATGATCGATCATTTCCATGAGCAGGTCATCGCGCGAGGCAAGATCGGCGGCAAGGCACGGGCCATGGTGATCACCAATGGCATCGAACGTGCCATCCAGTATTTCCACGCCTTTCAGAACTATCTGAAAGAACGCAAAAGCTCCTATCAGGCTATCGTGGCCTTCTCGGGTGAGCATGACGACCCCGCCGGGAGCGGGGGCGGACGCCCGCAGGGCGCCGGTACGGTGAGCGCCACGGATGGTGCTCATCAATATGGCGGACAAAAGGTCACCGAGGCCTCGCTCAATGGTTTTCCCAGCAATCGGATACCCGAGAAAGTTCGAACGGACCCATACCGGTTCCTGATCGTGGCCGACAAGTTCCAGACTGGATACGACGAACCGTTACTCCATACCATGTACGTGGATAAGCCCTTATCAGGCATCAAGGCGGTGCAGACCCTCTCCCGCCTCAACCGGGCCCATCCACAGAAACACGACACCTTCATCCTGGACTTCTATAACGATTCGGAGACCATCCAGCGGGCTTTCGAGCCCTATTACCGCACCACGGTTCTCAGCGACGAGACCGATCCCAACAAGCTGCATGACCTCAAGGCGGATCTGGACGCTTACCAGGTCTATTCACCGGAACAGATCGATGAATTGGTGGAGCGGTACCTGAAGGGTCAAGACCGGGACCGGCTGGACCCGATACTGGATGCTTGTGTCTCCGTATACAACACGGATCTGGATGAAGATGGCCAGGTGGATTTCAAGGGCAAGGCCAAGGCCTTTGTGCGGACCTATGGATTTCTGGCGTCGATCCTGCCGTACTCCAGTGCCGAGTGGGAGAAGCTTTCCATATTCCTCAATTTTTTGATACCCAAGCTGCCCGCCCCCAAGGAAGAGGATCTTTCCAAAGGCATCCTGGAGACCGTCGACATAGACAGCTACCGGGTGGAGGTTCAATCCAGCTTGCAAATCCGGCTTCCGGACGAGGATGGCGAACTGGAACCTGTGCCCACGGGCGGTGGCGGTTTCAAGCCGGAACCCGAGCTGGACCAGCTCAGCAATATCATCAAATCCTTCAACGACCAATTCGGCAACATCGACTGGAAGGACGCCGACAAAATCCGCCGGGTGATCGCCGAGGAGATCCCAGCGAAGGTGGCGGCCGACCCTGCTTACCAGAACGCTATGAAGCATTCGGACAAGCAGAACGCCCGCATCGAACACGATAAGGCGTTGCAGCGTGTCATACTGGAATTACTGGCCGACCACACGGAGTTGTTCAAACAGTTCAGCGACAATCCTTCGTTCAAGAAGTGGCTGGGTGACACGATTTTTGGAGTGACCTATCAATCGGACGACCAATTCGGAACTGAGGCTAGCAATGGACATTAGAACGGCCGCCATTCAAGTCGAGATCGTTTGACGAGCGACATCCGCCCGATGCCCTCGCGGGCGGCCCGGCACAGTCCCTGGCCGAAGGGGGCGATTTCGATCAACACATCCAGGAAACCGGTCGTGGGAACCTCTTCCACGGATCAAGGCCAATCAAGCAGCCAAATCCAGGCGCGCATCAATCTCGTCCCAGGGCACCAGAATCCGACCTGCTTCATTTTTCTCAATAAGACCCAAACGCAGAAGTTCGGTGACATCCCGGTGTACGTTCTTGTAATCACGCCCCAACGCTTTGGCCAGTGCCCGAATGCTGCTGGGCCCCATCTGATGCAACTGCCGCAACAGCACGAATCTCTGGGGCGTCAATGTCCTGAGCAGGGTTTCCAGCTCGGTAAACAGGATCGCCACCCGTGGCTCAGATGGGGTTTCACCGTGTTCGGCCTGGTGCCACGCATCGATGACGTCTTTGGCCGCGTCTTCCACAGAGCCCATAGTGATCGAAAGTTTCGTCTTTTTCATCACTCACCTCCACGTGCCCGAGAGACATCTGCGAGAAAGTCCGCCACCAATGTCTCGATATCCGAAAATTCATAGGGTTCTTCGGTATTCCCCAAGTGGCGATGATCCCCTTTGCCACGCTCGTTATCATAGCGGACCATACATTCACCGTTGGCCAGCCCGTAATAAAAAAAGAATAAAAGAGAACGGGGGCACCATGGGAACGAACATCCACTTCTGTATCGGTTGGGACGTCGGCGGGTGGTATAGTGGTCCAGTTTTCGGGGTCCACTATAGGGTGGACTCAATAACACACAGGCTCTGGATCGAGATAGCGCCACAGGTACCATGCGGCAACCGTCCGGTAGGGTCGCCAGCGCAGGGAAAGCGCTTCCAGCGCCTTTTTCCCGATGCGGGGGGTATCGAAATATAACCTGCCGGCCGCTTTCTGCAGTCCGATGTCTCCCGCCGAAAAAACATCCGGCTCGTGCAGGTGGAAGATGGCGAACATTTCCAGCGTCCATGCGCCGATCCCCTTGAGCGCGAGCAGTTCCTCGCCAATGTCCCGCAACTCGCGCCCCTCCCAATGGCCATCGGTGATGCCGTGTTCGAGGAAATGCCGGGCCACGTTCCGCAAATACCGGGCCTTGGCCCCCGACAACCCGGCCCGGCGCAGGTTCTCTTCGGTCTGCGCCATGATGGTGGCGGGGGTGACCGCGCCAATTTGCCGCAGCAGCCTCGACCAAACGCTGTCCGCAGCCTTGATCGATATCTGTTGGCCGATGATGGCGCGCGCCAGGGTATGGAAGGAATCGCCGGTACGCACCAGCGTTTCCGGATAGGTTTCGATCAACCGGGCCATGATTTCATCACGGCCGAGGAGATAGTCGGTGGCTTCGTTCCAATAGGCAGGTGAAGTCATGGGACGTGTCGATTCGTGAATGATAAAATTGGTGAATTTACATTACAACAGACGCGCAAAAGATGGAAAAGACTTACGACCCGCACGCGATCGAGCAACGCTGGTACAAGGAATGGGAGGAAAAGGGATATTTCGCGCCCTCCGGCAAAGGCACGCCCTACTGCATCATGATCCCGCCTCCCAATGTCACTGGAAGCCTGCACATGGGCCACGCCTTTCAGGACACGATCATGGACGGTCTCGTTCGCTACCACCGGATGCGTGGCTTCAACACCTTGTGGCAGCCGGGCACCGATCACGCCGGTATCGCCACCCAGATGGTGGTCGAACGCATCCTGGAACGCGAGGGCAAGAGCCGTCATGACCTGGGCCGGGAGCGGTTCGTCGATCGCATCTGGGAATGGAAGGAGCATTCGGGGGGCACCATCACCCGCCAGTTGCGCCGCCTCGGCGCTTCCGTGGACTGGTCACGGGAACGTTTCACCATGGACGAGGGATTGTCGCGGGCGGTCAGAGAGGTCTTCGTCAAATTGTATGAAGAAGGGCTGATCTACCGCGGCAAGCGTCTGGTCAACTGGGATCCGGTATTGCATACCGCGGTGTCCGATCTGGAGGTGATCTCCGAGGAGGAAAAAGGCCACCTTTGGCACATCCGCTATCCCCTCGCGGACGGCAGCGGGCATCTGGTGGTGGCCACCACCCGTCCCGAAACCATGCTGGGAGACGTCGCCGTCGCCGTCCATCCCGACGACGCGCGCTATCGCGATCTGATCGGCAGGACCATCAGGCTGCCGCTCACAGAGCGGGAGATCCCCATCATCGCCGACGCCTATGTGGACCCCGAATTCGGTACCGGCTGCGTCAAGATCACACCCGCCCATGATTTCAACGACTACGAGGTGGGGAAACGGCACGACCTGCCCCAGATCAACATTTTCACCCCTGACGCGAGACTCAACGACAACGCCCCCCTTCCCTACCGGGGACTCGACAGATTCGAGGCGCGAAAGAAAATCGTGGAAGATCTGAAGAAACTCGACCTGCTCGAAAAGGTCGAGGATCACGTCCTCAAGGTTCCCCGCGGGGATCGATCGGGCGCCGTCATCGAGCCCTACCTCACCGATCAATGGTTCGTCAGGGCGAAACCTCTGGCGGAGACGGCCCTTCAGGTGGTCAGGGAAGGCAGGATACGCTTCATCCCGGAGAACTGGAGCAAGACCTACTATCAATGGCTGGAAGACATCCAGGACTGGTGCATCAGCCGTCAGATCTGGTGGGGGCACCGGATCCCCGCCTGGTACGACGACGAGGGCAACCTCTATGTCGGCCACAGCGAAACGGAGGTGCGCGAGAAACACGGCCTTGGAGACCGTCCCCTGCGTCAGGACGACGACGTGCTCGATACCTGGTTTTCCTCCGCCCTGTGGCCCTTTTCCACCCTAGGCTGGCCGGACAGGACGCCCGAACTGGAAATCTTCTATCCCACCAGCGTGCTGGTGACCGGCTTCGACATTATCTTCTTCTGGGTCGCCCGGATGGTGATGATGGGCATGAAGTTCATGGGGGACGTGCCTTTTCGCGACGTCTACATCCACGGCCTGGTGCGGGACGCCCACGGGCAGAAAATGTCGAAGTCCAAGGGCAACGTGCTCGATCCGCTGGATCTGATCGACGGCATCAGCCTGGATGAATTGGTGAAAAAACGCACCGCAGGTCTGATGCAGCCTCAAATGGCGAAAAAGATCGAGGAACAGACCCGCAAGGAATTCCCCCAGGGTATTCCCTCTTATGGCGCCGACGCCCTGCGTTTCACCTTCGCCTCCCTGGCCACCACCGGCCGGGACATCCGCTTCGATCTCGGCCGCATCGAGGGCTACCGAAATTTCTGCAACAAACTCTGGAACGCTTCCCGTTACGTCTTCATGAATACCGAGGGACACGCGCCGGCGGGCGAGGGCGATCAGGTGACATACAGCCCCATCGACCGCTGGATCGTCTCGAGATTCCATAAAACGGTGCAAACCGTCCACGATTCGATCGAATCCTACCGCTTCGATCTGGCCGCCGCCGCGATCTATGAATTTCTCTGGGACGAATACTGCGACTGGTACCTGGAGCTTTCCAAGATTTCCCTGCAAACCGGCACCCCTGAACAACAACGCGGCACCCGGCAAACCCTGATCGGCGTTCTCGAGGCCTTTCTGCGCCTGGCCCACCCCATCATTCCCTTCATCACCGAGGAGATCTGGCAGAAAGCGGCGGCAATAGCCGGAATCGACGGGCAGACGGTCATGCGTCAAAGCTATCCGCAAAAGGACGCGTCCGCGATCGACGAAGCCGCCGAGAGAGAAGTTTCGTGGCTGCAGGCATTCATTCTCGGCGTGCGGCGGATTCGCGGTGAAATGAACATCCCCCCCGGAAAGCGCCTGCCGGTTTTGCTTCAGGGAGGCGGTCCCGATGATCCCGGACGGGTCGAAACCTGGCGCGCGTGGCTGGAGCGGTTCGGGCGGATCGAATCCATTCAGTGGCTGGACGCCGGCGCCACCGCCCCGGAATCGGCGATCTCCCTGGTGGATGACCTGAAAATACTCATTCCCCTGGCGGGTCTGATCGACAAGGAAGCCGAACTTCAGCGTCTCAGCAAGGAAATCGAGCGGATCAAAAAAGAGCTCCCCCGGATCGAAAACAAACTCGGTAATCCCAAGTTCATCGAACGGGCTCCGGCACAGGTCGTGGCCAGGGAGAAGGAGAAACTGAAAGAGTTGACCGCAACCCTCTCCCGTCTGGAAGAACAATTTTCCAGAATTTCCACCATCTGAAACGTCCATCCTGAAAAAGCAAGGGGCGCCTGAAACAGGCGCCCCTTGCAAGCGGTCGATTCTCTGGATCGACCGGGTTTTATTGGACTTTGGGGTCCAGTTCGCCGGCGGCATACTTTTGGTACATGACTTCCAGGGAGATCGGTTTGATCTTGGAAGCCTGGCCAGCGCAACCGAAGGCTTCGTAGCGCGCCTTGCAGATATCCTTCATTGCCGCGGTGGCGACCTTGAAGATCTTGCGCGGGTCGAACTCCTTCGGATTTTCCGCCAGGAATTTACGCATCGCACCGGTCGACGCCATGCGCAGATCGGTATCGATGTTGACCTTGCGGACACCATGCTTGATCCCTTCGACGATTTCTTCCACCGGCACGCCATAGGTCTGGCCCATGTCGCCGCCATAGTTGTTGATGATTTCCAGCCAGTCCTGTGGCACCGACGAGGAGCCATGCATCACCAGATGGGTATCCGGAATACGCGCGTGGATCTCCTTGATCCGCTCGATCGCCAGAATGTCTCCGGTGGGCGGACGGGTGAACTTGTAGGCGCCGTGGCTGGTGCCAATGGCGATGGCCAGAGCATCGATCTTGGTCTTTCTAACGAAATCGGCGGCTTCTTCGGGATCGGTCAGCAACATGTCCTTGGTCAATTCCCCTTCCGCGCCAACGCCGTCTTCCTTGCCCGCCTGCATGGTTTCCAGGGAACCGAGACAACCCAGCTCACCCTCGACCGAAACACCACAAGCATGGGCCATTTCGGTCACTTTGGCGGTCACTTCCACGTTGTATTCATAGGAAGCGGGCGTCTTGGCATCCGGCATCAGGGAACCGTCCATCATCACCGAGGTAAAACCGGACTGGATCGACCGGGCGCAGACCCCGGGATCGGCGCCATGGTCTTGATGCAGGACGATGGGAATATCGGGCCATTGTTCCACCGCCGCCAGGATCAGATGGCGCAAGAAAGCTTCGCCGGCGTATTTGCGGGCGCCGGCGGAAGCCTGCATGATCACCGGGCTATCCACTTCGGCGGCAGCTTCCATGATCGAATGGACCTGTTCCATGTTGTTGACGTTGAACGCCGGGACGCCGTAACCGTTTTCGGCGGCGTGATCCAGAAGTTGTCTCAGAGTAATGAGTGCCATTTAATGTCCTCGTGTTAAGAAAGGTAATCAATCAAACCGTCTCCGAAATTCCCTTTTCGGAGACGCAGGCAGGTAATGGTTCCAATGTTCAAATCATTGGATGCGAGGATCCAACTCGCCGGAGGCATAGCGCTGGAGCATGTCCTCCATGGAGATGGGTTTGATCTTGGAAGCGTTGCCGGCGCAACCGAAGGCTTCGTAACGGGCCTTGCAGATGTCCTTCATCGCCTTGGTGGCAGCATCGAAGATCTTGCGGGGATCGAACTGCTTGGGATTGTCCGCCAGGAACTTGCGAATGGCCCCGGTGGACGCCAGGCGCAGGTCGGTATCGATGTTCACCTTGCGCACACCGTGCTGGATTCCCTTCACGATCTCTTCCACCGGCACCCCATAGGCTTCCCCGATGTCCCCGCCATAGTCATGGATGATCTTGACCCATTCCTGGGGCACCGATGACGACCCGTGCATCACCAGATGGGTGTCGGGAATGCGGGCGTTGATTTCCTTGATCCGGTCGATGGCCAGGATGTCGCCCGTGGGGGGCTTGGTGAACTTGTAGGCGCCATGGCTGGTTCCAATGGCCACCGCCAGCGCATCCACCTTGGTCTTCTTGACGAAGTCCGCCGCCTGTTCGGGATCGGTCAGCAGCATTTCCTTGTCGATCGCCTCGCCCTTGTCCGAAACGCCTTTTTCCAAAGACCCCAGACACCCCAGTTCCCCCTCCACGGAGACCCCACAGGCATGCGCCATATCGGTCACCTTGGTGGTCACCTCCACGTTGTATTCATAACTGGAGGGAGTCTTCATGTCGGGCATCAGGGAACCGTCCATCATCACCGAAGTGAAACCGGACTGGATGGAACGGGCGCAAACGCCGGGATCGGCGCCGTGGTCCTGGTGCACCACGATGGGAATATGGGGCCACTGCTCCAGGGCGGCGGCCACCAAATGACGGATGAAGTAAGCGCCAGCGTATTTGCGGGCACCGGCGCTGACTTGCATCAGCGCCGGACTGTCGGTTTCATCAGCCGCTTCCATGATGGCATGCACTTGTTCCATATTGTTGATATTGAACGAAGGCACGCCATAACCATTCTCGGCGGCATGATCCAGCAGTTGTCTCAAGGTAATGAGTGCCATAACAGCCTCCTCCTCAAAATCTCAGTTTGCCAGTACCTCTTCGACCGCCTTGACGACGTTGTCCACCGTGAATCCGAATTCTTCCATCAGAACGCCACCGGGAGCGGATTCGCCGAAACGGTCGAGCCCGACCACTTTACCATCCAGTCCGACGTATTTGTACCAACCCGCCGTCGCACCGGCTTCCACCGCCACCCGCTTCCTCACAGCGGAAGGCAGGACGGACTCCTTGTAATCGTCCGATTGCGCTTCGAAGACATCGACGCTCGGCATCGAGACCACGCGGACCTTCTTGCCCTCGGCCGCCAGGCGCTTGGCCGCCTCATCGGCCAGGTGCACTTCGGAACCCGTGGCGATGATGATCGCGTCGGGCGTGCCGTCGCAGTCACGCAAGACATAGCCGCCTTTGCTGATCGCTTCGATCTGATCCGCGGTACGGTCGAGGTGCGGCAATCCCTGACGGGTCAGGGCCAAGGCCGCCGGCGTTTCCTTGCTGTTGATGGAGTCGCGCCAGGCGACGGCGGTTTCCACCGCATCCGCGGGGCGCCAGACGTTGAGGTTGGGAATCAGCCGCAAGGAAGCATGGTGCTCGACAGGCTGGTGGGTCGGGCCGTCTTCTCCCAGGCCGATGGAATCGTGGGTGAACACGTAGATGATCGGCAGTTTCATCAGGGCCGACATCCGGACGCCGTTGCGGGCATAGTCGGAAAAGACATGGAAAGTACCGCCGAAGGGACGGAATCCGCCATGCAGGCAGATGCCGTTCATCATCGCCGCCATACCGAATTCACGCACCCCGTAGTGGACGTAATTACCGTCTTCGTGGCTGTCTCCCGGTGTGTTCAGATCCTTGCATCCCTTCCAGTTGGTCAGATTGGAACCGGTCAGATCGGCGCTGCCGCCAAAAAATTCGGGCAGGTGCGGGGCATAGGCATCCAGGGTGTTCTGGGAAGCCTTGCGGGTGGCGACCTTTTCCGCCTTGCTGTTGGTTTCGTTGATGTAGGCCTGCGCCACCTGGGGCCAATCTTCCGGCAACACCCCATTCAGGCGGCGTTCCAGCTCGGAAGCCAGTTCGGGATACTCCGCCTTGTAGGCGGCGAACTTCTGCTGCCATGCCTGTTCCCATTGAGCGCCTTTTTCCCGCGCATCCCAGCCGTCGTAGATTTCCTTGGGAATTTCGAAGGGAGGATGGTTCCAGCCCAGGACTTCCCGGGTGAGGGCGATTTCATCGTCTCCCAGCGGAGCGCCGTGACATTCCTCCTTGCCCTGCTTGTTGGGAGAACCGAAACCGATGATGGTCTTGCAGCAAATCAGGCTGGGCTTTCCGGTCTCGGCACGCGCCTCTTCGATCGCGGCCTTGATGGCGTCGGGGTTGTGTCCGTCGACGCCGCGAATGACGTGCCAGCCATAAGCCTCGAAACGCCCCGCGGTATCGTCGGTGAACCAGCCTTCCACTTCACCATCGATGGAGATGCCATTGTCGTCCCAGAAGGCCACCAGCTTGCCCAGCTTGAAGGTGCCCGCCAAGGCGCAGGCCTCGTGGGAGACCCCTTCCATCATGCAGCCGTCACCCAGGAACACGTAGGTGTAGTGGTCGATGATGTCATGGCCGTCCCGGTTGAACTGATTGGCCAGCACCTTTTCCGCCAGCGCCATGCCGACGGCGTTGGCGATCCCCTGCCCCAGGGGGCCGGTGGTCGTTTCCACGCCGGGGGTATAACCATACTCGGGATGCCCGGGCGTCTTGGAGTGCAATTGGCGGAAATTCTTCAGCTCTTCGATGGGCAAGTCGTAGCCGCTGAGATGCAGCAGCGAATAGATCAACATGGAGCCGTGACCATTGGAAAGGACGAAACGGTCACGGTCGGCCCATTTTGGATTGTTCGGGTTGTGTCGCAGATAATCGTTCCACAACACCTCGGCGATGTCCGCCATCCCCATGGGGGCTCCAGGATGTCCGGATTTGGCTTTCTGGACCGCGTCCATGGACAGGGCGCGTATGGCGTTTGCGAGTTCTCGGCGTGAAGGCATGTCATCCCTCCCTTTAGTTTTTCATTAATCGAAGATGGCTGTTCGGCCTTCTGCTGACACGAAACAACCGTCCCATTCCTGGCCGCTATCTTGGCACTTTAACTGGAATTCGCTATAAATTACAGTCAATATTTTTTCAATTCAATATAATTTATTCTTATGCTTGCTCTGGGCTTATGAATATCACTTTACGCCAACTCCAGGTCTTCGAGAAGGTCGCCCGACGTTTGAGCTTTACCCATGCGGCCCAGGAATTATACTTGACTCAGCCGGCGGTCTCCATGCAGATCAAGCTTTTGGAAGAAAATCTGGGACTGCCTTTGCTCGAGCGGCTGGGAAGGAAACTCTACCTTACTGAAGCGGGAAAGGAAATCTACCGTCTCAGCCGCAACATCGCCAACGAACTTCAGGAAACCGAGCAAATCCTGGAACAGATCAAGGGCACCGAGGGCGGCTGCCTCACCATTTCGGTCGTCAGCACCGTCCATTACTTCGCCATTCACGCCCTGGCCGACTTCTGCAAGAGCTTTCCCAAAGTCCGAATCGACCTCAAAGTCACCAACCGGCAGGGACTCTTGCGGCTGCTGGAGGAAAACGCCACCGACCTGGCCCTGATGGGGAAACCTCCAGCAGACTGGGATCTGATCGCAGAACCCTTCATGGACAACCCGTTGGTGGTCATCGCACCGCCAAGGCATCCCCTGCACACCCGCACGAAAATCCCCCTGAAAAAACTCGAAAGGGAAACCTTTTTGATTCGCGAACAAGGTTCCGGAACCCGGGGCGCCGTCGAAAGTTTCTTCAACAAAAAGGGGCTTTCAATCTCGAGCAGCATGGAAATGAACACCAACACGGCCATCATTCATGGTGTGGCCGAGGGCCTGGGCCTTGGCATCGTGTCGTTGCACACCATCAGGCGCGAGCTGGACGATGGGAGGTTGGTCATTTTGGATGTGGAATCCTTTCCATTGATGCGCAAGTGGTATCTGGCGCACCGAAGCGGCAAGAAGTTGTCACGGGCAGCGGAGGCGTTCAAGACTTTCGTCAGGGAACGAGCATGGGAATTCACGAATCCCGCAGATACGCAAAAGGGGCAGGGTTCAGACACCCCACCCCCTGCATCCGGGAAGCGATGACGCCGATCAGGATTGAGCTTGATCCCACTCGCGGTGATAGACCTCGATCCGCTCCATCTCCTTTTTCGCTCCCAGGAACAGCGGCACCCGCTGATGGATCGATTCAGGCTGGATATCCAGAACTCTTTCCCGTCCGGTGGATATCACCCCGCCGGCCTGCTCCACGATGAAGCCCATGGGATTGGCTTCGTACATCAGACGAAGCCTGCCGGCAAGCCCCTTTTTCTTGAGCTTTTCATCCAGGGGATAGGTCCAGATACCTCCCCGCATCAATATCCGATAGACCTCGGCGACGAAGGACGCGATCCAGCGCATGTTGAAGTCCTTGCCCAGGGGCCCCTCCTTGCCCTGCTCGCACTCTTCGATGAAACGCCGCACCGGGGGTTCCCAGAAACGGCGGTTGGACATATTGATGGCAAATTCCCTGGCCTCTTCATCGATCCGGATGTTGGGATGGGTCAAAATGAACTCCCCCACTCCCTGGTCGAGGGTGAAGCCATGAGCGCCATTGCCGGTCGTCAGCACCAGGGTCACCGACGGCCCATAGACACAGAAACCGGAACACACCTGCTCCCTGCCAGGTTGCAGGAAGTCCGCTTCGGTGGGCTCTTCCACCCCTTCCGGACATTTCAGAATGGAAAAGATGGTTCCGATGCACATGTTGATGTTGATATTGGAGGAACCGTCCAGCGGATCGAAGCACGCCAGATATTTGCCCCGGTTTTCCCTGGGCACCTGGATGATCTCGTCGTTCTCCTCGGACGCCATCGCCGCCACATGCCCCGAACGGCTGAGGATCGAAATCATGATGTCATTGGAGAGCACGTCCAGCTTCTGCTGTACTTCCCCCTGGATGTTCTCCGCATCTTCCCCCACCGCGCCCAGGTTCCCCACCAGGGCACCGTAACGAACTTCCCTGGCGATCGCCTTGCAGGCTCTGGCGATATCCGCGATCAGCAGCGTCAGTTCGCCGGTGGCCCCCGCCACCTTGCGTTGTTCCTCAATCAAAAACTCGGTTAATGAAACCCCTTGACCTTGCATAGCCACCTCCAGTTTATGTTTTTTCAGCGCTCAGGCTGCCCCCGTCTCCAAAGCCAACGCATTCTTGACTTTGACAATTTTGAGGGTATTGGTACCACCGGTCACGCCGGTCAGATCACCCTTGGTGATCAGTACCCGATCCTCTTCGGTTACGGCCCGGTATTTGAGCAGCAGATTGAGGGCCGCCTTGTTCTGAACCACGTGCTCGGTCGTGTCACATTTGAAATAGATCGGATACACCCCCCGGTACAGGGTCACCTTGCGGCAGGTTCTCACATGCCGGGTCAGGGCGTAGATCGGGATGCCGGAACGGATCCTGGACATCCACAAGGGTGTCGCGCCGCTTTCGGTGAGGGCGGCGATCGCCCGTACCGGAAAATGATTGGCCAAGTACATGGAAGCCATCGCAATCGCCTCGTCGACCCGCTTGAACTGCCTGTCCAT
This sequence comes from Methylothermaceae bacterium, assembly GCA_026981855.1. Taxonomy (GTDB): domain Bacteria; phylum Pseudomonadota; class Gammaproteobacteria; order Methylococcales; family Methylothermaceae; genus Methylohalobius. The sequence continues at coordinate 54,140 of JALSIB010000020.1, read as the reverse complement.
ACGATGAGAGGAACGCCTGACCCGGGGGCTTTTCTCGGCCTCCCGGCAAACCCGGTCCATCGCCTTCACAGCATCGACCGGATACTTTCCGGAGGCGGTCTCGGCCGAGAGCATCACCGCATCGGTTCCATCGAAGACCGCATTGGCCACATCGAGCACTTCCGCCCGGGTCGGCAACGGGCTTTCGATCATCGACTCCATCATCTGGGTGGCGGTGATCACCGCCCGGTCCATGTCCCTGGCCTTGAAGATCAGATCTTTCTGCACCTGGGGCAGGCGGGCGTCTCCAATCTCCACCCCCAGATCACCACGGGCCACCATGATGGCGTCGGAGGCCTCGATGATTTCCTCCATCACCCCTGGTTGCACCGCCTCGGCACGCTCGATCTTCGCGACGATGCCCGCCTCTCCGCCCGCTTCGTGCAGCAGACGCCGGGCAAGGTGGATATCGGCGGCACTTCGGGGAAAAGAGACGGCCAGATAATCCGCTTCGATCTCGACGGCGGTCTTGATGTCTTCCTTGTCCTTTTCGGTCAGGGCTGTGGCGGAAAGGCCACCTCCCTGCTTGTTGATCCCCTTGTTGTCGGACAACGCGCCACCGACGACCACCACGCATTCCACCCGATTGCCGTCAATGTTCTCGACTTTCAACACCACCCGTCCATCGTCGAGCAACAGCACATCACCGGGAACGACGTCCTTGGGCAGGTCACGGTAGACGATCCCCACCTGGGTTTCATCCCCCTCTTCCAGCGGAAAATCAGCATCGAGCGCGAACCTGGCGCCCACCTGCAAATCCACCTTGCCTTGCTTGAAGCGGGCGATCCGTATCTTCGGCCCCTGGAGATCGGCGAGAATCGCCACATAGCGCCCCTTGCCTTCGGAAATCTCCCGAATCAGGCCGGCTCTGCGGCGATGATCTTCCGCAGTCCCATGGGAAAAGTTCAAACGCACCACATCGACCCCGGCCGCCACCAGTTTCTCCAGCATTTCGGGGCTGTCGGTAGCCGGCCCCAGGGTGGCCACGATCTTGGTGCGTCTGGGCACGTACACGTCAGACATGAATCAACGCGCCTCCATCAATGCCCTGGCGGTATCGAGCATGCGGTTGGAGAAACCCCATTCGTTGTCGTACCACGAAGTGACTTTCACCAACGTGCCATCGATCACCTTGGTCAAAGGAGACTCGTAAATGGATGAATGGGCGTTGTGGTTGAAGTCCATCGACACCAGAGGCTCATCGTTGAACGCCAGGATACCCTTGAGCTCCCCTTCGGACGCTTCCTTGAGGATCTGATCGATCTCCTCCTTGGTGGTGGAGCGGGCAGCATGTAAGGTCAAATCAACCAGCGAAACGTTGATGGTGGGGACACGCACCGCGAAACCGTCCAGCTTGCCGGCCAGTTCGGGCAACACCAGGCCCACGGCGGCCGCGGCACCGGTCTTGGTGGGAATCATGTTGTGGGTGGCGGAACGGGCACGGCGCAAATCGCCATGATAGACATCGATCAGCCGCTGATCGTTGGTATAGGAGTGGATGGTGGTCATCAGCCCCCGCTCCAGCCCGATCTTGTCATGCAGCGGCTTGACCAGGGGCGCCAGGCAGTTGGTGGTGCAGGAAGCGTTGGAAACCACGGTATCGGTCGCCTTGAGAACCTGATGATTGACCCCGTAGACGATGGTGGCGTCGACATCTTTGCCACCCGGCGCGGAAATCAGCACCTTTTTGGCGCCCCCCTTCAGGTGGGCCGAGGCTTTTTCCTTGGAGGTGAAGAAACCGGTGCATTCCATCACCACGTCGATATCCATGTCGCCCCAGGGCAGTTTGGCGGGATCACGCTCAGCCAGCACCCTGATTTTATGGCCATCGACCACCAGCCAATCTCCGTCAACGTCCACCTGCGCCGGGAACCGGCCATGAACGGTGTCATAACGCGTCAAATGGGCATTGGTCTGAGCGTCGCCAAGATCGTTGATCGCCACGATCTCGAACTCGTCGGTACGGCCCGACTCGAACAAGGCGCGCAGCACATTACGCCCGATCCGCCCATACCCGTTGATTGCTACTTTGATCGCCATAAAATGCATCTCCCCTGAAGTTGAATCATTTGCAAACACCGCCCGACCGGCGGCGACTAAATTCTTTGGAATCCGAAAACTATATCAAACGGGGAGAAGGTACGTCCAGGAAGGGCGGCGGAATTCCAACCGTTCAACGCACCATTTCTACGATGGAGATGACTTTGGCCGCCAAGTCCCGATCATCGCTGTCGAACCAGTGAATCTTCCGCTCCCGGCGCAACCAGGTGAACTGGCGTTTCGCCAGTTGGCGGGTGGCGATCACGGCTTTTTCGTTCATGGCGGAGAAATCATAGCGGCCGTCCAGGTAGAGCCAAACCTGGCGATAGCCCACGCTCCGCAGCGCCGGCAGCCCAAGGTGCAAATCCTCCCGCCGCCAGAGCCGCCGCACCTCCTCGATCAACCCTTGCTGCAACATGGCGCGGAAACGGGCCGCGATTCTGCGATGCAGGATCTCTCTGCTTTCGGGGGCAACGGCTATTTTCACCGTCCGGAAAGGCAATTCGCCCCCCTCTTCCCCATCCTGCGCCCACCAATGGCTCAACGGCTTGCCGGTCAGCCGGTAGACTTCGAGCGCCCGCTGGATTCTTTGACCATCGTTGGGGTGGATGCGCCGCGCCGCCTCGGGATCAATCTTCGACAATCGCGCATGGAGCGCCGGCCAGCCCTCGCGGGCGGCTTCGGCGTCGATACGCGCCCTGACCTCCGAATCCGCCCGGGGCAAGACGGCCAGCCCCCGAAGCAGGGTATTGAAGTATAACATGGTGCCACCGACCAGAATCGGAATACGGCCTTCACGGGAGATCGACTCGACCAGCGCCAGGGCGTCGCGGCGGAAGCGGCCGGCCGAATAGGTTTCGCGGGGATCGAGCAGATCGACCAGATGGTGTGGAATCGTGCTTCGCAGTTCGGCGGAAGGTTTTGCCGTGCCGATGTCCATCCCGCGATAGACCAGACTGGAATCGACACTGATGATCTCTCCACCCAAAAGCCGGGCCAACTCCACGGCCAGGGCGGACTTCCCGGAGGCGGTCGGCCCCATGAGCATCAGGGCCAAAGGCTTGTCGGCGGAACCGTTCACGGGAACCCCCTTCTCAGCGTCCCCGCAGGAAAAAATTGTCCAGGGTCTGGAAATCGAGCCTCACCCAGGTCGGCCGACCATGATTGCACTGGCCGCCCCGATCGGTTCGTTCCAGTTCGCGCAGCAAAGCGTTCATTTCCTCCCGGCCGAGCCGCTGACCGGCCCTCACCGCACGATGACAAGCACAGGTGGCCAGTCTTTCGCGGACCGATGCCTGGATTTCCGATGCGTCCTCGCACTGGTCCAATTCAGCGATCACATCCCGCGCCAATCGCTCCGCATCGGCCCGTGCCAGCAAAGCCGGCAGCGCCCTGATCACCACCGCCTCCGGCCCGACAGACTCCAGCTCCAGCCCCAATCCGGAAAGCAATTCCTGGTGACGGGAAACCAATTCCGCCTCACGGGCGCTGACCTGCATCGTGAGCGGCAGCAGCAAGGGCTGGCGAACGACCGCCCCCTCCTCCATCTGACGTTTCAACTTCTCATAGAGAATGCGCTCGTGGGCGGCGTGGGCATCGACGATCACCAATCCGTTTTCGGCTTCGGCGAGAATGTAGATCCCATGCAGGTGGGCGACGGCATACCCCAAGGGCGCCGCCGTCACGGCCTCGGCCGGCTGGTGCGCTTGCCCCCCCTCCCGCCGCGCCTGCCGGGGGAGGTCGTCTTCATGCAGCGCCTCATAGAGCGCCAGCGACTCGTTGACCGCGCCTTTCCCGTGACGCCCGCCGGCAGGTGGCCTGGAGACGGCCGGACGGGGAGGGAAGGATTTCGGCATGTCCGCCGCAGGGCGCGATTTCCCCAGCGCCCGGTACAGGGACTGGGAAATGAAGTCCCTGACCATGCGGGCGTCGCGAAACCGCACTTCCAGCTTGGCCGGGTGGGCGTTGACATCCACCTGCGCGGGGTCGATCTCCAGATACAGCAATGCCGCCGGTTGACGATCCCCCGGCAGGACGTCACGATAAGCGTTGCGAAGGGCATGGCTCAGCAATTTGTCCCGCACTGCCCGGCCATTGATGAACCAGTGCTGGCGGTCGGCCTGACGGCGGGCGATGGCCGGCAATCCCACCCATCCCCACAGCCGCATACCCTCGGTGGAAAACTCGATCCTCAAGGACTGATCCATGAATTCACGCCCCAGAATCGCCGCCACCCGTTCCTCCCGGCGCGCTTCGGCGGCAACCGCCTGAAACTTGAAAATCTCCCGCCGTTCGTGGGTGAGCACAAATCCCACGTCGAAGCGGCTCAGGGCCAGGCGCTCGAGAAACCGCCGGATATGACCGAACTCCGTTCTTTCGCTGCGGAGAAACTTTCTCCGGGCCGGAACGTTATGAAACAGATCTGCCACCGTCACTGTGGTCCCGGGCGGATGAGCGATGGGAACCGGCGCATCGGTTTCCCCCGATGGATGCACCACCAGACGCCAACCGCAGGCTTCCCCCCCTGGCCGCGACGCCAGATCCAGGCGGGCCACCGAGGCGATGCTGGGCAATGCCTCCCCACGAAAGCCAAGCGTCCTCACCTGCAGCAAGTCCTCCAGGGTGGCGATCTTGCTGGTGGCATGACGGGCAACCGCAAGCGGCAACTCGTCTCTGGCAATCCCTGCCCCATTGTCCCGTACCCGGATCAGCCGGATCCCACCCCCCTCGACACTGACTTCTATCCGATCGGCACCGGCGTCGAGGCTGTTCTCCACCAGTTCCTTGACCACCGAGGCGGGCCGCTCCACCACTTCTCCTGCCGCAATCTGGTTGATCAATTGCGGCGGCAACAACCGGATACGGCTCATCCGCCCATGGGGATCTTGAGCACCTGCCCCGCCTTGATCCGGGTTCCGGAAAGCGCGTTGTGAAGCATCAACTGCCGGGTGCTGACGCCATATTTGCGGGCGATTTTGGCCAGGGTTTCCCCCCGGGCGATGACATGGCGCCTTTCCGAAGCCAGCAGCGTTCCCGGTGGCGCGTGACGCCTGAAATAATCACGCACCCCCCGATGGATCGCCTTGGCCCAGTACCATTGATACTTGGAACTGCGCAGCCTGCGCTCCTCCCGGGGATTGGAAATGAACGCGGTTTCAACCAGAACCGAAGGGATATCGGGAGATTTCAGGACCACGAATCCCGCCTGTTGAACCCCCTGGTGATGGATACGGCCGATTCGGGTCAATTCCTGCAACACTTCCCGGGCGAGATCCTGACTGTGCTCGCGGGTGGCGGTCTGGGACAGATCCAGCAGCACCTTGGCCAGCACGTCGTCCTTGTCGTCGAGGCTCACGCCTCCGACAAGATCGGCGGCGTTTTCCTGCGCCGCCAACCAACGCGCGGCCTCGCTGGAAGCGCCCCGCCGCGACAAGATATAGACCCCCGCGCCACTGACGCGGGGATTCCTGAACGAGTCGGCATGAATGGATATGAACAGGTCGGCGCGGGCCTTGCGGGCCAATTCCATCCGCCGGCGCAAGGGAATATAGTAGTCCCCGCTTCGGATCAGAACCGCTTTCATCCCGGCCGTCCCGTCAATCAATTTGGCCAGCTTGCGGGCGATCGACAACACCACGTCCTTTTCCCGGGTACCATGGCGGCCGATGGCCCCGGGATCATCCCCCCCATGCCCCGCATCGATGGCCACCACCACATCCCTCAACCGCGGAGGCTTGTGCCGCGCGGAGGCCCGTTTGACCGGTTTGGCTTCCCTGCCATAGAGATCCACCACCAGGCGGTGTCCATAGTGCTTGTTGGGGGGTAGGGAAAACACTTTCGGCCGTACCGGGGATTTCAGATCGACCACCAGTCGCAAGAGGCCGGGCCTGGGCTTCCCGCTCCGAAACCCTTGCAACAAAGGGGTGTGGCCGCCTGGCTTGGGGAGAGGCGCCTGGAGCTTGGCCCCCGGCATGTCCAGAACCAACCGATGGGGATTCTCGAGACCGAACACCTTGGGCTTGACGGGACCTGACGTATCCAACACCAGACGCACGTGATCGGGCGCATTCCAGTAACGAATACCGCGAATTTCCAGCGCCCAGCCCGCTTCGACGAACAAGGCGCCCAGACCTATCCAGGCTACCCAAATCCAACGCTTCATGACCACCCCCCGGGCACAAACGACCTTGAATCAATTATATTGCAAATTCCCGCTCGGTTTTCGTCCTTTGGGCTGACAATTGGCCCTGGATCTATTGTCCCCGGCCGGGGATTTCAATAAAATGAACCAGTTCGGGCAGTCCAAGGGCTGCCTTTTTGCTTTACGCCGCTTCAAGGCCTGGCATACCGAACGTGTTCCCGAAATACGAAAGCAACATTTGCAATGACTGAATCCATTGACCCGTGTCAGCCTGAGAGTTCCCGCGTGATGCCCACCTATTCCCGATTCCCCGTGACCTTCGTCCGGGGCGAAGGGGCCTGGCTCTGGGACCGGCAAGGCAAACGTTACCTGGACGCTTTGTCCGGCATCGCCGTTTGCAACCTGGGCCATGCCCATCCCGCGCTTTACGAGGTTCTTTGCCAACAGGCGGGACAGCTTTGGCACACTTCCAACCTCTATCGCATCCCCCCCCAGGAACGGCTGGCCGGCGAACTTTGCCGCCTCAGCGGCATGGACAATGCCTTTTTCTGCAATTCGGGCGCCGAAGCCAACGAAGCCGCCATCAAGATCGCCCGCGCCGTCGGCGCCGGCCGTGGTATCGCCGATCCCAAGATCGTGGTCATGGAAGGCAGTTTCCATGGCCGCACCCTCGCCACCTTGAGCGCGACCGGTAACGCGAAAGTCCAGCGGGGATTCGAGCCGCTGGTCGGTGGATTCCTCCAGATCCCCTACGACGACATCGACGCCCTGGCATCTTTGTCGGGCAGAAGCGACATCGTCGCCATCCTGGTCGAACCGATACAGGGGGAAGGCGGAGTCAGGACACCGGCCCCGGGCTATTTGAGCCGCTTGCGCTCTCTCTGCGACGACAACGACTGGCTGCTGATGCTCGACGAGGTTCAGACCGGAATCGGACGGACGGGACGGTGGTTCGCCTTCCAGCACCAATCCATCACTCCCGATGTCACGACCCTGGCCAAGGCGCTCGGTAACGGTTTCCCCATTGGCGCCTGCCTGGCACGGGGCAAGGCGGCCCGGGCACTCACCGCCGGGATGCATGGCTCGACCTTCGGCGGAAACTTCCTCGGCTGCCGGGTCGCACTGGAAGTGCTGCGGATCATCGAGGAACAAAAATTGTTGTCCCGCGCGGAATGGCTGGGTCGGCGGCTGCTGGACACATTCCGGCAACGGCTGGAACCCCTCGAGCAGGTGAAGGCGATCCGCGGCCACGGCCTGATGCTGGGTATCGAGTTACAGGCGCCTTGCGGCGGCCTGGTTCCCAAAGCCCTCGCCCAGGGCCTGTTGATTAACGTGACCGCCAACAACGTGGTACGTCTTTTGCCTCCCCTCATTCTGGACGAGAATCAGGCGGATCAATTGGCCGAAACCGTTGTGGGCCTTATTTCAGGAACGACATCGTGAAAACCCGACACTTCCTCACCCTCCAGGACCTCCAGGCAGAAGAACTGAGAATGCTGATCCACCGCGCCATGGAGCGCAAACGCCTGGCCGGCCCTTATGAGCCGCTGAAAAACCGGGTTCTGGGAATGATCTTCGAAAAGGCCTCCACCCGTACCCGGGTATCTTTCGAGGCCGGCATCGTACAACTGGGCGGCGCCGCCATTTTCCTCGCCCCCAAGGATTCCCAGCTGGAGCGCGGGGAACCGCTTGAAGACACCGCCCGGGTGCTGTCCAGAATGGTCGACGTCATCGCCCTTCGCACCCACAGCCACGATACGGTGGAACGATTCGCGAAATACTCCAGGGTGCCCGTGATCAATGCCCTGACCGATCGCTTCCACCCGTGCCAATTGCTGGCGGACATGCAAACCTGGTTCGAGCACCGGGGTGAAATCCGGGGACGTACGGTCGCCTGGATCGGCGATGGCAACAACATGTGTCAGTCCTATATCAACGCCGCGAAACTGCTGGACTTCCAGCTCAATGTCGCCTGCCCCGAAGGTTACGAACCGGAAGCCGGGCTGCTCGAGCGTTCCGCCTCCCATGTGACGCTTACCCATGACCCCCGGCAGGCCGCCAGCGGCGCGAACCTGATCGTCACCGACGTCTGGGCCAGCATGGGCCAAGAAGAAGAACAACGGCAACGCCGAGACGCCTTTCGCCATTTCCAGGTGACGCCGGAAATCATGCAACTGGCCCGGTCCGACGCCCTTTTCATGCACTGCCTGCCCGCACACCGAGGCGAAGAAGTCAGCGCCGAGGTTTTGGAAGGGCCCCAAAGCGTGGTGTGGGACGAAGCCGAAAACAGGCTGCACGCGCAAAAAGCGTTGCTGGAATTCCTCCTCCTCCCCCAGACAGGTATTTGAATCAGCCGAGGGGGGATGTTCGGTTGTCTTCACCAGGTGAAACGATCCATGATCGAAGGGTACAATGCCGTATCGCCATCCACCGGCATTACGGAGTCCATCCCCCGATGAAAATCATAGCCATCCTGTTTCTGCTGCTGTTGACCTGCACCGCCTACGCCGATAAAACCGCCTATGTCACGGATCGGATCGAAGTGAACCTGAGGGCGGGAAAAGGAATCCGATACAAGATTCTGCGGCGGCTGAGAAGCGGCGCATCCGTCACTGTCCTGGAGCAGGACTCCCGAAGCGGCTACAGCAAGATACGTCTCCACGACGGAACCACAGGGTGGATACTGACCCGCTATTTGAGCGCTGAACCCAGCGCACGCAAGAAACTGGAAGCCGCCACCGGCCAGATCGAACGGTTGAAAAGCGAAAACGCCCAGCTCAAGCAAGCGCTCGAAACCCTGAAACAGGCCAAAGGGTCCCTGACCAGCGAAACCGCCGAACTGACTGAGCGAAACACCCGTCTGGAAAACGAGCTCAAACATATTCGCCATGCGGCCACCCATGCCATCGAGATCGAGGCCGAGCGCAACCGCTTGCGCGAACGGGTGGCCGAGCAGGAAAGACAGATTCAACGGCTCGAACTGGAAAACAAGACTCTGAACCGCGAAAACTCGCAGCGATGGTTTCTCATCGGCGCCGCCGTGCTCGCCGGGGGCATTCTGCTGGGCCTGATCCTTCCCCGCCTCGGGTGGCGGCGGAAACGCGGATGGGATTCCCTGTCTTCGTTATGATGGCCACCCCGGCGCGGCGAGAATATGCAGGCCTTGCCGGAACCTCTCTCTTTGTTTTCACCCTATGCCCCAATGACGCTTTCAAGGCAAACCCCAACAATCGATGGAGTTGAAATTCGATGACCGATAAAAAACGCCCCCAATCCGCCCAAATCGTCGACGGCTTCGAACGTGCCCCTAGCCGGGCCATGCTGCATGCCGTCGGCTTCAGCGACGAGGATTTCCAAAAACCCCAGATCGGAATCGCCTCCACCTGGAACATGGTGACGCCGTGCAACATGCACATCAACCAATTGGCCAATCATGCCATCAGAGGGGTGGACAGCCACGGCGGCAAGGGGGTTCTGTTCCATACCATCACCATATCCGACGGCATCTCCATGGGTACCGAGGGAATGAAGTACTCCCTCGTTTCCCGGGAGGTCATCGCCGACTCCATCGAGACCGTCATGGGCTGCCAGGGCTACGACGGTTTGGTGGCCATCGGTGGCTGTGACAAGAACATGCCGGGATGTATGATGGCGATCGCCCGCCTCAACCGGCCGGCGGTATTCGTCTATGGGGGCACCATCCTGCCCGGCTGCCTGGGCGGGCAGAAACTGGACATCGTTTCGGTGTTCGAGGCCGTAGGCGCCAGGGCCAACAACCGAATCGACGACGAAACCCTGCGCCAGATCGAAACCAAAGCGATCCCGGGCCCTGGTTCCTGTGGCGGCATGTACACCGCCAACACCATGGCCTCGGCGATCGAAGCGCTGGGAATGAGCCTGCCCGGATCTTCCGCCCAGGCGGCTGTTTCCATGGAGAAACAAAAAGATTGCGAAGCCGCGGGGGAAGCGGTGCTCAGGCTGCTCGAACAGGATATCAAGCCGCTGGACATCATGACCCGCGAGGCGTTCGAGAACGCCATCACGGTCGTCATCGCCCTCGGCGGTTCCACCAATTCGGTTCTCCACCTTTTGGCGATGGCCGACAGCTGCGGCGTCGATCTGACTTTGGACGATTTCACCCGTATCGGCCAAAGAACCCCGGTACTGGCCGACCTCAAACCCAGTGGCCGCTATCACATGGCCGACCTGATCGACATCGGCGGTATTCAGCCGCTGATGAAAATGTTGCTCGATGCGGGGCTGTTGCACGGCGACTGCCTGACGGTGACGGGGAAAACATTGGCCGAAAATCTGGCCGACGCCCCCCCCTATCCCCAGGGCCAGGAAATCATTCGGCCGCTGGACAATCCGGTCAAGAAAGACAGCCATCTGGTCATCCTGAAAGGGAACCTGGCCCCCCAGGGGGCCGTGGCCAAGATCAGCGGCAAGGAAGGTCTGAGTTTCACCGGCACCGCGCGGGTCTTCGAGTGCGAGGAAGCCGCGCTGGCGAGCATCCTCGACGGCAGCATCCAAAAGGGCGATGTGATCGTCATCCGCTACGAGGGTCCCAAGGGAGGACCCGGCATGCGGGAAATGCTTTCCCCCACCTCCGCCGTCATGGGCAAAGGACTGGGCCAGGATGTCGCCCTCATCACCGACGGCCGCTTCTCCGGCGGCACCCACGGCTTCGTGGTCGGCCACATCACGCCGGAAGCCTATGCCGGCGGCCCCCTGGCCATTGTCGAAAACGGGGACACCATCACCATCGACGCCCAATCCCGCACCCTCCACCTGCACCTTTCCGACGAAGAAATCGGCGCCCGACTGGCCGATTGGAAAAAACCCGCCCCCCGTTATCGCCGGGGAGTGTTGGCCAAATATGCCGCCCTGGTCAATTCGGCATCGGAGGGCGCCGTCACCGACCGGGATCTCGGCGACAAGCTGTAAGCCGTGACAGAGCCGGACACCTTCGTCCGCTGGTTCCGGGCTTCGTCTCCCTATATCCATGCCCACCGGGGGAAAACCTTCGTGGTTTTCTTCGGTGGGGAAGCCCTTCTCGATGAGCGTTTCACCGGGCTGATCCATGATCTCGCCCTGCTCCACGGTCTGGGCATCCGCCTAGTTCTGGTCCACGGCATCCGCCCCCAGATAGAACGGCGGCTGGAGACTTTGGGGATCTCCAGCCGTTATCACCGAAACCTCCGCATCACCGATCCCAGGGCGCTCGAGTGCGTCAAAGAAGCCGCAGGCCAGGTACGGGTGGAAATCGAAGCCCGGCTGTCGATGGGAATCGCCGATTCCCCCATGGCGGGACTGCGCCTCAAGGTCGTCTCCGGCAATTTCGTCACCGCCAGGCCATTGGGTGTGATCGATGGAATCGACTTCGAACATACCGGGGAGGTGAGAAGGGTGGACCGGGAAAACATCCAGGCACTGTTGGCGGGCGAAAACCTGGTTCTGGTCTCTCCTTTGGGCTATTCACCCAGCGGTGAAACCTTCAACCTCGGCGCCGAGCGGGTCGCGATGGCCATCGCCGGCGCAATCGGGGCCGACAAGCTCTTGTTGTTGATGGAGCACGATTGCATCGACGCCCGCATCCGCTCCCCCATCCGGCAAATGACCACCGCCGAAGCCAGGGATCTGCTGAACTGGGAGGCATTCACCCCGGAAGTCGCGCAACATGTGGAAGCGGCCGTCGAAGCGGTCGAACACGGCGTCACCCGCGCCCATCTGCTCGACCGGCATGTGGATGGCGCCCTGTTGCTGGAGCTGTTCAGCCGCGACGGCATCGGCACCTTGATAGCGGCCGAACCTTTCGAAACCTTGCGCGGCGCCCGGATCGAAGATATCGGCGGAATCCTGGAACTGATCGAGCCTTTGGAAAGAGAGGGGATTTTGGTCAAGCGTTCCCGGGAAAGAATCGAAATGGAAATCGGCGACTATTGGGTGATCGAACGCGACGGACTGATCATCGGCTGCGCCGCACTCCACGCCTTCCCTGAAGCCGGAATGGGAGAGCTGGCCTGCCTGGCCCTTCATCCCGAATATCGGGGAGAAGACAGGGGAAAACGCCTCCTCGAGGCGATAGAGGAAAAAGCCCGCAGCCTGGGGTTGCGCCGGCTGTTCGTCCTCACGACCCGCACCACCCATTGGTTCCTGGAACGGGGATTTCGTCTTGTCGATTTCAACGAGTTACCGGTGGAGCGCAAATCCTGTTACAACTACAAACGCAACTCCAAAATCCTGCTCAAATGCCTATGAAATCGACCGAACTCCGACTGGAAGGTGAGGCGCCTTTCAGAATTCTCCAGCTATCGGACTGTCACCTTCTGGAACGGGCGGGCCAGACTCTGATGGGTGTGGACACCGAACTCAGCTTGCGGGAAGTCCTGCGGCACCTGCTGTCCCATCCCCTGTGGCCCCCTGAACTGATCCTTCTGACAGGCGACCTGGTACAAGACCCCTTCGAAGACAGTTACCGGCGTTTACGCCATATCATGGACAACCTCGCGGTGCCATGGGTGTGTCTGCCGGGCAATCATGATTCCCCGGCCTTGATGGACGCCATCCTGTGCCGGCATGAAAGCCACTGCGCCAGGCGCATTCTCTTCCCCCCGTGGCAACTTGTTTGTCTGGACAGCCACAAGGAAAATTCCCATCAAGGACATCTGTCTCGAAAGGAGCTGGATTTTCTCGCCCAAAGCCTCACTGCTGGAGACGGTCGCCCGGCCTTGATCGCTCTGCACCATCCACCCGTGCCGGTGGGAAGCGCCTGGATGGACACCATGCGGCTGGACAATGGAGAAGAATTTCTTGCCTTGCTGAGTGATTTCAGCCAGGTCAAAGCGGTAATATTCGGCCATGTCCACCAGACTTTCAGTACCCACCACCAATCGACTCCCCTCTGGAGCGTTCCCTCCACCTGCTTTCAGTTCAAGCCCCATTCCGAAACTTTCGCCCTGGATTCCCTACCCCCCGGCTGGCGCTGGCTGGAACTGCATCCTGACGGCAAAATAGAAACCCGGGTGGAAAGACTCGAAAACCCGCCTGCGGGCCTTGATTTCCACTCGGAAGGCTATTAACGCCTGCGGTCAAAAGCGGAAAGCGGTCAAAAAGGTGAACATGTGCCACCGTTTCCGGGCATCACTGAAATCGCCGTTCTCTGAAACCGCAAGCCAACCGGTTCCATATACATTGTGGTACTCGGCCCGGACCATCCACCAGGGAGTGATGTCCCAACGGATTCCCGCCGTCCAGTCACGGGCGAAACGCTTGTGCCGGGGATTGCCGGTCAGTTTGGCATATTTCCGCCCGCTGGTATCGTCACGGTCGGCAAAGTACACATCATACCGTCCCACCACTTCCACTTTCGGCACTATGCGATAGCTTGCCTGCAGGTAGTAACTCTCACCCGTTACGCTCTGATCAGGAAAATAGATTCCAAAATCATCGAATTTGGAAAAACGGAGGGCGTATTCCCCGGTAATGGTCAATTTCTCCCCGTTGTACTGGGCGGAAAAGATCACCGGCTTGAAGGCAAGCCAGCCGCGCTGGAAGGGATTGTTCTTGCCCGGCTGATATTCGGTATTGACGATCGCCCCTGTCACCGCCAGCCGGACCATTCCTCCCTGATATTCATACACCAGGCGGCCGATGCCGGAAAGCCTCGGCTCGAACTCACCATCCCAGTTCCTCCCTAAAATCAAACGCTCGAATTCCTTGTCCCGGGTTCCGTTGGGCCAGCCGGCCCCGGCGCGCAGAAACCAATCCCCCCAGGCGGTGGAATATTCGCCGTAGAACTGAAAGCCATCATTGGCCAGACCAAAATTTCTGGTCCGGTCGAAATAGACACTCTGGGGAAGGAAGATGGTCGGCCGGGTGAAAGCCACATCCCGGGTTTCGTTGTAAAGACCCAGTGGATTCTTGACCCGCCCCAACATGATTCCCAACCGCCCCTGAGCGGTGGAGAGGAAGGTATAGTCCGCCAAGGCATAGTCGAGCCGTACCTCGTGGGGGTTGAGCCGGCCGCTGCGGCGAAAAACCCCCTGAGCCGCCAGCCTCAACGGACCCACGGGCCGAAAGGACAAATTGAGCCCCATCTCGGTAAAATCAAGGCTCCCTTCCTCGCTGTCCCCATACCAACGATTGGCGGATGTCCAAACAAAGCCCTGGCTGAGAAAGCCGTGAAACTGAAGGCTGCTGCGCCAAAGCGGCTCGTCGCCCGCCACAGCGCCACTCGAGACGGCCAGCAGAAGCAAAGCGATTACAAGATCCGCTTTCACCGTCTTGCCGGCCCACCCCCTTTTTATCCTCACCGAATTCACTTATGGCACCTCCACCTTCCTAACCGAGGCATCGACGTGATCTTCGGTCAAATAACCAATGGCCCCGCTGGTTCGCGAAATCCGCTCCCGCATCTCGCTGAGGCTCTCGACTTCAATCGGGGTCTGGCCGATCCCCGAGAAGATGTTCCGATCCCAGATCCGGCGTAACTGGTGGGGATAGATCTTCAGGATTTTCTTGCAAAAATCCCGGTGTACAGGATCGTCGTCAGGCAAAACGAACACACGAACGGGCGTCCCGTCACGCCAAGTGCTTCGCCGCATGGCGAAAACAGCCCGGATTTCATTGCGGGACATCACGGCCGCCATCACGGAAGGATTCACGGCGACCACCACCGGCGCATGATCCCCTGCCTGACAAATCAGGGGAATCAGGAGCGACAAGATCAGGACTGTCCCCAGCAGCTTCCTGAAATAGGACAAATTTTCCTCCTAAAATACCGTGACGGGTGACAGAAGAACTTAACAGGAGTCCTTTTGACGGGTCAGGTATCCGCTCGGATCGATGGGCACACTGTCGGAAACCAGAAAACGCCCAAGCTCAGCCAGCGCCTTGCGATACACCTCCCTTTTAAAATAGACCACTTCCCGGACAGGGTGCCAATATTCCACCCATCGCCAATCGTCGAACTCGGGATGACCGCTACAGTCCAACCGAATACGATCTTCCAAGGTTCGAAGCCTGAGCAAGAACCATAATTGTTTCTGACCGATACACAAAGGCAAGGAATGCCGCCGGATATAACGTGTTGGCAGACGATAGTGCAACCAATCCCGGGTACGGCCTATGATATCGACGTCCTGGTGCGTCAGGCCGGTCTCCTCGTAAAGCTCCCGGAACATCGCCGCTTCCGGATCTTCCTTGTGCTTGATGCCCCCTTGGGGAAACTGCCAGGAACGCATGCCGATCCGCCGGGCCCAGAAAACGGCGCCCGCATCGTTGCAGAGAACGATCCCCACATTCAGGCGATATCCTTCAGAATCGATCATGGCCTGAAGAAGATGCAACGGATGAGAGATGATAAAATGAACAACTCATGGAAATATAACCTACACAAGGATTCAGGCAACCGCAAGTGATTCCCAAATCCCATCCCACCTCCCCCTCGCTGGCATTGTTCGACCTGGACAACACCCTGCTGGGCGGTGACAGCGACTATCTGTGGGGCCAGTTCCTGGTGGAACACGGCCTCGTGGACGCTGACGAATACGAAGCCGCCAATCGCAGGTTTTACCAGGACTACCAACAGGGCGTTCTCGATATCCGCGATTTCCTCCAGTTCGCCCTCAAACCCTTGAGCGCCCACCCCCCCAAAGTCCTGCATCGTCTCCGGGAACGGTTCATCATGGAAAAAATCGAACCCATCGTGCTTCCGGCAGCCAAAAAGCTGGTGGAATGCCATCGCCAACGGGGCGACCGGCTGGTGATCATCACCGCCACCAATGCCTTCGTCACCGCCCCCATCGCAGAACTTTTCGCCATCGATGACCTCATCGCCACCCGTCCAGAATTTGCGAACGATCGCTATACCGGGCGTTTCACGGGCACGCCGTGCTTTCGGGAAGGCAAGGTCGAGCGCCTCAACCAATGGTTGCAAGCACACCGGCTACAAACGGAAACGGCGACTTTCTATACCGATTCCCACAATGACCTGCCGCTTCTCAACCAAGTGGGCCACCCGGTCGCCGTCGATCCCGACCCCAAGCTGGAGCAAATCGCCCGCAGCCAAAACTGGCCCGTGCTGTCCCTGCGCCGGGGAACCGATCCGGCCGTCATCGACGAGGGAACAAGTCAAGCATAGTCCAGCGCTGAAACAGGTGAAACATGGATCCGGCACCACAACCCTGTCCCACCCGCCGTGGGCCGGTCACACTTATCTTTTACGGATCCAGAAATGATATCGTCCCTGGTCTTGCCGTTGCGCCAGAATCTCATTGCCACTTTGATCGGCGAAGACCCCGAAATCCAGAACCGAGGCGGGATCGGTGGCGATCACATGAACGATCTGCCCGCTTTCCATTTCGTTCAGCGTCTTTTTCAGCCGCAACAATGGCAAGGGGCAATTGAGACCACTGGTATCCAGTTCCCTGTCGAATTCCATGCTTACCCACTCAAGTTTCAATGCAACAAAATCATAGCAAATCAACGAGCGGAAAAATGGACCTTACCACCTGTCACTTCTGTCGGAGGGGTCCGGGAAGGGTCCGTCAGCGGCCAGGGAGGGCCGCGCCGGGCCTGAATTTACGGACGAATTTCGGTCCGGCGGACCCTTCCCGGCCTCCGAAAAAGCAAACCGATGGATGTTGAGAAAATGGACTACCTGCCTGTGTTTCTCGATGTCAAAGGACGCGATTGCCTGGTCGTCGGCGGTGGCTCGACCGCTCTGCGGAAAACCGAGCTCCTGCTTCGCGCCGGGGCGAAGGTCACCGTGCTTTCCGTTTCATTTCATCCCCGTCTGACCGAACTGGCGAAACAAGAGGCTTTGACACTGCGGCGAAAATCCTTCGAGCCCGGGGATCTGGAACAGCGCCGACTGGTCATCGCCGCCACCGACGACCCGGCGCTCAACGCCCGGATCGCGGAACTGGGAGAAAATAAGCACCTCCTGGTCAATACCGTGGATCAACCTGAAAGCTGCAACTTCATCATGCCCGCCATCGTCGATCGTTCCCCCTTGACGGTCGCCATTTCCAGCGGGGGCCGCGCGCCGATTCTGACCCGCCTGCTGAAAGCCCGCCTGGAAGCGATGATCCCTGCGAATTTTGGGCAATTGGCTAAACTTGCAGGTAATTACCGCGACCGGGTCAAAAAAATGCTGAGCCGTCAGGAACAAAGACGCCGTTTCTGGGAACAGGTTCTTTCCGGCCCCCCCGGACAACTGATGCTGGCGGGACAACGGAAAAAAGCCGAGGAGGCTCTCGAAAGCGCCCTTCAGACAGCCGCCCGGGCGACCGGCACATCGCCGGGTTTCGTCGCCCTGGTCGGAGCCGGACCGGGAGACCCCGACCTGTTGACATTCCGGGCGCTGCGACTGATGCAGGAAGCCGACGTCGTGGTCTATGACCGCCTGGTGTCCCAAGCGGTGCTGGAACTGGTGAGGCGGGACGCGGAAAAGATCTATGCCGGCAAGGCCCGCGCCGCCCACACCCTGGCGCAGGAGGAGATCAATCATTTGCTGGTCCGCCTGGCCAAAGCGGGAAAAAGAGTGGTCAGGCTCAAAGGGGGGGATCCTTTCATTTTCGGCAGGGGGGGAGAGGAGATCGAAAGCCTGGCGGAAGAAGGCATTCCTTTCCTGGTCGTGCCCGGGATCACCGCCGCATCGGGGTGCGCGAGCTATGCCGGCATCCCTCTGACCCACCGCGATCATGCCCAGTCCTGCCTGTTCGTGACCGGCCACCGCCGGGGAGACCGCCCCAATCTGGAGTGGGAAAAAATGATCGTTCCCAATCAAACGCTCGTGATCTACATGGGACTGCTCGGTCTGGCGGATGTCTGCCAGTCCCTGATCCGCCACGGCATGCCGGCCGAAACCCCGGCAGCGATGATTCAGGCGGGTACCACGCCGGAGCAAAAAGTCGTCATCGCCACCGTCGCCACCCTGGCCGACAGCGCCAAAAAGGAAAACGTTTCCCCTCCCACCCTGGTCATCATCGGCGAAGTCGTGCGGTTACATGGCAAACTGGCCTGGTTTCGGGGAACTTCGCAATGAAACCGGGAGCTTTGCTGATATTACTCCTGGTTTGTCTTCTCCCGGGCTGCGGCAACGGGACCAAGCCGGCAAAGAGCTGGCAACTGGTTCCGGGAGGAATCACCGCCGCCGCCCTGGGAAACGATCACGCCCTGCTTGCCAGCATCGATCATGGTGCGGAATGGTGGCAGCTGAAGCCCCAAAAACGGTTGCAACACACCTTTCGCCACGGAGGCACTCAGGAACAAAACCTGATCGCCGTCGCCGTGACCCCGGACGGTCACTATGCCCTGACCGCCGACCGTCGAGGGGTGGCGTGGTGGGACGGTTGGCAGGGCAGGCCCCTGGCATCCTGGGCTTTGAAGGGTGTCCAGACCGTAGCGCTGTCCGCCGATGGCCGTTGGGCGTTGATAGGACTTGAGGACCGGGCGGTGTACTTTTCTCTACCCGGCGGCAAAACCCGTTTCGCCTTCCCCCATCAACGCACGGTCAAAACCGTCGCACTCGACCAGAGGCAGCGTTTCGCACTGACAGGCGGCGATGACGGCGAGGCCAAACTGTGGGATCTCGATTCCGGAAGGCTCGTTCACCGCTGGAAACACCGGGGCAAACTCGCCCAGGTGACCCTCTCTCCCAAGGGAACCTATGCGATGACCAACGCCCTTCTGGGGCCCATCCGGCTCTGGAAGACCTCCACAGGCGAACTCCTGCGCGAACTCGATCCGGCTTTCATCACCGTGACCCGCGCGGCTTTCTCCGCCAGGGAAAGCCTGTTGGCCACGGGTCACCCCTCGCAGGGCATCAAGCTTTGGAGCGTCAAAAAGGGACGGTTGCTGCGCCAGTTCATGCCCGACCGCTCCGCCTGGCGCCCCACCGCCCGGCCGGTGCTCGGATTGCGATTCATCCGCAAGGGGCGTTTTCTCTTGAGCGCCACCTCCGATGGCAACGTTCAGATGTGGCGATTGAGCAAAAAGAAACCATAAACTTCGTCATACAAAAAGCCGGTTCGTTGACACGAACCGGCTTTTCAATCCCGCAGCGGGTTCAGGTTTTATTGACAACCTTTCATCTTTTCCTTCAGGCTCTTGGGCTTCTTGACTTTTCCCTTGACCTCGCCATTGGCCAAGGCGAGCAGATAGCCATGCAGGGCATCCAGCGCCTGCTCTTCGGTCATACAAGCTTTTTCGACCAGGCCGATTTTCATGATCTGCGGCGCCATCGGCGTCATGATGGTGCCTGCGCGACCTTCCTTGACCACCTTGATGAATTCGTCCTTGGACAACTTCTTCACGCTCTCGGTCAGATCCGGAAACGGTTTGACATCGTGGCAGGTTCCGCAACCGCGTCCGGCGGCCCGCTCATAGATCTTCATCCCCAGCCAGAGCTTCTCGTCCTGGGTGAACTCGGTGGCAGACGCCAGTGAAGACATTCCCATCGTGGCAGCCAAAGCGACGCCCAAGGCTATTTGACGAAATTTCATTTTGTTCCTCCATTGTTATTTCCAGGTTGGCTCACCATAACAGGTGTCGGATGAATCCGGACTGAACCAGCCCCCATTCCACCAGCCAACGCCATCAAACATGAATCTGCGATTATAACAAAACGATCCGATGGCTTCAGGAATGGTTGCGTTCGATTTCATCCCCCATCCACGAGCACCCTGTTGCGTCCGGCAGCCTTGGCTTTATAGAGCGCGTGATCGGCGCGGCGAATGATATCCACCTCGTCTTCGTCCCCTCCTCCAAGCGACGCCACACCGATGCTCGCGGTCACCGGCCGGCCGAGTTTCAATTTGGGTGGCGGGGTGGCCTCCAGGGCCGAGCGGATTCTCTCCGCCAGCTTCCGGCCCGCCATCAAACCGGTTGATGGCGCGATGACCAGAAATTCCTCGCCCCCGAAGCGGCAGACGATGTCGGACGTGCGGAGAACCTGATTCATGACTTTGGCGACATGAACCAGAACCTTATCCCCCACCTCGTGACCGAACTTGTCGTTGATCTGTTTGAAGTGATCCAGATCCAGAATCATCACACCCAGATCGGCGCCACTGCGCTTGCTCTCCGCCAATTCCTGCTTAAGCCGGCGGATCGCGTATCTCCGGTTGGGCAACCCCGTCAGCATATCGGTGTTGGCCATCTGCTCCAGCCGCCTGTTGGCCAATGCCAACTCCTTGGCTTTCTGCTCCAATAAAGCGTGTTCCTGCCGTAACTCCTCCTGCAGCGAGAGAATGCGCTGCCCTGCCCGTATTCTTGCCAGCAACACCCGCATGCTGACTGGCTTGATCACATAATCGTCTATGCCGGCATCGAAAGCCTGAACCAATTCGTCATCACTTTCGCTCGATGTCAACATGATGATGAACAATTCCTTTCCCACCTCCGAGTTTCTCAACGCCCTGCAGAGCTTGAGGCCATCCATGGGCTGCATATGCCAATCGGTGATCACCATTTGCGGCATGTCTTGCAACAGCAGCGACAGGGCCGCCTGCCCATCCCTGCAGGCAGTCACCCGGTGGCCGGCTTTTTGCAGCTGTTTGCCCAGCCTGGCAAGGAGCATCCGGTCATCGTCCACCAACAGGATTTTCAGCCCGGGAAGCGGCGTTTCCTTTTTCCCCTTTCCCGGCTTTTCATGTTTTGGAAAAGCCGTGGGCACCTCGATCATCTTGCCCCAGGCGCGCCATTCATCCAGCACAGCGGGGAGCCATTCGTCCAGTTCCAGTTGCAAAGGCAGAGACTTCAGCTGCCCGGCAAGGGAATCTTCAAGAGACGAACGTTCTTCCTCAGCCGCCAGACAATATTCCCGCACCGAGCGGGAAAAAACGAACAACCTCGCCAGACGCCCGCAACGATCCTCACCGGGTTCCTTCTCCTCGTGGCTGAGACACAAGGCCTCGATGAATATTTCCGGCAGACGCCAATCAGCCAGCAGCAAGCGGGTCAACGCCACGTTATCGATGGAAAAACAACGTTGCTCCAACGCCCTCAAATCATTCGCATTCTGCAACGCCATCAGGCAACGGCTATATTCCTCGGGCCAGGCGGTCGCCAGGGCCAGGCGGCCAATGTCCGCCAGCAAACCGATGGTGAAGGCTTCTTCCGCCGCCGCCAGGCGGGATAAGGCGCAAAGAGAGGACATCGCCTGCGCCAGGGCGAGGGAACCGGACCAATAGCGGGCGTAATCGAAATGATCGCACTGACCGGTCTTGTAACGCCCAACCAGAGACAGGCACAACACCAGACTCCGCACCCCGTTCATCCCGATCAAGGCCACCGCATCCTGAATGGCGACGATGGGCCGCCTGGGCGCGACCATCGGCGAGTTGGCGAAACGCAATAACCTCGCGCTCAATGCCGGATCGGCCTGAACCAGTGTCGCCAACTCATCGATGGAGGCCTCTTCCTTTTCCACCAACTGCAGGATGGACAGCGCCACGCCCGCGGGGGAAGGCAAGCGTTCGGCCGCCTTCAATTCCTCATAGCTGAATTCATGTGACATGAGCGGTCTCCCTTGCCGTGTTCAACGCCCGCACCATCGCCTCCGCCGTCTCTATCAGAGCCAGAGTGAGGGTTTCGAAGCCGTCCCGGCCCCCTTGACGGGCCGCCTGTTCCAGTTCGCGGGCCTGGGCTTGCAAGCGCCCTGCGCAAAAATGCCCCGCCATCCCCTTGACGGCATGGGCCGCGTCGGCCAGAGCATCCGCATCGCCCCTGTCTTGAGCCTGACGCAAGTCCTCCAGCCTTTTCGGCAGCTCGTCGAGACACAGCCCGATCATTTCGTCGAGCAGTTCCCGATCATCATCGAGCTGTTTCAGCGCCGCCTCCAAATCGCATACCGGAAGCTCCCGATTTTCGACCGCCGGCTCCCGCGCCGAGTCCACCCTTTCCACTGGCCCGCCCAGATAGCGCGACAACGTTTCGATCAACGCTTCGCCACGAACCGGCTTGCTGAGATAGGCGTCCATGCCGCATCCGAGACATTTTTCCTCCTCTCCCTCACCGGCATGGGCGGTCAGCGCGATGACCGGCACCCTGGCCGACCCCTTTTCCAGCTCTCTGTTGCGCAGGCACCGGGTCGCCTCATAGCCGTCCATGACCGGCATCTGACAATCCATCAACACCAGATCGAAAGCCTGATCCTCCAGTTTTTCCAACGCCTCCGCCCCATGGATCGCCAAGGTGGGCTCGATGCCCAGCTTCTTCAGCCGGGCCGTGATCACTTTGGCGTTGACGAGATTGTCCTCCACCACCAGCACCTTGCGGCCCGGCCATGTCATTCCGACGCCGGCCGAAATTTCCCGCCGCCGGACGCCAGCCTTCCCCAGCACTTCTTTCAGGGCGTTCTCCAACACAGTGCGCCTCACAGGTTTGAGGAAGCTTTTCACGATCCCCAGCCGCCGTTTTTCCTCCTCACCCATCATCACCCCGGAAGAAAGTAACAGCCGGGGAATGGACGCCATCGCCGGCTCGGCCTCCATGGCCGCCGCCAGCCCGGCACCGTCCATACCGGGCATGTGCATGTCCGTGAGCACGATGTCGAACCCCCCATCCCGTTCCAAGAGCTCCAGCGCCGCCTTCCCATCGGCAACCTCGACCGCCTCCAGGCCAAAATGCCGCAAGTAGCTGGAAAGGATCCGGCGGTTGGTGGCATTGTCATCGACAATCAGGGCTCTCTTTCCCCGAATTTCAGCCGGCGATTGGAATCCGGCCAGACCTTCGCCCCGGCAGGGCAATGACACCTTGAACCAGAAGCGGCTACCCTGCCCCGGCACACTGTCGACGCCGATCACGCCCCCCATCAGTTCCACCAGGCGTTTGCTGATGCTCAGCCCCAGACCGGTCCCGCCAAAACGCCGGGTGGTCGAAACATCCGCCTGATCGAAAGGCCGGAACAACCGCGACTGGGCTTCGGCCGGAATCCCGATACCGGTATCGCGCACTTCGAACAACAACTCGCCTTCCCCCCGCTCATGAACGCCGACCGTCACCTCCCCCAGTTCGGTAAACTTGATGGCGTTGCCGATCAGATTGGTCAATACCTGGCGCAACCTGGTCGGATCCCCTTCACGCAGCGGCGACAAATCCGGCGGCAGGTCGAGATTGAGATCGAGATGCTTGTCATAGGCACGTTGCGCCAGCAAGGCGCAGACATCCTCCATCAGATCGGGCAACATGAAAGCCGTCCGCTCGATTTCGACCTTCCCCGCTTCCAGCTTGGAAAAATCTAGGATTTCGTTGATGATCTCCAGCAGCGCCTCGGCGGAATTGACCGCCGTTCCCACCAGTTCTTGTTGCTCCGTGGTCAAGGAGGTTTCCCGCAACAGATCGAGCATGCCCAGCACGCCATTCATCGGGGTGCGGATCTCATGGCTCATATTGGCCAGAAAAGCGCTTTTCGCCTGGGCTTGGGCCTCGGCCTGTTCTTTGGCCAGCGCCAGCATTTCCTTGGTCTGTTCCTGTAACAGGGCCAGGGCCAGCATTTCCCCCACCAGTCGCAAGGTCGCCAAACGGGCGGGGGATTGCTGGGGATACGGGTCGGTATAGAGGAACAAAACCCCCAGGACACGCTCATCATGGCGCAGGGGAACGATATAGTGCCCATGAGGCTTCATCCCCTCGAACCGGTGCTCATGACGGGGATCGCAAAAACAGTCGTCGGAAACCAGCAATTCCCCCGAAACCGCCGCCTTGCCGCAAAGACACGCCCCCAGGGGCACCTGTTTTTCCTTTCGCCGGAACTCGTCGGTGAAAGCTCCCCGAAGCACGAACATCTCCAGCACTTCACCGTTCTTGCGAAACAAACCGCCCTTTTTCTGCAACGCCAACCCTTCCAGCTCGAACAAAACTTCCAGCACCCGGCCTATGCGCCCTTCCAGGTCCTCCTGACCGCTCAGGATATCGGCGATCTTCAACCTCGCCTCGGTATCGGCTCTTTCCATCCGGGCCGACTTCTCCTTCTCAACCGCTTCGCTGACGTCACATTGAATCTGCACGTATCCGCACAACGCCCTCCCCTCGTCCAGGATGGGCGTGACGTGCACCTCGGCCCAGTATTCCGCCTCGTCCGGCTTCATCGCCTGCCCCTCGATGGCCACGGGAAACGGCTTGGGCGCGGAACGGCGGCAAAGCAGCCGGCCAGACCATGAATGGCCGGCTGCCAAGGTGGCGTTCATGTCGGACAAGACCGTCCTGTCGGCGCGGGGGCTGTCCAGAATCGCAGGCGTTCTGCCGAGAAGATGGTCTTCCGGATAACCGGTGAATTGACACAGAGCGGGGTTGACATAAACGATCCTTCCCTTTTCATCCGTGATCAGAATCATATTCTGACTGGCGTCCAGGGCCTGGCGCAATTTGGCGTTGCGGCGGGCGTTCTGCTCGGTCTGTCGTTCGATCCGCTCGATCTTTCTCCGCAGCGGCCTGAAACAGGCGAGACCGATCAAAGACGCGCTCGCCAGCGCCAACAAACCGGATCCCAGCATACTTTTCACTTCCGGATTGAAAGCTGTCTCCCACCCTGGCTGCCGGCTCATCATCGCCTCGATGGCGAGATCCATCGCGGCGATGGTGGCGACCATGAAGAGGAAGGTTCCCAGGAAGGGGTGTCTGCTTCCCGGGCCGGTATCAGGCTTGAACATTCCCATGACTCCAAACTCCAATTCTGCTGTTTGTTATGGAAGTCTAGTCCAAGCCCGG
The DNA here is from genome assembly GCA_026981855.1 of Methylothermaceae bacterium. Taxonomy (GTDB): domain Bacteria; phylum Pseudomonadota; class Gammaproteobacteria; order Methylococcales; family Methylothermaceae; genus Methylohalobius. Next base: position 29,203 of record JALSIB010000020.1, on the reverse strand, counting down.
CCGGCGCACCCGGATCGGAGACAGTATCTGCGGACGGCAAAAAACGTTCGCCTTCGCAGACCGTCAATTGGGGTGGATCACGAGCCTTCTGACAGGATCCGAACCCACGCTTTCAGCGATGAGATGATAACGGCTGACGATATGATGTTGGATCTTCCGAATTTCGGGGCTCTGGGGAGACAATTCCACCGCCACCGATTCGGCCAGCACTTTTTGCACGGCCGTTTCCGTTTCCTGAACCGCCGCATCGATATCGTCGTCACCGACCTCGCGGGGCTGACTGAAAATATGATTGAGTTGCCGGCGAATCTGGGCGGTGGAATTTTTCTTGACGCAGTGCAGAGGCAAACCCGTGGCCTGGAGAATCCTTCGCAGCCTCGCATCTTCGGCACGAGAGCGCAGCGCCAGAACCATATCCGCCTTTTCCGGATTGGCCACGGTGCGCGCATCGAAGCGGAAGCTGCGAATGACCCGCTCCACCTGATCCCTGCTGATGGCATAGGGATAAATCCGCACCTCGCCTTTCAATGTTTCCACCGAAAGCTGCCCGGCGGAAGAATTTGAACAGGGTTCATCCCGTGACAAGGGCACTTCACCTTGCGGTGTCCGGCGGACCCCGCCGGCCTCCTCTCCCCGCAGAATGGCGTCGACCGCGCCGGCGGCATCGCTATGAACGATCATATCATCACGATCGACCAGCTCCACCACCTGCTCGAATGTCGGAGAACCCTTGCGTTCGCTGACCGTCTTCTGGGTTCCCCTGAAACGCGCCTCGTCATCTCCCAGCGTCACTGTCTGGACGCCACCCACCAGATCCGACAAGGTGGGATTACGCACCAGATTTTCCAGGGTATTGCCATGGGCGGTTCCGATCAGCTGCACCCCGCGCTCGGCGATGGTACGGGCGGCGAGCGCCTCGGCCTCGGAACCAATCTCGTCGATGACGATGACTTCGGGCATGTGGTTTTCCACCGCCTCAATCATCACTTGATGTTGCCGGTCCGGATGGGGAACCTGCATCCTTCGGGCGCCCCCGATGGCAGGATGCGGGATGTCCCCGTCCCCACCTATCTCGTTGGAGGTATCGATCACGACTACCCGTTTGCCGAATTCATCCGCCAGGATTCGCGCCACCTCACGAAGCTTGGTGGTCTTTCCCACTCCCGGACGCCCCAGCAATAACAGACTTCTTCCCGATTCGATCAGATCACGGATCTGATCGATGGTCCCGGTCACCGCACGGCCGACCCGCAAGGTCAAACCGATGATCTGTCCCTTGCGATTGCGAATCGCCGAGATTCTGTGCAATGTCGCCTCGATCCCGGCACGATTGTCGGCGCCGAATTCCCCCACCTGTGACACCACATGGGCGATATCGGCAAAAGTGACAGGCGCCTCGCCCAGCTTCACGGTCCGGCCTGGATAACGGGCTTCCGGCAAGCGCCCCAAGTCCATGACGATTTCAAGCAGGCTTTCATCGGAATTCAGCGATAGTTTCTCCAGCAAGGGAGAGGGCAGGATTTGGAGCAGAAGCTTCGTCTCTTCGGGAGGGGAAGTCATGGTCATGAAGGGGTTTGGATGTTAGATTGGAACGGCTTGGAAAGTGGTTGGCATTATTCCAAGAGCCCGAGAGCATGTAAACAGATCTTCCGTCTTTGAGACGGAAGACCGGTTTTCAAGTTCAAGAAAAAAAAGGAAAGCTCAGCCCTTGTCGGTTTGCCTTTTCGGGATCCGGAAAGGGACCGCCGGACCGAAATGCGTCTGTGAATTCAGGTCCGGCAGAAGTGACAGGTGGGAAGGGGGATGGCGGTCAGGCGAAGGGGACATCCGTCCCCCGTTCAATGCAGAACCGGCGCAGGCTCTCCAACATTCGGAGTCGGTGGTTGTTTGGCCGGATGCTTGAGGGTGCTCATCATCGATGCCAGAGCACGATCCATCAAAGGCACCTTGGCCCCTTCGATGACCACGGCATTCCCCCTGCGCAGTTCGGCGGCCAGGCCGTTGAGAGTGTATTCCCCCACCTTCATCCCCCGGCGGTTGACGAATATCCGGATACCCGTCACCTTGCTGATCCAGGAGAGCTTGATCCGTTGCGACTTGCCGGCGGGATCCTTCAGTTCAAGCCAGTCACCCACTTCCATCTTGCCGGCCTGCCGGACGAATTCATCCTCCTCGTCGCCCACCGATTCCTCGGAGATCAGAATGATCTCCTCTTCGACTTCCTTCTGATCGAAATCGGTCAACTCCGAAATATCCACGTTGTCCACATCGGGAAGGTTGAATGAAATTTCCTGTAATTCCTTCGCCAGCTCGGGATTGAGCGCCCCGTTTCCACTCTGGAAAAGCGCTTGATGAATCGTTTCCAGCTCCTTGAACAACAGCGCCACCTGCTTGGGATCGAGGGATATTTCCTCCAGCTCCTGACGCAGGGCCCGCAACACGCCGGGGATGCGTTTGAGGATGCGCCGCGAGTCGGTATCGTCCTTGGGTGGCGCCAAAGTCAGGAAGAGGGAATCGGTCAACGCCAGTTTGGCTTCCCAGGTGTCCGGTTCCCGTTCCTTGCGCAGGCAGGAAAGCAGTAATACGTCCTTCCAGGTATGGGAAAAGAAATGCCTCAATCTGGGTGGCAGATGGACGCCCGCCAACCTTCTGGCAATTTCGTCAGCCACCTCCTTTTTGGCCAACAACAGATGCTCCTTGCTCTCGACCGACTGACGGGTGCGTTCTTCCAGGCGTTCGCTGCGCCGTCCCTCCTGTTCCATGAACTGGGTGAATTCCTGCAACAGCTCCTCGAACAAACCGATGTCCTGGGTGAATTCGTTCAAAACCCGCTCGACGATTTCGGAAATACGCTGAAAGACAGGGTTTTTCTCCAGCTCCTCGTCTCCGGACAGGGCGATGCCAGCGTGGGCCAGCTTGTTCAACAGGCCCCGTGCCGGATGCGTTTTCTTGGACAGGAACGATTTGTCCAGAATCGCCACCTTGATGATCGGTATCTGTAACCGTCCGATGGTGGCCTTGATCTTGTCCTGAAGATTCCGGTCTTCGAGAATGAAATCGAAGATCATCCCGATCATGTCGATCACGTCTTCGTCGACCTGGGACAGCGCCCTGGTTCCTCCATGGACTTCACTCAGGTGGTTGGCCAGAATGAGCTTGACGTTGGTGTTTTCATCTTCCTGCAAGGCGGCCGTCAACCGGGCCACCTGCTCGGGTTCCTGGAGGGAAGACAGCGCCCCCACCAGTTCCTGGGTTTCCGAAACCACCACCCCCGGCTCATCGGCCAGGCTCGCCAGCGAAGGCAATCCCACCTGACTGCGCCAAGCCGAAAGCAGTGTATGCATCGCCTGGATCGCCTGGACATACGCGGTCTGATCGGGTACGGAAGCGGCATTGCCGCCGGCGGCCGGTTCTCTCTCCTGGTTCTGGCCGGGGTTCCGGTTCCCGGACCGCTTTTTGACCTTGCGGGGAATCTCCGGCAGAACGCCCTTTTCAGCCAGGGTGTCATTCAAAATCTCGTAGGCAGCCTCCAGCTCGCCGATGACGTGATTTTCGTATAGCTTGAACAAAATCAGCTTGACCTTCAGCTCCAGGGTCAGGGGACGCAGCACCTCGGCGAAGCGCTTACCCAGATTGTGGGGTCCGAGAGGATTGTCTTCATTGCCTATCTCGGCCCGGTTCAGCAGCTTGGCGAAGCGTTTGTTGAGGGCGAACAAGTCGCGGTGGAAAAGGTTGTTGCCCTTGTTGATCAAGGTGCCGACCGCCAGATCGATTTCCAGGGTTTCGTTCTCCACCAGGGAAAAGTCGTCCTCATCCAGTTCCAGCGACCCGGCGCTGGCGGCTGCCTTCTTGCCGGGTTGCGTCTGCCAGAAATCGTCATAGCCTTTGAGCACCGCATTCAGGTATTGGCGCTCGATATTTTCCCTTTCCCGCCGCAGATAGCGCATGGCCTCGAAGTACAATTCCTGAATGGTGCTGCTGACGGCCTTGTCCGACATGGCGAAAAGCTCGTCGTCCACCTTGTCGAAAAAACGCGATAAGATAGGAACGAATTCTTTTTGAAACACCCTGCGGCATTCGGCGATGACCGGTGCGGTCGATTGATTAGCGGATGGGTGACGATCCTTGAAATCGACGATTTTCTTTTCCGAGATCATTTGATCACTCCGGCGTTCCGTGTTCTATCAATCCAAAATGGACCGTTAGCTGTCTTCACAGATTTGATGTAAGGATAATCTTTCTGGAATTTTCTAACCGTGACTGGATTCTCAAAACGATGAACCAATGGAAAATCGCCCCCCAACCTCTCGCGGGGGGGTGGCTGGAAAATGCCAGAAAAGTGCCTTCCCCCAATCAGGACGAGCGCCCCGAGGGAGAGATTTCCCTGCTGGTCATCCATTGCATCAGCCTGCCGCCGGGAGAATTCGGGGGGAGGCACATCGACCGGCTCTTCTGCAATGATTTATCGCCGGATGCGCATCCCTACTTTCGTGAAATCAGCGCTCTGAAGGTCTCGGCGCATCTGCTGATAGACCGTCTGGGCGGCCTCACCCAGTATGTGCCGTTTCAGCGCCGCGCATGGCACGCGGGAATTTCCCGCTTTGGGGAAAGAGAGCGATGCAACGATTTTTCCATCGGCATCGAACTGGAAGGAACCGAAACCTTGCCCTATACCCAGGTGCAATATCTGCGACTGGCCGAGGTGGCGGCCACCTTGATCCACCACTACCCCCAACTGACACCTGGACGCATCGTCGGCCATTGCGACATCGCCCCGGGCCGCAAGACAGATCCGGGCGAGAGCTTCGACTGGCGGCTTTTCCACGACCTGCTTTCAGGCCTGATCAGACATCCGGCTTCAGACGAAAGCCGCCTCTGAACGCAGAGAAACGATCAGCGGTCCCAGAGCGATTCCAGCTCTTCCCGGCTGGCCTGGCGTTCGCCGTCTATTTCGATCAGATAGTCGAAATTGCCTTCACCGACCTTCTCGGTCAACCGCTCGATCACGTGGCGGACGACCTTCAAATCATCGTTGGGGCCCTGGACATAAAACGGTCTGCCTTCCCGGCCGAAATTGAAAGTGGTTTCGCACTGGGCGGCATCAGTGTCTCCGAACAGTTTCTCCGCCCGCCAATAATCCTCGGCGGGCTCGAATCCCAGCGCTTCCGCATACGCCACCGCCTGTTGCAGGAATTTACGCGCGCAGGCAGGCTCCACCGCCCGGATTCCATGCTCCTCATGGGTCTTGGCCAGCATCGGCTTGAGTTTGGAGCGATAATCGGTTTTGCGCATGACGGTGAAGAACGCCTCCTTGACGCCCAGACACCATGAATCCACCACGAAGGCGCTCACCGCCACCTCGGCATAAGGGGTCTCGCGGGCGATCAACACGCTTCCCATCCCGACCTCTTCGATGCTCTCGGCCATCAAACATTCAAATACGGGGTACTCGATATATTTGGCCGGCTGCAATCCTTTGCTCTGAACCTTCTTTTTCGTCGTGACCTTTTGCTTGCGTTTTTGCGCCTTGCGCTGAAGTTTCTTCTGTCGTTTTCTAGGATCCATCGCCATGACCAATCTCCTTCTCGTGATGGGGTCTGAAACTATCCAGCAACAGGATCACCACCCCGACAGTGATCGCCGAATCGGCAAGGTTGAAGGCTGGCCAATGCCATTGCCGGTAATAAAAATCCAAAAAGTCGATCACATATCCCAACCGCGCCCGGTCGATGAGATTGCCCAGCGCCCCGCCCAGAATCAACGACAGGGCGGCCAGCTGCCAGCGCTCATGCTCCCCCAGACGCCAGAGGTAGCGCACGATGAAAGCGCTCACCAGCACTGCAAGCCCCAGGAAGAACCAGCGCTGCCATCCCCCCGCGTCGGCAAGGAAACTGAAAGCGGCGCCGGTATTGTGCACGTGGGTCAGATTGAAAAAAGGCAGCAGCTCGATCCGCTGGTAAAGCGGCAGGTTGGCGGCCACCCACAGCTTGCTCAGCTGATCGGCCACCACCACCCCCAGGGCGACGACCAACCATTTGTATTTCACCGTCATCTGTACGATCGACGATCAGGCGTAGCGCCGGATCTCTCCCTCACCCTCCACGTTTTCCACACAACGGCCGCAGATCTCTGGATGATCCGGATGGATCCCGACATCCCCGCGCCGATGCCAGCAGCGGATACATTTGGGGTGCGGGGAAGGCTCGGCCAGAATCCTGAGCCCTTCGATGTTTTCGGCAACCTCGGCACCCTGCACCGCCTCGGACAAAGGCAGAACCCTGGCCTGGGAGGTCACCAGCACGAAACGCAACTCGTCCTCCAGACGTTCCAGCAGTTGCCGATATTCGCCATCGCAGAAAAGGGTGACCTCGGCTTCAAGCGACGAACCGATTCCACCGCGTTCCCGCAATTTCTCCAGCTCTTTGGAAACCTCCTCCCGAACCGCCAGAACCTTGTCCCAGAACGCCCGGTTCATGGGCACGTCATCCTCCAAAGGCGCCAGCCCCTCGTACCAACCCACCAGAAACACGGATTCGTCGCGCTCTCCCGGAAGACACTCCCAGATTTCTTCGGCGGTGAAGCTGAGAATCGGCGCCAGCCAGCGCACCAGGGCTTCACCCACATGATACATGGCGGTCTGGGCCGAACGGCGGGCCAGACTGTCTTCCCTGCAGGTGTATTGCCGGTCCTTGATCACATCGAGATAGAAACTGCCCATGTCCACCGCACAGAAATTGTGAACCTTCTGATAGACCTGGTGGAACTGGTAATGGTCATAGGCGGCGGTCACCTCCCGCTGCAACCGCTGGGCCCTGTCCACGGCCCAGCGATCCAGGGGCAGCATGGATTCATAACCGACCATGTCCTTCGCCGGATCGAATCCGGCCATGTTGGCCAACAGGAAACGGGCGGTATTGCGCAACCGGCGGTAGACATCCGAGATCCGTTTGAGGATCTCGTCGGAAACGGCCATTTCCCCCCGGTAATCGGTGGCCGCCACCCAGAGCCTGAGCACATCGGCCCCCAGCCGGTCCATCACTTTCTGTGGTGCCACCACGTTGCCTCGTGACTTGGACATCTTGTAGCCCTTTTCATCCACGGTGAAACCGTGGGTCAGAACCTGGCGGTAGGGTGCGCAATCGTTCATCGCCACCGAAGTGAGGAGCGAGGACTGGAACCAGCCCCGGTGCTGATCGGATCCCTCGAGATACAGGTCGGCCGGGAATCCGAGCCGCTCCCGCGCCTTGAGCACGCATTCGTGGGTGACCCCGGAATCGAACCAGACATCCAGGATATCGGTGATCTTGTCGTAGTGCCCGGCGTCGGGCCCCAACAATTCCGCCGGATCCAGGTCAAACCAGGCATCGATACCGTCCGCTTCCATGCGCTTTGCCACCTGTTCGATCAATGCGGGGGTATCGGGGTGAAGTTCACCCGTCTCCTTGTGGAGGAAAACCGCGATCGGTACGCCCCAATTACGCTGGCGCGAAATACACCAGTCGGGACGGTTTTCCACCATCGACTCGATCCGCGCCTGTCCCCAGTCGGGAATCCATCGCACCGCCTTGATCTCGTCCAGGGCCTTGCGCCGTAATTTCGCCTTGTCCATGGAAATGAACCACTGCGGCGTGGCACGGAAGATGATGGGCGTCTTGTGACGCCAGCAGTGGGGGTAGCTGTGCTCGATCACTTCCTCGTGCAGCAGGGCGCCACGTGCCTTGAGTACCTCGATCACGTGATCGTTGGCGGTGAAAACGTGCTCCCCGGCGAACAGTTCGGTATTGGGCAGGAAACGCCCGTCACTGCCAACCGGATTCTCCACCGGCAGGTCATAACGCCGGCCGATCTCGTAATCCTCCTGACCGTGGCCGGGCGCGGTATGAACGGCGCCGGTCCCCGCATCCAGGGTGACGTGTTCTCCGAGGATGAGAGGGACCTCGCGGCGGTAAAAGGGATGCTGCAGGCGGATACCTTCCAGATCCTTGCCTGTACAGTAGGCAACCACCCGATACGCCTCGATGCCGTAACGGTCCATCACCTCCTTGAGCAGGCCCTCGGCCACCAGCAGACGCTCAGGCCCGTGCTCACCCTGGCACTGTACCAATGAATATTCCAGGTCCGGGTGCAGGGCCACGGCCTGATTCGCAGGCAGAGTCCAAGGGGTGGTGGTCCAGATGACGACGGAAACGGGCCCCTCGCCTTCGTGCCCCGGAACGTGATGACAACGCGCCAGAAAAGCCTCCTCGTCCACCGCCTTGAAGCGAACGTCGATGGCCGGCGAGCGCTTGTTTTCATACTCTACTTCCGCCTCCGCCAGGGCCGAACCGCAATCGGTGCACCAATACACCGGCTTGGCACCCCGCGTGACGTGACCGGCCTCGAGAATCCTGCCGAATGAACGCAGGATGTCGGCCTCGAACCGGGGGTCCATGGTCAGATACGGCGCATCCCAGTCCCCCAGGCCGCCAAGACGGATGAAGTCCCGGCGCTGCAATTCGATCTGCGACCGGGCGTAGTCCCGGCAGGCGCGGCGGAATTCGGCCGCTGTCACCTTGTGGCCGGCCTTGCCAACCTTCTTCTCCACCTGCAATTCGATGGGCAGGCCATGGCAATCCCAGCCGGGCACGTAAGGGGCGTCGAAGCCGCTCAGAGCCTTGGATTTGACGATGAAGTCCTTAAGGATCTTGTTCACCGCATGGCCGATGTGAATCGGACCGTTGGCATAGGGCGGGCCATCGTGGAGGACGAATCTGGGCCGTCCGGCGAATCGCTCGCGCACCTTCTGATAAAGCCCCATCGATTGCCATTTGGCCAGGCGCTCGGGCTCGCGCCTGGCCAGATTGGCGCGCATGGGAAAATCGGTTTTGGGCAGGTTCAGAGTATTCTTGTAGTCCATGGGTTTTCCTGAGATTGCAACCATTGACGGGCCAGGGCCACGTCCTTCTCTATCTGTTTCCGCAGTGCGTCGAGGGAAGCGAAACGGCGCTCCTCGCGTATCTTATGATGAAAAAACACTTCCAGCCGGCGGCCATAGAGATCGCCCTCGTAGTCGAAGAGATGCACCTCCAGCAGCACCCGGCCACCCTCACCCTCGACGGTGGGACGCACCCCCACATTGGCCACCCCTGGCAGGGAACCGGTGTCCAGCCCATCCACCCTGACTGCGAACACGCCGCTGATCGGACTTTTGCGGCGGCAAGGATCCAGGTTGGCGGTTGGAAACCCCAGATCACGTCCCCGCCTCCGGCCGGTCGTCACCCGCCCGCACATCGAGTAGGTCCGCCCCAGATAACGCGCGGCCCTGGCAAGATCCCCCCGCTCCAACAATTCCCTTATGCGGGTACTGCTGACCCGCACGCCATCGATGGTGAAACTTGGCATGGACATCACCTCGAATCCATGCGATCCGCCTGCCTGGCTGAGCAAGTTGAAATCCCCTTCCCGGTTGCAGCCGAAACGGAAGTCGTCCCCCACCACGAGGTGCCTGACCCCCAGCCCTTCGACGAGCACCCGGCCGATGAATTCCCATGCCGGCAAGGCCGCCAGCCGGCGATTGAAACGCAGCAACAACACCCGGTCCACCGGCAGTTCGCGGAGATGGGCCAGCTTTTCCCGCAGCCGGGTCAGGCGCGCCGGCGCCGCGGAGCCGGTGAAGTACTCGCGGGGCTGGGGCTCGAACAGAACCACGGTAACCGGCAACTTCAACCTTTTGCCCACTTCCGCCAACCGGTCGATGACATACCGGTGCCCCAGATGAACCCCGTCGAAGGTACCGATGGTGGCCACGGTTCCCCGGGAGGGAATCCGGTTCAGGCCCTGGATGAGTTGCATACCGCCATACGATTCGCCAAATCCGCCATTCTAACAAATCCATCCCGGTCGATCACAACAGATGACGAGCTCGACAGGGCAATCGTACGAACCGGTTTCTCCCCTCTCCCTTTGGGAGAGGGGCCGGGGATGAGGGAGACATACCCCCACTTTTACCGGATCAAACCCGGCGGCGCGGCAGAAAACGCCCGGGCAACCCACACGCGGTTGACGTTTGCGGTCATCACTCCGGCGGCAGGGTCAAATCGATTCTGCCACCCGATGACAGACCGATACGCACTCCTGGACGATCCGGGGGAAACCGCATGGTCACGGACCTTCCCTCTCCCACCAGCCGGCAACCCACCACATCCCTTTCCTCGATAGACACGATGCGGGTAGGGTTATGCCGCCCACGAAGCGACGGTTTGAGCACCATGAGAAAGCGATCCCGCTCCCGTTGCTGTGGCGGCACGATCTCCACCCGCCACCTGCCCGGCTCCGGCTTGGGTTCTCTCAATCTTGCCACTTTCCGCCATACTTCCCCTCTCCCGTCGTAATTCTTGCCATCCACCCAAAACTCGAACCCTTTGCCACCGACGGAGTTGAGATAAGCACCTTGAGGGAAAAGCACCTTCACTTCCAATCGCCCGCCGGTTCTGTGAAGCGCCGGTTTCGGCAAAGCCTCCAGAACAAAGCCGCCGGGGATCATTCTGGGGCGTTCGACAGAATGCACCAGCGAGCGCTTTACGAAATCGGCGCGGGTAGCGGTCACATCATCATGGACCACGACCACATCCTCCCGCCGGTCGTAGACGAAAGTCCGCCAATAGCGCGAAACCCGGCAGGTCCGGTCGAAGGCATCGCCCTTGCCACAACGGGCATTGGTATAGGCCGGCGTCAATTCGGCAACCGCCACCACCAGCCCATTCCCTTCGTAATAGCGGGCAATGCGGCCGGTATGATAGGTTTCGTATTGGCTGCGCCAATCCTGCAAATCGACAGGCGCCGGCTTTCCCCAACCCGAGCCTACCCGCCGCTGGCCACCATCATTGGCGATGGGGCGGGGGGAATGCTTCTTTTTCTTGGGCGGCAGGGGCGCATCGTCGTCGGGATCGGTCACGGTGACGACATTGTGAGCGATGGTTTGATAACTGTAGTTCATGTGATGGTCGGAGCCGTATCTGGGACCATACAGCCCGCTGTCGATCGCCAGGGGTCCGCCCTTGTAAAGCGTGAAAGCCCCCTGATCCAGGTGGGTGTGGGACCAATAATTGTCCCCGGCCTTGAAGGTGACATAGGTGGCGTCTTGGCCCCAGTCGCTGCGGGCGATCACCATCCCGATGCCGTCGAACCTTTTCTGCAGGGGAAGACTTTGGTAGGCACCGCGGTCACACAGGCTTTTGTCGGGCAAAGGCCCCCACGGCCAGGCCGTCGGCCCGAAACGCCGCAGGCAGCCAAAAAAACCATAGGCGGCCCGGTCACGGTATTCAAGCGCCAACGGAAACCGGTCGGGAACCCACTTGTTGAAAAATGCGCCATCCCCCCACCGCATGTGGAAACCATCCGGCCGATAGCGATAGATCAGGAAGTCGAGGAAACCGCGAATCCCAGGCTCGGTCCGGAACAAATCCTCGCCGGTCGCCTTCCTCCACATGGCGGGCACCGTATAGACCGCCCTACCGATTCCGATACCCACATACTCCCCCCCCTCGTGCCAGCCACCATGCCTGCCCATTATCTGACGCCACACTGGAAGCACCCGCCGCTTCCAGAAATCGTGGGTGAAAGCCATGCATTGCTCGCCATAGGGATGATCGCCATACAATGCAATAGCCACGGCCATCAACGCCTGGAAGGGGCTGTTGTAAAGATAGACGTTGTAGGGGGAAAGAGCGTCCTTGCGAATCAGGTGAATCAGATAGCGGCAACCTTCGGCCAATTTCTCCTGCAAGGCCCGACGCTGCGCCAAGGAAAGCCGGGGATACAGCCAGTCGTAAACCAGTGCCAACGGCATCCCCTGCTCATGACCCCGCCAGCTGAATTTCAACGCCAACAGACGATGGGTGGTTTCCTGCAGGGAAATGGCGGCGGGATCGATGCGGCCAGTCAAGGCGATGGAGAAAAAATCCCCCTTGCCGCCCTTGGCCCGTTGACGATGCACCTGGAAAAACCTCGGATTGTGCCTGCGTATTTCAGCGATTTCCCTGAAAGAAGGGGCCGGCAGGCGTGGGTGCCCGAATCTGAAAGCGGGCAACGACGGTGCCCTCAGTTGCGCCGGGTCGGGAAACGCAAGCCGCCCCCGGCTATCGGCCACCTCCCGCGGAGACTGGAGCCCGGCCGCCACCATGGCCGCCATCACGCCCAACACCAGCGTTCCATAGGCCCACAATGGCACCGCCCCCCCCTCTTCCCAGGTGACAGCGTCCTCGCTTCGATTGCGGGCGGCGTAATACCAGCCGAACAACCAACCGGCGAGCGCCAGATAGGCGTCGGTGGCATCCGGATAACGGCCGGGAATGAACTGCTGCCACCACTCCAGAAACAAGGCCAGGGTAAAGACCGCCAGCGCCCCCGACCACAGCACCCATCTGGACGAGGCCACCAGGCGCGCGAAAAAGGCCAGCGCCAGATAGGGCCAGATCCCGGACAGGATATCGATCAGACCGGCGATCCCATTTCCCTGGCCGGCGAAGGGAACCCAGTTGAAAGGACGGGCCGCCAGGCTGTCGCCGCTTCCCTTGGACAGGGCTTCCAGAAGTCTGGCGACGAGCACACCGGCGCCGCCCACCCAAGGCACCCATCCCGAACCCCCCAAACCATTCAGCACCAGCAGGGAAAACGCCGCCATCCCCAGTCCCAGACATGCCTCCAATCCCAGTTGACGGCTCACCACTGGAATTTTCAGCAACAACACGCCTGCGAACGCGACAAGGAACGCGCGCCAGAAAAACGACCGGAAACGCAGAATCGTCCGCAGCACCAGCCCCAATGCCGTCAAATTGAGGGCATAGGCCGCCATCTTGTGCCATTGAATCCGCTCTGAATCCCGCAAGGCCAGAAACAAAGGCTTCACCCCCTGTTTCAGAATCCCGAAGTCCAGAGAAGGAACCAAGGGCGTCAACTCCGACAGTGCCCAGGCTCCGAGCACCAACAGCCCCAGATCCCCCACCCCACCCGGAATCACAAGGCGCGCCCGCAGTCGCCGCAGCCGGCGGCCTGACGAGGCATGGCGCAAACTCATGGCGATGAGCGCACCTGCCGCCGTACCCACCGTATTGAGCACGATGTCGCTGAAAGACGAGACCCGGGCCGGCAGATACAGCTGGATGTATTCCAGCGTAATGCTCAGCAGCCCCCCCGCCGCCACGGTCAGCCAAAAAGCCGCCGACCCCGGCAACCGCTCCAGGCGCCGGCTTAACAGATAGCCCCAAGGCAGATAGACGAGCAGATTGACCAGCACGTCCGAAAGCGAAAGCCGCGCCCATGCGCCTCTCCAGTCGAACAGCCGGCGCCAATCCACCGAAGCGGACCCATCCACGGGATCGAGGGGAAACAGGGTGCCGTAGACCAGCAACAGCCCATAGCCCAAAAGCAGCCAGAAATCAGCCCTGCGTCGTCGCATTTCCATTCAAGTTCGATGAATCGTGGTGGAACGGAAACCGGGTCACGGCCCGAGCCTTGCAGGCCGGCGGAAGCTGCGATGAATTCCAGTCATCAGCAAGGTCAAAACGTAGATGCCCGCGCCAATGCCGATCCACCACAACAGGTGGAATATCCGCTCCCTTATCCCCCAGCCGGTCCAGTCCAGGGGACCGGCATAATGATACAGCACCGCCCCCATCGCGGCGTTGGCGAGAATCAACCGCGACAGAAACAGCCACCACCCCCCGGCGGGCCGGTAAACCCCCGCCTTTCGCAACCCCCGAAGCAGCAAACCTCCATTGACGCACGCCGCCAGCGAGGTCGCCAGCGCCAGTCCGGCGTGGGCCAGGGTCCAGATCAGGCTGAAATTGAGAATCAGGTTGACCACCATCGCATAGACACCGTAACGAACCGGCGTCCGCGTATCCTGTCTCGAGGTGAAGCCGGGCACCAGGATCTTGACCAGGATGAACCCCACCAGGCCCACCGAATAGGCCATCAGGCTCAAGCCCGCCATGTGAACGTCGCGGGCAGTGAAGGAATGGTATTGAAAGAGGGTCGAAAGAATCGGCTCGGCCAATACGAACAGACCCACCGCCGCCGGCAGTCCGATCAGGGCCACCCAGCGCAGCCCCCAGTCGATGGAAGCCGAGAAGGCCTCGTGCCGGCCTGCCGCCCAGTCCTTGGAAAGATTGGGCAGGATCACCGTCGCCAGGGCGATGCCGAACACACCCAAGGGAAACTCCACCAACCGGTCAGAATAATACAACCAGGAAATACTGCCGTGGGGCAAGAACGAAGCCAGCAACGTATCAATCAACAGATTGATCTGGGTCACCGAGACCCCGAACAGGGCCGGCAACATCAACTTGAGGATCCGGCGCACCCCCGGATCGTGGAACCCGTACCGCAGCCGGGGCAGCAACCGCAATCGCCAAAGCGCCGGAAACTGGAACAGCAGTTGCGCCGCCCCGGCGGCGAACACCCCCCAGGCCAGTGCCGTCACCGGTTCCGGCAGACGGGGGGCCAGCCAGAAGGCGGCCGAAATCAGGCACAGGTTGAGCAACACCGGCGTGAAGGCCGGTACCGCGAAACGATTGAAGGTATTGAGAATCCCCCCGGCCAGGGCGGTGGAGGAGATGAAAAACAGATAGGGAAAAGTGATCCGCAACATTTGCACCGCCAGATCGAATTGCGCCCCGTGGCGGGAAAAACCCGGGGCGAACAGAAGAATCACCCAGGCAGCCCCCACCACCCCCAGGATCGTCACCCCCATCAATACCAACGCCAGGGAGCCGGCCGTGCGGTCGAGCAATTGTTTCAGTTCCGCCCCGCTGCGCTGCTCCTTGTACTCGGCCATGACCGGCACGAAAGCCTGGGAGAAGGCGCCCTCGGCAAACAAACGGCGCAGAAAATTGGGAATCTTGAAGGCAACGAAAAAAGCATCGGTGGCGGCATCGGCCCCGAACAGGAAGGCGATCACCACGTCGCGGATGAATCCCAGCACCCGGGAAACCATGGTCATGGCGCCGACAATGGCGGTGGATCTGAAAAGTCTGCGGCTCAAAACCCCTCTTACCCCCAAGCAAAGGACAAAGTCTCTTGAAATACGGCCGATCCGGCCATAGCTGTTTGTTAGAATAAATGAATTTTTCCACACCCCCAAAGGATATCCGCCCCATGCCCATCAGCACCGAGCACGAACCCACCACCGAACACCTGAGAGAGCTGGCCGCCGATCTCGAAACCGGAAAGCTGACCGAACTCAAGGACCTTCTCCAGGCCCTGACGCCCGGGGAGATCGCCGACCTGCTCGAAGCGCTGAAGCCCGCCGACAGACTGGTGGTGTGGTCGCTGCTGCCTTCCGGAATCGCCGGCGAGGTGCTGGTGGAGTTGGGCGAGGAAGCCCGCGCCGCATTGATCAAGGGGATCGAAAAGAGCCGTTCGGAGGAACTGGCCGAAGCCGCCGGCACCCTGGATCCGGACGATCTGGCCGACATTCTGGAGGATCTTCCGGAAAAAGTCCGGGAACAGGTGATCCGCACCCTGAGCCAGAACGACCGCGGCCGCCTGGAACGGGTGATGTCCTTCCCCGAGGACACCGCCGGCAACCTGATGCACACCGACACCATCACGGTGCGCCCCCACGTCACCCTCGACGTGGTGTTGCGTTATCTGCGCCGCCGCGGCGACCTGCCGGATCTGACCGACAGCCTCTACGTGGTCGACAAGGACGACCGGCTGATCGGCATCCTGCCCTTGTCGGTGCTGCTGACCAACCCGCCGGACAAAACCGTGCGTGAACTGATGGTCAGTGACATCGAAGCCATCCCCGCCGACCTGCCGGCTTCGGACGTGGCGATGTTGTTCGAGCATCACGACTGGGTCTCGGCCCCGGTGGTGGACCGGGACGGAAGGCTGCTGGGCCGCATCACCGTCGATGACGTGGTGGATGTAATCCGCGACGAGGCCGACCATACCCTCATGAGTTCGGCCGGTTTGAGCGAGGAGGAAGACATGATGGCCCCGGCCACCGAAAGCGCCAAGCGACGCGCGGTCTGGCTCGGGGTCAACCTGGTCACCGCCTTCCTGGCCGCCTGGGTGATTGGCTTGTTCGAGGAAACGATCGAAAAGGAAGTGGCCCTGGCGGTCCTGATGCCCATCGTCGCCAGCATGGGCGGAATCGCCGGCACCCAGACCCTCACACTGGTGATCCGTGGATTGGCGCTGAAACAGATCGGTGCCACCAATCTGTTCGTTCTGCTCAACAAGGAAGTCGCCGTCGCCTTCCTCAACGGGGTATTGTGGGCGGTCGTCGTGGGACTGATCGCCGCCATCTGGTTCCAGGCCCTGCACATCGGTATCCTGATCGCCACGGCCATGATCATCAACCTGCTGTGCGCCGCATTGGCCGGCGTCACCATCCCGCTGCTCCTCGACAGGCTGGGGATCGACCCCGCGCTGGCAGGCGGCGTGCTGCTGACCACCGTCACCGACGTGGTCGGTTTCATGGCGTTTCTGGGACTGGCGACCTGGTGGCTTACCTGATGGTGGCTTCATTCCCGGAGAATTCGGGAAACCGGCTCCAATGGCCGATTCCCTGCCGCAGCATGTTTGCAGGCCAGCCGCTGGCGGGGCAAAATACACCCATCGACGAACCGACAGGTGAATCCCGTGGCAGGAGGTAAATTCTTCATCGTTCTGGGCGTGATTCTGCTGATCATGGGCCTGATCCTCACCTACGCCCCGGGTCTGTTCAGTTGGTTCGGCCGGCTGCCGGGCGACATCCGGATCCAGGACGAAAACAAGTTCATCTTCATTCCCATCACTTCCATGATCATCGTCAGCATCGTGTTGACCCTGATCATCAATCTTTTCTTCCGCCGGTGACCGCCCGGTTGCCCCGGACCTTCCCCTCACCGATCGCCCGGGCCGGGTTCCAACCGGCGCCGTGGCGGGAAGGGAATTCCGCCGCCGCGTCGCCGGAAGCCTCATGGCGCGGCGCCGGCGATGCGACTGCCTGATTCCCCCGGCGGCTATCTACTCTGGCTGCCCTGCCGAAGCCCTGCCCACTGCGTGATCGGAAAGCTGGGATCCCTGACCTTGCAACCGGGGTTCTATCTCTACGTCGGAAGCGCCCTGGGGCCGGGCGGGCTGGCGGCGAGGCTGCGCCATCACCTGAATGGAACAGGCAAACCGCACTGGCACATCGACCATCTGCGGCAACGGCTGCCCATCCGGTGCATCTGGCTGGCCTGCGGCGAAGACAGGCGGGAACACAGGTGGGCTCTGGCGCTGGCCCGGCAACCCGGAATCGCCGCTCCCCTGAAGGGCTTCGGCAGTTCGGATTGCCGTTGCCCCGCCCATCTCTTTCACATGCGGAATCCGCCGCCGTTGACGTGGGGGAAAAGAATACTGGGAGAGGGAAATTTGCTGGAAATTCAGGCGGCCTGGACTGGAATCGAATGACCCGTGCGGATGACGCGGTTACGGTCATCCAGATAAATCAGGGTCGGCTGGAAGGTTTCCACTTCTTCCTGTGAAAGCGAGGCATAGGCGCAGATGATGACCATGTCGCCCGGCGCGGCGAGACGCGCGGCCGCCCCATTGACGGAAATGATGCCCGAAGCGGCTTCGGCACGGATGGCGTAGGTGACGAACCGCTCGCCGTTGTTGACGTTGTAGATATGAATCTGCTCGTACTCACGAATTCCCGCACGATCCAGCAGATCGCTGTCGATGGCGCACGACCCCTCGTACATGAGTTCCGAATGGGTCACCCGCGCCTGATGCAGCTTGGCCTTCAGCATGGTTACGTGCATAACGGTTTCCAAGAGGTTGATTTGGATCGGGCAATTATCCCCGATTCCCCCTGGCGCTTCAAGTTGAGAACGATTTTCATCCAGGAGGACGCCATCCCGCAAGGTCCAGGCCCTTCGCCCTCCTTTTTCAACCACTTGCCTGCGCGGACGGCAAGTCCCGAGGCGGCAGGCGCCTCCCTCCTCCATTGCACAATCCGCCATGTCCCCTTGGAACTTTTGCTATCATTTTACGAATGGAACCGGGTTTCATTCATCCCCGGGCGAAACCTTCCGGCAGGACGGATCCCCTCCACCTGCGGAATCCACCACCCAATTTCCAAAACAACCAATTCGGACGACATCATGAAAGTAACCATTTTCGGGACAGGATACGTTGGCCTGGTCACCGGCGCCTGCCTGGCGGAAGTCGGCAACGAAGTCCTGTGCATGGACGTGGACGAACACAAGATCGGTCAGTTGCGGGAGGGTGTCATTCCCATCTACGAACCCGACCTGGACAAACTGGTCGAACGCAACGCCGCCGCAGGCCGCCTCAGCTTCACCACCGACCCGGCCGAGGCGGTGGGACACGGGCTGTTCCAGTTCATCGCCGTCGGCACGCCTCCCGACGAGGACGGTTCGGCGGATCTTAGATACGTGCTGGCGGTCGCCGAAACCATCGCCGAGCATATGGACGAATACCGCATCGTGGTCGACAAGTCCACAGTCCCGGTGGGCACGGCCGACAAGGTACGCCAACGGATCCGCGAAACCTTGGCGGAACGGGGACGGAAAGTCGAATTCGACGTGGTTTCCAACCCGGAATTTCTCAAGGAAGGCGCGGCCATCGACGATTTCATGAAACCGGACCGCATCGTCATCGGCACCGACAACCCCCGTACCACGGAACTTCTGCGCGCCCTCTACGCCCCCTTCAACCGCAACCATGACCGGATGGTGGCGATGGACATCCGATCGGCGGAGCTGACCAAATACGCCGCCAACGCCATGTTGGCCACCAAGATCAGCTTCATGAACGAACTGGCCAACCTGGCCGAGCGCCTGGGGGCCGACATCGAACAGGTTCGGAAGGGCATCGGCTCAGACAGCCGCATCGGATACGCCTTCATCTATCCGGGATGCGGCTATGGCGGCTCCTGTTTTCCCAAGGACGTGTCAGCCCTCGAAAGGACGGCCCGGGAAGTCGGCTACGAGGCCCGTCTCCTGTCCGCCGTCGAGGCGGTCAACCAGCGCCAGAAACGGCGCCTGTTCGAAAAGATCCACGACCATTTCAACGGCGATCTCGAAGGCCGGACCATCGCCCTGTGGGGCCTGGCGTTCAAACCCAACACCGACGACATGCGCGAAGCGCCCAGCCGGGTACTGATGGAATCCCTGTGGGAAGCCGGCGCCCGCGTCCGGGCCTACGACCCGGTCGCCATGGACGAAGCCCGGCGGATCTACGGGGAAAAAGACGACCTGATCCTGGTGGATTCCCCCGAAGCCGCCGCGGAAGATTCCGACGCCCTGGCCGTGGTGACCGAATGGAATCTCTTCCGCAGCCCGGATTTCAACCGGCTGAAAACCCTCCTCAGGCAACCGGTCATCTTCGACGGAAGAAACATTTACGATCCACAAACGCTGCGGGAAATGGGGTTCCACTATTACGGGATCGGACGTTTGGAAAAACAGCCGACGGTGCTATGATGTAAGGCATGCAGCGGCTTCTCTCTTCCACCTTGATCCTGATGACCTTGTGGATGTCCACCTGGCTGGTGACAGACATCCACATCGCCTATGCCGCTGACGCCCACAACCCTCACCCCGTTTTTTCCCTGTCGGTGGACGACACCGCTTCGGATGAAGCTATCCCGCCTGCCTCCGAAGGGGGGCAAGACGGTCACGGCTGTCATTTCTGCAGTGACGATCACGGCGGTCACGTGGGCGCTCTGGCGTTTCAGGGGAGCCCGGCCACGACGTTTCATCCGCCAGCCTCCGGTTACTTTCCCCCTTACCGTTTCAGTTTTTCTCCACTCACCCATCTCCCCTTCCTTCGCCCTCCCATCGTTTAAGGCATCCCCCCTCGTAACGACGGATTGAACCCGTTCATTTTCCTTGGCGAAAAGTGAATCGGGTCGGTCCTGTTTCCATTGCCTGACGAACTGAGGAGTACACGCATGAATGCTTCCCTGCGGGGAAATCCAGGTGGCCCGGACGCGCGCCTGAACCCGAACCCAAAAGCGCCCTTGTGGTGCTCGCTTCTGTTACTCGGCTGGGGACTGCAAGGCTGGAGCGCCCCCCCGCCGCCCGAAACACCCCCCATGGTGATGGAGGTTCCCACACCCCGGGTACCCGCCACCCTCTCCCTGTGGGACGCGCTGTCGCTGAGCCTGGGTCACAATCTTCGGTTGAATTCCGAGCAAACATCTTCAGACAACGAGGTTCAGACATGAGAACGACCACCTGGTTTTTGTTTTTTTGCCTGCTGCTTTCTCCCTGGCCCCAGGGAAATGCGCAGGAGGCAGAACATCCCCACGAAACGGGTGAAGCCGAACACGGCGGGGTGGATCACGGGCATGAGCACGAAGGCGAAATTGAACTCGCCCCGGACGTGCTGAAGGAATTCGGCATTCAACTGGCCACCGCCGGACCGGGCAAAGTGGCCATCACCACCCACCTGACCGGTGAGGTGGTGATCGCGCCCGACCGGCTCTACCACGTGGTGCCCCAGGTCAGCGGCATCGTCAGGAAGGCTTTCAAGGAAGTCGGCGACAAGGTCGAAGCCGGCGACCTGCTGGCCATTCTCACCAGCCGGGAACTGGCCGCGGCCAAGGCAGCGCTGCTGATTGCAAAGAGCCGGCTGGATCTGGCCAATGCCAACCTGGCGCGGGAACGGCAATTGTTCCGCAAGGGAATCACTTCGAAACGCATCTTTCTCGAGACCCAACAGGCCCAGATCGCCGCATCGGTGGAGCTTGACGCCGCCAAACATCGGCTGCTGGCGCTGGGATTGAAACCGGCTGAAATCGATTCGGTGCTCCAGCACCGGGAAAAAGGCGACCTGACCCGCTACGAACTGCGCGCCCCCGCTTCGGGAGAGGTCATCGAGAAGCATGCGGCGCTGGGGGAATTCCTGCAATCGGACCGGACCACCTTCGTGCTGGCGGATCTGGACCGGGTCTGGGTGCACCTTACCGTCTACCAGAAGGATCTTCCCCTGATCCATCGGGGACTGGCGGTGCGGGTCGCGGCCGAACACGGCATCGCACCCGCCGAGGGGCGAATCGACTATGTCAGCCCGGTACTGGACGAGCAGGCCCGCAGCGCCCTGGCGCGGGTGATCATCGACAACCCGGACCGGCGCTGGCGGCCGGGCATGTTCGTCAGCGCCAAGGTCAGCGTCATGGAAAAACAGGCGGCGCTCGTGATCCCCGCCGGTGCCCTGGTGGAAGTGGAGGGCAGACCTGTCGTCTTCGTCCAGGAAGAAACCGGCCATTTCGAGCCGCGGCCGGTCAGAATGGGGCAACGGGCGATGGACCGGGTGGAAATTCTGGCGGGGCTGAAGCCCGGAGAGAAATTCATCGCCCAGGGCGCCTTCCTGCTCAAGTCCGAGCTGGGCAAAGGCTCCATGGAATCGGGCCACCACCATTGAGGAGACGGGCATGATCGACAGACTCATTGAATTTTCCCTCCGCAACCGGCTGCTGGTGGTGCTGTTGCTGATCGGCGTGTGCGCGGCGGGTTACTACAACTATCGCCAGTTGCCGGTGGACGCCTTCCCGGACGTTTCCCCCAATCTGGTCCAGGTGTTCACCGTGACCGAAGGGCTGGCGCCGAACGAAATCGAGATGTACGTCACCTATCCGCTGGAAGCGGCGATGACGGGGCTGCCGGGGATCGAGAAAATCCGCTCGGTGTCCAACTTCGGCCTGTCGGTGGTCAACATCTACTTCAAGGACGACATGGACATCTATTTCGCCCGCCAACTGGTGGGCGAAAGGCTGCAGGAGGCGCGACAGGAGATCCCCCAGGGATTCGGCAACCCCCAGATGGGACCGATCTCCACCGGCATGGGACTGGTCCTGTTCTACTACCTGGAAGACACGACCGGCAACTATTCGCTGGAAGAACTGCGAACGATGCAGGACTGGATCGTCAAGTTCAATCTCCAGACCGTGCCGGGCGTCACCGAGGTACTGGGGATCGGCGGGTTCGAGAAGCAGTTCCAGGTGGTCATCGATCCCGATGCTCTGCTGCGCTACGACCTGACCCTGGCAGAAGTCATCCGTCGCATAGAGGCCAACAACCTCAACGTCGGCGCCCAATATCTGGAGCGCAACGCCGAACAGTTGATCGTGCGCTCGGTGGGGCTGGCACGGGGGCTGGACGATCTGGCCGAGATCGTGGTCAAGACCGTGGACGGTCGGCCAGTGTATCTGCGCCAGCTGGGGGATCTTCGCATCGGCGGGGCGATCCGCTACGGACTCCAGACCCGCAACGGTGAGGGGGAGGTGGTCGCCGGCATGGTGATCAAGCTCTATGGCACCAATGCCTCCACCGTGATCGAACGGGTGGAGAAGAAGATCGCCGAGATCAACAACGCCCTCCCGGAAGGGGTGCGGATCAACCCCTACTACCAGCAGAAGGACATCGTCGAGGCTTCGGTCGCCACCGTGACTTCGGCCCTGGTACAGGGCGTGGTGCTGGTGGCTCTGGTGCTGCTGGCTTTCATGGGTGGCTTCCGTCCCAGCATCGTGGTGGCGGTGGCGATTCCCTTCTCGGTCCTGTTTGCCTTCATCGCCATGAAATGGCTGGGGATGTCGGCCAATCTGATGTCGCTGGGGGGCTTGGCGATCGCCATCGGCATGATGGTGGACGGCACCATCGTCATCGTCGAGAACGTGGACCGCCACTTGGCCACTTCCCCGGCAGACGAACCCCGCTGGCACGTGGTGCGCCGGGCCTGCCTGGAAGTGGGCCGGCCGATCGTGTTCGCCATCGCCATCATCATCCTGGTGTTCCTGCCCCTGTTCACCCTCCAGGGCGTGGAAGGCAAGACCTTCCGGCCGCTGGCCTACACCGTCGCCCTGGCGATGCTGGGCTCGCTCATCTACGCCCTGGTGGCGGCTCCGGCCATCAGCAATCTATTGTTGCGGCGTAGAAGCGGGCGGAAGACCCCCCCTTCTCGAGGGGAAGGGGTTGGGATAAAGATAAACTCCGATGATCGCCCTCTCCCCCGGCCTCTCTCCCAGAAGGAGAAGGGAGAAGAAGTCTGGCTGGTGCGAAAACTGTTGAATATCTACCGGCCCTGGGTCACCTGGTTCGTCCACCATCGCAAGGTGGCCGTGATCCTGTCGCTGGCGTTGTTGGTGATCGGCGCTGTCGTGTTCCCTTTCCTCGGTTCCGAGTTCACGCCCAAGCTGCGGGAAGGCACCCTGGTGGTCCGCCTGACCATGGCCCCTTCCATCGCCATCGAGGAAACCAAGCGTCTGACCCTGATCGCCGAGAAGCGTCTGATGGCCATTCCCGAAATCACCGGGGTCACCAGCCGGATCGGCCGCGGTGAAGTGGGCGCCCATACCGATCCGGTCAACTCGGCGGAGATGTATGTCCTGCTCAGACCCAAGGAGCAGTGGCGGCGTCCGGGGGACCAGGAATTCGTGGAGGAACAGGTGCGCGAAACCCTGCATGACCTGCCGGGTATCCTGGTCAACCTGACCCAGCCCATCGAGATGACCGTAGATGAACTGCTGGAAGGGGTGCGGGCGGAACTGGCCATCAAACTGTTCGGCGACGACCTGGAGGTGCTCAAAGACAAGGCCGACGACATTGCTGCCGTGATCGGCAAGGTCGAGGGCGCGGCCGACGTCCAGGTGGCCCAGGTGAGCGGGACGCCGCAGCTGTTGATCCGCCCGGACCGGGAACAGGTGGCCCGCTATGGGCTCAACATCGAGGATGTGCAAGACACCCTGCGGGCCGCGGTCGGCGGCGAGACGGCGGGACAGGTGTTCGAGGGCATCCGCCGCTTCGACATCTACGTCCGCTACCGCAAGGATGCCCGGGCCACCCCGCAGGCCATCGCCGAACTGCTGATTCCGGGACCGGACGGCATCCGGGTTCCCCTTTCCCAGGTGGCCGAAATCAAGGAACTGGTGGGACCAAGACAGATCACCCGGGAGAACAACCAGCGCTTCATCACCATCCAGGCCAACGTGGTCGGCCGCGACATTGGCTCCTTCGTCGCCGAGGCCCGGCAGGCGATCGACCAGTCCGTGGATTTGCCGCCCGGTTACCTGGTCACCTGGGGTGGCCAGTTTCGCCTTCAGCAGGAGGCCAACAAGCGCCTGGCGGTGGTGGTGCCGATCACCCTCCTGGGGGTGGCGCTGCTGCTCTACAGCAGCTTCGGGTCGCTGAAGAACACCGCCCTGATCCTGCTCAACATTCCGTTGGCGCTGGTGGGCGGCGTATTGGCGCTGGCGCTGTCGGGCCAGCACCTCTCGGTGCCTGCCTCGGTGGGCTTTATCGCCCTGTTCGGGATCGCACTGGAAAACGGCATGGTGCTGGTCACCTATCTGAACCAGTTGAGGGGGGATGGCCTGTCCCTGGACGAGGCCTCCATTCGCGGCGCCTGCCTGCGGCTGCGGCCGGTACTGATGACCGCCGTCACCACCGCCCTGGGGCTGATCCCCCTGCTGCTGGCATCGGGCACGGGCTCCGAGGTCCAGCGCCCCCTGGCGACGGTGGTGATCGGCGGACTGTTCACCTCCACGGTGCTGACCTTGCTGGTGATTCCAGCGCTGTATAAATGGTTCGCACCTTCCAGACAGCCATAAAGATGGAGAGTTTCTTTCAATGTCGATTTTTGGAGTACTATTACGAGCAAATCAGTTTTGGAACTCCACTATCAAGGGTACCGGTACAATGAAAAAAACCTGTTTCACGATGGCGACCGTCCTGCTTCTTGGCGCCTGTAACAATACCCACGTCCGCGGAAATGGCGGAAAACCCTATTATTCAGATCACGAGCGGGGAGTGAGCCGCTGCCAATACCGCATCAAACGCGTGGTGCGCAAGCAGCTGGGCTCGCGAACCCGGGTGAACTTCGAGGGCGCCAGCGTCCGTTCCGAGTCCCGAAACCGCATCCGTATCGAAGGCACCGCTCATGTACAACCCAAACACCAGGCAGATCGCAGACTGAGCTACTGGTGTCGCGTGGATCGTGATAAAAACAGGGTAATGGATTACGACTTGCATTGGCAGGGAACCGGGGGATTCGGTGGCTCCGGCGGCCATGGGGGAGGGAACCACTCCCATCACCCCGGCAGGCCTGGCGGCGAGACATCCCACCACAAGCCAGGTGTTTCGGGGGGATCCGGCGTTTACAGACCGGGCCACACGGGGGGAAGCGGCACCTACACACCGGGAGGATCAGGCGTTTTCAAGCCCAAGAACGGCGATACCCGATGACCGCCCTGTCCGGCAACGACCTTCAAGGGGGAAGGGAAAAGCCAGCGTATCAGCCGTCCGCAAAGGCCATCCTGGCAATATAACCACCCGACATGATGGTTCCCTCCCCCTCCCTTCCTCCAGTAGGGTTTAGGAGGCGATCCGGACAAGGAAAAGGGGATCGTGATGGATGGCGGGTAATTCAGGGCTGATAGATTACCCGCCCCTCTCGGAGAATCCGCTCCCTCAGGCGCGGGTTGCCCATGCTGTCCCAATGGACCACATCGAGTCTGAAGACGATCGGCAGATCCTCCAGTTCCGACCACAGCTCGGTGAACCGTTGCCGGCTCATGGTCGGCACGATGATCGCCAGGTCGATATCCGAATGGGGTTTGAAATCCCCCCGTCCACGCGATCCGTAAACGAGGATCCGCTCGATCTCGGGAAAACGCCCAAACACCCGCCGCAGATCTTCCATGATGGCTTCGGAAAGGCCGTATAGGTTCAGCGTTTCCACGTTTCCGCCCGATCGGCCAATTGCTTCAGAAGGGATAATCCGCTCTGGCAGACGAAAGCGTAGACCGCTTCCGCAAGGGATTCGTCGCAGGTATGGGTGGCCGGGTTGCGCATCCGGTGCAGTTCGGTCCAGCCATTGCCATCTTCGATCAGCCCAAGTTCCAGGGCCGCCTGCAAGGTGGCTTTGGGGCTCCGGGTATCGATGTCTTCCTGGAGCAGTTTGAGTTTCAGCATTTTCCAGGCCAACTCATAACAGAACTCGAAGCGCTGGATCACTGAATCGCGTAGGAAGTCGTTTTTCTTCTGCATACAGGCTTCCTCCAATCGTTCGACTGCCTTTTGGAAGCCTTCGATGCGCTGCTGGAATCTTTCCGCATTCATTTTTTTCTCCAAGGTCGGGTATGGTATTCAGTATTGAAGATAAGAGAGTTGAAGTCCATGGCACATGAACATCACCACCCTCATCACCATCACGGAAGCGATGCCGGCGAAACCCGGCTGATCTGGGCACTGCTGGTCAATGTCCTGCTCACCGTGGTCCAGATCGTCGGCGGCATCGTCTCCGGCAGCCTGGCGCTGGTGGCCGACGCCCTCCACAACCTGTCCGACGCCGGTTCCCTGGGAGTGGCGCTGGTCGCCCACCGGATCGCCAAACGGCCGGCCGACGCGCTGCGCACCTTCGGCTATCAGCGGGCGGAACTGATCGGCGCCCTGATCAACCTGACCGCCCTGATCCTGATCGGGCTGTATCTGATCTACGAGGCCATCATCCGCTTCTTCAACCCCGAGCCCATCGAGGGCTGGCTGGTGGTCTACGTGGGGGGATTCGCCCTGCTGGTGGACGTGATCACGGCGATGCTGACCTATGCCATGTCCAAACACAGCCTCAACATCCGCGCCGCCTTTCTCCACAACGTCGCCGACGCCCTGGGGTCGGTGGCGGTGATCGTCGCCGGAAGCCTGATCCTGCTGTACGGCTGGACCATCGCCGACCTGATCTGCACGCTGCTGATCGCCGCCTACGTGCTCTGGCACGGCTGGAGCGAAATCAAGCACACCATCCGCATCCTGATGCAAAGCACCCCCCTGGACATCGATCTCGCCGAGCTGATCCATACCCTGGAAAACGAGGAAGGCGTCAGGAGCCTCCACCACGTGCACGTCTGGGACATCGACGAACAGCGCCGCTCCCTGGAAGCCCACGTGGTGATCGACCCGGAGGATGCAGGAAAAATCGAAACCATCAAGCAGCGCATCAAACAGCGACTGGCCGACCGCTACCAGGTTCGCCATTCCACCCTGGAATTCGAGCTGGAGGTGCCCGACAGCGCCCGGGCCTGCCTGGTCGAGCCCTGCCACGATGGTGTGTGTGGACCGTTACGGCCAGAATATGAGCAAGACGGGAAGCACGCTCACGCACACCGCTCATCACGCCCCCTGCTCTTGGTTCTGTCATTGCTGTCAGTGCTGACAGGACTGGGGCTGCGCTGGCACGCCGCGGGTGAAGACTGGCGGCAATGGCTCGTTTCGATGCAGGCCCCGCATGGTTGGCATACCAATGAGTGGATCGCATACGCTCTGGCCGCCATCTTTCTGTCAGCCTTTTTCTTTGCTGGTGGAAAAGGCACAAAGCCTCTATGATCCGATCCTGGCTGGTTTTGGAGGAAGTCCCATGGTTGCCAATCCAAACGTGGTCAAGCGCTGGACCTACGAAGTGTATTTCCGGCTTGACGACGACAGACGTTACGAAATCATCGAGGGGGAATTGCGCGACAAGACACCCGCTCCTTCCGTGACCCACCAATGGTGTTCCCGCAATCTGGAATTCCTGTTACTGGAACATGTGCGTGAAGAGGTTCTGGGACTGGAAGAGGGACGCTACGGTTCGGTGTGTTTCGCCAGCGGAAGCGGCAGCGTGACCTCCAGCGTGCTGAAGGCGCTGGAGGTGGACGTGGCCTCGATCTTTTCCCGGGAAATGTGAGCCGCTCCTCCAGTCATCATGAAAAAAGCAGACATCGAATCCTTCGCCCGGGAATGGATCGACGCCTGGAACGCCCACGACCTTGAGCGGATCCTCTCCCATTATGCCGATGAGGTGCGAATCACCTCGCCGATCGCGGAAAAACTCACCGGCAACGCCGAAATCACCGGCAAGGACGCCCTGCGGAATTATTTCGCCAAAGGGCTGGCCCATTACCCCGACCTCCATTTCGATCTTCAGGACGTGCTGGCAGGCAGCGCCAGCCTGGTGCTGATCTACGTCAACCAGAACGGCACCCGGGCGGCGGAGATGATGGTGCTCAACGGGGAAGGAAAAGTGGTCAGGATGGTGGCTCATTATGCATGACACCTTGCTCCGCGACCTCGAAGCCATGGTCCTGTGCCACGGTCCCAGCGGCAACGAGGCGGAGATCGACCGCTGGCTGATGGCGCGCTGGCAAGATCTGGGTCTCGAATTCCAGCAGGATTCCGCCGGCAACCTGATTGCCCGCATCGAAGCGGCGGACCCCAATGCCTCCACCGTGGCCATCACCGCCCACAAAGATGAGATCGGCATGATTGTCAAGCGCATCGACCCCAATGGCAGGGTGCAAGCGAGAAAGTTGGGCGGCTCGTTTCCCTGGGTGTACGGGGAAGGTGTGGTGGATCTACTGGGCGACCGGGAGACCGTCTCCGGGATCCTCAGCTTCGGCTCGCACCACGTCTCCCACGAATCCCCCCAGCAATGTTTTCAGAATGACCAACCGCTGAAGTGGGAGAATGCCTGGATCGAGACCAAACAGACCACCGATGACCTCCGGCGGGCAGGTATCCGTCCCGGCACCCGGGGCGTGGTGGGCCGCCACCGCAAGCGGCCTTTCCTGCTTGGAAGTGATCATATCGCCAGTTATGCTCTGGATAACCGGGCTTCCCTTGCCATTTTGACCCTGTTGGCCGAACATTTGAAACAACCCCGTTATCACGTATTGTTGGCAGCCACCGCCAACGAAGAAGTCGGCGCCATCGGCGCCCAGTATTTCACTTTCGCTCAGCGTCCCGACGTGCTCATTGCCCTGGAAATCTGTCCCAGATCCCCGGAATATCCCATTGGCCGGGAAGATGTGCCGGTTTTGCTCTCCCAAGATGGTTACGGGGTTTACGATGATTCCCTCAACGGGGAGCTTGCCGAAGCCGTTACCAAGGTGGGGATCGAAGTGCAATACGCCGTGCTGGCAGGCTTTGGCAGCGACGGCTCCATCGCCATGAAAAACGGCCACGTCCCCCGGGCCGCCTGTCTGGCTTTTCCTACCGATAATACCCACGGGTTTGAAATTACCCATCTGGGTGCCTTGGAGTGCTGTGTTTTGACACTGCTTAGCTGTAAGGTCCCAATAGATAATAAACTGTATAGAATACCCAAGAGCAGCCATCGAATGGTGATGGCCCTGGATATCCTGGAAGCAGTCATTCCCGAGCTGGAAAAGATCAAAAGGAGCCACTGATGA
>JALSIB010000019.1 GCA_026981855.1 Methylothermaceae bacterium | reverse complement strand
TTCAATGGGTTATTGCTATACACATTTTACCCGATCAGGAACCCCGATCCTCTCGTTTTGAACCCCTTTTTATCCGTATATCAATGCCTTGCGCTGACCGCTTGGGAAAATTGGGGAGACACTAGATGCTGCTGCTGGCTCAATTGATCGATGGCCTCCTTCAGGGGACGGTTGTTGCCCGCGACGTAGTCGTAGCCTATGGCATAATTGACGGGGTTGACCGGCAGGCGGAATTTGCTCAGGAGGGGGAGCGTCATACGCAGGTATTCCGCGGCCTGATCGGCGGTTTCCTCGTAGCGGGGAATAAAGGAGATCCTCTCGTCCATAATCGAAACTAACCTTTTGTTTTAATTGTGTGTAAGTTTAGATGAGCATTGTCTGATTACAAGCAGGTGGCGGCCGGTTGACATGATGCAAAATCGTGAACATATCCATTCCCTGCTCGAGCGTTGCTTGAGCAAGGATCGATTTGCCCTGAGCAGGCGCTTGCGTGAATTGAAAAGCGCCAAGGATTCACAAGCCCTGAATTCGCTTCTGACCGCCCTGGAGCAATCGGCCGCCGAGGCGGGGCGGCGCCAGGCGCGCATTCCCCGGATCGAATATCCCCAGCTGCCGGTCGCGGAAAAGAAGGACGACATCGCTTCGGCCTTGCGGGAAAATCAGGTGATCGTGGTTTGTGGAGAAACCGGCTCCGGCAAGACCACTCAGTTGCCCAAGATCTGCCTCGAAATCGGAAGAGGGGTTCGGGGGTTAATCGGCCACACCCAACCGCGCCGTATCGCCGCCCGCAGCGTGGCGGCGAGAATCGCTTCGGAGCTGGGAAGCCAGCTTGGCGAGCTGGTGGGGTACAAGGTCAGGTTTCAGGATCACACCCAGCCCCACACCCTGGTCAAATTGATGACCGACGGCATCCTGCTTGCCGAAACCCAGCACGACCGTTTCCTGAGCCGGTACGATACCCTCATCATCGACGAAGCCCACGAACGCAGCCTCAACATCGACTTTCTGCTGGGTTATCTGAAGTGGCTGCTTCCCAAACGCCCTGACCTGAAATTGATCATCACCTCCGCCACCATCGACCCGGCCCGTTTCTCGGAACATTTTGGCGCTGCGCCGGTGATCGAGGTGTCCGGCCGCAGCTATCCCGTCGAAGTGCGTTATCGGCCGCTGGGAGAGGGGGAAGCCGGCGATCAGGATCTGAACGCCGCCATCGTGGAAGCGGTGGATGAATTGGGCGCCGAAAGGCTGGCCGACATTTTGGTCTTCCTGACCGGGGAACGGGACATTCGGGACGCGGCAGAGGCCCTGCGCAAGCATCATCCGCAGCGCTATGAAATTCTGCCGCTGTACGCCCGCTTGAGCAACCGGGAACAGCAGAGGATTTTCCAGCCGGGCGGGCGGCCGAGGATCATTCTCACCACCAACGTCGCCGAGACTTCGCTGACGGTGCCGGGTATCCGGGCCGTGGTCGACACGGGACTGGCGCGTATCAGCCGCTACAGCCCCCGCAGCAAGCTGCAGCGCCTGCCCATCGAGCCGGTTTCCCAGGCCTCGGCCAAGCAGCGGGCGGGGCGCTGCGGGCGTGTCGCGCCGGGGGTTTGCATCCGTCTTTATTCCGAGGAGGATCTCCTTGGCCGGCCCGCCTTTACCGATCCCGAGATCCGCCGCACCAACCTCGCGGCCGTGATCTTGCAGATGAAGGCGCTGCGGTTGGGGGATATCGAGCGTTTTCCCTTCATCGATCCACCGGATGCGCGCCAGATCCGTTCCGGAATCAAATTGTTGCAGGAGCTCCAGGCCCTGGATGAACAGGGCGGGCTGACCGAAATCGGCCGCTGGTTGATCAAGTTTCCCATCGATCCCCGTCTGGCCCGGATGCTGGTGGCGGCGAAGGATGAAAACTGCCTGACCGAGATGGCGGTGATCGTCGCCGGCCTGAGCATTCAGGATCCGCGGGAACGACCCTCCGATCAGGCCCAGGCCGCGGACGAAAAGCACGCCCAGTGGCGGCATGAGCGTTCCGACTTTCTCAGCTTCCTCAATCTCTGGCAGCTCTATGAAGACCGCCGCAAGCATTTGTCCAACACCCGGCTGCGAAAATTCTGCAAGGAGCATTTTCTGTCTTATCTTAGGATGCGGGAATGGCAGGACATCCATTCCCAGCTGATGGAGGTGATCAAGGGGGAATTGGCCTGGCGTCCCAACCAGCAACCTGCCGAGTATGACCAGATCCACCGCGCCATTTTGCCGGGACTGCTATCCCAGGTGGGTTTTCGCCAGGACAAGTTCGAATATCTGGGCGCCCGTGGCCTCAAGTTTTTCATCTTTCCCGGTTCCGGCCTGTTCAAAGCCCGGCCGAAGTGGCTGGTGTCGGCGGAGCAGGTGGAAACCAGCAAGGTGTATGCCCGGATCAACGCCCAAGTGGAGCCTGGCTGGATCGAGCAATGCGCCGGCCATCTGCTCAAGCGTCATCACTACGATCCTCACTGGGAAAGAAAGGCCAGGCGGGTGGCGGTGTTCGAGCGGGTGACCCTGTTCGGCCTGACCCTGGTGGAACGGCGCAAGGTGGCTTACGAGCGTATCAATCCCAGGGAG
The DNA here is from genome assembly GCA_026981855.1 of Methylothermaceae bacterium. Lineage (GTDB taxonomy): Bacteria > Pseudomonadota > Gammaproteobacteria > Methylococcales > Methylothermaceae > Methylohalobius. Next base: position 20,360 of record JALSIB010000019.1, on the reverse strand, counting down.
GCCCGTGAGATCTTCATCCGCTCCGCCCTGGTGGGCCAGGATTATGACTGCCGGTTGCCGTTCTTCCTCCACAATCAAGCGCTTCTGGAAGAGATCGGATTGCTGCAACACAAGGCGCGCCGGGTGGATATCCTGGTGGACGAGAGCCGGTTGTTCGAGTTCTACGATTCCCGTATTCCCGCCGAAATCACCAATGCCGACGACTTCGAGCGCTGGTACCGGAAAGCGCGGCGCGGGCAACCCGGGCTGCTCCATCTGAGCCGTGAAGACATCGCCCGGAGAGACGAACCGCTCCGGGGCGACGATTTTCCGGATCACTGGGAGCGCGAAGGGGTACGGCTGAGCCTCGAATACCGCTTCGAGCCGGGGCACGAGGACGATGGCGTCACTCTGAAGGTGCCCCTGCCCGTCCTGCCGCAATTGCGACAGACGGACTTCGACTGGCTGGTGCCGGGGCTTCTGGAGGAAAAGATCGTCTTCGTCCTCAAGGGTCTGCCCCGCAGCCTGCGGCGCCTGTTCGTGCCGATTCCCGAGTGCGCGGAGCGGCTCTGCCGGGAGCTGGAATTTGGGGGGGAACCCTTCTGGAAGGCGTTGTCCGGGGCGCTGTTGCGTGTGACGGGAGTGAAGGTGGGGCCGGCCCAATTGAGTTCGGTGGAACTGCCCGAGCACCTGAGGATGAATTTCCAGGTGCTGGATGAAAAGGGGCGGATCATCGCCCGGGGAAGGGATCTGGAGCGGCTGAAAACCAAGTTGGCGGTTTCGGCTCAACGGGGGTTCGAGCGTTCCACCGGCGACAGGCTGAGCCGCAGTGGCCTCAAACAATGGGATTTCGGACCTTTGCCCGCAAGCGTGAAAATGGGGCAGGGGCGGCAGACCGTGGTGGGATTTCCCGCCTTGGTGGATGAAGGGCAAAGCTGTGGGGTGAAACTGTTTTCGACCCCCCAGGAAGCATCGAAGACGCATCGCCGGGGGCTGATCCGGTTGATCCAGCTGTCCCTGGCCAGGGATCTGCGGCGGTTGAAAAAACAGTTGCCATTCAATAGCGCCGATGAGCTGGCTTACGCCCGCCTCCCGGAGCATCCTTTTCTCCCCGCTGAAGTGCGGCAGGGACGGCTCATCGATGAGATGGCGGATCGGATCGTGGAGCAGGTGTTCTTTTCCGGGGACGCGGAGATTCGCGATGCCGAATCCTTCGAGCGGCGCCTCTCGTCGCACCGGGGACGGTTGTTCGAAACCGCCCAGGAGATGGCGAGGGTGGTCAAGGAGATTCTGGAGTCGTTGCAACGATGTCGTCAAATGCGGTCCAGGCTCAGGCATCTCGACAGATCACCCACGGGGGCGGACATCGACGAGCAATTGCGCCTTTTGGGATACAGCGGTTTCGTGGGCCGGATAGCCTGGCAGCAGCTCAAGGAGATGCCCCGCTATCTCAAGGCCTTGCAATATCGGCTCGACAAGGCAGAATACGAATTGGCCAGAGACGAACAACGGGTGCAGCGTCTGCGGCCTTTCTGGGAAGCCTATTGGCAGAGGGTCGAGAACGGAGAGATCGCCGACCCCGAGCACGATTCTTTCCGCTGGAGCCTGGAAGAATTCCGGGTTTCCCTGTTCGCCCAGCAGATCAAGACCGCCTATCCCATTTCTGAAAAGCGCCTGGCCAAGGCGTGGGAGCAATATCAAGTGGCTTGAATATTGCCCTGCTTGCCGATCTCCGTGATATCCCTATGATAGAGGTGCTGCGGTACCTTATGGGTCATCGGAATGACGGATAGCATTGAGGATCAGATAAGTATGATAGGGCCGGGTGAGCAGCTCGTCCGTGACCTCGAAACGTTTGCCTTCCGTCACGTCCTCGACCGTGACGGTTCCCTCGACCTGCTGGCGGAAGGCTGTGAAGGCAAAAATCACCACGTCCTCCGAGTGACCCCGGGTCCAGGCGGTGCCCAGCCAGTGCTCGTTGTCCGTCAGCAGGGTGCGGTACTGCATTCGGTCGACCACCCGCTGGTGATCCAGGTGGAGCTGTCTCAACCACCTTTGATCGGCGGAGCTCAGGACATCGATTTCGTCGAGATTGGCGATGTTGATCAGGCCGCCTGAGGCCAGGGTGTGGTGGTAGATCTCCATGTCGAGGGGGGTGTTGGCGCCTATCTGGTAGAGCAGATATTCGTGATTCCGCAGCCGTTCGAGCTCCTCGGTCTGGGCGCTTTCGGGACGGGGTGGGCCGAAATGGCTCTCGTAGTCGCCATAGGCATCAGACCGTCCCAGCGGCCCAAGGCCTTCGATGACGATCTGGGACAGCCCCAGGTCGGTGAACGCCTTCTGCAGTGCAATGGCCTTGTCGAGCCGGGGGGCGGGCTGTGCATCCGAGTAATCGGTGACCACGGCCATGCCCGCCCAGGAGTCCATCCACACCCCATCGAAGGGGATCTCACGGTGCAGTGAAGACACCGCCTCGATGGCGTGATCACGATAGGCCGTTCCGGTATCGAGACTGACGATATCTCCCCAGCCGCCGTCTTCGGGGATCCCGGACGATTTCCATGCCACCCACCCGGGGTTTTTTTCGGGAAGCGGGGAAGAAAGGGAAAACGCGCTGGGATACCAAAGGGTGATTTTGAGCCCACGATGATGGGCTGCCGTGACCAGGCGCTTCAGGGCGTCCCTGCCCCCCTGCAGGGGGGAAACCTGAAAATCATAGGGGGCATGGCCGGACCCGGGGCCGGTCTGTTTTTCCGCATCGCTGGTCCATGGAGACTGAATGATGAGATTTCCGACCGCCGCGGTTTCGGCCCTGGGTAACTGGGTCTGCGTGAACCAGTCGAACCAGCCCCGGGCAGAGTCCGGCAATCCGTCGAGCTGCGGCAGATTCCAGACGACGGTGGGAATGGGACGTGAATTCAACACCCCGGTCAATCTGCCGTACCAGGATTTGATGTCCTCGTACAGATGTGCCCACAGATCGGCCGCGTTCCACCGGGTTGCCGCGCCCTGTGGAACCGCGAACCAGTACAGGCGGGGTGGCTCGCGGGTCTGGCCTGTGCCCAGGGGGATGTCGAAGTGATAGTAATGGCGGCCGGACTCGATGCTCTGGCGAACCTTTGCCCAGACCGGGGAATGGAAACCACCCAACACGGTGCGGCCGGGGCCGGTATGGAACACGAATGACTGGCTTTCACCGAACCACTTTGCCTGCGAAAAGGCGGGAGCGGCCTGGAAGCTAAAACGTTCTTCCACCAGGTTGCGGAAAGCCTGCTCCAGTTGACGGTCTCCGGGCGAAACCAGCAGGGGGAGGGCATAGGAGATGCTTTCGGCGGAGGCCAGCCCGTCACCTGATACCCTCAGCCGCATGCTGACGCCCGTCAATGGCATGTTTGCCATTCTGGCCCGGGCGGGGGTGAATATCCAGACGACTTCCCCGGTTCCGGACGAAGTCGGCACCGTCCAACGCATGACCGCTTCCCCTGCCTCGACCTGTGCCCCTTCAAACCTTGCCTCTCCCAGGCTGATCAGTTGCCGGGACCGGGTCCAGCGGGGCATCCATTGGCCACTGTCCTGAAATTCCCGGTGGTAATCGGACCATTTGAATCCGGCAGGCAGGGGGGTTGGTGATCCATCCAGCATGGTGAGCCAGGCAGGGGGCGTCCAGGCCGCGCCTGGGGGTGCCTGGAAGACGGTTTGCTGGGCGATCGTCAAGCGGCCCAGGGCGCCCGGAGCCCCTTCATCGTCCAGGGGGAACGCCAGCAGTATCCCTTCGGGAAAGCGGATGGTCAGGGTGCCGGCACCACTTTCGATGGTGGGGGTTGAAGCGGGATACTCGACGGGGGTCTGCGGAACGGAGATCGCGGGATCGTCCCAGTACAGAATGGCACGGTGCGTGGAATCTTCGGCATCGGCGTAGCTCAGGGATTGGTTCCCCCGGGGGAAACGGGTCAGCTGTCCAAGCTCCGGCGTTTGGAACCGGGCGGTGAAATACAATTGCTCTATGGTGTAATACTCATCCGGATGGCCCCGGAAGCTCAGGCACAGGGCCTTGCTCCCCTCAAGCGCGGAGGGCAGCGTGATGGTTGGTTGGCTGCGTCCCTCCGTTTCACTTCGCCAGACGGAAAGCCAGGGGCCTGAACCGTTCGACAGCAGGATCTCCAAGCCGGGTGTGGCAGTGAGCGTGGTCTTGTGCTGGCCGGAGGGATCTGCCAGGGAGAGGGAGGTCACTTTTCTCCCGAAATCAAAGCAGTAGCGCAGTTCTCCTCTCCAGTAGAAGGAAATTCCGCCCTCCGGGTCCAGCAGAAACAACCTTTGTTCCGGCGTTGTCTCCACGGCATCTCGGGCCACCTTGGCCGGCAGGGGATCATCGTCCAGGAAATCCACGGTGACAGTCGCTTCTTCCAGTTCCTTCTGCGACCAAGCAGGCTGCCTGCCTCTCCAGTAAGGATCATACAGATCCCAGTAGGTGAAGGTGGCTGTGCCGTCGGTATGGAGGGTGAATGCGGATTCGGTCGGCAGCTGAGACAACAGGGCCAGTCCATTGATGGTGGGCATTTTCAGCGGATCCACGGCGAACAGACCCAGTTCGCTGTCCACCGCGGTGGAGGACTGGAGGACGATCGATGTTTCCCGGGAGACGATATCGTATGTACGGGGGCCGGGGCTGGTTGGAGTGTCGTCCAGGCGCCAGGAAAAGCGCATGGATTCCGGGGGCAGGATGGGAAGTCCGGAGTTCTCGGCGGGTGAGGTTTCCGAGAGGCCGGGTGGTTCACCCAGGGTGAACAGCAACATCAGCCAAAAAAGAAATGGCAGTTTGTCGTCTGGCTTCATATCATTTCTCCACACTGTTGGATCCCATGCCGGTGCAGCGATGAGCGGCAACAATCCAATCTCTGCTGGATTTTCCTTTCTGGCTGGAGTATAGAAGATGTTTTATTCTGACAACAGGTCCCGTTCGATCGGATTGGGAATGATATGAGTATTTGAGGGGGATAACCATGAAACTCGGAACCGCCCTGACCGCCAGCGCCACCAAGATCATGCTGCTGGGTTCCGGAGAACTGGGCAAGGAGATCGCCATCAGCTGTCAGCGTTACGGGTTGGAGGTGATCGCGGTGGACCGCTATGAAAATGCCCCCGCCCAGCACGTTGCCCAGTTCCGTCACGTGATCGACATGACGGACGGTGGGCAGCTCAGAGCCATTGTGGAAAGGGAGCGGCCGGAGTGGATCGTGCCCGAGATCGAGGCGTTGGCGACCGATGTTTTGCTGGAATTCGAACAAGAAGGGTTGTGCCGGGTGGTTCCCTGTGCCGGAGCCGTGCATCTGACGATGGACCGGGAGGGCATTCGCAGACTGGCGGCCGAGGATCTGAAGCTTCCCACTTCCCGTTACGCGTTCGCCGGTTCCCGGGATGAGCTGGGCGAAGCCGCCGACAGGATCGGTTACCCCTGTTTCGTCAAACCCACCATGTCTTCATCGGGCAAGGGCCAGTCGGTGGTGGAAGATTCCGGGCAATTGGACGCGGCCTGGGACAAAGCCAGGGAAGGGGGAAGGGTCGACCGGGGCAGGGTGATCGTCGAGGCGCGGATCGATTTTGAATACGAGATTACCCTTTTGACCATTCGTTCGCCGGATGAGCGGGGGCGGCCGAAGATTTCTTTCTGCGAGCCGATCGGCCACCGGCAGGAAAACGGAGATTACGTTGAAAGCTGGCAGCCCCAGCCGATGAGTGGCGAGGCGCTGCGGGAAGCCCGAAGAATCGCCGGCGCCGTGGTCGAAGCCTTGGGGGGGCAGGGACTGTTCGGGGTGGAATTGTTCGTGGCCGGGGATCGGGTATGGTTCAGCGAGGTCAGTCCCAGGCCTCACGATACCGGAATGGTGACCATGGCGAGTCAGGTCCAAAGCGAATTCGAACTCCACGTCCGTGCCTTCCTCGGCCTGCCGGTGGACACCCGTCTTCTGCGCCCGGGGGCCTCTGCGGTGATTTATGGCGGGGTCGAAGGTGGTGGGCTTTCTTATGCCGGGCTCGAACAGGCCCTGTCCCTTCCCGAAACCCGGCTGCGCCTGTTCGCCAAACCCCTGTCCCATGTCAGACGGCGTATGGGGGTGGCCCTGGCCACCGCCGGCGACATCGAACTGGCGCGCAAGCGTGCCGTTTCCTGTGCCGGTAAAGTCCGTCCCCATTTGAACCGGCGTTAAAGTTGTTTCCTGACCGGCCGATCTTTCAGGTAGCAGAGGGTATCGATGGCTTCCAGGCAGGTGACGATGAAAACAGGTGGCGGTTTCCTGGCGTTTTTTTCGTTGTGTATGAGTCTTTCATCCCCGGCCGGGGCGGATGTCTACAAGTATGTCGCCCCCGATGGCCAGGTCTATTACGCCGACAAGCCGCGGCATCGGGGGTATCGTTTGATCATCCGGACGCCCAAGCCAAAGCGTGGGGGGGGCGGGAAAATACTGGCGAAACGACGGTCGGAATTGTCACCGTTGATCGAGAAGGTGGCGAAAAAGAACCGTCTCGACCCGAAATTGTTGCACGCCGTCATCCGGGCCGAATCGGCTTACGATCCCAAGGCCCTGTCTCCCAAGGGAGCGATCGGGCTGATGCAATTGATGCCTGGCACGGCGAAGCGCTACGGGATCGACGATCCCCGGGATCCCAGAGACAACCTGGAGGCGGGTGCCCGTTATTTGCGGGATCTGCTGGAACTTTTCGGTGATGTCAAATTGGCGCTGGCCGCTTATAATGCGGGGGAAAAGGCGGTGCGAAAATATGGCAACCGGGTGCCTCCTTACCGCGAGACCCGGCAATATGTCGCTCGCGTCATGAAATTCTATGGGCTGTGATCAATGAGCAACTATTCAACCCCGGCCGAGCTTCTTGAGAGTGAAACCGATCTGGTTTCCCTGCCCGACGCGGTGGTTCTGCTGCAAGAAGCCATCGCCGATTCCCGCAGCACCGCGAACACCATCGCCGGCATCATCTCCCGCGATCCCGCCTTGACGGCCAGGTTGTTGAGGCTCGCCAACAGCCCCATTTACGGCTTTGGCGGGCGGATCGACACGGTTTCCCGCGCCGTTACCCTGGTCGGCGTGGAACCGATCTACCACTTGGCGTTGTCGACCTGCGCCCTGCATTCTTTCCGTAAAATTCCGGTGCAATTGATCGACATGGATGAATTCTGGGTGCAGAGCATCTATTGCGGGGTGGTCGCCCGGCTTCTGGCCCGGCAGGCAGATGTGCTGCACCCCGAGCGCCTGTTCGTGGCGGGATTGCTGCACGGCATCGGTTCGTTGCTGATTTATTGCAAGTGCCCCGACCAGGCCCGTGAAATCCTGTCAGCGAGCCAGGGCAAAAGGGCTCTGGTTCCATTGCTGGAGAAGGATTTGCTGGGGTTCACCTATGCCGAGGTGGGCGCCGAGATCGCCCGCCGGTGGAACATGCCTGACTGGCTGGTATCGTCCATCGCCCAGCATGTGGACCCGGAGAGCGCCGATGCTTTTTCCCTGGAGACGGCGCTGCTTTATCTGGCGGATCGCCTGACCAATGTCCTGGTATTCGGTGAGGCGGTGGAAGACATTCTTGCCGACATTCCTCCGCCGGTGCTCGAAATGACAGGTCTCAAGGAAGGTCAAGTGCTCCATGTCATGACCGAAGTCTATTACGAATTCACCGAAGTCGCGGACGTGTTGTTGTCGGTGTGAGCGTTTTCAGTCTCCCGGCTGTTTCCCTGATTGCCTGCTGGTTACTGCTGGCGTGGCCGTTTTCCGGTCGCGCAGGCCTTCCGGAAACCGTCGCGATGGTGAAAAAAAGCATCCTGGCGGTGGGAACCTTCCAGAGAACCCGTTCTCCACCGGCCATATTCCGGGGAACCGGTTTCGTGGTGGGGGATGGCCGGCATGTGCTGACCAATGCCCATGTGTTGCCGGATTCCATCGCGCGGGAAAAGTCCGAGACCCTGGCGGTGTTTTACAAGTCCCGCGGCAAGGACCGGCTGCGTTCCGCCAAGGTGATCGCCCTCGATCGTACCCATGATCTCGCTTTGCTGAGGATCGCCGGCGATCCTTTGCCTCCCTTGCGTTTGGGGGATTCTTCGGTGGTCAGGGAAGGGGAGCTGTATGCCTTTACCGGTTTTCCCATCGGCATGGTGCTGGGGTTGTATCCCGTGACCCATCGGGGGATTGTCGCCAGCATCACTCCCATCGCCATCCCCGCGCTTCGGGCCGACCAGCTCGACCCCAAACTGATGCGGCGTCTGAACCGGCCCTACCGGGTGTTTCAGCTCGATGGCACCGCTTACCCCGGAAACAGTGGCAGTCCCTTGTACCATCCCGAAACGGGGGTGGTCATTGGCATCATCAACAAGGTCTTCGTCAAGGAAAGCAAGGAGAACCTGTTGAGCAAACCGAGCGGCATCAGCTACGCCATTCCCATCGAATACGCCAGAAAACTCATGCGCCCCCACCATCTGAAGCCTTAGCCCGCGGATTTGTTGCGGAATTCCGAGGGCGACAGGCCGTGGTTTTTCAGCTTGAGATAAACGGCCCTGGGGGTGATTCCCATGGTGGCCGCGATTTTTTCCACGTTGCCCTGGTGATGGTGCAGGGCCTCGGTCAAAAACCCCCTTTCCACCTGTTCCAGAGCCTTGTCCCTGATTTCCTGCCAGCTCAAGTCCGGTCCGTCGTGAAACGGCCGATCCAGCTCCAGTTCGCCGATTTCATCCGCATCGGCGAACAGAAAGCTCCTTTCCAGGACGTTCTCCAATTCCCGCACGTTGCCCGGCCAGGAGTACTGGCGGATCTGTTGCATGACCGGGCGGCTGATCCTGGGGACGGGACGATGATATTTTTCCGCCAGGTTTTGCAGAATCAGCTGCACCAGGGGAGGCAGGTCTTCCCTGCGTTCCCTGAGCGGGGGGATGGCGATTCTGACCACCAGGATCCGATAGTAGAGGTCCTGACGGAAACTGCCTTCCTTTACCAGTTTCTCCAGATTTTGGTTTGTGGCGGCAATGATGCGCACATCCACGCTCAGCGTCCTCTTGCCGCCCACCCGTTCGATCTCTCCTTCCTGTAAGGCGCGGAGCAGCCGTACCTGGGCGGCGGGTGAGAGCGAGTCGATTTCGTCCAGGAACAGGGTGCCGCCTTCGGCCCGTTCGAAAACCCCCTGATGGATGTCTATGGCGCCGGTGAAAGCGCCTTTTTCGTGCCCGAACAGGGTGCTTTCGATCAGGGTTTCCGGGATGGCGCCACAATTGACCGGCAAAAAGGTCCGGCCGGCACGGGGGCTCATGGCATGAATGGCCTTGGCGATCAGTTCTTTTCCCACGCCGGTTTCCCCCTGGATCAGAACGCTGGCATCGGTCGGTGCCACTTTGTTGATGGCTTTCAGCACCTTGCGCATGGGCGGGGACTCGGTGATTAGAATCGGGTGGCGCTCCGCGGCTCCCTTGTTTTTCTTGTTTTTGCTGTTTTGCAGCCAAAGCTTGTGAAGCTGGGTATCGATGCGCGACTGCAAGGTGCCGATTTCCTCCTTGATCTGGCGGCTTTCTTCAGGGCGAAGGTATTCGGTGCCGGGATGGTTCTGGGCTTCCTTTCTGTCGAGATGGATCGCCACCTTGCAACGGCCGTGGTTGAGGGCGATGCATTCGGCGATATGGACCTTGGCATAGCCGAAATTGCGGGCGGCGATGCCTCCGAAGACGCTGGAGGTCATCCGGCAGAGGTCGGGAAAGTTCTTCACGCCCTCCCCGAAAGGACAACGGGTGTTGAGCACCCGGATACATTTGGCATCGCTCGAATCGAGGGAGAAATTGCCGCCAATGTGGTTTTTCAGCCCCAGGATCAGATCCACATACTGATCCATGTCCAGTGTGCCCTCCAGTTTCCTGTCATGGCGGAAAGCCTGTTCGAAAAAACGGCTGGCGCTGTGGGCGATGTGCTCGATGTATTCCTTGCGCGTTCCATCCTCCTGTTCGCAAGCGTGAAGCAGCTCCAGCACGAAAGTCTGGAGGAAGAAAACCGGGTCGAGAGAGGAAAACGAAGGTTTGGGCATGCCGCGCCTCCAGGAGTGAAATTTAATTTCAATAATTGAAGCAGGATTTCATAGATATAGCAAGAAACATAACGAAACGCTTGGAAATTCCGGCTTCGAGGGATGGGTGGAAAGTGGCATGGTAAGTGCTAAATCAAAGATGTCCCTTTCATAATGATTATAGATTTCGAAGGAGGCTTGTATGTCAACCGAAAATCGTCCCCCCCTTGACCCTCATCCATTGAGCGAATATGTCGCCTGGGCGGGGCACCGCAACCGGGAACCGATTCTGGAATTGTTGAAGAAAAAATTGCCGCAGGCGCCTGGAGAGGTTCTGGAACTGGCCAGTGGCAGCGGGATGCATATCAACTTCTTCGCGCCTCACTTTCCCCACCTCACTTTCCAGCCGTCGGACAAGACCGACGAAACCTTCGCCCACATCAAGAAGCTGCGTGACGAACAGGGTAACCTGAACGTCCGGGACCCATTGGCCATCGACTTGACCGAACCCTCCACCTGGCCGGGGGAAGGAAGTTATCACGCGATGTTCTGCATCAACATTTTTCAGGTGGCTCCCGTCAGTATCGCCGACGGCATGATGGCTTGCGCTTCCAGGTTGCTGACCGAAGACGGCTTTTTGATGATCTACGGCCCCTTCATGCTCGAAGGCGCTTTCACCACCCCTTCCAACGAGGAGTTCCATAACATCTTGCGCTCGGCCGGCGTGGAGGAATGGGGGTTGAAGGATATCGCCGATTTGCGGAAGGCCGCTGAAGCCCGGGGATTGCGGCTGGCCGAGCAGATCGACATGCCGGCCAACAATTTTTCCCTGATCTTCCGCCGCTGATGGCGGTCACTGCCGGTCGTGCCGCGGTGGTGGCCGGAGTCGGTCCCAGCCAAGGGCTGGGGGCCGCTTTGGCCCGCCGTTTCGCGGCAGCGGGAAAAACGGTTTTCATCGTCGGCAGGACGTTGCATCGATTGCAACAGGTGGCGGAGGAAATCGAACAGAGCGGAGGGCGGGCCATCCCGGTGGTGGCCGACGCCACTCGTGAAGAAGATGTCAGTGCCTTGTTTTCGGTCGTGGACCGGTTCGGGTTTGAAATGGATCTGCTTACTTGTACCGTGGATAAGAATCATCCCGAATCCTTGCCGGAAACGAGCCGGGAGTTGTTCGAGTCGTTATGGCGGGCGAATTGTCTGGCGGCTTTTCTGCTTGGACGGGAAGCGGCATTCAGGATGCGCCGTCAGGGAAAAGGAACCATTATCTTCACGGGGGCCAGTGCCTCCCTGCGGGCACGTCCCCCTTTCATCGCTTTCGCCAGCGCCAAGTTCGCCTTGCGGGCCCTGGCCCAGGGAATGGCGCGTGAATTCGGCCCCGAGGGGATCCATGTGGCCCATGTCGTGATCGACGGCGTCATCGACGGCGAACGGGCCAGACGACAGTTTCCCGATTTGGTGGCCGGGAAAGGGGAGGAAGGGCTGATTCGGCCGGAAAGCATCGCCGATCTCTACTGGCAGCTCCATTGCCAACCCCCGGACGCCTGGACCCATGAGCTGGATGTGAGACCCCATAAGGAGAGTTTTTGAGATGAGCACCCAACCTGATTGGTACCTGGCGGGCGAGTATTTCGAAACCTGTAATTGTCATACCGTCTGCCCTTGTATCTGGCTCGAACCACCCAGCGAGGGGAACTGCAAGCTTCTGGTCGGGTGGCATATCGCCAAGGGGTATCTGGAAAAGACCTCGCTGGCCGATCTCAATGTCGCCCTGGCCTGTTACGCCCCGGGAAACATGATCGACGGAAACTGGGAAGCCGTGCTCTATCTGGATCAAAGGGTGACCCCGGAACAATGGCTGGCCCTGGAGAAGATCTTCAGTGGTCAGGTGGGTGGGCATCTCGCCCTGTTGATGGGGTTCGTCGACAAAGTGCTGGGGATTCATCTGGCCAAGATCGACTATGAACTGGAAGAGCGCAGCCGCAGACTCAATGTCGAGGGGGTGGCCTGTGCCGAGGTCAGGGGAATAGAAGGCATCCGCGGTGGCGTGTCCATCGTCGACAATCCCCCCCTTTGCGTGGTGCCCAGTCATCCATCGTCGGTGGCGCGTTCCCAGAAACTCAGCTATCACGACCGGCACTTTCAATGGGAATTTTCCGATCGTAATGGTTTTTATTCACCCTTCGTCTATCATCCATGACTGGCGGGCACGAGCTTCTGGCGAGGATTTTGATTTGGGCGGCGATGATGGCGGCGATGATGCTGCCGTCGGCACTGCCGACCCTGTCCGTTTTTCACCAGGTCTCGCGGCGTCACCAGCCACAACGCATCGGTGTATCGCTGTTGTTCGCTTCCGCCTATGGCTCGGTATGGCTCCTGTTCAGCGTGCTGCTGGCATGGAGTCAATGGCAGCTGGGGCAACTGCATACGTTGATCTCCATGTCCTGGTTGACCGTGTTACTGTTCCTCTTCGCGGGTCTGTATCAATTCAGTTCCCTGAAGCGGCATTGCCTGAAGGTGTGCCGGTCGCCCTTCGGCTTTTTGCTGACGGATTGGAGACCGGGCTATGTGGGTGCCGGATGGATGGGGATGCGATTTGGCTTTTTCTGCCTGGGGTGTTGTTGGGCGCTGATGTTGGTCATGTTGGGGGTCGGTGTGATGACGCTGGTTGGGATGCTTGTCATCACCGTCATGCTGACCGTGGAAAAGTTGCTGCCCCTCAGTTCCGCGACGCTGGCGAAAGTGAACGGATCCCTGTTGTTGCTGTGGGCCGGATTGTTGTTTGTGAGACAGATTCAAGGAGGTTGATTCCTCGGCTCGACACCTGCCGGTTTGCTTTTTCGGGGTCCGGGAAGTGACAGGTGGTAAGATTCCTCAGGTAAACATGCTGAATCGATGCGAGTCGATTTCATCCATCACAGGAGAACAGGCGATGAGAACGAAAACGAGGTTTGTTGCGGCAGTGCTGCTTGCGTTGATAGCGGAGCCGTTACTGGCGGGACAGTCCATGCCGGCAAGAGAGGTCCTGATGGCCAGACCCCTTACCCTGCCCGGAAATGAAGTGACGGCCAAAGTGATCCGGGTCGAGTTCCCGAAAGGGTTCCGGACCCCCGAACATATCCACAAAGGCCCGGGGCCCCGTTATGTGCTCGGAGGGAAGATCCGGATCATCGACAAAAGGGGAACCCGGGTTTATGGCCCCGGAGAAGTATTTTGGGAAACCGGGGAACCGATGGTGGCGGAGAATGCCGCCGATGCTGTGACCGTCTTGTTGATCTTCGAAATGGCACCGAAGGAAAAAACACCAAAACCCAAGGGCAAAATCATTATCAGGCCGCAATGACGGCGGTCTGTTTTCAAGGGCGTGAAAAACCACCAAACCAGAGGAGAAGAAAATGAGCAAGATCGTTGAAGAAGTCTTGAAGGCGAATGCGCAATATGCCGCCACGTTTGGCGACAAGGCCAATCTGCCAATGCCGCCGGGACGGCATTTCGCCGTTTTGACCTGCATGGATGCCAGGTTGGACCCGGCCAAATATGCGGGGCTGGCCGAAGGCGACGCCCATGTGATCCGCAATGCCGGTGGCCGGGCCAGTGACGATGCCATTCGTTCGTTGGTCATCTCTTACAAATTGCTCGGTACTCGGGAATGGTTCGTGATCCATCACACCGATTGCGGTATGGAAACGTTCACGGACGACATCATGAGTGATCTGTTGTCCCAAAGCCTCAAGACCGCCCGGATAACGGAAAGCGGTTGGCAGGATGTGGGGGAAGGCCCCGGTTCCCCGGTGGGTAAATACATCCGCTGGCTGACCATCCAGGATCAGGCGCAAAGTGTGGTGGACGATGTGATTCGCATCAAGTCTCATCCCTTGGTGCCAAAAGAGATTCCGGTGTATGGCTATATTTACGACGTCAAGAGTGGCCGCCTGATCGAGGTTCCGGAAGCCACCGAGGCTGGTCGGGCCGGATGAGATAGCGATCCGGACGCGTATCCCGGGATGATGAGGCCGGCCCCGTTTGGGGCCGGCCTTTTTGCTTATAAAGAAAAAGAATAATAGTTAATTTATATATGAATATATATTTTTGTAATATGAGTGCGGGCAACCTACAATAGGCAGCGTACCATTCCGGATGGGCCGGAGTGGGCGTGGGGCGGAAACGAGAGTAAAGGAAGGTCGCTGCTTATGATTCTGGCTGTGTTGCTGTCTTTGTTGATCGGTATCACCCTCGGCTTGCTGGGAGGAGGGGGATCGATCCTGACCGTGCCCATACTGGTCTATGCCTTGGGGGTGGAGCCCAAGGAAGCCATCGCCACTTCGTTGCTGGTGGTGGGCGTCACCAGTGCGGTGGCGATGATTCAACACGCCAGAAAAGGCTCCGTCAGCTGGCGGGTCGGGGCATTGTTTGGCGCCGCCGGGATGGCGGGAGCGTTTCTTGGCGGCTGGGTGGCCCGATACATTCCCTCGGTTCTGCTTTTGGTATTCTTCGCCCTGATCATGTTCGCGACCGCCTGGGCGATGCTGCGAAACGGCAAAAAAGCGGAGCAGCCCCGAAACCCGGGGGATTGCCTCGATTGCATCCCGTTTGGCGAGGTGATCGTTCACGGCCTGGTGGTGGGGGCCGTGACCGGCCTGGTGGGCGCCGGCGGCGGATTCCTGGTGGTTCCCGCGTTGACGCTTCTGGGTGGATTGCCAATGCACCTGGCCATCGGCACCTCGCTCCTGGTGATCGCCATGAAATCCGCCGCGGGCTTTCTCGGTTACCTCAGCCACGTGTCGGTGGACTACACCCTGGCCGGGGTGGTGACAGGTTCCGCCGTGGCGGGATCTTTTCTCGGAAGCTGGCTGGCCCACCGCCTCCATCCGCGTCATCTGCGCAAGGGCTTCGCCTGGTTCGTGATCGCCATGGCGTTTTACATCCTGTTCCGCCAGCGGGCGGACATTGTGCCGGCCGCGATGGATTTGATCGAACATATAAAACAAATCGTTACCTGATTCCCTGACCTGTTGGAGGATTTGAAATGACTACGACGAGCAAGCATCATTCCGTGGTGATCATCGGTGGCGGCGCGGCGGGCGCCGGGATGGCCCATCGTCTGGTGGAACAACTGAAATGTCCGGATGTGGCGGTGATCGAACCTTCCGAGGTCCATTACTACCAGCCGATGTGGACTCTGGTGGGGGCCGGTGTCGTCGGCAGAGAGGCGACCTGTCGCCGCATGTCCGAACTGTTGCCGCCTGAAGCCGCCTGGATCCGCGACAAGGTGGTGGCGGTCGATCCGGACACGCAGCAGATCGAGACGGCCGGTGGTGAAAAGATAGGCTATGACTGGTTGATCGTGGCGGCAGGGCTCAAGCTGGACTGGGACAAAATAGAAGGAATGAGCAAGGAACTGGTGGGCCGGTATGGTATCTGCAGCAACTACAGCTACGACACGGTGAACCATACCTGGGCGATGATCCGCGGTTTCCAGGGCGGCAAGGCGCTGTTCACCATGCCTCCGATGCCGATCAAGTGCCCGGGGGCGCCGCAGAAGATCGCCTATCTGGCGGAGGATTATTTTCGCCGCAAGGGTATCCGTGACAAGTGTCAGGTGAAATATATCACCACCACCCCCGGGATTTTCGGCGTCAAGAAATATGCGCAGGCCCTGATGGATCAGGTGATCCGGCCCCGTAAAATCGAAACGACTTTCCGTCACAACCTGGTGGCCATTCGGCCGCAGGAGAAAGAGGCGGTGTTCGAAAACCTCGACAGCGGGGAAAAGGTGGTGGAGAAATATGACATGATCCATGTTACGCCGCCCCAGTCGGCGCCGGATTTCGTCACCGGCAGCCCGATCGCCAATGAAGGGGGTTGGGTCGATGTGGATCAATACACCTTGCAACATCGCCGTTATCCCAACATCTTCGCCCTGGGGGATTGTGCCGGCACCCCCAATTCCAAGACGGCGGCGGCTGTCCGTTCCCAGGCTCCCGTGGTTGCCAGGAATCTGGCCAAAGCCATGCGTGGGGAACCGCTGAGTGCGCGCTATGACGGGTACGGCTCCTGTCCTTTGGTGACAGGTTATGGGAAAACCATCCTGGCTGAATTCATCTACGGAGGCGAGGTCCGGGAAACCTTTCCCTTCGATCAGGGAAAGGAACGCTGGAGCATGTATCTGCTCAAGCGTTATGTCCTGCCGTGGGTCTATTGGAAAGGGCTGGTTCGGGGGCGTCAATGGCCGTTCCCGATGCCGCGGGATTTCGGCAGTGGCCACGGCCCGGTATGACGGATAATGCGTTCTCACTGATTCATTCGAAGGAGAGGAAAAGATGACTTCACCCACGATCAAACATTTCTTTCACGCCCAAAGTGATACCTTCACCTATGTGGTGGCGTGTCCTGAAACCAAGCAGTGTGCCATCATCGATTCGGCGCTCGATTTCGCCTACAATGCCGGCCGCATCAGCACCGAATTCGCCGATCGGGTGATCGACCATGTGAAGGCGCAGGGTTTGACGGTGCAATGGTTGCTCGAAACCCATGCCCACGCCGACCATCTGAGCGCAGCGGCCTATCTCAAATCCAGGTTGGGCGGAAAGATCGCCATCGGCGAACACGTCAAGGAAGTTCAACAGTTTTTCAAGGGGCTGTACAACATCGGTGACGTTTCCGGTGACGGTTCGGAATTCGATCACCTGTTCGAGGATGGCGA
The DNA here is from genome assembly GCA_026981855.1 of Methylothermaceae bacterium. GTDB lineage: Bacteria > Pseudomonadota > Gammaproteobacteria > Methylococcales > Methylothermaceae > Methylohalobius. The sequence continues at coordinate 3,646 of JALSIB010000019.1, read as the reverse complement.
AACCTTCTCCATCGGTAACGTACCGGTTCGGGTGATGCATACCCCGGGACACACGCCGGCCTGTATCAGTTATGTGGTGAATGAGGAAGCCGTTTTCGTCGGCGATACCGTGTTCATGCCGGATTACGGAACGGCCCGCTGCGACTTCCCCAATGGCAGTTCCCGTGCCCTCTATCGATCCATCCGGGAGAAGATCCTGAGTCTTCCAGACGACACCAAACTCTATATGTGTCACGACTACCGGACCACCGCGCCCGGCCCCCGGCATGTCACGACGGTGAAGGAGGAGCGGGAACGGAACCCGCTGGTGCACGATGGCACTTCGGAGGATCAGTTCGTCAAGATCCGCGATGGGATCGACCGGGTGCTGCCGGCACCGCAGTACATTCTTCCTTCGCTGCAAGTCAATATCCGTGCCGGCTACATGCCCCCTTCGGAAGAAAACGGCAAACGTTATCTCAAGATTCCCCTCAATGTCTTGGGTGGTGGAAACATGGATCTGGATTTTTGAGTATCATTTTCCTCCCTCTTTGGCCGGGCGTTCGCCCGGCTTGTTTTTTCCATTCAGCAACCCTATATCCCTGTTGCTCGACACCTATTGGTTCGCTTTTTCGGGGGGGGCGGCGGACCCTTTCCGGCCCCCTGCGACAGCAGTCATGGGTGGTAAGATCCCTGATGAACCCAGTTTGAAATAAAGGAGAACGAATCATGGCGAAGATATTGATCTCGGCGAAACACGGGACCGACAATCCCACCTTGGCCACCTTGCCTTACATCGCCGCCAAGGCGGCCAAGGCCCAAGGACACGACCCCGTCATCTGGCTTTGGGACGAGGCGACCGCACTGGCCAGACCGGGCGCGGCCGATCCCATCGTGGGGGTGAACATCAAGCCCTTGAAAGAAGTTCTGGCCGAGGTGACGGAAATGCGGATCCCCATCTGGGTGTGCAAGGGGTGTGCGGTGGCCAGGGGTGTTCAAGCGGACAACATGATCCCCAATGCCGAAATCAAGGAGATGCCGGATTTCATTCAGGCATTGGCGGAAAGCGACAAAAACGTGGAGTTTTGAGGCAAGGCTGAAAAAACGGGTTTTGGATGGATTCATCCAAAACCCGCTTCATTTTTCACGGATTGATGTGCAACCGTTTGAACAACTCGTCATCCCGATAATGGATGTCGGTCCAGCAGCGTGGCAATTCTTCTCCCGATGGGAAAACCAGCTCTGCCTTGGCATATTTCTCCGGATCCCCCGGTTCTTCGCCGTAATGCATCCGTCCGACGATTTCCTTGTGTAACGGATTGACGAGATCCCGCATGCTGAGCACTTCGATCAAGTGTCCATCTGCTTTCTTTTTCAGGAACATGATGCCCTCCTTTCCGCAGTGGATGTGGTGTTCGTACGACTCGATTCTACCGCTGCAGGGGAGCTTTGTCGAAAGTGGTTTGACAATGGCGGTTCGCCGGATTTGCCTGGCCCGTCAGTCTTCCACTTTGTTGATGAACGATCCATCGGCGTTGAAATAGGCTTTCCATTTCCGGCCGTTTTCCTTGATTTCCACCTCGTAGGCCAGCGGCTCGTTTTGAGCGTTGACCACCACCTCGGCCTCCTTCACGCCTCCCTCGGGGAACAGTTTGTGAATGCTTTCCCATACGGCCTTCGGCAGTTGGGGAGGGAGCTTGCGCTCGTAGCCGAAGAAACTGCCGTCGGTATGATAGAAGGCCCGAATCTTCTTGCCGTTTTCCTTGAATTCGAATTCATAGAGCGGTTCGCCGTATTCTTCCTCTTCCTTCTCCACTTCCACCTTTCTGGCATTCGGATGCGCCTGTTGAAAGGCTTTTTGAACCTGTGGCGGCAGTTTGCGGAAAGGAATCTCCTTGGCGAAAACGGCCGAGGCGGCGAACAACAGCATGCCGCCCAAAATGACTGGTTTCATATGCATTTCTCCCTCACGGTGATTTTGCTCAGACCCGTGGATTATAGCCTTCAGCGATCAGCGGGGCTATACACGGTCAAGTCAATCGCATGACCGCCGTTTTTCTCGTTGGGAGTTGGTTTTACCCGGTGTTGAAGCCCCTCTTCCTCTGAGAGAGGAATCGGTTTATGCGATTGCCCTGTATACACGGTAAAGCTTTGAAGACGGGAGACGGATTTGCAGCAAAATTCACTTCGCTCAAGCAGCTGCGCGAATACCGGAAATCCGGCATCCGTCGTCAGTTCAAACGCCAGGCCCTGTGGGAGCGGGCTTTGGGGCGCCAGGGGGCGAACCATTGTCCCGGGGGCGGCCACAGATGGGTTTGGACGGGCCTGATGAGCGTGTGCCTGCTCAGCAGGCGCTGCAGGACGTGGGGATCGGGCAGGGTGACGGCCAGCCCAAGGGTCAGGAACCCCAATGTCAGCGTGGCTTTGAGATCCCCGCTGAAGACTTTCAGGGCGGTGCCGAAGGAACGTTTGAGGCGGCCGCCCAGCAGGTCGACGCTGAACAGCTCGTCCAGGGTCAGGTGAACCACATAGCCCATGCCGACGAACAGGCCGTGCAGCCAGGCGAGGCGCGCTGGCGTGCCGGCGAGATTGTAGGACAGACTGGTTCCCAGGCAGAGAAAGAAGACTGCCGCCAGCAGGGAGTGGAAGATGCCACGGTGTTCGGTCAGGCGAAGGAACAGTTCGAACAGCACATAGCGTATCGCCAGAAAAGTTCCAGTGACCAGGAGGGTGAGTTCGCTGATGCTGAAATGATAGCGGGCCATCACATAGAGCACCGCGCCAAAGGCAACGATCAGGCCCAACAAACTGAAGGCGAGGCGAACCGGGATGGAATTGTCGGCGTCGATATCCGGCAGCAGCCCCCCGGCGACGCCCAGGGCGAACAACAACGGCGCCTGGTCCACGGTGGCCAGGCCGATGTTGGTGAAGGTGGTGGTCGCCATCCCGCTGGCCAGCATGGCAACGCCCAGATGGGTTTTGAAAGTGGCCATATTTGCAAGTATACGAAAAAACAGGCCAGATGTGCCTGATGTCCCGGCTACAATGGATTACAGAGGGCAATTCCATCGGCCTGAAACCTTCTTGGTCAAGCGTCGGTATTCTCTAATAATGGCAAGGTATTCTGCTGAACAGAAATCCATTGATATCTGACCGGCCTTGAGAGTTTTTTCAGTTTCCCATCGGCGACAGCCCGCTTTAACCAGAAATTGAGTTGGCTCTTGTTTATTTGTAATGCCTCAATCAAATCACCCATCCCCTTCGGTGAGTCGGCACACAAGGTTCGGGCTTTCACGAGGAACAGATCATAAAACTCAATCTTCTCAAGAGGTGATGATCCCTCATATCTCCGTTCAACGGTTTCCGTCGTTTCAGACTCAGTTGAAAGCGCCGATGGAGACTGATCAGATTCCTTCGGTTCATTTTCTGTCTCATGTTGTTGCTCTGGAGAATACTCAACACTATGTTCATTGACTCCCTCCATTACTTGGCTGAACAAATCCCCCTCAGGTCGTGAAGTCAAGGTCTTGACTGAAAACAACCTAGTGTCTCCCCAATTTTCCCAAGCGGTCAGCGCAAGGCATTGATATACGGATAAAAAGGGGTTCAAAACGAGAGGATCGGGGTTCCTGATCGGGTAAAATGTGTATAGCAATAACCCATTGAA
>JALSIB010000018.1 GCA_026981855.1 Methylothermaceae bacterium | reverse complement strand
CATCTTTTACCACTGGTGGCGGCGACACCCCGCTCCTGGCATCACTGACCCTCCCATTGACGACCTTTTCAACGAATCCGGTGGCTTGTTGGCGGGAATCAGGTGAAAAAATGGGGAGACGCCAGCACCTCTGAGGCTTGCATTTCTTAAACATGCATATAAAATGCATCTTTCGTTCCTGCCGCTATATGGCGGATTCGAAGATTTTAGCATTAACTTTGGAGGAGAATATTCATGGCTGAGTCCTTGTATGAAAAGCTGGGTGGGGAAGCGGCGGTCAATGCCGCCGTCGATATCTTCTATCGTAAGGTTCTGGCCGACGACCGGATCAATCGCTTTTTCGATGGGGTCGATATGGAAAAGCAGGCGGCCAAACAGAAGGCTTTCCTGACCATGGCTTTTGGGGGGCCGAGCAACTATACCGGCAAAGACATGCGGGAGGGCCATAAGCATCTGGTCGAGCGAGGGCTCAACGATTCCCACGTGGACGCGGTGCTGGAAAACCTGAAGGCGACCCTGGAAGAGCTGAATGTGGCCCCCGATCTCATCCAGCAGGTGATCGACATTGCCGAGTCGGCGCGGGACGACGTGTTGAATCGCTGAAATGCCCAGGCTCATCCTCGAAGGTAAGGTATTTCATCTAAAGGAGGAGGAATCGGTACTCGATTGTCTCCTCCGCCACGAGATAGAGGTGAACTACGGATGTCAGGCCGGCGTATGCCAAAGTTGCCTGCTTCAATCCGAAGGTGAAGTGCCCGAACAGGCACAAAAGGGGTTGAAAGAAACCCTGCGGGTGCAGAACTATTTTCTTGCCTGTCAATGCCAGCCCCAACATGACTTGGTGATCAAGCGACCGGTTCAGGAGAATTTTCAGGCCGAGGTCATTTCCCTCGAACATTTGACGCCCGAGGTGGTCAGGCTCAGATTGTCCATTCCGGAAGGTTTTCAGTATCGCCCGGGGCAGTTCCTCAACCTGTTCCACGAGGGTCAGTCCAGGAGTTATTCCCTGGCCAGTCTGCCGAACGAACCTTTTCTCGAGCTGCATGTTCGCCGTGTGCCCGGTGGGTTGTTCAGCCAATGGATCTTTCAAGATCTCACGCGGGGAAAACGGGTGGAAATGAGCGCAGCGCAGGGGGAATGTTTTTATACTCCCGGCAGGGCCGGGCAACCCCTTCTGATGATCGGCACCGGAACGGGCCTCGCTCCCCTGTACGGTATCGCAAGGGATGCCCTGGCTCAGGGGCATACGGGGCCGATCCGGCTTTATCATGGAAGCTCGATCCCTGAAGGTTTGTATCTCCAGGCCGAATTGCGGGAGTGGATGGCTCGACATTCGAATTTCAGTTATGTCGCCTGTCAATCCCGGGGGGCTGTGGCAGATGGGGTGAGGGCCGGGCGTGCGGTTGAGATCGCCCTTCAGGAAGAGCGGGATTTGAAAGGCTGGCGGGTTTTTTTGTGCGGCAATCCGGAAATGGTCAAGGCGGCACAGCGCGGGTGTTTTCTGGCGGGTGCCAGTGTCCAGGACATCTATTCCGATCCATTTCTGCCCGCCGCCTCGTCGTGAGATCCCGGATACGGTCCAAAGGGGGCCGTATCCGGTGTTTCCTGTCACTGACCGGGGTTGTACGGATCATTCCAGTTTTATCTCACCTTCGACCTCATGGGTCAGATTCAATGCCGGAATCTCCAGCGTCATTTTGACGGCAAGGGTTTCGGATCCTTTCAGCCTGCCTTCTTCCACCGCCTTGAAAATGGCGTGCTCGATCTGTTGCTGGGAAGTGACGCCGAATTTTTTCAGCACCTTCCGCATTTCCATGTTCATCAATTCTTCATTCATGACCTTCCTCCTCTTTGGATAGGTGCGTATCGATCAGCTTTTCAGCAGCCATCTTTTGCGGACCCACCAGGCCATCGCCAGTCCAAACAGGATTCCCAGGTAATGGACGATGATACCCACGGTCTTGCTGGCGTGGTGAATCTCTTCCATGAATGGCGTGTTGGCGAACACGGTCCATGCGGCCAGGATGACGTAATACACCACGACGCCAATGACCCCCCACTGGAGCGGTGTCGGGTTTCCGATGGATTCGGCGGTGCGATAGAACCAGACGGCCACCGCGATTGCTATGATGCCTCCTAACATGCGTTCACCTCTTCGTTTTCAGGAAAGAGTGGGGGAAAAGGCCTCGATCGAGCCCGGTTTGCGCAACATTTTGTCCACTTCCCCCAAGTGCTGTTCCTCGGCCGCGATCATCCGGCGGGCATATTCTTCCAGCAGAATGGATTTCCCTTCCACCTCGGAAAGCAACGCCTGATAGGTGGCGAGACTTTCGCGCTCGTGCTCCAGGGATTCGCGCAGGATATCGCCGATGTCATGTTTGTGGGTTTCCAGCAAAGGCCCGATACCCAGAGAGGGATGGCCGCCGAAGTGGGTCACCAGCTCTCCGGCCTCCTGGGCATGGCTGAGGGATTCCCGCGCCTGCTCCCGCATCCAGGAAACGATGGGAATGCGGCTGTAGCCGAAAATCATGAACGAATAATGGGTATAACGGACCACGCCGGCCAGTTCGAGCTCCAGGATCCGGTTGAGCAGCTCCAGGGTTTTTTCTTGATTCAGCGTACTCATGGGAACCTCCTTTATGTGATTGATCGTCGATTCTTCGGGAGAACCGCTGCCTTGGCTATGATAAACCTGTTTCGGTCGGCAGGGCAGTAACATTCTTCCGCAATTTTTCACCTGCCAAGCCCCGTTTGATGATTTACGTCCGGTGACCGTCAGTGCGAGAATCTACGTAGGGTGGGTGCATGGTACCGGGGGAGCGGTCTATCCGCTGGCAACGGGCGCTGGAGGGAGTCGGCGGGTTTTCAGGCAAGTCCGTAGCCGTGGGTGCGGAGCAATGGATTCTGTTTATTTGGAGTAAAGGAACGCCGGCATGATGCCGGCGTTCCGTTTCGATCAAGTTGGATGAGGAGGTTTACATCAAGCTTACATCCGGTTCTGTTCGAATATATCGCTGATGAATCCCTCGTGTCCGGAGGTGGCGGCGTTGCGGTAGATGGTTTCGAAATCCCGCATATCCATCGCGTCACCGTCGTTGGCCACCCCGTTTCCAAGGTAGAGGCTGATGACGGCGCCTTTGTGAATGAACCAGAGAATGTCGTCGCCATCGCTGTGCTTGTCATGAAGATCCCAGAAAGTGCGGGCAACCCAGACCTCATTCTCCCAGCCGTTGTCGCAGGCGGGTGGGGCGGTACGTTGTTCGGCGTCGTAGGCAAGCGTCCAGCGTTCGTCGTCGAAGTTTCCGTCTGCCACGTTGCGGCCGGGATAACCCACCCAGGCGGCCATGAAGTTGGCGAAACCTTCCCGCAGGGCCATTCCCACACGGGTCGGATAGCATCCGTTCAAGGTATGGCTACCGCCACTGCCTGCCGGTCGTTTGTTGTTCCAGAACTTATTGTTCAGCTGATGGGCCATTTCGTGAACGACGGTATCGGCTTCCCGGCCATGGGCGGCGATCAGCCAGATTTCTCCGGAAGTGTTGGCGCAACTCCAAGGGCTGGTGCCACCGCAGTTATACCAAGTGTTGGGGAAATGGAACTTGAGTGGCTCGGAGGGTACGGGATCGATTTCAGCGGCCCAATAGAGGCGGGACCACATGTTCATCGCCGCATCCACCAACTCGCCAACGCTGTTGTACTCGCCACCGTCGGTATCCGCATAGCGGTGACCAGCATCAAAGCTGGAACCGATGTCGTATTGGTCGGGATCGCGCCAGGAATAGGTGTCCCCGTCCTGATTCTGGGGCCGGTAATAGCGGTTGTAGGAGCGATAGAGAATGCGCAGGTGATCGCCCCGGAAGCCCTTGCTGGCTGGTACTTCCAGCGTCCAGGTGCCGTTGTATTGGACCCAGTCGCTGGCGAGTTTCTCCCAGTAACCATTTTCCAGGGTCCAGGCTTCCACCCTGAAGCCGAATCCTGGATGCAGGCTGTGATCAATGCTCCATTTGGTGGAAAATTTTCCGCTCAGGGTATGGCTCACCGCCCCGTGGGCTGCCAAGGCGATTCTGTCGAAGCGGGCGGTAGGGGTGAAAGAGCCCGTTTTGGCCCGGCCGACGGGTTTATCAGCTGTGCTGCCGCTGCCTGCGTCATAGACTTCCTTGAGTGGCAGTTCGAAGCTCGGCTTCACCGCGACGCGGGGAAGGCGGCGTATTTGCTTGTAATCATCCACGTCCACCGGCATGGTGTCGTTTACCTTGTAATAATCACGAGTGACTGCAGGTCCCTGGGATGCCGAGCCGAATATGGCCTCGTAGTTGCCTGCTCGCCATTTCCGGCGTTTTCCATCGAGGCGATAGTAGAGATCGATGGTGACTTCGGCGGCGGGATGAACCCGATGCTTGTAACGGGCCAGTTTGTCGGCGTCGTTGATCTTTCTGGCCCAGCGCCAGGGAACCTGATAGACGGTGCCGACGACTCGAGGTGACATGCCTTCGGAGACGGGGCGGAGGAAATCGACACTCACTTTGAGATCGGCTGTATCGCCCGGATACAACAAGATGGCCTGCCTGTCGGTACACATTTCCCAACGCGGGCCGAGGGGCTTCGAGTCGGCGAATTCAGGCTGGACAGAAGGATCGCCGATAATGTCATCCAGGTTGAGCAAGGGTTTTCCACCGATCTTGGGATCTTGGGCGCACTGGGGGAATGTCACCAGCAAAGGAGTGTTTCCGGCCGTTTTTTCCTCGTGGTGCAGCTGGACCAGCACTTGATCGTCCCCGCCAGGGGTATGGCCGATCTGGAAGTAACCGGAAACGGACTGGGTAACGGGTTTCCAATCCACCGCATGAGGTTGGTCAGCATGGGTTACAGGGATTGCCGCCAGGCTCGTGGCCAGGGAAACGGTCAATGGTTGCAGCAAATAACGGAAACGTTTTTTCATTGTGGGGCTCCTGGTTGTGATTGTCAGACACATCCAAGGCACGTACATTGAGGTGGGAATTCGCCCGGAAGAGGTAATCTCCTTTCCCGGCGAATCGAAGGGGAAAGTGAAAGGGCGGGTGGCAGGCCGCCTTTGGGAGCGGGAGCGATATCGGGCATGTGAGCCGGTTTTATCCGGCCCGGCGTCTGGCCTGTTCTTCCAGCCCGATGTTGATCATCTTCATGGTGGCCCAGACCGAGGCGAATACCTGATTGACGTGGACGCCGCGGGTGGTGCGGGGGGTGTCGCCGCAGTCCCAGGTGATGACGCATTCGGTCAGGGCGCTGGTGTGGCCGCCTTTGGGGATGCGTACCTCGTAGTCCAGGAGAGGGGGGAGGACGTAGTCGTGACGGGCCAGGATCTGGTTGATGGCGTCGATGAACGCATCGAAGCCGCCGTTGCCGGCGCCGGCCGCATGGTGGATTTCGCCCTCGATTTCCACCTTGATGCTGGCGGTCGATTCCAGATCCAGCCCGCTGGTGATGACGCAGTCCAGCAGCTTGATGTGCTGATAGCTCTCGCTTTCCAGGACGTCGGCTATGATGAAGGGCAGGTCGTCGGTGGTGATGATTTGTTTGGAGTCTCCCAGTTCGACGATGCGCGCCAGCACCTTGCGTTGCTGCGGGGGGCTCAGCTCGATGCCCAGACGTTCCAGGTTTTTCAACAGCGAGGCCTTGCCGCTCATCTTGCCCAGGGCGTAGCTGCGTACGCGGCCGAAGCGCTCGGGGCTCAGCCTGCTTTCGTACAACCCCCCCTTGTGGTCGCCGTCGGCGTGGATGCCGGCCGTCTGGGTGAAGACGTCGGCACCGACGATGGGGGCGTTGGCGGCCACCCGTTTGCCGGAGAAACGTTCCACCATATCGCTGATGCGCACCAGCTGGGATTCGTCCACTTTGAGGTCGGCACCGAGCTTGTCTTTGAGCACCACCACCACCTCGGCCAGGGAAGCATTGCCAGCCCGCTCACCCAGACAGTTGACGGTGCAATGGACGCCCTTGGCGCCGCCTTTCACGGCATACATGACATTGGCGGTGCCGAGGCCATAGTCGTTATGGGGGTGGAAGTCGAAATGCAGCCCCGGGTAGCGGCGGCACATGTCCTGGATGCTGGTCTGGACCTCCTCCGGCGTCATCACGCCCAGAGTGTCGGGGAGCATGAAGCGCCGGATGCCGCTGGACTTCAGCCGGTCCATCAGAGCGAAGACATAGTCGGGGCTGTCCTGGTAGCCGTTCGACCAGTCTTCCAGATAGACGTTGACGATCAATCCCTTTTCGAGGGCGTAATCCACGGTGCGCAGGATATCGTCGGCATGTTCTTCCAGGGTCTTGCGCAGCTGGGTGCGGCAATGCTTCTCGCTGCCCTTGGTGAGCAGGTTGATCACCTTGCCGCCGGTGTCATGGATCCAGTCCACGCTCAGGGTGTGGTCAACGAACCCCAAAACCTCCACCCGTTCCAGCCATCCCTCCGACGCGGCCCATTGGTTGATCCGGGCGACGGCTTCCTTTTCCCGGCTGGACACTCTCGCCGAGGCCACTTCGATCCGGTCCACCTTGAGTTTTTCCAGCAGGGCGCGGGCGAGATGGATCTTCTCGTCGGGGGAGAAGGAAACCCCCTGGGTCTGCTCGCCGTCGCGCAGGGTGGTGTCCATGATTTCGATATGGCGGGAAACGTCGTTCATACTTTGCGTTGAATCCAGTCGAGTATCCTGAAGGGCAGAACCCTTTTGAAGAAAGCGAACAGATAGGTCGGTACGGTCACGTAATAGCGGATTTTGGGGCGGGGTCTTTCCAGCGCGTAGACCACTTTCTGCAGCACCGCTTCCGGCGGCAAGGTGAAAGGTACCGCCGGCCCCTCGGTGGTCAGTTTCTCTTCCATCTTCCGATAGACCTCCCGGTGGGGGCTTCGTTCAGGGTCGATGTTCTGTTTGAACTTACGGTAGGCGTTCTCGCGGAATTTGGTCAGTATCGGGCCGGGTTCGATCAGAACCGGGTGAATGCCGCTGCCATGCAGTTCCAGCCGCAAAGTGTCCACCAGTCCCTCCAGGGCGAATTTGCTGGCATTGTAGGCGCCGCGATAGGGCAGGGCGATGAAGCCCAGCACCGAGCTGTTGTAGAGTATCCGGCCATGCCCCTGCTTTCGCATCACCGGCAAAACGAGGTTGGTCAGTTCGTGGGTGCCGAAGAAATTGGTTTCGAACTGGGATTTCAGCACTTCCCGGCTGAGATCCTCCACCGCGCCCACCTGGCCCCATGCCCCGTTGTTGAACAGCGCGTCGAGGGTGCCGCCACTCCATTCCAGAACCTGATCCACCGCTTGGCGGATGCTTTCGCTGTCGTCCAGATCCAGCCGGACGGCTTCGAAACCTTCCTGTTTGAGTCTTTCCACGTCTTCGGCCTTGCGGGCCGAGGCGAATACCCGGTAGCCGCGTTCTTTCAGTCCCTTGGCGGTGACGTAACCGATGCCGCTGGAGCAGCCGGTGATCAGAATGGTGTTGACGGGGCGTTTGTTCACTGTTTTCGTCCTGGTGGTTCAAGCTTTGGGCAGCGTCACGCCGGTCTGGCCCTGGTATTTGCCGCCGCGGTCGGCGTAGGAGACTTCACAGGGCTCGTCCGACTCCAGAAAGATCATCTGCGCCACCCCCTCGCCGGCATAAATTTTGGCCGGCAGGGGCGTGGTATTGGAAAACTCCAGGGTGACATGGCCTTCCCATGCCGGTTCCAGCGGCGTGACGTTCACGATGATTCCGCATCGGGCATAGGTGCTTTTTCCCATGCAAATGGTGAGGATCGTTCTGGGGATGCGGAAATACTCCACCGTTCTGGCCAGGGCGAAAGAATTGGGGGGAATGATACAGACGTCGGATTTGACGTCGACGAAGCTGTCGGCATCGAAGTTCTTGGGATCGACGATGACCGAGTTCAGGTTGGTGAAGACCTTGAATTCATCGGCGCAGCGGACGTCATAGCCGTAGCTCGAGGTACCGAAGGAGATGACCCGCTCGCCATGGAGTTCGGAGATCTGATGGGGCTCGAAGGGTTCGATCAACCCCTCCCGGGTGGCCATGCGGCGGATCCAGCGGTCGGATTTGATGGCCATCTCAGTCGTTCTCCACCACGATCCGGGGGAATTTCCCGGCCTGGTCCCTGGGCCTTTGAGCCAGCTTTGCCGCCGCAGTCAGGGCGATCTGCCGGTATCTGTCGGCAATGGGGCTGTCGGCCTCGGCCACCACGGAGGGATGACCGCTGTCGGCGTTTTCCCGGATTGAGATGTCCAGGGGGAGCTGACCCAGCAGGGGTATCTGATATTTCCGTGCCATTTTTTCACCTCCGCCGTGGCCGAAGATGGCTTCTTCGTGACCGCATTGGCTGCAGCGGTGGAGGCTCATGTTTTCGATGATGCCGAGAACCGGCACCTTCACCTTTTCGAACATCTTCAACCCTTTCATGGCGTCGAGCAGGGCGATGTCTTGCGGTGTGGTGACGATTACCGCGCCGGTGACCGGAATCTGCTGGGTCAATGTCAGGTGAATGTCGCCCGTGCCCGGCGGCAGATCGACCAGCAGGTAGTCCAGTTCCCCCCACTGGGTCTGCTGGAGAAGTTGTTGCAGGGCGCTGGTGGCCATGGGGCCGCGCCAGATCATGGGGGTGTCCTCGTCCACCAGAAAACCGATGGACATGACCGCCAGTCCATAGGCGCGCATGGGTTCGATGGTTTTTCCATCGCGGGTTTCCGGTTGCCCGCCCACCCCCAGCATCCGCGGGATGCTGGGACCGTAGATGTCGGCATCGAGCACGCCCACGCTGGCGCCCTCCAGCGCCAGTGCCAGCGCCAGATTGGCCGTGACGGTGGATTTTCCGACGCCTCCCTTGCCGGAGGCCACGGCGATGATGTTTTTGACCCCGGGGAGGGGTTTTTGTCCCGGTTGCACTGTGCGGGTGGCGATATGCCAATCAACCTGGACATCGACGGATTCAACCCCCGGCAACCGCCGCAAACGTTCCGTCAGTTCGAGCGTCAATCGGGAGGCCATGCGCTTGGCCGGATAGCCCAGGTCGATCCTGAGGGTGATTTTTCCACCCTCGATGGCGATATCCCCGGTGCAGCCCGCACTGACAAGGTCGGTGCCATAATGGGGATCGACATGCGTTTTGACGGCCGCTTCGACCGTCTCTTTGGAAATTTGGGCCATACAGGTTCCTGAAAAAGAGATTACTGGCTATTATTCTACACGACCCCCCGGTATCTCTCACTATCAGGCTCCCTCTATGTCTTTGCGGCATCGCCTCTATCAACTTCTGGATCATCGCCACCCCAGCATTTCCAGCAAGGCAGTGGATCTTTCCATCATGTCGTTGATTTTGCTGAATGTGGTCGCGGTGATCCTGGAATCGGTCGAGGAACTGTATCAGCGCTATCACCTGTGGTTCGACGGCTTCGAGCTGTTGTCGGTGTTCTGTTTTTCAGTGGAGTATGGTTTGCGGGTCTGGTGCGCGGTCGAGAACCCCTCCTATCGCGATCCCTTTGGGGGAAGGCTGCGTTACATGCTCACGCCCATGGCCTTGGTGGATCTGCTGGCGTTCCTGCCCTTCTATCTGACCATGTTCACCTCTATCGACACCCGTTTCCTGCGGGTGTTGCGGTTGATCCGGGTTTTCAAGCTGACCCGTTATTCCGATGCCCTAGATTTGTTGATGACAGTGATTAAGCGGGAGTCCTCGGCTTTCGTGTCGGCCATTTTCGTCATGGTGATCATCATCATCTTTGCCGCCAGTGGCATCTATCTGATGGAACACGAGGCCCAACCCCAGGCCTTCGGCAGCATTCCCAAGGCCATCTGGTGGGCCACGGTGACGCTGACCACGGTGGGTTATGGGGATGTGGTGCCGGTGACGGTCTGGGGCAAGGCGTTCGGGGTGTTGATCACCCTCGCCGGAGTCGGGATGGCGGCGATGCCGGCGGGGATTCTGGCGTCCGGCTTTTCCGCCGAGTTGCAGAACCGGCGCGAGAAATACCGTCTCAAGCTCAGGGAAGCCCTGGCCGACGGTGTGATCTCACGGGCGGAGTTCGAGGCGCTGAAGTCCACCCGCAAGGAATTGGGGCTGGAAGAGGAGGAGGCGAGACTGCTGCTGGACGAGGAACAAAGCCTGTTGCGGGGCAGGGACGGTGAGCAATATTGCCCTCACTGCCGGCGGCCGATTCACCGGCCTCTGCAAGGGCGTCAGTTCAGCAACTCCACCTGATATCCCCCGAGCGCCCGCCGGGGAGCGGCGAATTCGATCTGGACGAATAGCATCCGCTGGCTGGGCATCAGGGGAGGGGAGGAATCCTGGAGGTATTCGCGAGGCTTGAGGACTCGCCGGCCGATCAGGGTGCCATCGAGTGCGGTGAAGGAGATCCTGAGGGGGGGATAGGGCTGAGAGCTGGGAGCATGATTGATCATGGCAAGGTGCAGCTCATAACCCTCGCCGGGATTTCGCGCCGGAAAAAAGGAATGATCGACCACCTGGATCTCGGTCACCTTTCGATAAGGGGGGAGGTCGCATCCCAGCCCCTTGCAGAGGCTTTCCATGATCGGGCGCAAATAAGCATTTTGGGCCCAACGTTCGCCTTCGAAATAAATCAATTGGAACAGGAGAAGCCCGGTCAAGGCGGCCACGCCGATCTTCCAGTAGACAGGGGGAGGCGCGAGGGGCGTTTCGGGAAGGGGATAAAAGCCTGTCTCCGGAGGGAATCCCCGGTTTTCCTTCGATTGGGAAATGGGCTGCCCGGCGGGGGGCGGGATGCCTGCGGCGACGGCGTTTTCCGCCGTCAGTGTCGGCAGTTGCAACGAAGGATTGGAGGTGGATGAGAGGGCATCCTCGAGGGAATCGGTCAGATGCTTGAAGGTGGAAAAGGTGATTTTGCAATGACCGCAAATGGCATCTCCCCGCCCGCTACGAAGTTGTGCCGCCTCTATGGCGTACACCGTCCGGCATTTGGGGCATGCGGTGAACATGGTGGACTCAGGGAAGTTTTTCTCCACTCAGGCGCACCCATTGGTCCGAGGTCGCCGGCGGTTCGAACCGGAAGCGGTGAGGCAGGTAGGCGGCCAGAATCTCGTCGGTTTGTTCGGCCAGAATGCCTGACAGGATGATCCTGCCGCCGGTCTTGACGCGGGCCGCCAGGCACGAAGCCATCTCTGTCAAGGGACCGGCCAGGATATTGGCGAGCAGGATATCGGCTTCGATCGAGGGCATGTCTTGAGGATAGCAGCAGCTCAAGCGTTCTGCCACCTTGTTCTTGGCGGCGTTTTCCCGGGTGGCGGTCAGTGCCTGGGGATCGATGTCACAGGCGATCACCCGTTCCGCTCCCAGCAGCAGGGCGGCAATCGCCAGGATACCGGAGCCGCAACCATAGTCGATAACGGTCGTTCCCTCAAGATCCCATTGTGCCAGCCATTCCAGGCAAAGTGCCGTGGTGGGGTGGGTTCCGGTGCCGAAAGCCAGCCCGGGGTCCAGTTCCAGACAGATGGCCTCTGGGTCGGCCGGTGGCAGGCCGGTGGGGCAGACCCACAGGCGGCCGAAGTCCAGCGGCTTGAAATGTTCCAGCCATAGCCGTTCCCAGGGTTGGTCCTCCAGTTTCTGCAACCGTGGGGGCTCCAGTTCCGGGTAACGGGTCTGTAACCTGAGAGCGATGGTTCGGACGTCATCCTCGTCGGCGAACAAAGCAGTCAGGCGAACCCGCCTCCACAAAGGAGTTTCGCCTGGTTTCGGTTCGAACAGAGGTTCCTCGCCGCCTTCTCCCAGGGTGATCGCCTGCGCCCCCTGATCCTCCAGAAACCGGCCGATTTCGTCAGCCCTGTCCGCGGGCAGGGTGAGGGAGAGCTCGCGCCAGGGCATGATCCTATTCGCGCAGGCCGAGCAGGTCTTCCAGATAGTGAATGCTTTGGCCGCCTGCCTTGAAGGCGCTGTCGTTGACGATCCGGGAATGCAGCGGAATGTTGCTCCTGATGCCGGTGATGATCGTTTCGCTCAGGGCGGTCCGCATCCGTGCCAGGGCGCTGGCGCGGTCTTCGCCGTGGGCGATGAGTTTGCCGATCATCGAATCGTAGAACGGCGGGACTTTGTAATCGGCGTAAATGTGGGTGTCCACACGGATTCCCGGCCCGCCGGGCAGATGCAGTTGTTCGATGAGGCCGGGGGAAGGCATGAAGGTTTCCGGGTCTTCGGCGTTGATCCGGCATTCCACCGCATGTCCGCGGATCACGATGTCGTCCTGGGTGTAGGCCAGTGGCTCGCCGGCGGCGATCCTCAGTTGTTCCTTGACCAGGTCCACCCCGGTGACCATCTCGGTCACGGGATGCTCCACCTGGATGCGGGTGTTCATCTCGATGAAATAGAACTCACCGTTTTCGTAGAGGAATTCGAAGGTGCCGGCTCCCAGATAGCCGATTTCCAGGCAGGCTTCGACACAGCGGTTACCGATATCGCGGCGCTGCGTTTCGGTGATGCCGGGGGCGGGGGCCTCCTCGATCACTTTCTGGTGGCGGCGCTGCATGGAACAGTCCCGTTCCCCCAGATGAATCACGTTTCCATGACTGTCGGCCAGTACCTGGACTTCGACGTGGCGGGGTTGTTCGAGAAATTTCTCCATGTACAGTTCGTCGCTGCCGAAGGCGGCCAGCGCTTCGGCCCGGGTGATGGTGATGGCGTTCATGAGCGCGGCCTCCGAATGCACCACCCGCATGCCCCGCCCGCCCCCGCCGGCGGCGGCCTTGACGATCACGGGGAAGCCGATGTCCTTGGCCAGGCGGAGGTTTTCCATGAAATCATCACCCAGCGCCCCTTCCGATCCCGGAACGCAGGGCACGCCCGCCTTGCGCATGGCTTCCTTGGCCGAGATCTTGTCCCCCATCAGGCGGATGGTCTCGGGTCTGGGGCCGATGAAGATGAAACCACTCTGGATCACCCGTTCGGCGAAGTCGGCGTTTTCGGAAAGAAATCCATAGCCCGGGTGAATGGCGACCGCGTCGGTCACCTCGGCGGCGCTGATGATGGCGGGGATATTGAGATAACTGTCGGAGGAGGGCGGTGGGCCGATACACACCGACTCATCCGCCATCAGCACGTGTTTCAGATCGCGGTCGGCTTCCGAATGGACGGCGACGGCACGAATGCCCAGCTCACGGCAGGCTCTCAAAATGCGCAGGGCGATTTCGCCCCGGTTGGCGATGACGATCTTGTCAAGCATGGTCGTTCCCTGTGTTTATTCGATCACGAACAGTGGCTGGTTGTATTCCACCGGCTGGCCATCTTCCACCAGTACTTTGGTGACGACCCCGGATTTGTCGGCCTCGATCTGATTGAGGATTTTCATGGCTTCGATGATGCACAGGGTATCGCCGACATTGACCTGTTGCCCGGTTTCGACGAATGGTTTGGCGCCCGGAGCAGGTGCGCGGTAAAAGGTGCCCACCATGGGGGAGCGGACGATGTGGCCTTTGATGGTCTCTTCAGTTGTTGTGGCAGATGGTTCTTCCGTCGGTGGGGGCGTGGGTGCCGGTTGTGGAGCAGGGGGGCTGGGTTGGCTGACGGGTATCTCGACCACCGCTTGCTGAGTGGTGTTGACCCGGGTGATGCGGACCGATTCCTCCCCTTCGTGAATCTCGATCTCGGCGATGCTGGTCTCTTCGATCAGTTCAAGCAGTTTCTTTATTTTTCTAATATCCATGACTTAGTTCTCGTTGATGAATTGAATGGCAGCCTGCAGTGCGAATTCGTACCCCTGGGGGCCAAGACCACAGATGACGCCCTTGGCGATATCAGACAGATACGAATGACGACGAAAAGATTCGCGTGCATGGACGTTGGAAAGATGCACTTCGATGAAAGGTATCCGGGTGGCCAGCAGCGCGTCGCGCAGCGCGATGCTGGTGTGGGTGTAGGCCGCCGGATTGATGATGATGAAAGCGGCCTTTTGTGACCAAGCCTCGTGAATGTGTTCGACCAGCATATGTTCGGCGTTGGACTGGTGAAAACAAATCTGATGGCCGGCCCGGGTGGCCAACCGATGCAGGCGCTTTTCGATATCGGCCAGCGTATCGGAACCATATATATGGGGCTCGCGGGTTCCGAGGAGATTGAGGTTGGGGCCGTTCAAGACAGTAATTTGCGCCATTTTGCAGATTTTTGCCTGGAAAACAAAGCTTATTGTGCAGAATAGCAGGAACTTTGTCCAGGTGGTGGAAAGGGCGGTAGCGTGCCGACCAGCCTTTGCGGCTGGCACGATCTCAGGATGCCATCATCTATTGACGTTGAGGCAGGTGGTCCGCTTCGAAAAACGCCGTGAATACTTTCTTGCTATGCATTCCTGCTGCGCAAGAAAGTCCTGCCCGAGCTTCCGTATTAGGGCGCTCATTCGGCTGCGAAAGTCCGCTGGACTTTCGGTCCGACTCGCCCCTGTAGGCTCCACGCCGGTTTTCCTGTCGGCGAGGCTTTCGAATCGGACCACCCGCCTCCTGAATCAAGGTGTTACCTGTTTGAATGATGTGGGGCTGAACACAATTTTGCCTCTGGGGTTTCAGCGGCGTTTTCCATTACAATCAACGATTCAGCCTTGGAAATTCTTTTGACGGGAAAGCCCATGAACAAGTTACATACTCCCCGCACGCCCCCTACCATTCTGGCGCCGGTGGCGCCTGAAATCGAACGTTATCTGCACCAATTGACCGACCCCCGCACCGACGATCCGGTTCTGCGGGAGATGGAGCAGCGGGCCAGGGAAAACGAGTTTCCCATTGTGGGCCGCCTGGTGGGTGTGTTTCTCAAACAATTGGCGGCGATGATTGGCGCCCGGCGGGTGTTCGAATTCGGTAGCGGTTATGGCTATTCGGCCTTTTGGTTCGCCCAGGCGGTGGGAGAGCCGGGAGAGGTGTACTGTACCGACGGCGATGCGGAGAACCAGGTTCTGGCCGAAGACTATCTGGGGCGTGCGGGTCTCTGGGGTCGGATACGCTTCCAGGTGGGGGTGGCGCAGGAGATTTTTCCCCAGGTGGCGGGGCCGTTTGACATCTGCTACAACGACGTGGACAAGGGGGATTACCCCGAAGTGTGGCGGTTGGCCCGGGAGAGAATCCGTCCCGGCGGTCTCTACATTGCCGACAACGCACTGTGGTATGGAAGAGTGGCGGTGGAAAACCCCGTGGACGTGGTGCCGGGATGGACCGAGGCGGTGATGGAGCACAACCGGCTGATTTTCGAAGATCCGGAATTCGAAACCTTCGTCAACCCCGTTCGGGACGGGGTATTGGTGGCGCGCCGGCTGAGGTGATGGGAAAGGCTGCCGGAACAATATGATCGTAACCTTCACCGATTTTGGTTGTCACGGTCCTTATCTGGGGCAAATGGTGGCGGTCTTGCGACGCCAGGCGCCCTCTGTGGAGGTGATCGACTTGCTCAACGACGCCCCGGCGACCGACCCGAAGCACAGTGCCTATCTTTTGGCGGCCTTGGCGCGCTGGTGGCCGGAAGGGACGGTGTTTCTGTGCGTGGTCGATCCCGGTGTGGGGAGCGGGCGCAAACCCGTCGCCTTGAAAACCGGTGGCAAGTGGTTCGTGGGGCCTGACAATGGGCTTTTCAACCCGGTGGCGTTGCAGAACGGTAACCCGGAGTGGTTCGAAATCGTTTGGCGGCCGGATGATTTATCGGCCAGCTTTCATGGCCGCGATCTGTTCGCGCCGGTGGCGGCCGCGGTCGCCTTGGGAAATCAGCAACGGATGGTCTCGCCCTGTGAGGGACCGGATCTTGCCGCCTGGGAAAGGGATCTGGCCGAAATCATTTATATCGATCATTACGGGAACGCAGTCACCGGCCTTCGCTACCGCGATGCGTGGCGGGAGCGGGGGCTGTGGGCCGGTGGGCGCAGGATTTCTCCCGCCCATACCTTCTCCGATGTCAAGCGGGGAGAGCCTTTGTGGTACTGCAACTCCATGGGGCTGGTGGAGGTCGCCGTCAACCGGGGAAGCGCGGCCAAGTCCCTGGGGCTCGCCATTGCTCAGGCGGTGCGCTGGGCGTGAGGGCGGCGCGGACGCCAGCGGGCGAACAGGACGATCAGGGTCAGTAGCGCCGGCACGCCGATAATATTGATCAGTTTGATGCGGGTACCCAGCCGCTCGATCTCCTGATTCAACCGGTGTCGCAGCTGTCGCAGCTCCTTGCGGAGTTCGAGCCGCTGTCTGCGGAAATTTTCGATGGTCCGGCGCCGGGTCCCGGAAATCGCTGTCTTGCCTTCATCGGCAGGGGCTTCCAGTTGGGCGAGCCTGGATTCTGTTTCCTCCAGACGTTCTTGCAGGGATTCGGTTTTTTTCTGGAATGCCTTTTGAGCCTTGCGACGCATGGATTCGACCACCTCGAAAGGCCTTCCGAACCGGCCCCGGCTGCGGATGGAGATGAGATCCGGGTGACCGGTGAGGGAATCGATGGCATTGATCAGGAAAGCCCCGTTGTCGGAGAAGGGAACGACCAGCCGCCCCCCGTCCGGCCCTGTTTCCAACTTGGCCCAGAGGCGGTTTGCGAGCATGTCGGTGTCTGCGGAGACGATCAGATGGATATCGGTGCTGGATTGGCGGATATGTTCCTGCCGGTTCACACTTTCCGGCAGACGGTCGTTGAAGGCGCTGCTGACCCGACCTTCGACACGGGCGATGAGGGTGAAACGCTTGCCGCCGGCTTTGAACGCTTCGTAGAGCATGCCCGGATCGAACAGGTAATCCAGGGCTGCGGTGGGAATCAGCATGGAATCAGGGCTTGATTGCACCAGTGGTCTCAACTGAACCTGGGATTCGGGCAGCTGGCGCAGAGCACCAGAGGAGGAGAGCACCAGCTTGTCGAGATTGGCGACGGTGATGTCTTCCGTGAAAGCTTCCTGGTTCAAGGTCAACAGGCCCAGGTGCCGGGCCGAGTGGTTGCCGAGAGTGACTCTTGATGCATAGCGGTCGTCGCCCACGAATCCACGCTCCGTCTGCTCGAAGCCCCAGGCGCGAAACAAGCGGTTGAGATCGGAATGCTTGTCCCTTCCCGGTTGCACGAAGGCGGGCGGCCCGTCCAGCTCCGCATAGGGGTCGACGAAGATCAGCGCTTTTCCGCCCGCCACCACGAACTGGTCCACGGCATAGAGGGATTTTTCCGCCAGAGCTTTGGGATGGATCAGCACCAACAACTCGGTGCCTTCGGGAATCTCCTCGAAATCCTTTTCCAGCCAATGGAGGTCGTAAAAGCGGGCCAGGCTTTCCAATGCCACCCAAGGGGGCTGGGGCTGGTGGTTGTAGGGGTTGATGCCACCTTGCACCAGCAGGTCGGGCTCGGCATAGATCTCCAGTCGGGGGGGATGCGCTCGTGCCAGCTGTGCCAGGAGCTGACTGATGTCGTATTCGAGCCAGTTTTCCCGTTCCTGGTTGAAGAACGGGATACTGGCTTTTTTGTCGCCGCTGATGGCCGCCAGGCCGAAATAAACCCGCGGGGTGCCCGGTACCAGTCTTACGGCCCGGATTCCCCGGCTCACCGCCAGATCTTCGGCTTCAGAGAACGGTTCGGGGTCGAGAATCTCCAATTTGATCTTTCCTTGGGAAAGGCGCTGGTATTCCTTCAGCAGGGCGCGGACTCTGCGGGCGTAGTCCCGAAGCAATGGCATCTCCCGGCTGGCCTGGTCGGAAAAATAGAACTCCAGCGTGACCGGTTTGGAGAGGCTGTGAATGATGTTCCGGGTGCCGGGAGAAAGGGTATAGAGTTTTTCCTCGGTGAGGTCGATTCTGAGATTCGGCAGCCGGCCGACCAACAGCACCCCTGTCAAAGTGATCAGCAGAATCATCCCGAGTGCGAAGCGTGTACGCATGGTTTCACCCCGCCTTCTTGTTTTCGATGACCACGGAAGCGGCCCACAGCCAGCCGCAGATCAGGATCAGGAAAAACAGGACATCGCGCAGGTTCAAAACACCCCGGCTGATGTCCTGGAAGTGGGTCAGGAAGCTCAGGGATGCGATGCCATCGACCAGCCACGCCGGCGCCCAGCGCTGGAAGAGATCGAGCACGATTGGAGACCCTGCGGCGATGAACAACAGGCAGACCACTACGGTCAGAATGAATGCGATGACTTGATTGCGGGTGGCTGCCGACAGGCACTCGCCGATGGCGAGATAACTGCCGGCCATCAACAGGCTGCCGAGGTAGGCGGCCAGGATGACGCCGTTGTCCGGATCTCCCAGCCAATTGACGGTGATCCAAAGCGGGCAGGTCAGAATCAGCGCCAGAGCGATGAAGCTCCAGGCGGCGAGAAATTTTCCCAGTACCGCCGCAGGCAAAGGGACAGGCAGAGTCAAGAGCAGCTCCAAGGTGCCGGTCTTGCGTTCCTCGGCCCAGAGCCGCATGGATACCGCCGGAATCAGGACCAGATAGAGTAGAGGATGGTAATCGAAAAAAGGCTGCAGGTCGGCCTGATTGCGTTCGTACCACCCTCCCAGGTAAAAGGTGGAGATGCCGCAGAGCAGCAGGAAGATCACCAGAAACACGTATGCCAGAGGGGTGGCGAAATAGCTGCTCAGTTCACGCCGGCAAATGATCCAGATCAGGCGCATGGGCCGGTTTCCTCCAGGGTCAATTGACGGAACACCTCGTCGAGCCGCCCCCGTTCGACACTCAGTTCCAGGACCTCGATGCCGTTTTGGGAAATCCAGTCCCTGACTGCCGGAAAGAGATCGTAGCCGGCTTTCGGGATCAACAGCAGGCGGCCGGGCAGCATGGGATCGGATTCGATGTCAGCGATACCCGGTAAAATGGCCAGTTCCGCCTCCAGGCCCGCGGCCGGCAGTTGGATACGCACGGCGCCGTGATAGCGGGAACGGCGTTCCAGTGCCGCCGGTGTGCCGTCGGCGACGATTCGGCCCTGGGCGATGATGATCGCCCGGCTGCAGACAGCGTGGACTTCTTCCAGCAGATGGGTGGAAATGATGATCAGGGAATTTTGTGCCAGCTCGAGAATCAGCTGCCGTACTTGGTGTTTCTGGTTGGGGTCGAGGCCGTCTGTGGGTTCGTCGAGGATCAGGGCGGGGGGCTGATGGACGATCGCCTGGGCGAGGCCGACGCGGCGCTTGAAGCCTTTCGACAAGGTATCGATGGGTCGTTGGAGAACCGGTTCCAACTCAAGTTTTCCGATGACGCCATCAAGGCGCTCACGTTTTTTTCGTCCTCTGAGTCCCCGCACCGAGGCGACGAAATCCAGAAAAGCTCTGACGTTCATTTCGCCATAGGCAGGCGCGCCTTCGGGAAGATAACCGAGCAGGGATTTCACCTGCAACGGTGCGTTTGTCACATCATGGCCGAAGACTTCGACGCGCCCTCTGTCGGGGTGTAGATAGCCGGTGATCATCCGCATGGTCGTGGTCTTGCCGGCGCCGTTGGGCCCGAGGATGCCGAGGACTTCACCTGGCCGGATGGTGAGCGAGATGTCCTCCACCGCCACGAAATCTCCGAATCGCTTATGCAGATGTTCGACTTCGATCATTTTTTTCCAGTGCCAGAATGAATACTCCGATCGTTTGAGACAGTCGCCCCCGCCTTCGATAGAGGGGAAATGCGATCGGTCGTTTCACCGGGTGGTTTTTTCCATCGCCGCCTGAAACGGGGCGCTGCCGCCTGCCTTCCGCTGATAGCGGAGTGAGAGGCATGTCATGATGTGATTTGTCGCAACAGCGTGGTGACGATTTCTTCCCTCGGAATTTCCGTGGCATCGGCATCACGCCGTCCCTTGTACTCCACTTTGCCGGCATCGAGCAGGCGGTCGCTCAGAACCACGCGGTGGGGGATTCCGATCAGCTCCATGTCGGCGAAAATGACGCCGGGGCGTGCCTGACGATCGTCGAAGAGCACTTCGATACCGGCTTGCGTCAGTTCTTCGTAAAGGGCTTGGGCGGCTTCTTTCAATCGTTGCGATTTGTGCATATTGACCGGAACCAGGGCGACGTGAAAAGGGGCCAGACTGATGGGCCAGATGATACCGCGGTCGTCGTGGTTCTGTTCGATGGCCGCTGCCACCACCCGGCTGATACCGATACCGTAACAGCCCATGATCAGAACCTGTTCGCGGCCGTTCTCGTCCAGGATGGTGGCGTTGAGGGCCTCGGAGTATTTGCTGCCGAGCTGGAAAATGTGACCCACTTCGATGCCTTTTCTGATGACCAGCGTGCCTTTGCCGTCGGGGCTGGGATCCCCTTCCTGGACTTTGCGGATGTCGGCCACTTGCGGGAGTGGCAGATCCCGTTCCCAGTTCACGCCGGTGTAATGCTTTCCATCCTCGTTGGCGCCACAAACGAAATCCGCCAGCATGGCGGCACTGCGGTCGCAGATCATGGGGATCTCCAGCCCGAGGGGGCCGATCGAGCCGGAATGGCAGCCTGCCACTTCGTGGATCTCGGCTTCCCCCGCGAACTCCAGCGGTGCTTTGATCAACGGAAGCTTTTCCAGTTTGACCGGGTTGATTTCGTGATCGCCCCGCAGCAACAATGCCACCAGATGGCCTTCTTTCCCTTTTACCAGCAAGGTTTTGAGAATCTTCGCCGGTGGGATCTTGAGGAATTGACTGACTTCCTCGATGGTATGCCGGTTCGGGGTGTCCACCTGTGTCAGTGGTTGGGTGGGCCGGGGGCGCTGGCCGCCGGGGGGAAGGGCTTCGGCCATTTCCACGTTGGCGGCATAATCGCTTTCCGTCGAGAAGGCGATGTCGTCTTCGCCGGAGTCGGCCAGGACGTGGAATTCGTGGGAGAGGTTGCCTCCGATGGCGCCGGTATCGGCCAACACCGCCCGGAAGTCCAGCCCGAAGCGGCTGAAGATGCGGCTGTAGGCATCGTACATGTCCTGATAGGTGCGTTGTAGCGAATCCATGTCGGTGTGGAAGGAATAGGCGTCCTTCATGATGAACTCGCGTGCGCGCATGATGCCGAAACGGGGGCGTATTTCGTCGCGGAATTTGGTTTGAATCTGGTAGAAGTTGACGGGAACCTGTTTGTAACTTTTGATTTCGGTACGTACCAGATCGGTGATGATTTCTTCATGGGTGGGGCCAAGACAGAATTCCCGTTCGTGGCGGTCCTTGAGTCGGATCAGCTCCGGGCCATATTGTTCCCAACGCCCGGATTCGCGCCACAATTCGGCAGGTTGCAGGGCCGGCATCAAAACTTCGAGCGCCCCGGCGCTGTCCATTTCCTCGCGGACGATTCGTTCCACCTTGCGCAATACCCGAAGCCCCAGGGGCATCCAGGTATAGAGCCCAGCCGCCAGCTTGCGGATCAGGCCCGCCCGCATCATCAATTGGTGGCTGACGACTTCGGCATCGGAAGGATTTTCCCGCAGGGTGTGGAGTTGGAATTGGCTGGTACGCATGAGTCTTGTTCTGCTTTGAGTCAAAAACCATTATTCTAACCTGAATGGATTATTTTGAAGCCTCTTTACGCACGGCGTTGAGATTGATTCTGTCAGCTGACAGTGAAGTCCTGCTCATCGCCTTGACCTCGTTGCGTATCTCCCTGTTTGCTGTCCTCGTTGCCTGTTTTCTGGCTTTGCCGGCCGGTATTCTGCTCGGGATGGCGGATTTCCCGGGGCGGCGCCTTGTCCGGCAGTTGCTGGGAGCCTTGATGGCCCTGCCTACGGTGGTGGTGGGTTTGTTGCTCTATGGATTGCTCAGTCGCAAGGGGCCCTGGGGGGAGCTGGGATTGTTGTATACCCCCTGGGCGATCATCATTGGTCAGAGCGTTCTGATCCTTCCTTTGCTGATTCACTCGATCAGTACCTCGGTGATGGGGGCCGATCCGCGGTTGTCGTTGACGCTGGACAGTCTGGGAGCCAACTTGTGGCAACGTGGCTGGTACCTTATGAAGGAAACCCGGCTGGGGATCCTGGCGGGGATCGTGAACGGTTTTGGTCGCGCCATTGGTGAAGTGGGGGTGGCGATGATGCTGGGGGGGAATATCGCGGGCTACACCCGTACCATGACCACCGCCATTGCGCTGGAAACCAGCAAGGGCGAATTCGAATTGGGATTGGCGCTTGGGGGGGTGCTTTTGGCGGTGGCTTTCGTTCTGAATTATCTGTTGCTTTGGCTGCAGAAAGAAATATGAGTCTTTACGAGCTGAGAAACATCCGTCATGGATATCGGGGCAGGACGGTGCTGATCATCGATCACCTGCTGATCGAGGAGGCTTCGATGACGGCGCTTACAGGGCCAAATGGCGCGGGCAAAAGCACGTTGCTACGTCTCTTGGCTCTGTTGGAAAGCCCGGTCGAGGGGGAAGTGCGCCTGGCGGGAGAGGTTGTCGGTCCCGAAAGCCGCCAGCGGAGACAGCGCATCGGCTGGGTCATGCAGCAGCCCTATTTGTTCCATGGGAGCGTGGTCGAAAACGTGATGCTGGGGCTGAAATTCCGGAAGGTCAAGAAAAGGCGGCAACGTGCCCTGGCTGTGCTGTCTCAACTGGGTTTCGACGCCGATCCCGGTCGGGCGGCTGAGGTTCTGTCCGGGGGACAGCGACAGTTGGTGGCGTTGGCCAGGTGCCTGGTGCTCGATCCTGAGATTCTGCTGTTGGACGAGCCGTTCAATCATTTGGACCGCAGGGCGGCCCGCCGCCTTGAATCGATGTTGGCTCGGTGGGTGGAGGAAAAGGGGGGTACCGTGATCTTCAGCTGTCACGATGAAGGTCGGGCCCGCAGGCTGGCCGGGTCATCGATAGCTTTGCAGGAAGGCCGTTTGGTGCCAGGCCAGGGTGTCAACGTTTTTTGGGGAAGGTGCGTGGGAGACCGCTTCGTGACCCAGAAAATCGAGATGATACTGCCTGCCCCGGCAAAAGGTTCGCAGGCGATGGTGGCGTTCAATGACATCATTCTTTCCTTGCAACCTTTTCGATCCAGTATCCGGAATCGATTCCAGGGAACGGTGGCGGGGATGGCGGAGGTGAATGGGAAGATACAGGTGACAGTCCTGGCGGGAGAGCAGTTCGAGTGTCTGGTCACCCGTTCGGCAATCAAGGAAATGGGGCTGACGGTGGGTCAGCCCGTGTGGATCAATTTCAAATCGACGGCGATCAAGATAATGTGATGTGCTGCTTGCTTCTAATCAGTCGAAAGCTCGCTGTTCTCTCTCTCTGCCGAGTACCTTGGGGGTATCTTTGATCAATTGTTGCACCATGTCTTCCCACGATTTGTATTTGGCGAAACGCTTGTCGCCTTGAGCGATCCGCTTGTCGACTTCCTCGCGGGCCAAGGCGATGATTTCGTCAGCTTTTTTGCCATCGATGCTGTCGAGGAATGCCTTGGTTCCACCTTCCTCGGTTTTTATTTTCTGCAAGGTTCCAAAAGCAATTTGGAACTCGAGGCTCTTGGCGTCGTCGTGGATGTAGTTTTTCATCAGACGCGCTGATTTATAGGCGCTGCGCAGAGAAGATGCCTGCATTTTGCCTCTTCCCGAGCAGGTAACAGGCAGTACGAAGATGACCGCCAAGATGACTAAAAGGGCTATCAGGGGTTTCATTTCTATATGGCTCCTCAGGTTCTAGGGGTAGCGATACAAGGCGTGGTTGATGTAACTTTCGGCTGGAAGGGCTCATTACATCAACCGGTGTATAGTTTTCCGTGTCATAGCTTACTTGTAAAGGTGGTGACGTGCTAGAAATCTCGGTGGCGCCGGTTACCTGTTCCATGCGTGACAGCGACGTTGAATGGCGAAGGGATCCCTATTACGAAATAGCATCGACGAAGGCAAGGGTGGGTTGTGTTTTTTAGTAACTTTTTGAAATTGAATGAATATTGAAGATTTTCTACAAAAAATTTGACAAATTTTTTTGTAGTGGGTAGTATTTCGCATCTCGTTTGGCGGGGGAGCCGGGCGGAAGCCCCAGGAGGGGGCGGTGAGGCGGGAGGCCTTGGAGAAAAGTTTTGACACAGGGAG
>JALSIB010000017.1 GCA_026981855.1 Methylothermaceae bacterium | reverse complement strand
CATCTTTTACCACTGGTGGCGGCGACACCCCGCTCCTGGCATCACTGACCCTCCCATTGACGACCTTTTCAACGAATCCGGTGGCTTGTTGGCGGGAATCAGGTGAAAAAATGGGGAGACGCCAGGCTATATTGATGGTTGCGTTCCCCTCATGGGGGTCGTATACTTCGAATCTCTGGACGATCAGAATAGATTTCCAAATTCTAAGGAGGTACGCGATATGAAATGGGAAAAACCCAGCTACAACGATCTGCGCTTCGGTTTTGAAGTCACCATGTACATCTACAACCGTTAAGCTTGCAGCTCAACGAAGAATCCAGGGGGGTTTCAGCAGCTGAAACCCCCTTTTTATTGACGACAAGCCCATGTATATCCGAGTTCTAGGTTCCGGCGCCGGCGGCGGTTTTCCCCAATGGAACTGCAATTGCGACAACTGCCGACGCCTGCGGCGGGGGGAAATCAATGCCCGCCCCCGCACCCAGTCCTCCATCGCCGTCAGCGCCGACGGGGAAGACTGGGTGCTGTTCAACGCATCGCCCGACATCCGCTTCCAGCTGGAGGCCAATCCGCCCCTGCAACCGAAACGCGGCGTCCGCGACACCGGCATCCGCGCCATCGTCCTGATCGACGCCCAGATCGACCACACCACCGGCCTGCTGATCCTGCGGGAAAGCAACAAGCCCCTGGAAATCTATTGCACGGAACCCGTCTATCGGGATCTGACCTCAGGCTTCCCGGTGCTGTCGATGCTCGATCATTACTGCAAGGTCAACCATCACCCCCTCCCCATCAATGGCGGCGCCTTCACGATCGATGGCTTCGAGGATTTCAGGTTCCGCAGCCACGCACTCAAAAGCAAGGCGCCACCCTATTCCCCCCATCGGGAAGACCCGCATCCCGGCGACAACATCGGGGTGATCGTGGAGCAGCTTTCCACCGGCAGGAAGCTTTATTACGCCCCGGGCCTGGGCGAGATCGAGCCCCATGTCTTCGAAGCCATGCAGGAATCGGATTGCCTGCTGGTGGACGGCACCTTCTGGACCGACGATGAAATGGCCAAAGTCGGCAGCGACAAGAAAGCCCGAGAAATCGGCCATCTGCCTCAATCCGGGCCGGGGGGCATGATGGAGGTTCTGTCCCGGGTGCCCGCATCGACCCGCAAAATCTTGATCCACATCAACAACACCAATCCGATTTTGGACCAAGATTCACCGCAGCGCCGGCAACTCGAGAAAGCCGGAATCGAAGTCGCTTACGACACCATGGAGATCGTTGTATGAGCAACCCGCAACAACCTTGGTCCCGCGAGGAATTCGAGGCCCGATTGAAGGAAAAGGGCAGGCTGTACCACATTCACCACCCGTATCATGTGATGATGGCGGAGGGAAAACTGAACGAGGAACAGATTCGCGGCTGGGTGTTGAACCGTTTCTACTATCAAGTCATGATTCCCCGCAAGGATGCCGCCATCATGGCCAACTGCCCCGACCGGGAAACCCGGCGCCAATGGATCCAGAGAATCCTGGACCACGACGGTCACGACGACGATCCCGGCGGCATCGAAGCCTGGATCCAGCTGGGACTGGCCTGCGGGCTGGACCGGGAGGACATCACCTCGTTGAAACACGTGCTGCCCGGCGTGCGGTTCGCGGTGGACGCCTATTTCAATTTCGCCCGTACCGCCCCATGGCAGGAGGGGGTCTGCTCCTCCCTGACGGAACTGTTCGCCCCCACCATCCACAAGCAACGCCTGGCGGGCTGGCCCGAGCTGTACCCGTGGATCAAGCCGGAAGGACTCGCCTATTTTCAAAAGCGCGTCAGCCAGGCACGACGTGACGTGGAGCACGGCCTCGCCTTCACCCTGGAATATTTCAGCCAAACCCGGCAGCTGCAGGAACGGGCACTGGAAATCCTGCAGTTCAAGCTGGACATCCTCTGGACCATGCTCGACGCCATGTATCTGGCTTATGTGGACGACAAACCCCCTTATTTCTCCGTGCCGCGATGAGCTTCGACCCCGCCGCGCCCTTGATGTTTTCACCGCTCCACAGGCTGCAGTGGGAGGAGGCCCAGCAGAAACACGTGATCCTCTATCCGGAAGGCATGGTGGAATTGAACGCTTCTTCGGCGGAGATCCTCAAACTGTGCGACGGCAAGCACTCCCTGAACACCATCACCACGGAACTCGAACGAAAGTTCGGTACCGAGGGTCTCATGAACGATATTCGTGAATTCCTGGAGATCGCACTTGAAAACGGCTGGATCCAAATCACCCATTAGCCCGCCCCGCTGGCTGCTGGCCGAACTCACTTACAGCTGCCCGTTACAGTGCCCTTACTGCTCCAACCCCCCCGACTATGCCCGTCACACCGGCGAACTGTCCACCGAAGAGTGGAAACGCATCCTGACCGAGGCCCGGGCCATGGGGGCGGTGCAACTCGGGTTATCGGGCGGCGAACCCCTGACCCGCAAGGATCTGCCGGAACTGGCCGCCCATGCCCGCAAACTGGGTTATTACTCCAACCTGATCACCTCCGGCTACGGCATGACGGAGTCCACCATCGGCCAACTCAAGGAAGCGGGACTGGACCACATTCAGGTCAGCATCCAGGCGCCGGAGCAGGAACTCAGCGACTTCCTGGCCGGCACCGAAAGCTTCGAGCACAAAAAGGAAGTGGCCCGGCTGGTGAAAAAACACGGCTATCCCATGGTCCTGTGCGTCGTCATCCACCGCCACAACATCGAACAGATGGAGGGCATTCTGGAAATGGCGATCGAACTGGACGCCGACTATCTCGAGCTGGCAAACACTCAGTATTATGGCTGGGCCCATCTCAACCGGCCGCAACTGATGCCCACCCGCGAGCAGTTCGAACGCGCCGAGGCCATAGCGCGGCGTTACAAGGAAAAACTCAAGGGGAAAATGAAGATCTACTATGTCATCCCCGATTTTTATGAGGACAGACCCAAGGCCTGCATGAACGGCTGGGGTACCACCTTCCTGACCATCGCCCCCGACGGCGCCGCCCTGCCCTGCCACTCCGCCAGAGAACTTCCGATCCCCGACGAGAAGTTTCCCAACGCGCGCCACTTGAGCGTGCGCGAGATCTGGGAGGAATCGGAAATTTTCAATCTTTTCAGGCAATTCGACTGGATGCAGGAACCCTGCCGCTCCTGCGGGGAAAAAACGAAAGATTATGGCGGTTGCCGTTGTCAGGCTTATCTTTTGACCGGCGATATGTACGCCACCGACCCCGTCTGCAGCAAATCCCCCCGACGGCATCTCATCGACCAGGCCATCGAAGAGGCCGAAACGTTACCCGAACAACCCCTCATTTTCCGTAACAGCAGGAACTCCCGGAGTTTCCAGAAGCCATAGCCACGAACCGATTCGCCTGTCTTTCTCAGGTTGTGACCAACAGCCGCTCGCCGCCGTCAGACAGGCCCCGGCCATCAGCGCCGTAACAAACCCTGTCACGGCGCTGACCAAACAACAATACCAGTGCCCGGTTATTGTGCTCCTGCAACAGGGCGATCGTGGCGCCGTTGGCTTCGTTGAGCATCCGGCATTCTTCCATCCGCCGCCTCAGCCACCGCCATTTCCCGGCTGTCGGGGTGTCCTGGAGTTTCAAATCGCAAATCAGTCCTTCCACTCTCTCTTCTTCCGTCCCGGCTTGAACCGGAGCCTGAGCCAAGAGCGCCTCGATGCGTTCCACCCTCTCATTTTTCTCCCCCACCAAGTCTTGCAGCAAATCTATCTTTCTTTCCCGCAGCACCCGACTTTCCCGCTCGAGGAGAGCGTGCAAGCGGCCGGTTTCCTCTTCCAGGCGATTCAGCCAGGCGACAAAAACGCGCTGCCGATCATTCAGATCCATTCACCGCCTCCAAGCCCGGAAGCTGTCCTTCCAGCTCGATGATTTTTTCGGCAATGCGTTCGGCATTGATCTCGTAGGTACCTGCCTGCAGGGCATCTGCCACCCGGGAAACCAGAGCCGTATCGATAACCGCGCCTGTGGCCATGGCTTCTGCGGCCTGTTTCAGCCGACTGGCGACATCGGTAATCTCCACTGAATCGGAAACCGGCAAATCGCCTCCGCCTTGCTGACGCAGCTCCTTTTTGACTCCCGGCGGTTTCAAGGCGGGATCGATCACTTTTCCAGTGACGGATCGCAAATCGATGCTCATCGTTCAGTCCTCGTTTTATTTCTTCCTGTAGAGGGTAATCGGCCGCCCGGACTGAAAGTTTAGTCAAAAAAGCACCCGCACCTCGCCGGGGCCGGACACAACCGCCTCGACCACCCGATTCGAGCGATCGTTGCGCACCCGGATCCTTTGCCCCATCTCCCCGTCCATCAAAGCGTGCCCGCCCATTCTGACCTCCAGAACCTGACTCACGGCTCTGATCGTGACGCTTTCCCCCTTCCGGATCACCTTGGCGGCCGCCAGCAAATCAGGCGTGAGCACATCTCCCTGAGCGAGGCGGCGGCGCAAATACCGGCCGACGATCCCCTCCGCGCGCTCGACATACCCCCGCCTCAAGGCCGAGACATCCACCCGTTTCAGAGTGACCGCATCGGCCGTCAACCGGGCCCCTTTGGGAAGGGGACGAGCCATCACCAGCACTTGCTTGAACAGGCTGACCCGCGCCTTGGCATAAATGGTCCAAGGATGCTCACCTTCACACCGCACCCTGAGCGAAACGTTACCCACCGGCGGGTTCTTGTGCATCGCGGCGACGGCCAGGGGCTTGGAGCATTTCGGCAACCTCAGGCGCGGGTCGAGCGCCGCCACCTTCACGTCAAAATCCCGATAGTCCCGATGAAGAATCGACACGAGATAGGCGCCGACCGCCTCCCTGATCTGCTCCAGCGGCTGGCTTTCAACCCCCGACACAGCGCCGGGCAGAACACACAGGCACCCCAGGACGACCTGTAACTTATTGGACACGACCTCTCCTTTATCCTTTTTACCCCCTAGGTTTCATGCAAATGAAACGCCAAATTTCGAATTTTTGCCCTGCGTCAATTGCCCGAATAAAAAAACTGTGACCAACTTGCAATTTTCGCTCTATCTTTTACCTTTTGTTACATGAGAGCAACAAAATTTATTATTTAAACAACATGATTACGCACCATTTCAGCCGGGGGATCCTGGCCATCGCAATGAGCACCGGATTCATCGCCCCCCTGCAAGCCTCGGAGACACCCGCCAAACAACCGGAGTTCGTTTTAAGCTACGGTGTCGGTCAAAAATTGGAGCTGGAGACCCGGCTGAAACAAATGGAAACAGACAGAAACGCAAGGATCGCAGCCGGAATCAACAACCGCTATCAAGCCGGCCTGGGAATGAACTGGAAGCCATCCAAGCGATTCAAGCTCGGGCCACGGTTGGGTTACAGATGGTCCGAACGGTATGGCACCTACGACTCCCGGCTCTCCAGGCAAACGCTTCAGTTCAGCTTCGACGCCGTTTTCCGTTTTTAGTCGATCCCGATCCCCACCGCTTCGCCCCTGTCGAACGGGGCGGCGCCACCCGGGCAAATCCGGCCTGGCGGCAAGTCTTTGCCGCACCCGCCGATGTCCCCGCAAGACTGCCGGACCAGGCGCTGACACTCCCCTTCCCCTCGCTGCCGCGAGAATTCCAGGAGGAGACCGAAAACCGTCACTTGCGGCGAAAAATTGCCACATCCCGGACAGCCCACCCCCGGAAACGACGCAAGTAATTGATATGCATTGATTTAATCTGATGGCACAGCATATGCTTCGAGTGGTGATGTGATTGCATTACCTCAGGGAACGCCATGAAAATCAGTTTCGACAACGCTTTGGGGCTCCATCCCCAGGCCCTGCAACTCAGAGCCAGGAGATCGGAAATATTGGCTTCCAACCTGGCCAACGCGGATACCCCGGGATACAAGGCCCGGGACTTCGATATCGAAAAACTCTTGCGTGACGCGGGATCCGACACACTTCCGCTCAAGACCACCCGGTCAAATCATATCCGGGAACATACCGCCACCGGCGAGGGCCAAATGCTGTACCGCATCCCCCAACAAGCCAGTCTCGACGGCAATACGGTGGAAGCACATATAGAACAGGCCAAGTTCACCGAGAACATCTTGCATTACCAAGCCAGTCTGCGCTTCATCAACGGCAAGATCTCCGGTTTGATGCTGGCTTTGCGAGGAGAATAAATCATGCCCAGCTTCAAGATATTCGATGTCGCAGGCTCCGGGATGAACGCCCAGATGCTCCGCCTGAACCTGACCGCCAGCAATCTGGCCAACGCCGACAGTGTCAGCAGCAGCATCGAACAGACTTACAAATCCCGCCAGCCGGTCTTCTCTGCCAGGTTCCAAAGCACCCTGGACCGCCTGCGGGACACCACCACCGAGGTCGAGGTGCTGGGGGTGGTGGAAAGCCCGGCGCCCTTGCAGAGGGAATACCGGCCCAACCATCCACTGGCTAACGAAGACGGTTATATCTTCAGGCCCAATGTCAACACGGTGGAAGAGCTCGCCAACATGATCTCCGCCTCGCGTTCCTATCAGAACAACATCGAGGTGCTCAACACCGCCAAGGAAATGATGCTGCAAACCTTACGTATGGGGCAATAAACGATGAATGTGGATCGCTTGCAGGAACTGGGGCTGATCCGGCCCCGGAAAACCCAAACCCCCAACAATGAACTGGGCCAGGATGATTTCCTGAAACTCATGACCACGCAGATGACGCGCCAGAACCCTTTGAAACCCATGGAAAACACCGAATTCCTGACCCAGATGGCACAATTCGGCACCGTATCCGGCATCCAGGCCCTGCAAAAGTCATTCTCGGATTTCGCCAACGCCATCGGCTCCGACCAAACCCTTCAAGCCGCCAATCTGGTGGGGAGGCGGGTTCTGGTCCAGGGCGAGCGGGCCACCCTCGCATCCGGCGGAGAAATCCAGGGCGCCGTGAAACTGGACAAACCGGCGACGGCGGTAGTGGTCAAAATCATGGATACCGATGGCACCACCCTGCGAACCCTGGAACTGGGCCCCCAGGATACGGGATTGGCCCCCTTCACCTGGAACGGCCTCAAGGACGACGGCACCTACGCCGACCCCGGCACCTATCGCATTCAGGCCGAGGGAATGGTGAACGGGGAAAACCAAGCGCTGAACGCTCTCGTCACCGCGACCGTGGAAAGCGTCTCCAGCGCCAAGGGGGGATACGGCCTGACCGTGGATCTAGAAGGGCTCGGCAGCGTCGATTTCAAGAACATCGAACAAATTCTTTGACGGAGGAACACCACCATGTCATTCGCCACCGCACTCAGCGGCCTCAGCGCCGCAGCCGCCGATCTGCAAACCACCGGCAACAACATCGCCAACGCCAATACGGTCGGGTTCAAAAAGTCCCGGGCCGAATTCGCCGATGTCTACGCATCGAGCTTTTTCGGCTCCAGCAAGACCACCATCGGAAGCGGGGTCCGGCTCACGGAGGTGGCCCAGATCCACTCCCAGGGCACGCTCGAATACACGGATAACGTACTGGATATCGCCATCAGTGGAAGAGGTTTTTTTTCCTTGTCCGACGACCTGAACAGTGAACCCACCGCCTTCACCAGGAACGGTGCCTTTCAGCTGGACAAGGAGGGTTACATCGTCAACGACCAGGGAAAATATCTTTTCGGCTGGCGGGCGGATTTCTCCCAGGGCGCCTTGAAGATCAACACCGACAAGGGGAAGCCCCAGGCCACCGACGAAGTCAAGCTCGCCCTCAACCTCAATGCCGCCGACACCACGCCGGCAACCACTCCCTTCGACCCGACGGATATCTCCTCCTACAATGGCGCCTCCTCGGCCACGGTTTACGACTCATTGGGCAACCCCCACACCATCACTTCGTATTTCGTCTCTCAAAATCCCACCACGCCCAACACCTGGGATGTTTATCAATATATCGACGGAAACGAGCTCGATCCCGGCAACAACCCTATCACCCTGGAATTCGATACCAACGGCACCCTCATCAAGGTGAACGGATCCTCAAGCTCCAGCAAGATGAGTTACGCCAGCTATCCCATTACCGGGGCCGAAGATCTGACAGTCACCTACGATTTTACCGACACCACCCAGTACAACAGCAAATTCAGCATCAATTCGATGAGTCAGAACGGATTCCCGGCGGGAGACTTCACCGGTCTGGAAATCAACGACTCGGGCGTGCTGTTTTCCCGTTTCAGCAACGGCAACGCGGAAAGGATCGGCCAGATCGCCCTGGCACGGTTCCAGAACGAGCAGGGACTGGCCAAACTGGGAGACACCACCTGGGCCGAAACCAGCGTGTCGGGCGAGAAGATTCTGGGAGCGCCGGGGGAAAACAACCTGGGAACCGTTCAATCCGGCGCCCTGGAAAGTTCCAACGTGGATCTGTCGAAACAGCTGGTACGCCTGATCGTGGCGCAACAGAGCTACCAGGCCAACGCCCAGACCATCTCCACCGAAGACCAGGTGATCCAGACCCTGCTGAACCTGCGCTAAGGAGGCTGGATAAATGGACCGCAGCCTGTATGTCGCCATGAGCGGGGCCAAGGAGACGCTGTACGCCCAGGCCAGTGTCAACAACAACCTGGCGAACGCCAATACCACCGCCTTCAAGGCGGACCTGGAGAATTTCCGCAGCATGCCGGTCTTCGGCCCCGGCCATCCCGGCCGCGTCTACGCCATGGACGAACGGCCGATGACGGATTTCACCCACGGCCCCATCCAGACCACCGGCCGGGAACTGGACGTCGCCATCGACGGCGAAGGCTGGATGGCGGTCCAGGCGCCCGATGGAAGCGAAGCCTACACCCGCCGGGGCGATCTGAGAATCTCCCCCGAAGGGCTTCTGAAAACCGGAGACGGGCTGCCGGTTCTGGGGGAAAACGGCCCTGTCGCCATTCCCCCCGCCCAGAAGATCGACATCGCCGGCGACGGGACGATCAGTATCGTCCCCTTGGGGGAAAACCCCGACGTCCTGGCGGTGGTGGACCGCATCAAACTGGTCCGCCCCGATCCCATGCAGCTGGAGAAAGGGGAAGACGGCCTGATCCACCTGAAGGGCGGCGCACCCGCCACGGCGGACGCCCGGGTGACCCTGGTTTCCGGAGCGCTCGAGGGCAGCAACGTCAACACCGTCGAAGCCCTGGTGGAAATGATCGAACTGGGCCGCAGGTTCGAGCTCCAGGTCAAGATGATGAAGACCGTGGAGGAAGACGCCGCCGCGACCGCCCGACTGTTGAGAATGGGATAACACGCGAGGAGATCGAAACATGACAGACAGAGCACTGTGGGTATCCAAGACCGGCCTGGACGCGCAACAGACCCGCATGGCGGTGATTTCCAACAACCTGGCCAACGTCAACACCGTGGGCTTCAAGAAAGGGCGGGCCCAATTCGAGGATCTGTTGTACCAGAACGTCCGCCAGGTGGGCGCCCAGTCCAGCGAAAACACCCAGCTTCCCTCGGGGCTGCAACTGGGCACCGGCGTCAAGGTGGTGTCGACGGAAAAGATCCACACCCAGGGCAACCTGGTCCAGACCGGCAACGCCCTGGACGTGGCCATCAACGGACGGGGCTTTTTCCAGATCCTGATGCCCAACGGGGACATCGCCTATACCCGAAACGGATCCTTCAAGATGAGTTCCGAAGGACAGGTGGTCACCAGCAACGGCTATCTTCTGGAACCGGCCATCACCATCCCGCCGGACGCCACCAGCATCACCATCAGCAACGACGGTATCGTCGCCGTCACCCTGCCGGGCAACCCCACCCCGCAGCAGGTGGGCCAGATCCAGCTGGCGGATTTCATCAACCCCACTGGGCTCGAACCCATCGGCGAGAACCTGTTCCGCGAATCGGTCGCCAGCGGCGCGCCGACGGTCGGCAACCCGGCGGAAGAGGAACGCGGTGCCCTGGCGCAACAGTCACTGGAAACTTCCAACGTCAACGTGGTGGAGGAAATGGTCAACATGATCGAGACCCAAAGAGCCTATGAACTGAATTCCAAGGCCATCTCCACCGTCGATCAAATGTTGGCCTTCGTCACCAACAACCTCTGAAGGCCACCGACATGACTCAGTCACCGCGCCAAGGCAATCACAGACTTTCCTTTGGTGACGGCCTGCGCCTACTCTGTATGGCGCTGCCGGCGGCATTGGCCGGCTGCACCAGCCTGCCCGAATCGATGCCGCGCCACAACGCCAATTTCGCCCCCGCAACCCCCGCCTACCAGCCCCCGCCCCTCCACCCGACGGGCGGCATCTATCAGTCCCATCAGGATCTTCGGCTGTTCGAGAACCTGACCGCCCACCGCATCGGGGATATCCTGACCATACGCCTGGTGGAGGAAACCGACGCCGCCAAAGACGCCGATCTGCAAATCAGAAAACAGAACAGCATCGCCGCCTCTGCGCCCATTCTGCTGGGCCAGTCCAAAATCCTGGGCATGGAGTGGGAAAGCAAGGCCATCGCCGACAAAAATTACAGGGGGGAAGGGCAATCCACCCAGAGCAACATGCTCAAGGGTACGGTAACCGTCACCGTGGTGGAGGTGCTGCCCAACGGCAACCTGCGGGTTCAGGGGGAGAAGCGGCTGACCATCAACGACGGCCATGAATACGTCCGTCTCGCGGGGATCGTGCGGCCGGTCGACATCGACGCCGACAACTCCGTTCCCTCCACCAAGGTAGCCGACGCCACCATGATGTATACCGGCGAAGGCGCCATGGCCGATGCCAAGGAGGTCGGTTGGCTGACCCGGTTCTTCAACAGCATGTTCTTTCCATTCTGAGTCGATGTCATGAATCTGCCACCTCATGCCCTTTTCACCCTGTGGCTGCTGATCATCGCAACGCCGGCGACTGCCGAACGGATCAAGGATCTGGCCGGTATCGCCGGGGTGCGGGACAACCAATTGATCGGCTACGGCCTGGTGGTGGGTCTCAACGGTACCGGCGACAAGACCAAGTTCACAGGTCAGACCCTGCGCAACATGCTCGCCAGAATGGGGCTCACCCTGCCGCCGGGTTTTCGCCCCAAGTCCAAAAACATTGCCGCGGTCACCGTCCATGCGGTGCTGCCGCCCTTCGCCAAGCCCGGACAAACGATCGATGTCAACGTGGCCTCCATCGGTGACGCCAAGAGCCTCCGGGGCGGGTCGTTGCTGATGACCCCGCTCAAGGGAATCGACGGCCAGGTCTATGCCGTGGCCCAGGGAAACCTGATCGTGGGCGGCCTGACCGCCAGTGGCCAGGACGGCTCCAACATCACCATCAACATTCCCAGCGCCGGACGGATCCCCAACGGCGCCACGGTGGAAAGAACGGTGCCCTCGCCTTTCGGTCATTCCCGCTATCTCACCCTGAACCTGCACCATCCCGATTTCACCACCAGCCAACGCATCGCCCAGGCGATCAACCGGGTGCTGGGACCCGATACCGCCCGCCCCCTGGACAGCACTTCGGTACAAGTCAGCGCGCCGGTCGATCCAGCGCAGAAGGTCACTTTCGTTTCCATGATCGAAAACATGAGCGTGGAGCCGGGAGAATCGGCGGCCCGGGTCATCGTCAACGCCCGCACCGGCACCGTGGTCATCAGCAAGAACGTGCGGGTGCGGCCGGCAGCGGTTTCACACGGCAAACTGGTGGTCACCATCCGGGAAAACCCGCAAGTCAGTCAGCCGGCACCTCTATCCACGGGCGGGACGACGCAAGTGGTGCCGCAATCGGATATCACCGTCGAGGAAAGGGGGCGCCATATGTTCGTCTTCGATCCCGGAGTCTCACTGGAAGAGCTGGTTAGAGCGGTCAACGAAGTGGGCGCCGCCCCCTCGGATCTGGTCGCCATTCTCGAAGCGCTCAAGAGTGCCGGCGCCCTGCAGGCGGAGCTGATCATCATCTGAGTTAAAGTCATGCGCACCTCTGCCGATATCTATACCGACTTCTCACAGCTGGCCGAACTCAAACGCGAATCCAGGCGGAGCGATACCGCCCTCAAGGAAGCCGCACGGCAGTTCGAAGCCATGTTCCTGCAGATGGTGCTCAAGCAAATGCGACAGGCAAGCCCCGGCGACCCGATATTCGACAGCGACCGCAGTCGCTTCTACCAGGAGATGCACGACCGGCAACTGGCGCTTCATCTCTCGAAGGGCGGAAGTGTGGGCATCGCCGACATGATTGTTCGTCAACTGGGTGGACGAAGCGGCGCGCCGGAGAACGGCCGGCCCCTCAACGCCTACCGCGGCCCCCCCCAACCCACCGCCGCGCCGGCTGCGCAAGGCGACAGGCCGCCTCTCCCCGTATCCGGAACGCCTGCCTCTCCCCGTATCCGGAAAGAAGGGGCAGACGGGGCATCTTCGTCAACCCGGCCCGCCCAACCGGCAGGCAGCGGCCCGGAGAAATTCGATACGCCGGGGAAATTCATCCAGGCGCTGCTGCCCGAAGCCAAACGGGCGGCCGCGAAAATCGGCGTCGATCCACGGATGCTGCTGGCCCAGGCGGCCCTGGAAACGGGCTGGGGGAAAAAGATCCTTCAACGTCCCGGCGGCGGCAGCAGCCACAACCTTTTCAACATCAAGGCGGGACGAAACTGGCGTGGTGACAGGGTGCAGGTCGGCACCCTCGAATACATCGGCGGTGCCGCGGTCAGGAGACAGGCCCAATTCAGGGCCTATGAAAACTACCGGGAAAGCTTCGAAGACTACGTGGCCCTGCTGCACCAGCCCCGCTATGCCAAGGCGTTGAGCCAAGCCGGGGATCCGGAGAAATACATCGAGGCGTTGCAGGAGTCAGGCTATGCCACCGACCCCGACTATGCCAGCAAGATCCTGGCCATCTACCGCCGTCAGATACTGGCCGCACGCTAAAGGAGCATACCGATGGGAAGCAGCATTCTCGACATCGCCACCTCGGCCCTGCGGGTCACCCAGAACGCGCTCGACACCACCGCCCAGAACATCGCCAACGTCAACACGGAAGGCTACAGCCGCCAACGGGTGCAATCCTCCGCCCGCCAGCCCCAATTCACCGGTGCCGGATTTTTCGGCACCGGGGTGCAGACCACCTCGGTCCGCCGGGCCTATGACCAGTTCCTGACGGGGCAACTGCGAAACGCCAGCAGCAACTTCTCCGAAGTCGACAGTTTCCAGCGGCTGACCAGCCAGATCGACAACCTGGTGGCCGACCCGGATGCCGGCATGGCGTCGGCGATGGAAAACTTTTTCAATGCCGTCCACGATGTCGCCAGCGACCCCACTTCCATCCCCGCCCGCCAGACCCTGATCACCGAAGGACAAACCCTCGCGGACCGTTTCAACACCCTGGACGCCCGCCTCAAGAACATGGGAGAACAAGTCCGACAGGACATGCAAAATACCATCGGGGAAATCAATTCCCTGGCAACGGAACTGGCCAACCTGAACGGGAAGATCGCCTACGAGCAGGGAAAGGCCCAGGGCCGCCCTCCCAACGACCTGCTCGACCAGCGGGATCGATTGGTGCTCCGCATCGCCGAAAAAATCGATGTCACGCCGGTTTTTCAAGACAGCGGGGCAGTGAGCGTCTTCATCGGCAACGGCCAACAACTGGTCAGCGACGCCCATGCCAACCGGCTGGGATTGAAGCCCGGCGACACGGATCCGAAAGCCCTGGAAATCACGCTCGATGACGGCACGAGCACCCTGACGATCACCAGCGCCGTATCCGGGGGCGAGCTGGGAGGACTCGTGCGATTCCGCGACGAAACGTTGGCACCGGCCGAGAACAAACTGGGCCAACTGGCCGCCGGCCTCGCGGTGACATTCAATCAAGTCCATGAATCGGGCTACGACCTGGACGGCAATACCGGCCTTTCCTTCTTCGACCTGCAATCCCCCCAAATCCCGGTTTTTCAGGAAGGCACCGGCACGGTCGTCGCCAATTACGACGCCGCGAACATCTCCGAACTCCAGGCCAGCGACTACCGCCTCGACTATGACGGCGGCAACTACACCCTGACCCGGCTGAGCGACAACACCCAGACCTCTATCAGTACCTTTCCATATATCCAGGACGGCATCGAAATCAATGTAACCACGCCTCCCACAGGTTCCGCCTCGTTCCTCATCCGCCCCACTGCCGACGCCGCGGGCAAGATCGGCGTCGGGCTCACCGACCCGCGCCGGATCGCGGCGGCGGAAAACGACACGGCCGCGGGCGCGGTGGGGGACAACGGCAATGCGCTCAAGCTGGCGGCGATGGAAGGGGAGCAAACAATGCTCGGCGGCAACGCCACCTTCCAGGATACTTACGGCCGCCTGGTGGCCGAAGTGGGCTCGCAGACCCGCTCGGCCAAGATCAGCCGGGGCGCCTTGGAAACCCTCAAACAACAGGCGTTGGAGGCGCGTGAATCGGTCTCCGGCGTCAACCTGGACGAGGAAGCGGCCAACCTGATCAAGTTCCAGCAGACCTACCAGGCCGCCGCCCAGGTGGTCAGCGTCGCCAGCCAGACCTTCGACACCCTCCTCAACGCGGTCAGGAGATAATCCATGCGCTTGTCCACCTTCATGATTCAACAGTCGGGCGTCAAATCGATGCTCGACCAGCAAAGCAGGCTCAATCAGACCCAGCTGCAACTGGCCAGTGGAAAGCGGATCCTGACCCCCGCCGACGACCCCATAGGCGCCGCGAGAGCCCTGGACCTGCGGGAGGAAAGCCGCAAATACGGTCAATACCAGGACAATATCACCGTCGCCCGCAGCCGCCTCTCAATGGAGGAAGCCACCCTCTCGGGCATGACCGACATCCTGCAAAGGGTTCGCGAGCTGGCCGTGCGGGCCAACAATTCGGCGACCCTGAAAGCCGAGGACAAAGCCTCCATCGCCAGGGAAGTCCGCCAGGCCCTGGGAGAACTGGTGGGACTTGCCAACAGCAAGAACGCCAACGGCGAATACCTTTTCTCCGGCAGCAACAGCCACACCCAACCGTATCCCGACTCCCCCACCGCGGCGGAGGGGTATTACAAATACCAGGGAAACGATTCGACCAGGCTGCTGCAGATCGGTCCCTCCCGTCGCATTGCCGACGGCGACCCGGGAAA
The DNA here is from genome assembly GCA_026981855.1 of Methylothermaceae bacterium. GTDB lineage: Bacteria > Pseudomonadota > Gammaproteobacteria > Methylococcales > Methylothermaceae > Methylohalobius. The sequence goes on along the minus strand of JALSIB010000017.1, from coordinate 9,126 downwards.
CCGGATCTTCGAATCCGTGGTCACCGCCACCCTCCAGCCGGACACCATCACCGACGGCGGCGCCACCCGCCCGGAAGTCCAAACGATTCCCATCACCCGGCTGACCGCCGGTTCCGATTACGAATTGAAGGTTGGCGCACTGACGCTCGCCACAGGCCCCCTCGATGCCGACCCCACCCTGGGGGAAATCGTCACCGCCCTCCAGGCCAACCCCGCTTATGGCTCCGCCCCCTTCACCCTCTCCGAAGGCACCGGCGCCGATTCGGGCAAACTGGTGATCACCTGGAACGCGAACGGGAACGTCACCGACATAGCGAGAATGGAAAAACGGGACAACACCTTCAGCTTCATCGATCAGTTCGCCCAAGCACTGGAAGGCACGTTGACCGGCTCCGTCATCGAAGATTCCCTGTACGCCCTCGACAATGCCATGGAAAACATCAACGCCACCCGCGCGAGTGTCGGAGCCAGACTGAACGCCCTCGAACAACAATTCCAGCTCAACGAACAATTCGTCCTCGAAATGGAGAAAAACCTGTCCGGCATCCAGGATCTGGACTACACCGAAGCCATCAGCCGTTTCAACCTGCAACAGGTCGGCCTGCAAGCCGCCCAGCAGGCTTTCATCAAGGTACAGAACCTGTCCCTGTTCAACTTCCTGCGCTGACAGATCACCTGATAAATCCTTCCCGATTCTCCAACCCCAAGGTTTGAAGTCCAGTCGGCAAACGCCCCTGTCCAGCTCATGGAACCTGATCTTCGAGCGTGTCGTTGCCCTCACTCACAGCCTCAATCACTTCCACTTCCCGCCCCACCGCAAGCGCTCCGCCGCTCTGGTGAATCAGGTTCTGGCCGAAGTAGACCCGGTTTCCTTTCCGCCGGTAGCCGGCGAGGGTTTTCAAGGGCTCCTTTCCGGTGTACTCCCCCCTGTCGGGATCGACGGTGGTGATGATGCAGCGCGAGCAGGGTTTCACCACCCGCATCTCCAGACCCCCAATCCTGATGCGTCGCCACCTGTCCTCCGCGTAGGGCCCGGCGCCGCTCACCACCAGATTGGGACGAAAACGCCGCATCGGAAGAGGCCGCGGCATGCGCCGGTTCAAATCGTCCAACGAGCCCTGGCCGATCAACAACAAGGGAAAACCATCGGAAAATGCGGTACGGTCGCCTTTTCGCCCGTAGCGGGTATCCACCTGACGCATCACCTCGTCGGGAAACCATACCAGCCGGGCACAGGCGCCCAGGGCATCGCTGACCCAGCGATCCGCCTCTTGCCCGACCGGCACCGCTTCGACCACGTCGCTCCAGACTTCGACGCGCATTCTCGAAGCGCCCTGCTCCGGAGGTGGAACCTTGAACACCCCGAGACGGGGATGCTGCAACGTCAAAGACAGGCTTTCCCCCTCCACTTCCAGGGCCGGGGTGATCCGCGCCATTTGGGGGTATTCCCGCTGGGTCAGGAAGCGTCCCGCCTTATCGACCACCATCCAGCGCCTGTCCAGATGGAGGCCGAACGTATCCAGCCGCCAACGCTCCACCTGAATACCGGCGAAGGACTTGACCGGATACAACCAGATTTCAGTCAGCTGCGGTCGGTTCATGGCGATACGATCCCCCCTTCGGTAAGATGCCGGGGATCGAGCAGTTTTTCCAGTTCCTCCTGCTCCATCCCGGTCACCTCCATCGCCACCTCGATCACCGGCCTGCCTTCGCGGTAAGCCTTCTTGGCGATTTCCGCCGCCTTGAGATAACCCACCACCGGATTGAGGGCGGTGACCAGAATCGGATTACGCGCCAATGGACGCTCGATGTTTTCCCGCTTGACCGTGAAACCGGAAATGGCCTTCTCCGCCAAAAGACGTGCGCAATTGCCCACGATCTGAATGCTTTGCAGCAGGTTGTAGGCGATCACCGGAAGCATCACGTTGAGTTGGAAATTCCCCGCCTGGCCACCCACGGTGATGGTGGCGTCGTTCCCGATCACCTGGGCGCACACCTGACAGACCGCCTCGGGAATCACCGGATTGACCTTGCCGGGCATGATGGAGCTGCCCGGTTGCAGCGCCGGAAGTTCGATTTCCGCCAGCCCCGCCAGCGGCCCGGAATTCATCCAGCGAAGATCGTTGGCGATTTTCATCAGGCTGCAAGCGAGGGTCTTGAGCTGTCCCGACACTTCCACCGCGGTATCCTGACAGCTGAGAGACTCGAAGAAGTTGCGGTTGGGCTCGAACGGCATCCCCGTCACGACACTCAAGCGGGCGGCGAAGCGGCGGGAAAATTCAGGATGGGCGTTGATACCCGTCCCCACCGCCGTCCCCCCCTGGGCGATCCGGTAAAGACGGGACATCGCCGCTTCGAGCCGCGCCAGCCCGTCACCCACCTGCGCCGCCCAACCGGAAAGCTCCTGCCCCAGGGTGAGCGGCATCGCATCCATCAAATGGGTCCGGCCGGTCTTGACCACATCGGCCAATTCATCCGCCCGCAGATCGATCGTCTGAAGCAAAACCTTCAGGGAAGGTTTCAACGTCCTTTCGATCTCCAGGGCCGCACTGAGGTGAATCGCCGTGGGAATGGTGTCGTTGCTGCTCTGACTCATGTTGACGTGATCGTTCGGGCTGACCGGCTTTCCCAGCCTGTCGCCGGCCAGACGGGCGATCACCTCGTTGACGTTCATGTTGGTGCTGGTGCCGGAACCCGTCTGGAACACGTCCACCGGGAATTGATCCTCGTGCCGCCCCGCCAGCACTTCGTCCGCCGCGGCCACGATGGCGGCGGCGATTCCCTCGTCCAACAACCCCAGATCGCGGTTGACCTCCGCCGCCGTGCGCTTGATCAGGGCAACGGCCCGAATGAAGGGGGGTGGCATTCCGAGGCCGCTGATGGGAAAATTCTCCACCGCCCGCTGAGTCTGGGCGCCGTACAGGGCATCGGCGGGAACCTCCAGCTCGCCCATGCTGTCTTTTTCTATTCGAACCGTCGTCATCTGTGAACACTCGTCCTGTTTCAGTCAATCGGTTGGTTGCATACGCAATGATTTCGGGTCAATCCAGCGCTGGAAAAACCTCAACACCTACCGATTTGCTTTTTCAGGGTCCGGGAAGGGTCCGCCGGCGAGAAATTCATCCGTGAATTCAGGCCCGGCGCGGCCCTTCCCGGACCCCTCTGACAGAAGTGATAGGTGGTAAGTGGAAAAACCCCCGCTCTTGCGCTTTCCACCCTGCACTTTACCCCACAAGACGCCATTCATCCAGAAACACCGATCAGGTCGCGCTTTCGACCTTGCAGACGCTGCCGCTTTCCTCTGCAAGCCAACCGCCCCCCCCCCCGGATCAACGCTGATACATCTCATGATCGACCGCCACCTTGTATGTGGGATCGTCTTCTTCATAGGTGCAATATCTTCCCGCCGCTTTCAGCAATTTCTTGCAGTCCTCGCTCAGGTGGCGGATGGTGATTTTCTTGTTGGCTTCCTCATACCGCCTGGTGATCTTGTCGATCGCCTCCACGCCACTGGAATCCATCACCCGGGCCTGTTTGAAATCCATCACCACCACTTCGGGATCGTGCTCGACATCGAATTGGTCCAGGAAGCCCTGCACCGAACCGAAAAACAACGGCCCGTCGAACTCGTATATCTTGCGCGCCCCCTCCATATGCACCCGGGTATAGACCCGCGCATGCTGCCAAGCGAACACCAGCGCGGAGATAATGACGCCGATCACGACCGCCATCGCCAGGTCGGTGAAAATCGTCACCACCGTCACCGTCACCAGGATGAAGGCGTCGGCCTTGGGCATCCGCCGCAGGCGGTCGATACTGGCCCACTCGAAGGTTTCCACGCTGACCATGAACATGATTCCCACCAGCACGGCGATGGGAATCCGGCCGATGTAATCGCTCAGCGCCACCACGAACAGAATCAGCAACACGGCCGCAGTGGCGCTGGACAGGCGGGTGCGGCCACCGGAGGTGAAGTTGATGATACTCTGGCCGATCATCGCACAGCCTGCCATGCCGCCGAAAATCCCGCAGGTGGCGTTGCCAAGCCCCAGCGCCACCGATTCTTTGTTGGCGTTCCCCTTTTCGCCACTCATCTCGTCGAGGACGGAAAGCGTCAGCAGGGACTCGATCAGGCCCACCGCCGCCATCACCGCGGAATAGGGAAAGATGATCCGCAGCGTTTCCAGATCCAGGGGCACCTGGGGCCAGTGAAAGCCGGGAAGATCCCCGGCGATGCTGCCCAGATCCGCCACCCGCTTGGTCTCCAGATCGAACAGCACGGTCACGACACTGAGCCCCACGATCGCCACCAGCCCGGCCGGCACGGCCTGCGTCAGTTTCGGCAGGATCACCATGATGGCCATGGTCGCCGCCACCATGGCGTACATGAGCCAGCCCTCGCCCTCGAACATCGGCAGCTGGGCCAGGGCAATCACGATGGCGAGCCCATTGACGAAACCGAAGATCGCCGGCTGCGGCACCAGCCGGATGAATTTCGCCAAACGCATCACCCCGAAGGCGACCTGGATCAAACCCGTCAGCAGGGTGGCCAGGAAAAGATACTCCACCCCATGGGAGGCCACCAGCGAAACCATGACCACCGCCACACTGCCGGTCGCCCCGCTGATCATTCCCGGCTTGCCGCCCAGCAACGCCGTCGTCAAGCCGAGTATGAAGGCGGTGTACAAGCCTACCAGAGGCGACACGCCGGCGATCAGGGAAAAGGCGATCGCTTCCGGAACCAGAGCCACCGCCACCACAGCGCCGCTGAGCACATCGTTCTTGACGCTGTGACCGGAATAGGTCTTCAACAACTGGGCAAACATTCACGCTCCTCAGACATCAGATAACAAGCATCCCGACCCGATTCCGGGCGGGATAGGCCAAAATGGAAACAAGGTTTGGGAATTTGGCTCAGCCAGAAGCCGTGCGTTGCCGCAACGCCTCGTACAGCAACACCCCGGCCGCGACGGAAAGGTTCAGACTTTCCACCGAACCAAACATTGGCAGGCGGATGAGAAAATCGCACTTGGCCCGGGTCAGGCGCCGAAGCCCCCGCCCTTCGGCCCCGATTACCAGCGCCAAGGGGACGTTCAGGTCGGCCTCGAAGACGGTCTGCTCCGCCTCGCCCGCAGCGCCGACGATCCACAGCCCCGCGTGCTTGAGCCGCTCCAGGGCACGCGAAAGATTGGTGACCCGGAACAGCGGCATGGTTTCGGCGGCACCACTCGCCACCTTGCACACGGTGGGCGTCAACCCCACCGCCTTGTCCCGGGGGACGATGACGCCGGCGGCGCCAACCGCATCGCAAGTTCTGAGACAGGCACCCAGGTTGTGTGGATCCTGAACCTGGTCCAGGACTAGGAACAGGGCGTTATCCTGTTCGCCCACCCGTGTCTCCAGGGCGTCTTCATCACGCTCGGGAGGCATGGCGACTTCCATGACGATACCCTGATGGTGGGAATTTCCCGCCAGCCTGTCGAGACGCCGGCGGTCGGCCATTTCGAAAGAAATCCGGCATGCTTCCAGCTGGCGCCGTATTTCCTCGAGCCGCCGGTCACCGCGACCACTGTCCAGCCAAGCGCAACGAACCCGCTCGGGCGCATGCGCCAACACCGCCCTGGCCGAATGGAGGCCGAAGATCCTGTGGCTCATGCGGCCCGTTTCCCGGCCCGCCGCCGGCGGGCGCGTTTCTTCGGCTGCTGTGGCTTGGGCGGAGCCAACGGGGCGACCAGATCCAGGTCTATCTTGCGCTCTTCCAGATCGACTCTGGCCACCTTGACTGTCACCACGTCGCCGATTCGATAGGTGACATGGGTCCGCTCACCCACCAGGCAATGGCGCAGCGGATCGAAATGATAGAAATCCTGACCCAGGGTGGAAATATGCACCAACCCCTCGACATGGATTTCCTTCAATTCAACGAAAAACCCAAAGGACGTCACCGCCGAAATCACACCTTCGAATTCCTCGCCCACCTTGTCGCGCATGTATTCACATTTGAGCCAGGCGATCACGTCCCAGGTCGCCTCGTCGGCACGACGTTCGGTGGTCGAGCAATGTTCTCCCAAGGTCTTGAGCTGGGGTACCGAATACAGGTATTCCTCCGGGCTCCCCCCTTCCAGCACGTGACGGATGGCACGGTGGGTCAACAGGTCCGGATAGCGGCGGATGGGCGAGGTGTAGTGGGTATAGGCATCCAGGGCGAGGCCGAAGTGGCCTTTCTTTTCCGGACTGTAAACCGCCTGGGGCAAGGTTCTGAGAAGGAGGGTCTGAATCAGATGAAAATCGGGACGGCCCTGGGCCTGTTTCAACACCTGCATGAAATCGCCCGGCTTGGGCTTGGCGCCACCGGGCAGTTTCAACCCGAGTTCCGCCAGATACTGACGCACGTCGGCAACCTTCTCGGCATTCGGCCCTTCGTGGATACGGCGCAGGTAAGGAATCTTGTTTCGGTCGAGAAAACGCGCCGTCGCCGCGTTGGCCGCGATCATACACTCCTCGATCAACTTGTGGGCGTCGTTGCGAACCACCCGCTGCAACCGTTCTATCTTGCGCCCTTCACCGAAGACGATCTTGTATTCATCGGTGTCGAAATCCATCGCCCCCCGCAGTTCACGTTGCTGTCGCAACGCTTGATAGACCGCATACAGCTCCTCCAGGTGAGGCACCAGTTCCTTGTATTCCGCCCGCACACCGGGATCCTTGTCCACCAGCATCGCCGCCACCTCGTTATAAGTGAGGCGGGCATGGGAACGCATCACACCCTGGTAAAACCTGGAGCGAATCACCTTGCCCTGGCGGTTGACCAGCATCTCGCAAACCATACACAGACGGTCGACGCGGGGATTCAAGGAACATAAACCGTTGGAAAGCACTTCCGGCAGCATCGGGATCACCTGCTGGGGGAAATACACCGAATTGCCACGCTTCAGGGCTTCCCGGTCGAGAGCGCTGTCGGGCCGGACATAGTGGGAGACGTCGGCGATGGCCACCAGCAAACGCCATCCTTTGGGGGTGGGGGTGCAATAGACGGCATCGTCAAAATCCTTTGCGTCTTCCCCATCGATGGTCACCAGAGGCAGATCACGCAGATCGACCCGGCCCGCTTTGGCTTTCCCGGGCACGGTTTCACCGAAACCCTTGACTTCCTCCAACACTTCGGCGGGCCATTCGCAGGGGATGTCGAAAGCACGAATCGCCACTTCGATTTCCATCCCCGGCGCCATATGCTCACCCAGCACCTCGACGATGCGGCCGATCGGCTGCTTCCGTCTACTGGGCTGTTCGACGATCTCCGCCACCACGATCTGGCCAGGCTCGGCGCCATCGAGATACTCCTCGGGGATCAAGACATCCTGGGTGATGCGCTTGTTGTCGGGAACCACGAAGGCGACCCCCCGTTCCACGAACAATCGGCCCACCACCCGTTCGTGGGCCCGTTCGAGCACCTCGACGATACTGCCCTCACGGCGCCCGCGGCGATCGATACCGGTCACGCAGGCGATCACCCGGTCACCATGCAGCACCTGCCGCATCTCCCGCGGCGACAAAAACAGATCCTCCCCGCCGTCTTCCGGCTTCAGAAATCCGAACCCATCCGGATGGCCGATCACCCGGCCTGTGATCAGATCGCTGCGATTGATCAGGCAGAAACGCCCACGGCGATTACGGAGCAGCTGCCCATCCCGTTCCATCGCCTTGAGACGCCGCTCCAGGGACTCGAGATCCACCGGATCCTCCACCCCCAGACAATCGGCAATCTCGCCAAAGGACAAAGGCATCCCCTTGTCCTGCAACAACTGCAGAATCAATTCCCGGCTGGGAATGGGGCGTTCATATTTTTTGGCTTCGCGCCTGGCGTAGGGATCGGGCATACGAAAAACGCGGGGCCTGCCGTTTTTGCCTGCGTCTCCGCCCTGTTTTTCCTGTGCCTTGAGTTTGTCTTCTTTCTTTTTCTTTCCGCGAGGTTTGGCTTTTTTGTCTTGCTTTTCTTCTTCTTTCGTTTTTTTCGATTTGTCTCGGGCCTTGCGCCCGGATTTTGGATTCCGTGCCATAAATAACCAGGTTCTCTATAAAGTCAGGGTTGACATGTTACCATGGGCAGGATATATTTTCGCCTCTCTTGCCGAGGTGGCGGAACTGGTAGACGCGCATGGTTCAGGTCCATGTGGGGGAAACCCCGTGGAGGTTCAAGTCCTCTCCTCGGCACCATTCTTCTCCGGAGCCGTTTTCCCTGACCGGCTCGATCAACATCGCACCAGAGCCATTCCGGCGGATGGCCCCGCCGCTGGTTTTCGGAAAATCCCCAAGCCTGGAGCCGGCGGAAGCGCTCTTGAACCCGGACGGCATTTTTATTTCCAGCTGATGCCCGGAATACACATCGCCTCTGCCGATTGTCTCCGGGAAGCCAATCGAGGGAGATGTGCTTTGACACATAAAGTGAAAATATCCACATAACTTCAATATACAACCCTATCGCTTATCACAGCACATCACCCAATGTAGTCGCCAATCTATATTGGGCCGGATTCTCCATTCCTTCCGCAAGGGACTTGAAGTGAGCCTTGCCACAGTCAATCTTTGCCTCTTCGAGGCTGCGCAGCTCACTGGTGTAAACGGCACCCTTAGTCTCTATGACAAAGTAAAGCCGCTCTCCTTCATCAGTATCGATGACAACAGCCCAATCAGGGTTATAGCTTCCAAGGGGTGTAGGTATTTTGAAGCACCCGGGCAATTTGGCGTAGAGCTTGACGGCTTCATGCTTTTCCATCTGCTCGGCGAATTTGCGTTCGGTATCGGAGTCGTACACCACACACTCGTACACCGATTTACTCGTGTTCTCCAGCATGTTCTTCAGATAGCCGGAAAGCTCCTCTTGCTCAAACAGCTCTTGTGCATAGTATTCGCCCAATCGCTGGTATTTGATGCCGTCCACTAACGCCAGTTGCTTGGCTTTGTTGATGGCATCAGCCGCCAGGTCGATAAAGGCTTGCGGGTTGCTAGTGTCTCCCCAATTTTCCCAAGCGGTCAGCGCAAGGCATTGATATACGGATAAAAAGGGGTTCAAAACGAGAGGATCGGGGTTCCTGATCGGGTAAAATGTGTATAGCAATAACCCATTGA
>JALSIB010000016.1 GCA_026981855.1 Methylothermaceae bacterium | reverse complement strand
GGCGGGCGGCGCTTCCGCTGAAAGACTCCGGGGGCCGGGCCGCGTGTGGCGGCCCGGTCGTTTTCGTATTGCAGAACCGAACGGATGGAGGAACGAGGGATATGACTTGGTGTCGTGCGGGTTGGATCGTGACCTTGCTGCTCGTGGCGGGCATCGCCGTGGGTGCGTATGAAATGGTGGTGGTCGGCGACGTGGAGCCGGGATCGGACGGGCGCCGGATGTTACGGCTGACACCGGCGGAGCGCGAGGGGATGTTGAATGAAATGCGAGGTTTTCTGGTGGCCGTCCAGCGTATTCTGGAGGCCGCCGAACGGGATGACATGGGCGCCGTGGCGGCGGCGGCCCGGGAGGTCGGGGGTGCGCAAGGGTGTGGGGTGAAAGGCCCGGCGGCGCGTCTGCGGCTGATGGCGAAGCTGCCCTTGGAATTCAAGCGATTGGGGCGCGATACCCATATGCGCTTCGACGACTTGGTCCGGGAAGCCGAAGAAAGCGGTGATCCCCGGCGGGTGCGTCGGCGGTTGACGGAGCTGATAGGCAACTGTATCGCCTGTCACGCCGGATACGGGATTTCGACTTCGGCAAGTCTCGGCGACGGGGGTGAGGATGGAGCGTGACGATGCGAGCGCTCGGTGCCGCGCGACGAGTGGCCGCGCGGCGCTTGAGTGGACTTAGCGTCTCCATTGTCCTTTGCCGTATCCTCCCATGCTTCCGCCGCCCGGGCGGGATTCATAGCCTTGGCGGTCGCGCCGGCCAATATTGTTTTGTCGCCGGTAACGCGCCCGTTTCTCGGGCGACATGGATCGCATCCGCTGGCGCATTTCCTGGCGATAAAGTACCCGGTTATCGGAGGGGGCGGCGCGCCGCTGTTCCTGGTGCTCGCTCCAGCCGCGGCTTTCGGTAACCGGGGTGGATTCGGTTGCGCTCGCGGCGCCAGAAACGGTAATTGCCGCCAAGAGGATCGAGGAGAGTTGTTTTCTGTTCATTGCCGTGTCCTCCATAAGGGATTGGTTGGATGTTTCGTCTTTCCATGGGTTCCAGTATGCGGTGCGAATCTTTCTCGATTGTTTCCATCCCAGCCTGAATGGTTTCAAAGTGTTTCATCCGGACCCGCCCGTTGTAGGGGGCACTTGACCGTCCCCGACGGTTGGTTTCATACTTCCCGTCATCCGGGGCATCATTTCCAGGGTTCTTCATTCCATGTGGATTCAAAAGCGCATCACCCTCGGCGCCAAAAGGCGCGGTTTTCATCTGGTCACCCAAGAGCTGCTGGAACAGCTGCCGGAAGTGCGGGATTTCCGGGTCGGGCTGGCGCATTTCTTCATTTGTCATACCTCGGCTTCTTTGACCATCAACGAGAACGCCGATCCCACCGTGCGCTCGGACATGGAATCCCATTTTTGCCATTTCGTGCCGGAAAACGCGCCCTATTACCGTCATACCCTGGAGGGGGCGGACGACATGCCGGCACACATCAAGGCGTCGCTTCTGGGGGCGTCTGTCACCGTACCCATTGGCAATGGCAGGTTGCTGCTCGGAACTTGGCAGGGAATCTATCTGGGGGAGCACCGGAACCGGGGCGGGCGCCGTAACGTGATCGCCACGTTGCAGGGCGAATGAGCGGTTCCCGGATACTGGCCGGGGATATCGGGGGCACCAAGACGCTGTTGTGTCTGGGGGAAGTGGTGCGTGGCGATTTGCGGGTGGTGGCGAAGGCGCGTTATGAAAGTGCGTCGTATGCCGATTTTTCCGAGGTGATAGGGGATTTTCTGTCCACCCGTGAGGTTTCTGTGATCGCGGCCTGTTTCGGGGTGGCCGGAGCGGTGGTGGACGGGGTTTGCCGGACCACCAACCTGCCCTGGGTGCTGGATCAACGACTGCTTTCCCGGCAGTTGGGGGGCGCCCGGGTGCGGCTGTTGAACGATCTGGAGGCAGCGGCTTTTGGTGTCCTGCATTTGCCCGAAGGGGATTTCACCGATCTCAATCCAGGCGCCCCACCGCGCTCACGTGCTCCCAGGGCGGTCATCGCCGCCGGAACGGGCCTGGGAGAGGCGCTGATCGTGGGCCACGGTGCGGCGGCGACCATCGTCGCCACCGAGGGTGGTCATTGCGATTTCGCGCCCCGTGACGAGCGCGAGGACAGGCTGTTGCGTTGGTTGCGGCGGAAGTATCCGCAACATGTCAGTTATGAGCGGGTGCTGTCCGGTCCGGGGCTGGTGGAGGTCTACCGTTTTCTGGTCGAGGATTCGGGTGGCGGGGAAAATGAGCGGCTGGCGGCGGCGATGGCCCGGGGGGATGGGGCGGCGGTGGTCGGAGAGTGGGGGGTGAGCGGGCGTGATCCCTTGTGCGTCCGGGCTTTGGATTGGTTCGTGAGGATGTATGGGGCGGAAGCCGGTAATCTGGTGCTCAAGAGTCTGGCCACCGGTGGGCTCTACGTGGCCGGTGGCATTGCGCCGAAAATACTGCCGGTGATGCGGCGGGGCGGATTCATGGACGGGTTTGCCGCCAAAGGACGTTTTTCCGCTCTCTTGCAGTCGGTGCCGGTGCGCGTGGTTCTGAATCCGGAGGTGGTGCTGTTGGGTGCCTTGCACTGGGCCGGCGAGCGGATGTGCGGGGTGGAGGAATAGATTTTGTCCCCACGCACCCGCCCCCTCTGCCGGGGGAATTGGGTACAATGGCTTTTCGATGGAAACCGAAACAGGGAGATGCACCAATGAAAAAAACTTGGGTCGTTGCAGCAGAAAGCAGCCGGGCGCGGATCTTCATGGCCGAGAGCCGGGTGAAACCGATGCAGGAACTGGAAGGGCTGGCGCATCCCATGTCCCGGGCGAAGGTGCTGGATATCAATTCCGATGACGCCGGCAAGACTTTCGACCGGATGGGGCAGGGGATGCATGATATGGAAAAGGAAGTCGATCCCAAGAAGCACGAAGCGGATCTGTTCGCCAAGGAAATCGCGGACAAGCTGCAAAAGGCCCGGGCCGCCAGCGAGTTCGAGGCTTTGGTTCTGATCGCCGCGCCCGAATTTTTGGGGATGCTGCGCAAGCACCTGGATCCGAATACCCTCAAGTCGGTAGAGCGGACGGTGAGCAAGAATCTGGTCCGGGAGGATGAGGAGCAGATCCGCAAGGCGGCGCTCGAGCTGGAATGATGCGGATCGGGGTTCCCAGGGAGATCAAGACCGAAGAGTACCGCGTGGCGCTCACGCCGGAGGGCGCCCGGGCTTTGACCGGTGCCGGGCATCAGGTGATCGTCGAGCAGGGCGCTGGCGAGGGAAGCGGCTTCAGCGACCGGGAATACGGGGAGGCAGGTGCTGTCCTGGGAAGCGTCCACGATGCCTGGAGCGCGGAGCTGGTGCTCAAGGTAAAGGAACCTCAGCCTGAAGAGTATGCGTATCTGTGCGGTCAGATCGTCTTCACTTATTTTCATCTGGCCGCCGCACCCAGGAGATTACTGGAGGTGCTGCTGCAGACGCGCACCACCGCGGTGGCTTATGAAACTCTCGAAGATGATCAGGGCCGCCTGCCGTTGTTGGCACCCATGAGTGGGGTGGCCGGTAACATGGCGACATTGATGGGGGCCTATTATCTGGCCCGTTTCAATGGCGGGTGCGGCACGTTGCCGGCCAATGTGTTGGAGCGGGGTTATGGCAGGATGCTGATCGTCGGTGACGGTGTGGTCGGTCAGCATGCCGCCCACAGGGCTTGCGCCATGGGGACGGAAGTGGTCATGGCAGGGATGGATCCGGTGCGTGGAGAGGCGCTGCGAGAGCGTTATGGCGAGTGCTTCCGTTTCATCGTTTCCTCGCAAGAAACCATCGCCCGGGAGGTCACCGCTGCCGATGTGGTGGTGGGGGCGGTGCTGGTGCGAGGGGCCCGGGCGCCGCATGTGGTGACCGAAGCCATGGTGAAATCCATGCCAAAGGGTTCTGTCGTCGTCGATGTCAGTATCGACCAAGGCGGGTGTGTGGAAACATCGCGGCCGACGACCCATGCCGATCCGGTGTTCACCGTCCACGGGGTGATTCACTATTGTGTCGCCAACATGCCGGGCGCCTATCCCCGGACCTCCACCATCGCGTTGACCCGGGCGACGTTGCCTTATGTCTTGACGTTGGCGACCGGAGGATTGGGGGCGCTTGGTCGTGACAGGGGGTTTGCCAAGGCGGTCAACACTTTCAATGGGTGGATTACTTGCCGGCCAGTGGCGGAATATTGGTGGATGGAAGATCGCTTTCGGCCTTTTTCGGTATTGCTGGAGCAAAGGGTATGAGTGTGAGCATCGATCCCAGAAAATGGAGCGAGGGCACGGTTGTCGAACTTCACCGCTGGGCCGAGCGCCTGTATTCCTTGAGAGTGGAGGCTGATATCGAACCATTCGAGGCGGGGCAGTTCGGGCGTCTGGCCCTGGTGGTGGGGGAGGAGTTGGTGAGCCGGCCCTATTCCTTCGTCAATGCGCCTGACGAACGCCCTCTGGATTTTTATTTCATCGTCATTCCCGATGGGATGCTGACCCCGAGACTGGCAGCGTTACAGCCCGGCGGCCGGGTTTGGGTCGCCCGCAAGGGGGCGGGTATCTTCACCTTGAAGCAGGTGCCGGAAGGCAAGCATCTGTGGATGTTTGCCACAGGGACGGCGTTGGGTCCCTTCCTGTCCATTCTCAAAACCCCCGACCCCTGGCGGCGTTTCGATAAGATCGTGCTGGTACACGGGGTGCGTACCCGGGCCGAGCTTGCGTACCAGGAGACGATAGATAGATTCCGGCGTGCTCACCCTGACCGGTTTCAGTTTTTTGCCAGCGTTACTCGGGAGGTTTGTCCCGATGCCTTACAATCCCGGATTCCCCAAGTGATCGAGTCAGGGGCACTGGAACAACTGGCCGGCCTGAAACTGACGGCGGAAGAAAGCCAGGTGATGATCTGCGGCAATCCGGCGATGGTCAAAGCCACAGTAGAACTGTTGAAGTCCCGAGGCTTGGCCGAGAACCTGCGCAGGCAGCCGGGCCAGATCACTATCGAACGTTACTGGTGAGCTAACAGGCGGTTTCCTCCCGAAGGGAAACGGTTGCCGTTTTTCCCGGAAATCACCTGTCCACAAGGGGTCACCGCTCGTCCATTTCCACCGCGATTTCTTCCGGGCGGTTGCCGTCGAGCCGGAAGGCCCGAAGTTCCAACACCCCTTTGGTTTTCAAGGAAATGATCAGAGTCAGCGCCTCTGGATAAGCGACCTGCTCCAGATCCTCCCGGGAAGGAAGCGCCGGTGCGCTGGGGTGGGAATGGTAGATGGAAAAAAGGGTTTCACCCCGCCGTCGCATGGTTTTCATGGCCTGAATCTGCTCCTTGGGATCCATGAGGAAATGCCGCCGGGGGTCGGGGGCGACATTTGAGATGGGGTAGACGCTTCGGGGAACGTCGGAAACTGCGCCGATCAGGCCACAGACTTCGTAGTCCTGCAGGATCTGGGCCTGATGCAGCAGTTTGTTGACCACGAAGCGGGGCAGGATGATGGGGCGTTCGGACATTCAAGGGCTCCATTGTGCCTGGGTGACCCGCGGGCGGTTCTCCAGGTCGCGATAACATGTGATGGTGGTGAATCCAGATTGTGCCAGCAGCCGCTCCACTTGGGAAGCCTGATCGTACCCATGCTCCAGCAGCAGCCATCCTCCGTGCCGCAGGCAGCGGGGCGATTGCCGGGTGATCCGGCGGATGGCATCCAGCCCGTCGGGGCCGGCGGTCAGGGCTTCGGTAGGTTCGAAGCGTATTTCCCGCTCGAGATGGGGGTCATCTGCCGCAATGTAAGGGGGGTTGCTGACGATGACATCGAAGCGCCGATCTGCCAATGCGTCCAGCCAGTCCGAGCGGATGAATCCGACGTTGCCGGCTTTCAGCCGTCGGGCGTTGCTGCGGGCGACTTGCAAAGCCTGCAAACTCCTGTCTGTGGCATATACCCGGCAGGCTGGCCTTTCCAGCGCCACGGTGACGGCGATGGCTCCGGAGCCGGTTCCGAGATCGGCTACGGTGGAGGGGTGCCGGAGGGGGATTTTTTTCAACACCTTTTCCACCAGCAGTTCGGTGTCCGGGCGGGGGATCAGGACGTTGGAGGTGAGCCGAAATTCTCTGGACCAGAACTCCCTCGCGCCCACCAGATAGGCGACAGGTTCTCCGAGTTTCCGCCGCGCCAACAGCTTGTGGAAGGTGCCAAGGGCGGCGGGAGGGGGTTCTGACTGGGGCCAGGCCAGTAAATGGGTGCGAGGTTTTCCCAGCGCATGGGCCAGGAGGATTTCTGCTTCCATCCGCGGCGAAGGGGTGACACCAGACAGAGACAGACTGGCCTGGCGCAGCAGCTCTGCGATGGTGGTCATCGGTTCAGGACTGGGCCATTTCAGCCAGAAGATCCGCTTGATTCTGCTGGATGAGCGGTTCGATCAAGGCGTCCAGGTTGCCTTCGAGAATCTCGTCCAGTTTGTACAGCGTCAGGTTGATGCGATGGTCGGTGATCCGGCCTTGGGGAAAGTTGTAGGTACGGATGCGTTCGGAACGGTCGCCGGAGCCGACCTGGAGGCGTCTCGAGGCTGCCTGCTCGGCATGTTGCCGGGCTTCCTCCTCGGCCAGGATTCGGGCCTTGAGCAGGGCCATGGCGCGGGCCTTGTTTTTGTGCTGGGAACGTTCGTCCTGGCACTCCACCACGATTCCGGTGGGCAAATGGGTAATTCGGACCGCCGAGTCGGTGGTGTTGACGTGCTGCCCCCCGGCGCCGGAAGAGCGAAAGGTGTCGATCCGCAATTCACGGGGGTTGATTTCTATCTCGTCTAGTTCTTCTGCTTCCGGAAGGACGGCCACGGTGCAGGCGGAAGTGTGGATGCGCCCTTGCGATTCGGTCTCGGGCACCCGTTGCACCCGGTGGGTGCCGGCCTCGAATTTGAGGCGGGAGAAGACGTCTGGTCCGCTGATTTTGAGCACGACTTCTTTGTATCCGCCTTGTTCGCCGAGGCTTTCGGAGATCAGTTCGATCCGCCAGCGCTGTTTTTCCGCGTAGCGGCTGTACATCCGCAGCAGGTCTCCGGCGAACAGGGCCGCTTCCGCGCCACCGGTTCCGGCACGAATTTCCAGATAGATGTTGCGCGAGTCGCGGCGGTCTTTGGGCAACAGGAGCAATTTCAGCCGTTGTTGCAATTGCTCCAGCTTCTCCTGGGTGAGATCGATTTCCTCGCGTGCCAGAGTCTTGAATTCGGGGTCGCTTTCCTGCGCCAACAACGCCTGGGTCTCTGTCAAGGAGTGGCGGGTGTCTTCGTAATCGCGGAACGTGGCGACGACAGGTTCCAGCTGGGCGTATTCCCGGCTCAGGGTGCGGAATTTCGTCGTATCGGCCTGGATTTCCGGTTGGTTCAGCAGGCCGGTGATTTCTTCGAAGCGTTGGTTGAGCTTTTCCAGCTTGTCGCGAATGGCGTCTTGCACGTTCTGTCAGTTCAGTTTGAAGAGTTCTCGGGCAGCGGCGATGAGATCATGGCGCTCATTGATTCCCGCCTCCTTGAGTTGGACGCTCGGGATGTGAAGAAGTTTACCGGTCAGGGTGTGCGCCAGAAGCTCCAGCGCTTCTTCGGGCGTGGCGCCGCGGCCAAGCGCCCGTCTGGCCCTGGACAAAGCTTCTTCGCGCAGGCTGTCGGCCTGGGATCGCAGTGCCTTGATGGTGTCGGTCGCGCCTTGGGATCGGAGCCAGGCGAGAAAGTGCTCGACCTCCATAGCGATGATTTCTTCGGCCAGGAGGGCCGCCTCGCGTCTGGCTTGCCGGTTCTCTTCCACGATATCCTGCAGGTCGTCCACGGTATAGAGGTAGACGTCCTCCAGTTGCTCCACCTCGGGTTCGATGTCTCTGGGGACGGCCAGATCCACCATGAAGACCGGTTTGTGCCGCCGTTGCCGGACTGCCCGCTCGATGGCGCCTTTCCCCAGAATCGGCAATTGACTGGCGGTCGAGGAAACGATAATGTCGGCTTCGTGGAGATGTTCCGGTAGCTCTCTGAGCGCGATGGCATAACCGCCGACCTGAGAGGCGAGGGTATGGGCGCGGTCGAAGGTGCGGTTGGCGACGATCATGCGGCCGATACCTTGTTGGTGGAGATGCTGGGCGGTGAGTTCGATGGTTTCTCCGGCTCCGATGAGCAGTGCCGTTTGCCGGGACAGGTCATCGAAGATCTGTTGCGACAGGCGGACGGCGGCGAAGGCGACTGAAACCGCGCTGGAGCCGATCGCAGTGTCGGTGCGGACTTTCTTCGCGGCGCTGAAGGTGTGCTGGAACAGCCGGCTTAGAATCTTGTCCAGGGCGCCCGCTTGGCGGGCTGTCTGGTAGGCGCTTTTCATCTGCCCCAGGATTTGCGGTTCCCCCAGAACCATCGAGTCGAGGCCACAGGCGACCCTGAAGAGATGGCGGATGGTTTCCTTATCGGTATGAAGATACAGGTAGGGTTCGATTTCGTCGGCGGCCAGATTCTGCGTCTGGGCCAGCCAATCGACCAAAATCCTGCGGTCGGGGGCTTGGGTATGGCAATACAGTTCCGTACGGTTGCAGGTGGAGAGGATGGCTGCTTCCTTGATTCCCGGCAGGGAGACGAGGTTGCACAGCAGTTCGCCCAGGCGCTCGTTGGGGAAAGCGAGTTTTTCCCGCACCGAGACAGGGGCGGTCGTGTGATTCAGACCAAGGGCGACTAGGGTCATGGATTGGGATGATTCCACATCAGATTATTCTTCATTTTAAAAACAAAATATAATTAAACCAACAATTCGTCCGCTTTATCCTGAGGTGGACACCGCACAAGGAAAGGAAATCATTCGTGATCAAGACGCTACTTACCTTCATCGCCCTTTCGCTGTTTCTGACAGGTTGTGCCCGTTTCAAATCCAGGCCGGAATCGGTGTTTGAATCGGTGGGGCCCGAGTCCTTGCGGGAGCTTCCGGTCAGCAGGGCGGAACCGGGTGGCGAACTCCTCTATGAGTTGCTGGCGGCGGAACTGGCCGGTCAGCGGGGCGATTACCCCCTTGCCCTGGATTATTACACCCGGGCTGCCGAGAAGGTCCCGGATGTCTGGGTGGTAGAGCGGGCTGCCCGCATCGCACTTTATATCAAGGACGAGCAACGTGCCAGAGAGATGGTTTCCTTGTGGCTTGAGCGCGCTCCGGATTCTCCCAGGGCCCACAAGGCCGCATTGTGGTTGGCGCTGAAGCAAGGGGATGTGGAAGGCGCCGGCCGCCATTTCATCCGCTTGCTGGAATTGACGCCGGAAACCGGTCGGGCGGAGGTTTTGCTGGAAACGCTGCGCTTCATGGATGGAGAAGTTCCCAAAGAGGTTGCCTTGAAAGTGATGGGCCGGGTAAGCGAGCGCTTCGCTTCCTCGCCCGAAGTCCTTTACGCCTATGCGATGCTGGCTTTGAGACAAGGGGAAACCCGGCTGGCCCTCACCCAGGTTTCGCGCGCGGTGGAACTGCGTCCCGAGTCGCCGAAGCTGCGTTTGATGCAAAGCCAGCTCCTGACCCGCTTGGGAGAGACCGGGAAGGCCCGTCAGGTTCTTCAGGATCTGGTGAAGGGGAATCCGGATAATCTTCAATTGCGATTGCTGTATGCCCAATTGTTGTTGAAAACCGGAGAATATGGTGAGGCGGAAAAGCAGTTACAGTTCATTTTGCGCAGGCAGCCCGACAATCCGGACGCGCTTTATGCCTATGCGCTGCTGAATGTCCAAAACAAACGGGACAAGGTTGCGGAAAAGGCTCTGCTGCGATTGCTCAAGCAACCCAAATGGCGTTCCGAAGCTTATTACTATCTGGGGCGCATCGCCAGTCGCCGGGGTGACGAGAAAAAGGCGCTGGAATGGTTTGGCAGGATACGCGAAGGGGAGCTGGTTTTCGATGCCCGGGTCAACGCAGTCGCCCTGCTCGCCAAGATGGGGGAAATCAAAAAAGCGTTGGCGAAGATCGAGGATCTGCGCGACCGGTATCCCGGCCGTCAATTGCAGCTTTCCCTGCTGGAAGCTGAAATCTACAGTACCCAGGGGGAGCATCAGGCCGCATTCGCGGTACTGACCGAGGCATTGGCGAAATATCCCAACCACCCTGATTTGCTCTACGCCCGGGCCTTGATCGCGGAAAAAATGGGGAAGCCGACCCAGGCGATTACGGATCTGCGTGCCGCGTTGGCCAGGAAGCCTGAAGATCCCAATCTGCTCAATGCCTTGGGCTATACCCTGCTGATAAACGGGGGCTCGATCGAGGAGGCGGGAAAATACCTGGAGCGGGCCATCGCCCTGAGGCCGGATGATCCCGCCACGCTCGACAGTTATGGTTGGCTCAAGTACAAACTCGGAGACTATCCCGCAGCCCTGCAGGCTTTACAAAAAGCCTACGCGAAAAATCAGGATCCGGAGATCGGCTATCATCTGGGCGAGGTTTTATGGGCATTGGGCAGGCGGGGCGAAGCCAGAAAGATCTGGAGAAATGTCATCCAGGGCAATCGTGGTGATTCCCGGGTCGAGCGATTCATCCAGCAGATCGGCGATCGGCTTGCGCCGTGAGGAGAAGCGGGCTTTTCGCGCCTGAGCGGAAATTTCCTTTTCTTTTTTTGTGCCTGCTGTTCGCCGGGCTGGATGGTTGTGCCTTGTTCAAGCCATCCGTTGTTCCGGAGGTCAGCCAGAACGAGGAACGATGGCTGGCCGCCATCCAAAGGAAAGGGTGGGCGCTGCGTGGCCGGATCGGGGTGCAGGGGAGCGATGACAGTTGGCACGGGAGTTTGCGCTGGCGGTACCGGCCGGGACATGATGCATTGAAGATCTCCGGCCCCCTTGGTCAGGGGGGCGTGGTGGTGGAGGTATGGCCGGATAGAATCCGGCTTACGCGGCACGATGGACAAGTGCAGGAATCCAATCATCCGGAGGTTTTGTTGCGCCGGCTCCTTGGGGTTGCGGTGCCTTTGGGCAAGCTTCATTTCTGGGTTCTGGGGATGCCGGCGCCAGGTCCCGCGCGCCTGCAATATGGCCCCGGCCGACGCTTGAGCGTTCTGTCGCAGGCCGGATGGCGCATCGAGTATCCGCGTTATCGGCGTGTCGATTCAGGCGTGCTGCCGGCGAAACTGATCATGAACGGCCCGGGTGGCGTACGGGTCAAATTGATTATTGATCGATGGGAGACAGGGGTTGAATCCAGGAGCGCTTGAACGTTGGCCGGCGCCGGCGAAGTTGAATCTGATGCTGCGCATCGTCGGACAGCGCGGGGATGGTTATCATTTGTTGCAAACGGTTTTTCAGTTCATCGATCTGTGTGACTGGATCGATTTTTCCTGGCTCGATGGGGGGCGGGTGGAACTGGTCAATCCTTTGCCAGGTGTGCCGCCGGAGGCGGACTTGACGGTCCGTGCGGTGCGATTGTTGCAAAAAGTCGCCGGTATTCGCCAGGGGGTGAGGATCTCGGTGGACAAACGCCTACCCATGGGGGGCGGGTTGGGGGGTGGCAGTTCCGATGCGGCGACGGTGCTGGTGGCGCTGAATGCCTTATGGCAATTGGGGTTGAAGGAGTCCCAGCTGATCGACCTGGGTCTGCAATTGGGGGCGGATGTCCCGGTATTCGTCAAGGGGGTCGCCGCCTGGGCCGAAGGGGTTGGTGAAGCATTAACGCCACTGGAGTTGCCGCAGCCGTGGTATCTGGTGTTGATTCCTTCCTGTCATGTGTCGACGGCTGAGGTTTTTGCTGCCGAGGATTTGACAAGGCATAACCCCCCTGCCAAAATAACCGACTTTCTTGCGGGATTGCAGGTCAATGATTGCCTCCCGGTTGTGCGGCGCTTGTTTCCGGAGGTCGATCGCGCGCTGGCCGATCTGTCGCGATTCGGTGAGGCGCGTATGACCGGAACCGGCGCCTGTGTGTATGCTTCGTTTGAGGCGGAAGAGGAAGCGCGGACGGCGGCTGCCGATTTGGGTCGGAATTGGCGGCTCTACGTGGCGAAGGGGAGAAATCGCTCTCCATTGCTGGAGAGGCTGGCTGGGTTGTAATTTGCGTTAAAGTGTTGAATGGGGCGTCGCCAAGTGGTAAGGCACGGGGTTTTGATCCCCGCATACCCAGGTTCGAATCCTGGCGCCCCAGCCATATGTGAGATTCCCACCTGTGATCGACAAGCCGAAGGTGATCGCATGAATGATGCGAGCTTCATGGTATTCAGCGGCAACGCCAATCTTCCTTTGGCTGAGAGTATCGTAAATCGGCTCAATATGAGGATGGGGTTGGCCTCTGTTGGCCGATTCAGCGATGGCGAGATCGCGGTGGAAATCGAGGAGCATGTGAGGGGGCGGGAGATCTTCGTCATCCAGTCCACCCATATGCCCCATGACAATTTGATGGAGCTGCTGGTGATCGTGGATGCGCTGCGGCGGGCATCGGCAGGTACGATCACCGCTGTCATCCCTTATTTGGGGTATGCGCGCCAGGACCGACGGGCGCGTTCGGCCAGGGTGCCGATCACGGCCAAGCTGGTGGCCAAGATGATTGGTGCGTCCGGGGTCGATCGTCTTTTGACAGTGGATCTGCATGCCGATCAGGTGCAGGGCTTCTTCGATATCCCGGTGGACAACGTATATGCTTCCCCGCTTTTGTTGGGTGACATCTGGCGTCAGAAGTATTTGGATCAGATCGTGGTTTCGCCCGATGTAGGGGGAGTGGTGAGGGCCAGGGCTTTGGCCAAGCGTCTTGGCGATGCGGATCTGGCCATCATCGACAAGCGCCGGCCGCGGGCCAACGAGGCGCGGGTGATGAACATCATCGGTGATGTGGCGGGGCGAACCTGTATTCTGGTTGATGATCTGGTTGATACCGCCGGTACCTTGTGCCAGGCGGCTGCGGCCCTGAAGGAGGAAGGGGCGGTGAGAGTGGTGGCTTATTGCACTCATCCGATTCTCTCCGGGCCGGCGGTGGACAATATCTCTGCTTCTGTATTGGATGAGCTGGTGGTCACCGATACGATTCCGTTGCGTTCTGACGCCCGGAGCTGTGACAAAATCCGCCAGCTGAGTGTGGCGGATATGCTGGCTGAGACGATACGGCGCATTGCGGTGGGTGAGTCTGTCAGTTCCTTGTATGTTGATTGAATGATGGAGCTTTGAAGATGGAAGCGAGTTTTGAGTTTGACGCTGAATTGCGGTCAAGAACAGGAACCCGCCCGGCGCGGGCCTTGCGCCGGGAGTTGAAGATTCCCGGAGTGTTGTACGGCGCCCACAAAGAACCGGTGGCCTTGACGCTGTCGAAACCTCAGGTGGACAAAAATCTGGAAAACGAGGCGGTGTATTCTCACATCCTCCTGATCAAGATCGAGGGGCAGGAGCCTGTTCAGGCGGTATTGAAAGAAGTGCAACGTCATCCCAGCAAGGAATCGGTTTTGCATCTGGATTTCCAGCGAATCGTCGCCGATGAAGAGATTCGGGTTCATGTTCCGCTGCATTTCCTCAATGAGGATGTCTCGGTTGGGGTGAAGAAGGGTGGGGTGGTGACTCACGCTCAGGTGGAAGTGGAGGTCGCCTGTCTGCCTGGGAATCTGCCGGAGTTCATCGAAGTCGATTTGGCCGATCTGGATTTGGGGGAATCGATCCATTTGTCGGAATTGAAGCTTCCGGAAGGTGTCAAGGTTGTCGAATTGATGCATGGCAACGATGCGCCGGTTGTGCTCATCCAGGCCGCCCGGACGGGTCCGCAGACAGAGGAAGGCGGGCAGGGCGAGGCGGAAGGCGAAGAAGAGGCTTGAGTCGGCTTTCTTTGCTGGTGGGGTTGGGAAACCCCGGGCAACGGTATGCGAGAACCCGGCATAATGCCGGGTTCTGGTTTATAGATGAGCTGTGCGACCGCTTCGGTGTCGGAATGAGCTGGAATGAAAAGTTCGCCGGCTGGGTTGGGCAGTTCAGTTGGCGGGGCGAGTCGATCAGATTGTTCAAGCCCGGTAAGTTCATGAATCTCAGTGGCGGCCCTGTGTCGTCGGTGTGCCGCTACTATCGTGTCGCTCCCAAGGAGATGCTGGTGGCTCATGACGAACTCGATTTCGGGCCTGGGATGGTGAGGTTGAAAGCAGGTGGCGGTCATGGGGGGCATAATGGGCTTCGCAGTATTATCGAGTATTTGGGCGCGCGGGAATTTCTCCGTCTGCGGATCGGTATCGGTCGCCCCCTTCATGGAAGCGTGACCGACTATGTGCTGGGGATGCCTGGCGGTGAGGAATTGGACGCCATTCGTGATGCGATCGTGAAAGCGGCGGATGCTTTGCCGGTTCTGCTCGATGAGGGGGTGGAGAAGGCCATGACTTGCCTGCATGCCCGGTCATGAAAAAAATCACGGTTCACCAGTTGACATGGGTGGTTAAATCGTAAAGAATATCTCGCTCTTTATATGCAGGAGGGGTTCCCGAGCGGTCAAAGGGACCAGACTGTAAATCTGGCGGCTCAGCCTTCGGAGGTTCGAATCCTCCCCCCTCCACCAAGTATCGGGAAAAGGATGCGCGGGTGTAGTTCAATGGTAGAACCTCAGCCTTCCAAGCTGATGACGTGGGTTCGATTCCCATCACCCGCTCCAAGATAGATGGCAGATGTCAGGGCTCGAAAGATGGTTGTTCTTCTGATTTCTGACATCTGTTATCTGAGATCACAGGCCCATATAGCTCAGTCGGTAGAGCACTTCCTTGGTAAGGAAGAGGTCACCGGTTCAAGTCCGGTTATGGGCTCCATTGTTTTTGTTTTGAGACGGCAGAGCAGCGAATAAGAGGATTTGTTCTAATGGCCAAGCAGAAATTTGAGCGGACGAAGCCGCATGTCAATGTGGGGACGATTGGGCACGTGGACCATGGGAAGACGACGCTGACGGCGGCCTTGACGAAGGTGTCGGCGGATCATTTTCAGGGTGCGGAGTTCAAGGATTACGGACAGATTGACAACGCACCGGAAGAACGCGAGCGCGGGATCACGATTGCGACGGCGCACGTGGAATACGAGACGGCGAAGCGCCACTACGCCCACGTTGACTGTCCTGGCCATGCTGACTACGTGAAGAACATGATCACCGGGGCGGCGCAGATGGACGGTGCGATTCTGGTGGTATCGGCGGCCGACGGCCCGATGCCGCAGACCCGGGAACACATCCTGCTGGCCCGTCAGGTGGGTGTGCCCTGCATCGTGGTCTACCTGAACAAAGCCGACATGGTGGACGACGAAGAGCTGCTAGAGCTGGTGGAAATGGAAGTGCGGGAGCTTCTGAGCCAATATGAATTTCCCGGAGACGACGTACCGGTGGTGATTGGCAGCGCGCTGAAAGCCCTGGAAGGGGACCAGAGCGACATTGGGGTGCCCTCGATCCTGAAGCTGATGGAGTCGATGGACGAATACATCCCCGAGCCCGAGCGCCCCATTGACCAGCCGTTCCTGATGCCGATCGAAGACGTTTTCTCGATTTCTGGTCGGGGGACGGTGGTGACCGGACGAATCGAACGCGGCAAGGTGGCGGTGGGAGACGAAGTTGAGATTGTCGGGATCCGGCCGACGACCAAGACCACGGTGACCGGGGTAGAGATGTTCCGCAAACTTCTGGATGAAGGGGTTGCCGGGGACAACGTGGGGGTGCTGCTGCGTGGTACCAAGCGTGACGAAGTTGAGCGTGGTCAGGTTCTGGCGCAGCCTGGAACGATTACCCCGCATACGCACTTTGAAGCGGAAGTGTACGTTCTGTCGAAGGAAGAAGGCGGCCGTCACACGCCGTTCTTCAACGGCTACCGTCCCCAATTCTACTTCCGTACCACGGACGTGACCGGATCGGTGGAACTGCCGGAAGGGGTTGAGATGGTGATGCCTGGCGACAATGTGAAGGTCACGGTGAAGCTGATCAACCCGATCGCGATGGAAGAAGGACTGCGTTTTGCCATCCGTGAAGGTGGTCGAACCGTCGGGGCCGGCGTGGTCGCGAAAATCATTGAGTGAGTATTGGGGTTATAGTGAATGTTGCGGGTGCCGCAGGACTGGTGCCCGCGATTGATTAGATTACAGGTCAGTAGCTCAATTGGTAGAGCAGCGGTCTCCAAAACCGCAGGTTGGGGGTTCGAGTCCCTCCTGGCCTGCCATTTTTGTTTGCATGCATTTCCTCTCCCACCTGGACCAGGTTTAGTTTCATGACAGCACACGCGAATTCTACAGAGTCGACAGCTTCGGTTTTCGATTCCGTCAAACTGGTGATTGCCCTGGCCTTGCTGGCTGCCGGTGTGGTGGGGTTTTATGTCTATGTCGAGTACTCTCTGCTGTATAGAACCCTGGCTTTGGTCGCTGTTGCCATCGCCTCCTGCGCCGTGTTCTTGACCTCGTCTTATGGTAAGGCGTTTTGGGGTTTCTTTCAGTTGGCAAGAGTGGAACTGCGCAAGGTCGTGTGGCCAACCCGCCAGGAGACTATGCATACCACATTGATGGTGGTGGTCATGGTGGTTATCGTCGGGCTGCTTTTGTGGATGTTGGATTCCCTGTTCCTCTGGCTGGTGCGTTTGCTGACCGGGCAAGGAGGTTGATGGCAGATGGCGATGCGTTGGTATGTGGTGCATGCCTATTCCAATTATGAGAATCAGGTAAAACGCTCACTGGAAGAGAGAATCAAGCAGGCGGGGCTGGAAAAATACTTTGGCAAGATTCTGGTACCGACGGAAGAAGTGATTGAAATGCGGATGGGGCAGCGCCGCAAGACCGATCGCAAGTTCTATCCAGGGTATGTTTTGGTACAGATGGAGATGAACGACGAGACTTGGCATCTCGTGCGCAGCGTACCGCATGTATTGGGGTTCATCGGCGGAACTGCCGAGAAGCCGGCGCCCATATCCGACAAGGAGGCGGAAGCGATCCTTGAGCGGGTGGAGGAGGGCTTGACCAAACCCAAGCCCAAAGTACTGTTTGAGCCGGGAGAGGTGGTGCGGATCATCGAGGGGCCCTTCAAGGACTTCAATGGTGTGGTCGAGGAAGTCGACTACGACAAAAACAAGCTGCGGGTGTCGGTGCTGATTTTCGGCAGGTCGACGCCGGTAGAGTTCGATTTTGGTCAGGTAGAAAAGGTCTGACCTGAAATACTGGGGAGCCGAGAGGCGCTGGTACCCAAACGGAGAGAAAGAGCATGGCAAAGAAAGTTGAAGCTTACATCAAGCTACAGGTCAAGGCAGGTGAGGCGAATCCCAGTCCCCCGGTAGGTCCGGCGTTGGGTCAGCATGGGGTGAACATCATGGAATTCTGTAAGGCGTTCAATGCCCAGACCCAGAGCATGGAGAAGGGCTTGCCCCTGCCGGTGATCATCACCGTTTACAACGATCGTAGTTTTACCTTCATCATCAAGACGCCCCCTGCGTCCTATCTGCTGAAAAAAGCGTTGGGTGCGGAAAAGGGTAGTTCGGTGCCGAATCTTGACAAGATCGGCACGGTGACGCGCGAGCAGTTGGAGGAAATCGCCAAGGTCAAGGAGCCCGATTTGACAGCGGCTGACATGGACGCCGCGGTGCGGACGATCGCCGGGACTGCGCGCAGTATGGGTATCGATGTGGAGGGTGTGTGATGGCCAAGCTGACCAAACGCATGAAGATGATCCGCGAGAAGGTGGATCCGGTCAAATCCTACAATGTGGATGAGGCTTTGCAGCTGCTTAAGGAACTGTCCACGGTGAAGTTCAGGGAGTCGGTGGATGTCAGTGTCAACCTGGGGGTGGATCCGCGTAAATCCGATCAGGTAGTGAGGGGGTCGACCGTTCTTCCCCATGGTACCGGGCAGTCGGTCAGGGTTGCGGTGTTTGCCCAGGGGGCGAATGCCGAGGCTGCAAAGGAAGCCGGAGCCGATATCGTTGGGATGGAAGATTTGGCAGAAGAGGTCAAGAAGGGAAACCTGGACTTCGATGTGGTGATCGCAACCCCCGATGCCATGCGTGTCGTGGGTCAGCTGGGGCAGATTCTCGGCCCCCGGGGACTGATGCCAAACCCCAAGGTGGGAACGGTGACGACGGACGTGGCCGCGGCGGTCAAAAATGCCAAATCGGGGCAGGTTCGTTACCGCACCGACAAGGCTGGCATCATTCACTGCACCATCGGTAAGGTCGATTTCGATGTCAATGCCTTGCGCGAGAATCTCGAAGCGCTGCTTGCCGATCTCAAGAAAGCAAAGCCGGCGGCAAGCAAGGGGGTCTACATGAAGAAGGTGGCCTTGTCGACCACCATGGGTCCTGGTTTGACGGTGGACAAAGCCAGTCTGGACATTTGAAAGTTTGGGATTGCCGGGTAGCCGGTGATCGTCAAAGACCGCAGGCGTGCCATCATGGCGCTTAATTCTACGGGCCTGCGTAGACGGTGAACCGGTCGGTCTGAGACGGGGAGCCGTGGGAGTGCCCCTCTTGGGGGTGCATGAAGAGAAGCCCCGGTAATAATCGGGGGTAGAACGGAGGTAACACGTGGCACTGAGACTGGAACAGAAAAAGGCAATCGTTGCCGAGGTCTCTTCTGTCGCCGCACAGGCCCATTCCGCAGTGGCTGCTGAATATCGGGGGCTGACGGTGCCGGAGATGACCGCGTTGCGTCAAAAGGCCCGGGAGTCACAAGTGTACCTTCGCGTGGTGAAAAACACGCTGGCGCGCAGAGCGCTGGAAGGGACCGACTATGCCTGCATGAATGAAGGCTTGGTGGGTCCTTTGCTATTGGTTTTTTCACTGGAGGAACCGGGTTCGGCTGCCCGTGTGATCAAGGATTTCTCCAAGGAGCACGAGCATCTGAAGCCCAAATTGGTTGCCGTGGGAGGCAAGCTTTACGGTCCGGAAGAACTGGAACGGCTGGCAAGCCTGCCGACCAAGGAGCAAGCGATCAGCATGCTGATGGCCGTGATGAAGGCACCCATAGAGAAACTGGTGAGAACGATGGCCGAGCCCCACGCGAAACTGGTGCGTACCGTGGCTGCCGTGAGAGATCAAAAGCAGGCCGCCTGATGGCAGGAAGGCCTGACCCTAGCAAAACTGTCGATGAATTTTGGAGTTGAAAATGGCTTTGTCTAAAGATGAGATTTTGGATGCGATTTCCAATATGACCGTCATGGAAGTGGTGGATTTGATTTCCGCCATGGAAGAAAAATTCGGTGTCTCTGCCGCCGCTGCAGTGGCTGCGGTGCCGATGGCAGCAGGGGGGGAAGCCGGTGCCGCCGCTGAGGAAAAGACCGAGTTTGACGTGGTTCTGACTGGTTTCGGTTCCAATAAGGTGGCCGTCATCAAGGCGGTCCGCGGTATTACTGGGCTGGGACTTAAGGAAGCCAAGGCACTGGTGGAAAGCGCGCCGGCACCGGTCAAGGAAGGTGTCAGCAAGGAAGAAGCCGAAGAGATCCAAAAACAACTGGAAGAGGCTGGCGCGTCTGTCGAAGTCAAATAAAGCCGGTTTTCTTTTGCTTATCAGGGAGTGGCTGGCAGTCTCGACTGCCGGCCTTTTCCCGCTTCTTGAATCAGAGGTGCCGATTGGAGATTTACCGGGTGCCTGTTTCATATCATCCAGTTGTGATCGCTGGGTGAGGTGATAAACGACATACATAGCGCACGAGGGTGATGGCGGATGGATGCCATGTCGATGTGACCCATGCACCGTCGAGCGTGACAACCTGTTGGAGGCGCGGTGTTCACAATGTGCTGACCCCACAACCCCCATGGTCGATGCATGCGTTCATCAGGTTTTAACTTTTCTTTTTCCCATCATACACCGGTAGCGCTGCCCGCTGCAGCCCCGGCGTTCAATTACTGCAGGATCTAAGGAACCGCTATGGCCTATTCTTTCACCGAGAAAAAGCGTATTCGCAAGAGTTTTGCCAAACGACCAGAAGTTCTGGAAGTCCCCTATCTTTTGCGCATTCAACTCGATTCCTATCGACATTTTCTTCAAGCCGACAAGCGACCCAGCGAACGTTTGGAGCAGGGATTGCAGGCGGCATTCAAATCGGTTTTCCCCATTGAAAGCCACAATGGTTACGCGGTCCTGGAGTATGTGAATTACCGCCTCGGAGAGCCCACCTTCGATGTCAAGGAATGTCAGCTGAGAGGCGCCACCTATGCCGCTCCCCTGCGGGTCAAGGTGAGGCTGGTGCTGTATGACAAGGATTCACCCGCCAGCAGCAAGGTGACGAAGGAAATCAAGGAACAGGAAGTTTACATGGGTGAACTGCCCTTGATGACCGAGAACGGCACTTTCGTCATCAACGGCACAGAACGTGTGGTCGTATCGCAGCTGCATCGCTCGCCCGGGGTGTTCTTCGATCATGACCGGGGGAAGACCCACTCTTCAGGAAAGTTGTTGTTCAACGCGCGTGTCATTCCCTATCGGGGGTCGTGGCTGGATTTCGAATTCGACCACAAAGATATCGTCTACGTGCGCATCGATCGTCGGCGCAAGCTCCCGGCGACTATATTGCTGCGGGCGTTGGGCTATGACAACGAGCAGATGATCGGGATGTTCTTCGAAACCGATACCTTCCATCTTGGCAAGGACAAGATCGTTTTCGACTTGGTCCCTGAACGCTTGCGCGGAGAAGTGGCGCCCTTCGATATCAGGCTGGACGATGGCGCCATGATTATCGAGGAGGGAAGGCGGATCACCCAGCGCCATATTCGGCAGATGAAAAAAGCCGGCCTGACTCGGCTGGAAGTGCCGAAAGAGTTCCTTTTTGGAAAAATCCTGGCGCACAACATCATCGATGAAAAAACAGGCGAGGTGATTGCGGCTGTCAACACGGAGATCACCTCCGAGCTGCTGGAGCAGCTGATCGAAAGCGGGATCGAGAAAATCGAGACCCTGTACGTCAACGAACTCGACCGGGGCCCATACATCTCCAATACGCTGAAGGTGGACCATACCACCACGCAATTGGAAGCGCTGGTCGAAATCTATCGCATGATGCGCCCCGGTGAGCCTCCTACCAAGGATGCCGCCGAAACCTTGTTCCAGAATCTGTTTTTCACCGAAGAGCGTTACGATCTGTCGGAAGTCGGGCGGATGAAATTGAATCTGCGCCTGGGCCGCAAAGATGAAAAAGGCCCCAGGGTTCTGACCAACGAAGACATCGTCGCGGTACTGACAGAGCTGATCAATATTCGCAACGGCAAGGGCCAGGTGGACGACATAGATCACCTGGGTAATCGTCGGGTGCGCAGCGTCGGGGAAATGGTGGAGAACCAGTTCCGTATCGGTCTGGTGCGGGTCGAGCGGGCGGTGAAAGAACGGCTGACCATGGCCGCCACGGAAGGCTATACGCCCCAGGAAGTGATCAATGCCAAGCCCGTGGTGGCGGCGATCAAGGAATTCTTCGGTTCCAGTCAGCTGTCCCAGTTCATGGACCAGAACAATCCGCTGTCGGAGGTCACCCACAAGCGGAGGGTGTCGGCCCTGGGTCCGGGCGGGCTTTCCAGGGAACGGGCAGGCTTCGAGGTTCGGGACGTTCACCCGACCCATTACGGTCGTCTGTGTCCGATCGAAACGCCCGAAGGACCGAACATCGGCTTGATCAATTCGCTTGCGGTCTATTCGCGCACCAATCATTACGGTTTTTTGGAGACCGCCTACCGCAAGGTGGAAAATGGGCGGGTGACCGATGAAATCCATTATCTTTCGGCCATAGAGGAAAGCGAATATGTGATCGCCCAGGCGGGCGCCCGGGTGGATGACGAGGGACGGCTGATCGACGAGATGGTATCCAGCCGGCACAAGAATGAGTTTACCCTGGCCTCTCCCGAAAGCGTCCAGTACATGGATGTTTCACCTAAGCAGATCGTTTCGGTGGCGGCGTCGCTGATTCCGTTTCTCGAGCATGATGACGCCAACCGGGCGTTGATGGGTTCCAACATGCAGCGCCAGGCGGTTCCCATGCTGCG
The DNA here is from genome assembly GCA_026981855.1 of Methylothermaceae bacterium. Taxonomy (GTDB): domain Bacteria; phylum Pseudomonadota; class Gammaproteobacteria; order Methylococcales; family Methylothermaceae; genus Methylohalobius. The sequence continues at coordinate 60,837 of JALSIB010000016.1, read as the reverse complement.
CTCGCAAAAACCGCTGGTGGGGACCGGCATGGAACGAATCGTGGCCCGTGATTCCGGTACCGCGGTGGTGGCCAAGCGCGGCGGGGAGGTCGTGTCGGTGGATGCGGCCCGTATCGTGGTCCGGGTCAACGATGATGAAACCGAGGCGGGCGAGCCGGGTGTGGATATCTACAATCTGATCAAGTACACCCGTTCCAACCAAAATACCTGTATCAACCAGAAACCGCTGGTGCATCCCGGTGACCGGATCGCCCGCGGCGACATTCTGGCCGATGGCGCTTCCACCGATATGGGGGAGCTGGCGCTGGGACAGAATCTTCTGGTGGCCTTCATGCCTTGGCACGGTTACAACTTCGAGGATTCCATTCTGATTTCCGAGCGGGTGGTCGAGGAGGATCGTTACACCACGATTCATATCGAGGAAAAGACCTGCGTCGCCAGAGACACCAAGTTGGGTCCTGAAGAAATCACCGCGGATATTCCGAACGTGGGCGAATCCGCGTTGGCCAAACTCGACGAGTCGGGGATCGTTTATATCGGCGCCGAAGTCAAAGAAGGTGACATCCTGGTGGGTAAGGTGACTCCGAAAGGGGAAACCCAGCTGACCCCGGAAGAAAAACTCCTCAGGGCGATCTTCGGTGAGAAGGCTTCCGACGTGAAGGACACGTCACTGAGGGTGCCTTCGGGGATGTCGGGCACGGTCATCGACGTGCAGGTCTTTACTCGTGACGGGGTGGAGAAGGATGCGCGTGCGAAATCGATCGAGCAGGCACAACTGGAAAAGGTCCGGAAAGATCTGGGAGATCAGTTCAAGATCGTCGAGCAGGATATTTACCAGCGAATCCGCCAGATGTTGCTGGGCAAAATCGCCGAATCAGGACCGGGCGGCCTGCGCAATGGCAATGAAATCACCGCCGAATATCTGGATGGCTTGAATGCCAGCGAGTGGTTGAAGATCCGCCTCCAGGACGAGGATCTCAACCTCCAGCTGGAAGCGATCTCCGAGCAGCTGGCGAACCTGCGCAAGGACATGGATGCGCGTTTCGAGGAAAAGAAGGCCAAGATCACCATGGGGGACGATCTGCCGCCCGGCGTGCTGAAGATGGTCAAGGTCTATCTCGCCGTCAAACGCAGGATTCAGCCTGGCGACAAGATGGCCGGCCGTCACGGTAACAAAGGGGTGATTTCCCAGATCGTGCCGGTCGAGGACATGCCCTATCTGGAAGACGGAACCCCGGTCGATATTGTGCTCAACCCTCTCGGGGTGCCCTCGCGCATGAACGTGGGCCAGGTGCTGGAAACCCACCTGGGGTGGGCTGCCAAAGGCTTGGGGATCAAGATCGGCCGCATGCTCGAGGCCAAGGCCAAGGTTCAGGCGTTGCGCGAGTTTCTGGATCAGGTATACAACCAGAGCGGACGCAAGGAAGACCTGGACAGCCTTTCGGACGAGGAGATCCTGGAGCTGGCGAACAACCTGAAGGACGGTGTGCCCATGGCGACGCCGGTATTCGATGGGGCGACCGAGGATGAGATCAAGTCCCTGCTGCGTCTTGCCGATCTGCCCGAGAGTGGCCAGACCCGGCTGTTCGATGGCCGTACCGGCGACAGCTTCGACCGTGACGTCACGGTGGGTTACATGTACATGCTCAAGCTCAATCATCTGGTTGATGACAAAATGCATGCCCGTTCGACCGGCCCCTACAGCCTGGTGACCCAGCAGCCCCTGGGCGGCAAAGCCCAGTTCGGCGGTCAAAGGTTCGGGGAAATGGAAGTCTGGGCGCTCGAGGCCTATGGCGCGGCATACACGCTGCAAGAGATGCTCACGGTGAAGTCCGACGATGTGGTGGGACGCACCAAGATGTACAAGAACATCGTCGATGGCGACTACCGGATGGAAGCGGGAATGCCCGAATCGTTCAAGGTGCTGATCAAGGAGATCCGCGCCCTGGCGATCAATATCGAGCTGGAGCAGGATTAACCCGGGCCATCCTGAAGGCAACCAAATTTACCAATTTAGCGGGAGCAGAAGCTTTGAAAGATCTCATCAAATTCTTGAAAAGGCAGAGTCAGGTTGAGGAATTCGATGCCATCCGCATCGGTCTGGCCTCCCCGGACATGATCCGTTCGTGGTCCTACGGCGAGGTCAAGAAGCCGGAGACCATCAACTACCGGACCTTCAAGCCTGAGCGTGACGGATTGTTCTGCGCCAAGATTTTCGGTCCGGTGAACGACTACGAGTGTCTTTGCGGCAAGTACAAACGGTTGAAGCACCGGGGCGTCATTTGCGAGAAGTGTGGCGTCGAGGTGACCTTGGCCAAGGTGCGGCGTGAGCGTATGGGGCATATCGAGCTGGCGAGCCCGGTGGCGCACATCTGGTTCCTGAAGTCGCTGCCGTCGCGGATTGCGTTGATGCTCGACATGACCATGCGGGAAGTGGAAAGGGTTCTGTATTTCGAATCTTTCGTGGTGACCGATCCGGGCCTGACAACGCTCGATCGCGGTCAGCTGTTGACCGACGAGGAATATCTCGAGGCGGTGGAGGAGCACGGTGACGACTTCACCGCGAAAATGGGCGCCGAGGCGATCCAGGAATTGCTCAAGTCCCTGGATCTCAAGTCGGAAGTGGCCACCCTGCGCGAGGAAATCGAACTGACAGGTTCTGAAACCAAGATCCGCAAGCTCTCCAAAAGGCTCAAGCTGATCGAGGCGTTCCTGAATTCCAACAATCGTCCCGAATGGATGATCCTCAACGTGCTGCCGGTGTTACCGCCCGATCTCAGGCCCTTGGTGCCGCTCGACGGGGGGCGTTTCGCCACTTCGGATCTCAACGATCTGTACCGGCGGGTCATCAATCGTAACAACCGCTTGCGGAGATTGCTCGAACTTAACGCACCCGACATCATCGTGCGCAATGAAAGGCGGATGTTGCAGGAAGCGGTGGATGCACTGCTGGACAATGGTCGCCGGGGGCGGGCGATCACGGGTACCAACAAGCGGCCGCTGAAGTCGCTGGCCGACATGATCAAAGGGAAACAAGGCCGTTTCCGCCAGAATCTTCTGGGGAAACGCGTCGACTATTCCGGCCGTTCGGTGATCGTGGTGGGGCCGACCCTGAGGTTGCATCAATGCGGCCTGCCCAAGAAAATGGCGCTGGAATTGTTCAAGCCTTTCATCTTCGGAAAGCTGCAGGCGCTCGGTATCGCCACCACTATCAAGGCCGCCAAGCGCATGGTGGAACGTGAAGAGGCGGAAGTGTGGGATGTGCTCGACGATGTCATCCGCGAGCATCCGGTGATGTTGAACCGGGCCCCGACCCTGCACCGGCTCGGCATCCAGGCATTCGAGCCGGTATTGATCGAAGGCAAGGCGATTCAACTTCACCCGCTGGTCTGTACCGCCTTCAACGCCGACTTCGACGGGGACCAGATGGCGGTTCATGTGCCCTTGTCGCTGGAAGCCCAGTTGGAGGCGCGGGCCTTGATGATGTCTTCCAACAATATTCTCTCGCCGGCCAATGGGGAGCCGATCATTCATCCCACCCAGGATATCGTACTGGGGCTTTATTACATGAGCCGGGAACGTGTCAATGCGCCCGGGGAAGGAATCGTGTTTGCCGATGTGGACGAGGTCCGGCAGGCGCTGGATCACAAGGTGGTGACGGTTCACAGTAAGATCAAGCTGCGGATCGAGGAAAGGATCAAGGAAGAGGACGGCTCGATCACCGAACGCCGCCGGATCGTCGATACTACCGCCGGCAGGGCGCTGATCTGGGATATCGTCCCGGAGGGATTGTCGTTCGACCTGGTCAACCAGGATATGACCAAGAAAGCCATATCCAATGTGATCAATGTCAGTTACCGCGCCTTGGGCCTGAAGGCCACGGTGGTGTTTGCCGACCAGCTGATGTATCTGGGCTTCTCCAATTCCACCAAGGCCGGGGTGTCCTTCGGGATCGAGGATATGGTGATCCCGCCCGAAAAGGAAGGGATCATTCAGACGGCGGAAAAGGAAGTCATGGAAATTCAGCGCCAGTACGAGCAAGGGCTGGTGACTGATGGCGAGCGTTACAACAAGGTGGTCGATATCTGGTCCCACGCCAATGAGCAGGTGGCGAAGGCCATGATGCAGGTGTTGGGCGAGGAAGAGGCCGTCGACAGGAAAGGCAATGTCGTCAGGCAGAAGTCTTTCAATTCCATCTTCATGATGGCTGATTCCGGAGCCCGTGGCTCGGCCGCCCAGATCCGGCAGTTGGCGGGCATGCGGGGGCTGATGGCCAAACCGGACGGTTCCATCATCGAAACCCCGATCACGGCCAACTTCCGTGAAGGTTTGAACGTGCTTCAATACTTCATCTCGACTCACGGGGCGCGTAAAGGACTTGCCGATACCGCCCTCAAGACCGCCAACTCCGGTTATCTTACCCGCCGCCTGGTGGATGTGGGACAGGACTTGGTGATCACCGAAGAGGATTGCGGTACTTCCAACGGCATCACCATGGCTCCGATCATTGAAGGCGGGGATGTGGTGGAGCCTTTGTCCGAGCGGGTGCTCGGGCGGGTGGTCGCCGAGGACGTGCTGGATCCCAAGACCAAGGACGTCATCGTCGAGGCCAACACGCTGCTGGACGAGCGCCTGGTCAAGGAGCTCGAGCAGCACAGCGTGGAGCAGGTACTGGTTCGCAGCGTCATTACTTGTGACACCCGTTACGGTGTCTGTTCCATGTGTTACGGCCGCGACCTGGGACGTGGTCATCGGGTCAGCGTCGGTGAGGCTGTCGGTGTGATCGCCGCCCAGTCCATCGGTGAGCCCGGTACCCAGTTGACCATGCGTACTTTCCATATCGGCGGGGCTGCGTCGCGGTCGGCGGCCATTTCCAGTGTCGAGGTCAAGTCCTCCGGGACCATCCGGGTGAGCAATCTGAAGACGGTGCGTAACAAGGAGGGCAAGTTGGTCGCCGTGTCCCGCTCCGGGGAAATCAGTGTCATCGATGAATATGGGCGGGAGCGCGAGCGTTACAAGGTGCCTTACGGGGCGATCCTGAACGTGGAAGATGGCTCCCAGGTGAATAGGGGCGACGTCGTCGCAACCTGGGATCCCCATACTCATCCTGTGATCACCGAAGTCAGCGGGATCGCCAAACTGGATAATTTCATCGAAGGGGTGACGGTTCACGAGCAGTCCGACGAGGTGACCGGCCTGAGTTCCATGGTGATCATCGATCCCAAGATGCGGCCGGCCGCGGGGCGGGATCTGAGGCCCTTGATCAAGTTGGTGGATGAGACGGGTAACGAGGTCTATATCCCGGGAACCGAGATTCCGGCCCAGTATTTTCTCCCCGGTGGCGCCATCGTGAATGTGCATGACGGGGAGAAGGTCGAGGTGGGTGACGTCATTGCCCGAATTCCCCAGGAGTCCACCAAGACCCGTGACATTACAGGGGGTCTGCCCAGGGTTGCCGATTTGTTCGAGGCCCGCAAGACCAAGGATCCGGCGATCTTGGCGGAAGCGACCGGTACGGTCAGCTTTGGTAAGGAGACCAAGGGCAAGCGCCGGCTGATCATCACGGACTCGGAGGGGAACCAGCACGAAACCCTCATTCCCAAATGGCGCCATATCACGGTCTTCGAGGGCGAGTTCGTGGAAAAGGGCGAGACCATCGCCGAAGGTGAACTCACACCGCACGATATCCTGCGGCTGCGGGGCGTGGAGGAGCTGGCCGCCTACCTGGTAAAGGAGATCCAGGACGTATACCGGCTTCAGGGTGTGGGGATCAACGACAAGCACATCGAGGTGATCATTCGTCAGATGTTGCGCAAGGTTGAGATCACCGATCCGGGGGATACCCAGTATCTGGTGGGAGAGCAGGCGGAACGCTCCGAGGTGCTTGAAGAGAACGAGAAAGCGGAGAAGGAAGGCAAACGGCCTGCTCTGTTTCTGCCTGTGTTGCTTGGCATCACCAAGGCTTCCCTGGCAACCAAGTCGTTCATTTCCGCAGCTTCCTTCCAGGAGACGACGCGGGTGCTGACCGATGCGGCAGTCAGAGGGTTGCGAGACGATCTGCATGGCCTCAAGGAGAATGTCATCGTGGGCCGCCTGATTCCGGCCGGAACGGGCTTGGCCTATCACCGCGAAAGAAAGCGCAAGAGAGCGATGATGGCACCTGAAGCTGGGGTGGAAACGGTCGATACCGAACAGGTCGAAGAGGCGTTGAAAAAGGCCTTGAATCCTTAGAGCAGCGTTAAAACCCCTAAGTAACGACAGGGCTGGCTGCCAGTTGTTGACAGTCGGCCTTTTGTCGTCTAGAATACCCGCCTTTAAGCAAGAAGGCTTTGTCGCCCTTAGTCTTTTGATTTAATTGAATCAATGAAAGGGCGCGGGGTTTTTTTTCGTGTCGAATAAGGGTGCCGCGAGAAAGGTTGTTAGGAGTTTTTAAGGTATGACCACGATCAATCAGTTGGTTAGAAAGCCTCGGGTGAGAAAGCAGGAGAAAAGTAACGTGCCGGCGCTGGAAGCGTGTCCGCAAAAGCGTGGCGTGTGCACCCGGGTCTATACGACTACCCCGAAGAAACCGAATTCCGCTTTGCGTAAGGTTGCGCGTGTCCGTTTGACGAATGGCGCCGAGGTAACCAGCTACATTGGGGGTGAGGGTCATAACCTGCAGGAGCACTCCGTGGTATTGATCCGCGGGGGGCGTGTCAAAGACCTGCCTGGTGTCCGCTATCACGTCGTTCGCGGAGCGCTTGATTGTGCGGGCGTGGAGAGTCGGCGTCAAGGTCGGTCCAAGTACGGCGCCAAGAGACCCAAAAGTTAAATTGAGTGGATAACGATGAGAAGAAGGGCAGCTGAAAAGCGTCAAATTCTGCCGGATCCCCGGTTCGGCAACGAAACCGTGGCCAAGTTCATCAATATGGTGATGGTGAGTGGTAAGAAGTCCTTGGCCGAGCGGGTGGTCTATGGGGCGATGGATATTATAGAAAGCAAAGGGCACGAAGATACGTTGGCAGTGCTGGTCAAGGCTCTGGAAAACGTGCAGCCGTTGGTGGAGGTGAAGTCGCGCCGTGTGGGTGGGGCGACCTACCAGGTTCCCGTGGAGGTGCGTCCGGACAGGCGTCGCTCCCTGGGAATGCGCTGGCTGATCGATGCGGCCAGAAAGCGCAGCGAGAAGACGATGCCTCAGCGCCTCGCGGGTGAGTTGCTCGATGCTGTGGAGAATCGCGGTGCGGCAGTCAAGAAGCGCGAGGATACCCATCGCATGGCGGAAGCGAACAAGGCTTTCTCTCATTATCGCTGGTAATTTCAAGTAGTCATTTTTAAGGTTTAGAAGCTGTGGCACGCACGACTCCGATTGAACGATATCGAAATATAGGCATCATGGCGCACATCGATGCCGGTAAGACAACCACGACAGAACGCGTCCTGTTTTACACCGGCGTTTCTCACAAGATAGGTGAGGTGCATGATGGTGCGGCCGTCATGGATTGGATGGAGCAGGAGCAGGAGCGCGGGATCACGATCACTTCCGCGGCCACCACATGCTTCTGGCGCGGCATGGAGCAGCAGTTCCCGGAGCATCGTATTAATATCATCGACACGCCGGGGCACGTGGACTTCACGATTGAAGTGGAGCGTTCATTGCGTGTCCTTGATGGCGCGTGCGCCGTCTTCTGTGCGGTGGGTGGCGTGGAACCGCAGTCCGAGACCGTGTGGCGCCAAGCGGACAAGTACGGTGTGCCGCGTCTTGCATTCGTCAACAAGATGGATCGTCAGGGTGCCGACTTCCTCAGGGTTGTGGGGCAGATCAGCGATCGCCTCGGGGCGACACCGGTTCCCCTTCAGCTTCCCATCGGGGCGGAAGAGAACTTCGAGGGTGTGGTCGATCTGATCAAGATGAAGGCCATCTATTGGGATGACGCCACCAAAGGCACCAAATTCGAAGAGCGCGACATTGCCGAAGGCATGCTGAGCGATTGTGAGGCGTGGCGGGAAAAGTTGGTCGAGGCTGCGGCCGAAGCCGATGATGAGTTGATGAACAAATACCTCGAAGGCGAGGAATTGACCGTCGAGGAGATCAAAAAGGGCTTGCGTGCCCGCACCCTGGCTGGCGAGATCGTGCCGGCGCTGTGTGGTTCGGCCTTCAAGAACAAGGGGGTGCAGGCGCTTCTCGATGCGGTGGTCGAATACTTGCCGTCCCCCGTTGATATTCCACCCGTCCAGGGTACCGATGATCATGGTAATGAGGTGGAGCGCAAGGCCAGCGACGACGAGCCGTTCGCGGCGCTCGCGTTCAAGATTGCGACCGACCCGTTCGTGGGGGCGCTGACCTTCTTCAGGGTGTATTCCGGGGTGGTGAACTCCGGCGATACCGTTTATAACTCTCTGAAAAGCAAGCGCGAGCGGATCGGGCGTATTGTCCAGATGCACGCCAACTCCCGGGAGGAGATCAAGGAAGTGCGCGCCGGTGACATCGCCGCAGCCATCGGGCTGAAGGATGTGTCCACAGGCGACACATTGTGCGATCCCAAGGCCATCATCACGCTGGAGAAAATGGAGTTTCCCGAGCCCGTGATCTCGGTCGCCGTCGAGCCGAAGACCAAGGCCGACCAGGAAAAGATGGGTATCGCGCTGCAGAAGCTGGCCCAGGAAGATCCCTCCTTTCGGGTGCATACCGATGAAGAGTCGGGGCAGACCATTATTTCCGGGATGGGTGAGCTGCATTTGGAGATCATCGTCGATCGCATGAAGCGTGAATTCAATGTCGAGGCCAATGTCGGCGCTCCCCAGGTGGCTTATCGCGAAACCATTCGCAAGTCCGTCGAGCAGGAGGGCAAGTTCGTTCGCCAGACCGGTGGTCGCGGCCAATACGGTCACGTGTGGTTGAAGCTGGAGCCGCAGGAACGCGGCGCTGGGTACGAGTTTGTCAATGCGATCGTGGGTGGTGTGGTTCCCCGGGAATACATTCCCGCTGTGGACAAAGGTATTCAGGAAGCGATGGAGACGGGGATTCTGGCCGGCTATCCGGTGGTCGACGTCAAGGTGACCTTGTTCGATGGTTCCTATCACGACGTTGACTCGAGCGAAATGGCCTTCAAGATCGCCGGCTCCATGGGCTTCAAGGAAGGCGCGAAAAAGGCCGATCCGGTTCTTTTGGAGCCGATTATGAAGGTCGAGGTGGTCACCCCGGAAGAATATATGGGTGACGTGGTGGGGGACATCAATCGTCGTCGTGGTATGGTTCAAGGGATGGAGGACGCGCCAGGGGGCAAGGTGGTCCGCTGCGAGGTTCCGTTGGCCGAGATGTTCGGCTATGCCACCGACCTGCGTTCGCTGAGTCAGGGGCGGGCGACCTATTCCATGCAGTTTGAGAAATATATGGAAGCTCCGGCGAGTGTCGCCGAGGCGATCATCAAGAAAGCAACTTCGTAAATCATTCGGGCTAACAAGATCTTTAAGTGAGGTGTAGCAGTGGCCAAGCAGAAATTTGAGCGGACGAAGCCGCATGTCAATGTGGGGACGATTGGGCACGTGGACCATGGGAAGACGACGCTGACGGCGGCCTTGACGAAGGTGTCGGCGGATCATTTTCAGGGTGCGGAGTTCAAGGATTACGGACAGATTGACAACGCACCGGAAGAACGCGAGCGCGGGATCACGATTGCGACGGCGCACGTGGAATACGAGACGGCGAAGCGCCACTACGCCCACGTTGACTGTCCTGGCCATGCTGACTACGTGAAGAACATGATCACCGGGGCGGCGCAGATGGACGGTGCGATTCTGGTGGTATCGGCGGCCGACGGCCCGATGCCGCAGACCCGGGAACACATCCTGCTGGCCCGTCAGGTGGGTGTGCCCTGCATCGTGGTCTACCTGAACAAAGCCGACATGGTGGACGACGAAGAGCTGCTAGAGCTGGTGGAAATGGAAGTGCGGGAGCTTCTGAGCCAATATGAATTTCCCGGAGACGACGTACCGGTGGTGATTGGCAGCGCGCTGAAAGCCCTGGAAGGGGACCAGAGCGACATTGGGGTGCCCTCGATCCTGAAGCTGATGGAGTCGATGGACGAATACATCCCCGAGCCCGAGCGCCCCATTGACCAGCCGTTCCTGATGCCGATCGAAGACGTTTTCTCGATTTCTGGTCGGGGGACGGTGGTGACCGGACGAATCGAACGCGGCAAGGTGGCGGTGGGAGACGAAGTTGAGATTGTCGGGATCCGGCCGACGACCAAGACCACGGTGACCGGGGTAGAGATGTTCCGCAAACTTCTGGATGAAGGGGTTGCCGGGGACAACGTGGGGGTGCTGCTGCGTGGTACCAAGCGTGACGAAGTTGAGCGTGGTCAGGTTCTGGCGCAGCCTGGAACGATTACCCCGCATACGCACTTTGAAGCGGAAGTGTACGTTCTGTCGAAGGAAGAAGGCGGCCGTCACACGCCGTTCTTCAACGGCTACCGTCCCCAATTCTACTTCCGTACCACGGACGTGACCGGATCGGTGGAACTGCCGGAAGGGGTTGAGATGGTGATGCCTGGCGACAATGTGAAGGTCACGGTGAAGCTGATCAACCCGATCGCGATGGAAGAAGGACTGCGTTTTGCCATCCGTGAAGGTGGTCGAACCGTCGGGGCCGGCGTGGTCGCGAAAATCATTGAGTGAGATTGATGGATAAACGGCAACGTATTCGGATTCGATTGAAGGGTTTCGATCATCGCTTGGTGGAGCAGTCCACCCACGAGATCGTTGAAACCGCCAAGCGGACGGGGGCCCAGGTTCTGGGTCCCATCCCGCTTCCCACTAAAAAGGAACGTTACACCGTCCTGATTTCCCCGCACGTCAATAAGGATGCGCGCGATCAATATGAAATCAGGACCCATAAGCGGTTGATTGACATCGTTGAACCCACTGACAAAACCGTAGATGCGCTGATGAAGCTGGATCTCGCGGCCGGGGTGGATGTACAGATTAAGTTGAATTGAGGAAGACTGCCATGACGATCGGAGTAGTCGGGCGTAAATGTGGTATGACCAGGGTTTTTACCGAAGATGGTCAATCCGTGCCGGTGACTGTTGTGCATGTGGATGGAAACCGTATTACCCAGCTTCGCACCTTGGAGCGGGATGGATACAGGGCGGTTCAGGTGACGACGGGGTCGCAAAAGCCCTCCAGGCTGACCAAGCCGGAAGCCGGGCACTTTGCCAAAAATGGCGTGGAGGCCGGCAGAGGTTTGTGGGAGTTTCGTCTGGAGGAAGGCGAAGGAGAAGATCTTTCGGTGGGTGGCGCTTTGGGTGTTGAGTCCTTTTCTGAGGGGCAATATGTCGATGTCGTCGGGACTACGATCGGTAAAGGCTTTGCCGGCACGGTCAAGCGGCACAACTTCAGAACCCAGGATGCGACCCACGGTAACTCCGTTTCCCATCGGGCGCCTGGTTCGATCGGGCAATGTCAGACGCCAGGGCGGGTATTCAAAGGGAAGCGCATGGCCGGGCATTTGGGAAATGTCCGTCGTACCACCCAGAATTTGCAGATTGTGGCTATTGACAAGGAGCGTAACCTGCTTCTGATCAAAGGAGCCGTGCCTGGCCATAAGGGTGCGGATGTCATCGTGCAGCCAGCGGTCAAGAGGTAAGCAGGAAATATCATGAGTGTTGAAATTCCAGTCGTTCACGAAAAGGATTCCGCGCAGCCGGTCACCGTCTCCGATGAGGTGTTCGGTTGTGAATTCAACGAACCTTTGGTTCACCAGTTGGTGACAGGCTATCTGGCCAATGGCAGGGCAGGGACCAAGGCGCAGAAAACCCGTTCGGAAGTGAGCGGTGGCGGAAAAAAACCCTGGCGGCAGAAGGGGACCGGGAGAGCGCGTTCTGGTAGTATCCGCAGCCCGATCTGGCGCGGGGGTGGGGTCACCTTTGCGGCCAAGCCCAGGAGCTTCAAGCAGAAGCTCAATAAGAAGATGTATCGTCGTGGTATGCGATCCATCGTTTCCGAATTGTTGCGCCAGAACCGTTTGTTGGTAAGCGCGGATGTCGTGCCTGCGGAGCCCAAAACCAAGGCGATTGTCAGTAAGCTGAAAGAATACGCACTGGGCCGGCGGATCCTGATCCTGGTCGAAAATGAAAATCCAGTGGTGGATTTGGCGGTACGCAATGTGCCGAATGTTCAGGTCAGTGTAGCTGGGCGAGTGGATCCCGTTTCACTCGTTGCGGCGGATAAAGTGTTGGTGACCGAGAAGGCGGCGAAGATTTTGGAGGAGCGCTTGGCATGAATCAGCTGGAGTTGATGAAGATATTGATGGCGCCGGTCATTTCGGAAAAAAGCACGCGTCTTGCTGATACTGAAAACCGCTATGTATTCAAGGTCAGAAGGGATGCGAGCAATCCGCAAGTGAAAAAGGCGGTCGAACTGATGTTCGATGTGCAGGTTGAGTCCGTGCAGCTGATGAATGTCAAAGGCAAGGCAAAGCGGTTCGGGCGTATGTTGGGGAAGCGCCCCGACTGGAAGAAGGCGTACGTGCGTCTCAAGGCCGGTCAAGAAATTGACCTGTCAGTGTCCTGACCCCTATCAATATTGGAAGGTAACTGAACATGGCAATTCTTAAAGCGAAGCCGACCTCACCTGGACGTCGCTTTGTGATCAGTGTGAAGGCGGAAGGTCTGCATAAGGGTGAACCTTATGAACCCTTGGTGGAGAAACTCACCAAGTCCGGGGGGCGAAACAATAAAGGCCGTATTTCTACTCGCCATAGGGGCGGTGGGCATAAAAGGCGCTATCGCGTTATCGATTTCAAGCGGAACAAGTTGGGTGTTCCGGCGCGTGTTGAAAGATTGGAATATGATCCGAATCGTACTGCCCACATTGCCCTGTTGTTGTATCGGGACGGGGAACGTCGTTACATTATCGCGCCCAAGGGGTTGCAAGTGGGGCAGGAGTTGATCTCGGACGATGAAACGCCCGTGAAAGTGGGTAATTGCATGCCTTTGCGCAACATCCCCGTGGGTACCCAGATCCATTGTGTCGAGTTGAAACCTGGCAAAGGTGCGCAGCTTGCCCGTAGCGCTGGCGCCACAGTGCAATTGCTGGCGAAAGAAGGTATTTATGCCACCTTGAGGCTGCGTTCGGGTGAAATGCGTAAAGTCCACATCGACTGCAAGGCCGTGATTGGTGAAGTCAGCAACTCCGAGCACAACCTGATCTCTCTGGGCAAGGCGGGTGCAAGTCGCTGGAGGGGGCGCCGTCCGACGGTCCGTGGTGTGGCGATGAACCCGGTCGACCATCCGCATGGGGGGGGCGAAGGCAGGAACAAAGGCAAGCATCCCACTTCCCCATGGGGTCAGCCGACCAAGGGATACAAAACACGGCGGAACAAACGTACGGACAATATGATCGTGCGTCGTCGCAAGGCTAAATAAGATTGAGTTGAGAGGAAAAGGCAGTGCCACGTTCGGTTAAAAAAGGTCCGTTTGTCGATCATCATCTGATGAAAAAGGTCGAACAAGCGCAGGAAAGCCAAAGCAAGAAACCAATCAAGACCTGGTCGCGTCGGTCGATGATCGTGCCCGATATGATTGGTCTGACAATCGCTGTGCACAATGGCCGTCAGCATGTGCCGGTTCTGATCAGCGAAAATATGGTCGGACACAAGTTGGGTGAGTTTGCCCCAACCCGCACTTTCCGCGGACATGCGGCTGACAAGAAGTCCAGATAAGGGAGATGACGATGGAAGTGGCAGCAAAATTGCGGCATGCAAGGATTTCCGCGCAAAAATGTCGATTGGTCGCTGATCAGGTGCGTGGCCTTCCAGTGGACAAGGCCCTTGACACGCTGAAATACAGCAACAGGAAAGCGGCGGCGATCGTTCGTAAGGTTTTGGAATCTGCGATTGCCAATGCCGAGCACAACGAGGGTCTTGATATCGACGAGCTTAAAGTGTCGACGATATGCGTTGACGAGGGGCCGACTCTGAAACGTTTTTCACCGCGAGCCAAGGGACGTGCGAATCAAATCCTGAAGCGTACATGTCATATCACCGTTAAAGTTTCTGAGAGCGAATAAAATGGGACAGAAAGTTCATCCGATCGGCATCCGGCTCGGTTATATCAAAGACTGGAATTCACGCTGGTACGCAAATTCCAAGGATTACGCCGGGTTACTCCACCAGGATCTGGAAGTAAGGGATTTCATTAAACGCAAGCTTTCCCATGCTTCGGTGAGTCGGGTGCACATCAGCCGTGCTGCGAACAACGCGCAGATCACGATCCATACCGCACGGCCCGGGTTGGTGATCGGAAAGAAAGGGGAGGATATCGACCGTCTGCGGCGGGAAGTGTCGGCCAAGATGGGCATTCCCCTGCAAATCAACGTTGAGGAGGTGCGCAAGCCTGAACTGGATGCGCAACTGGTCGCCGAAGGTGTGGCCCAGCAGTTGGAAAAACGTATTATGTTCCGCCGGGCGATGAAACGAGCGGTTCAGAATACCATGCGCCTTGGGGCGGAAGGTATCAAGATCAAGGTCGGCGGTCGCCTGAATGGGGCGGAGATTGCCCGAAGTGAATGGTATCGGGAAGGCCGCGTCCCCTTGCATACTCTCAGGGCCGATATCGATTATGGCTTCGCCGAAGCCCAAACCACCTATGGTGTGCTTGGCGTAAAGGTATGGATATTCAAGGGCGAAGTCTTCGAAGAAACTGCCCGGACCCAAGGGAAATCATAGTATCAGGAGTGCGGCATGCTTCAGCCTAAGCGAACAAAATATCGAAAACAGCAAAAGGGCCGAAACACAGGTTTGGCTTTGCGTGGAAACAGAGTGAGTTTTGGTGAATACGGTTTGAAGGCTACCTCGCGCGGGCGTATCACTGCGCGTCAAATTGAGGCGGCCCGACGAGCGATCACCAGGCATGTGCGTCGTGGTGGGAAATTGTGGATCCGGGTGTTTCCGGATAAACCCATTACCAAGAAACCACTTGAGGTTCGTATGGGTAAGGGTAAGGGTAGCGTGGAGTACTGGGTTGCTGAAATCAAACCAGGGGCCATGCTGTATGAGATCGAAGGTATTCCTGAAGACATTGCACGCGAAGCGTTCCGCCTGGCTGCCGCCAAGCTTCCCGTGAAAACCACATTTGCAGTACGAACGGTGATGTGATGAAAGCAAGCGAATTACGGGAAAAGTCCAAAGAAGAACTGGAAAGCTTGTTGATCGAACTCCATAAGGAACAGTTCAATCTCAGGATGCAGAAGGGTACCGGTGCCCTGACCCAGCCGGATCAGATGAGCAAGGTCCGTCGGGATATTGCGCGGGTGAAGACAATTATGGGCGAAATGGCGAGAGCTTGAATATGAGTGAGAATCAGGAAAAACTCAGGACCCTGACCGGTCGGGTTGTCAGCAACAAAATGGACAAGACGATCACGGTCCAGGTTGAAAGGCTGGTGAAGCATCCCTTGTACGGGAAGTACATCAAGCGCTCCACCAAGATGCTCGCCCATGACGAGGACAACCAATGCCGGATGGGCGACTTGGTCGCAATCACGACCTCCCGACCCTTGTCGAAGCGGAAGACATGGACCTTGGTGAAAGTATTGGAAAAAGCCAAATAAGGCCGGATTAAGGGGAAGAATCATGATCCAGATGCAAACCAGGCTAGAGGTGGCCGACAACAGTGGGGCCAAAAAAGTCCAGTGTATAAAGGTATTGGGTGGGTCTCACCGGCGTTACGCCGGCATAGGCGATGTCATCAAGGTCAGTGTGAAAGATGCCATTCCACGAGGACGGGTGAAAAAAGGTGACGTTTACAATGCCGTGGTTGTGCGTACCAAGAAGGGTGTACGTCGTCCTGACGGATCCGTGGTTCGTTTCGATACCAATGCTGCGGTATTGCTGAACAATCAGATGCAGCCCATTGGCACACGTATCTTTGGGCCGGTGACGCGTGAACTTCGCAGCGAGCAGTTCATGAAGATCATCTCACTGGCTCCAGAAGTGCTGTAAGCGAGAAAGGTTCAAGGAAATGCGCAAGATAAAGAAAGGCGACGAAGTCATCGTGCTGGTCGGCAAAGACAAAGGCAACCGAGGGACGGTCAAGCAAGTGCTGGAAAATGACCGGTTGATCGTGGAAGGTATCAATATCGCCAAGAAACACCAGAAACCCGTACCGCAACGGGGTATCGCCGGTGGAATTATTGAGAAAGAGATGCCAATTCACGTTTCGAATGTCGCCATCTACAACCCCCAAACGGAGAAGGCGGACAAAGTCGGGTTCCGTATCCTTGAAGATGGTCGAAAAGTGAGATACTTCAAGGTCACAAACGAAGTGATTGACGTATAAGTGGGCACTGGCATGGCTAAACCGAGATTGGAAATGGAATATAAGGAACGGATCGTTCCGCAGCTGGTGGAGCGATTCGGTTATAAGTCTGTGATGCAGGCGCCGAAGGTCACCAAGATCACCCTCAATATCGGATTGGGTGAAGCGGTGACCGACAAGAAGGTTCTGGAAAATGCGTTACAGGATCTGGCATTGATTTCTGGCCAGAAAGGGGTCGTGACAGTTGCCCGAAAGTCCATTGCCGGATTCAAGATCCGTGATGGGATGCCAATTGGTTGCAAAGTGACCTTGAGGCGGGAACGCATGTACGAATTCCTCGATCGATTGATCAATGTGGCGATACCCCGCATCAGGGATTTTCGTGGACTGAGTCCAAAGGCGTTCGACGGCCATGGCAATTACAGCCTGGGAGTCAAAGAGCAGATTATTTTTCCCGAAATCGATTATGAAAAGATTGACGCGCTTCGTGGCATGGACATTACTATTACCACGAGTGCCAGAAACGATGAGGAAGGCCGCGCCTTGTTAGAAATGTTTAATTTCCCATTCAGGAGCTAGGGATAAGATGGCTAAGAAATCCATGATTGCGCGTGAGCGGCGGCGCCAGAAGCTGGTGGCGAAATATGCTGCCAAACGGGCTGCGCTCAGGGCGATTCTAAAAGATCCAGCGGCTGATTATGAAGCCAAGATGGAAGCGCAGACGAAACTGCAGCAATTGCCCAGGGATTCCTGTCCGGCCCGGGTGCAAAACCGCTGTGGGTTGACCGGTCGTCCCCACGGTTATTACCGCAAGTTCGGCCTGGGCCGTAACAAATTGCGTGAACTGGCCATGCGTGGCGATATTCCAGGCGTGACCAAAGCAAGTTGGTAAGAGGATAAGACGATGAGTATGAGCGATCCGATTGCGGATATGTTGACCCGGATTCGAAATGCGCAATTGGCGGGCAAGACAGCTGTGGTGATGCCTTCTTCCAAACAGAAGGAAGCAATTTGTCAAGTTCTGGCTGATGAGGGATACATCAATGGTTTTGAGCTTTCGAGCGAAGCGGGAAAGCCTGCCCTGACCATCCAGTTGAAATATTTCGAGGGGATGCCCGTCATCGAGGAGTTGAGAAGGGTTAGCAAGCCGGGAAGGCGTATCTATTTGGGCAAGGACGAGCTTCCCAAGGTCCGCGGGGGGCTGGGGATTGCCATCGTCTCGACATCGAAAGGTGTGATGACCGATAAATCTGCGCGCAAACAAGGTTTTGGCGGCGAAGTAATCTGTGTCGTGGCGTGATGATTGGGGTGATATAAGATGTCAAGAATAGCGAATCAACCGGTAATAATTCCCAAGGGTGTCGATATCACTCTGAATGGTCAGGAATTGGCCGTGAAAGGGGCCAAGGGAAATATGTCCTGGCGGATCCATGATACCGTTGAGGTTGAGATCGATTCGGCAGAAATACGGGTCAAGCCCCGGATCAAAGCCAAACAGGCCGTGGCGATGGCAGGGACCATGCGGGCATTGATCAATAACATGGTCACCGGTGTCAGTCAGGGTTTCGAAAAGAAATTATTGCTGCAGGGCGTGGGGTATCGGGCCCAGGCCCAGGGAAAGAAGCTCAACCTCACCTTGGGGTTCTCCCATCCTGTGGTTTATGAAGTGCCCGAAGGGGTTACCATTGAAACCCCCAGTCAGACGGAGATCGTCATAAAAGGCGCTGACAAGCAGCAAATTGGGCAGGTGGCGGCTGAGATTCGCGCTTACAGACCCCCCGAGCCTTACAAGGGCAAGGGTATCCGTTATGCGGATGAGCATGTGGTCAGGAAAGAAGCGAAGAAGAAGTAATTGAGGTTATCAAATGCGAATGGATAAGAAAGCTTCGCGGATGCGTCGTGCGGCGAAAGCCAGAGCGAGGATACGTCGGATAGGGATCCACAGGTTGACTGTGCATCGTACGCCAAGGCACATCTACGCCCAGATTACGACAGGTGACGGTTCCAAGGTATTGACCTGTGCTTCGACGGTGCAGGAAGACATCCGTGGTCAAGTGAAGAGCACGGGGAACATTGATGCGGCTAGGATCGTTGGTTCGGTCATAGCGAAAAAAGCGCTTGATGCGGGGATAGAGGAAGTCGCGTTTGACCGTTCGGGATTCCGCTATCACGGGCGCGTCAAGGCTCTTGCAGAGGCGGCCCGCGAAGCGGGCTTGCGGTTTTAGGAGAGGTTGGATATGGCGAACGGAACGACACAAACCGAGAGTGAACTACAGGAAAAACTGGTGGCGGTGCGCCGCGTGGCCAAGGTGGTCAAAGGTGGGCGCCAGTTTGGGTTCACTGCGCTGACTGTGGTGGGAGATGGTAACGGGAGAGTGGGATACGGCTTGAGTAAAGCGAGAGAGGTACCTGTTGCCATTCAAAAATCCATGGAACAAGCCCGTAAAAACATGGTGCAGGTCAAACTGCGCGGAGATACGTTACAATACCCCGTTACCGTGACCGAAGGGGCGGCGAAGGTATACCTCCAGCCCGCGGCCGAGGGTACTGGCATCATCGCCGGAGCTGCCATGCGCGCCGTCTTCGAGGCGGTGGGCGTACATAATGTATTGGCTAAATGTATCGGCACGACAAACCCCATCAATGTGGTGCGCGCTACCATCAAGGGCCTTGCGGAGATGCAGGATCCCAAGTTCGTGGCCGCCAAGCGGGGCAAAAGCGTGAAGGAAATCTTAGGTTGAGAAGATGGCTGGAAAAAAGCTGAAAGTGACGATGGTGCGCAGCAAAATAGGAAGGATCAAATCCCATCGAGATTGCCTGCGTGGCCTGGGACTCAAAAAAATACATCAGACAGTGGAAGTGGATGACACACCCGAGAACCGGGGAATGGTCCGAAAAGTAGCTTATATGCTGAATGTAGAGGAAGTGGAATAATGCGCTTGAATTCGTTGAAACCAGCCTCAGGAAGCAAGCAACCCCGAAAACGCGTCGGTAGAGGAATTGGGAGTACCCTGGGAAAGACCGGTGGTCGTGGCCACAAGGGGCAAAAGTCAAGATCCGGCGGATATCATAAAGTAGGCTTTGAAGGTGGGCAGATGCCTTTGCACAGGCGTCTGCCAAAGGTGGGATTCAGATCCCGTACCCAACGTTTCGTCGATGAGATCCGGCTGCATGAACTCAACAGTCTTCCTACCGACGTGGTGGACATAGAGGTGTTGAGGCAGGCCAACTTGATTTCGTCTATCGTCAAGAGAGTTAAAATCATCGCTTCGGGCAAGATAGACCGCGCCCTCACGATCAAGGGTATTGACGTGACCAAGGGGGCCCGTCAGGCCATCGAGGCGGCAGGTGGAAAGGTAGAAGATTCGTGAGCACACCAGCGGCGGCATTGAGGGGGCGGTTTGGAAATCTGACCGAGCTGCGTCAGCGCTTGCTCTTTTTGTTGGGCGCATTGGTGGTGTACCGACTCGGGACTCATATTCCAGTGCCTGGAATAGATCCTAAGGCCTTGGCTTTGATGTTTCAGCAACAAAGTGGCTCCATTTTGGACATGTTCAACATGTTCTCTGGGGGTGCTTTGAAACGGCTCAGTATCTTTGCGCTGGGAATCATGCCCTATATTTCGGCCTCCATCATCATTCAGTTGATGACGGTGGTGGTGCCGAAACTGGAACAACTCAAAAAGGAAGGCGAATCTGGAAGACGTAAGATCTCCCAGTACACCCGTTATGGAACTGTATTTTTGGCGACGTTCCAATCGATCGGCGTGGCGATCGCTCTGCAGAACCAGACTGCGGGCGGTCTTCCAGTGGTGGTGAATCCCGGACCGCAATTTGTATTTCTTACCGCCGTTACCTTGGTGACCGGCACGGTTTTCCTGATGTGGCTGGGCGAGCAGGTCACCGAGCGAGGTATTGGCAACGGTATTTCGATGATCATCTTTGCCGGTATCGTGGCCGGGCTGCCATCCGCCGTGGCGGCCACCCTGGAATTGGCCAGAACCGGCGAAATGAGCCCCTTGACCGTAGTCATACTGTTTGCGCTGGCGATTGGGGTCACAGCTTTCGTCGTCTATGTGGAGAGGGCGCAAAGGCGTATTCCGATCCATTATGCGAAGCGTCAGGTAGGCAGACAGGTATACGGTGGGCAGCGAAGCTTTTTACCACTCAAGCTGAACATGGCGGGTGTGATACCACCGATTTTTGCATCCAGCATCATTCTTTTTCCGGCTACCGTGGCGAGCTGGTTCAGCAATGCCGAAGGAATGGAATGGCTACAGGATGTCGCGGCCTCCCTGTCTCCCGGTCAGCCTCTCTACATCGTGTTTTACTCTGCCGCGATTATTTTCTTCTGTTTCTTTTATACCGCAGTAGTCTTCAATGCCAAGGAAACCGCCGAAAATCTGAAGAAGTCCGGGGCTTTCATTCCGGGAATCCGGCCAGGTATCCAGACGGCCAAGTACATCGACATGGTCATGAGCCGATTGACCCTCATTGGTGCCTTTTACATCACCCTGGTATGTTTGCTGCCGAACTTCCTGATCATGTACTGGAATGTTCCCTTCTATTTTGGCGGCACTTCTTTGCTGATTATTGTGGTTGTGGTTATGGACTTCATGGCGCAGTTGCAAACCCACCTCATGTCCCAGCAATATGAAGGGCTGATGCGCAAGGCCAATCTGAAAGGCAAGGGTGCCCGTACACCGTCGGGACTGACCCGCTGACAAAACGTTTTAGGAGAAGAAAATGAAAGTACGAGCTTCGGTTAAACGCATCTGCCGTCACTGCAAGGTGATTCGCCGCAAGGGCGTGGTCCGTATTATTTGTAAAGAACCCAGGCATAAACAGCGCCAGGGTTGAGAACGTTGAATTAGATGCAAGCAGGAGACTAAGTGCATGGCACGTATTGCGGGAGTCAATATTCCAGTTCATAAACATGTCGTCATCTCACTGACGTCGATTTATGGTATCGGTCGCACGCGGGCGCGGGAAATCTGCGAAGCCGCCCGGATCGAGCCGACCACCAAGGTCAAAGATCTGACCGAAGATCAGGTGGAGAAGATCAGGACCGAGGTTGGCAAATATACAGTGGAAGGCGATCTTCGTCGGGAAGTCTCGATGAATATCAAGCGCCTTATGGATCTGGGGTGCTATCGAGGATACCGGCATCGCCGGGGACTTCCGGTTCGTGGTCAGCGTACCCGCACCAATGCGCGAACCCGGAAAGGTCCGCGCCGTCCGATTCGTAAATAATTCAATCACATAATTTCATAGAGGTATTCGAATGGCGACGCCGAGTCGTACACGTAAACGGATTCGGAGAGAGATTTCCGATGGAATAGCGCATATCCACGCTTCCTTCAACAACACGATTATCACCATCACCGATCGCAAGGGCAATGCACTGGCTTGGGCATCTGCCGGCGGATCAGGCTTCCGCGGGTCTCGAAAGAGCACCCCTTTTGCGGCTCAAGTGGCTGCGGAAAAGGCAGGCAATGTGGTGAAGGAATACGGTATGCGAAACCTGGACGTTCAGGTCAAGGGACCGGGTCCGGGGCGTGAATCGGCAGTTAGAGCGCTTCATAACCTCGGCTTCCGAATTGTGCAAATATCTGATGTTACACCGATTCCCCATAACGGGTGTCGCCCCCCCAAGAAACGCCGCGTATAAGGAGGACAAGCACTGATGGCAAGATATCTGGGACCCCGTTGTAAATTGTCGCGCCGTGAAGGCACCGATCTTTTCTTGAAGAGTCGCGGCAAGTCGCTTGAAGGTAAATGCAAGCTGGATCAGCCCCCAGGTCAGCATGGTCAGCGCAGGCGGGCTCGTCTGTCCAACTATGCGATGCAGTTGCGGGAAAAGCAAAAAATAAAACGTATCTATCAGGTTCTGGAAAGGCAATTCCGGAATTACTACAAAAAAGCGGCGCGGCAAAAGGGATCGACCGGGGAGAACTTGTTGTTCCTCTTGGAGAGCAGGCTGGACAATGTCGTTTACCGTATGGGGTTCGCCTCTACGCGTGTCGAAGCCCGGCAATTGGTCGGTCACAAGGCGATATTGGTGAATGGAACCGTGGTGAATATTCCGTCCTACCAAGTCAAGCCAGGCGACGTCATAGCGGTTCGTGAAAAGGCCAAAAAGCAACAGCGGATACAAGATGCCCTGACCGTTGCCGAACAGTATGGATTCCCCGTCTGGGTAGAGGTCGATGCAAAGAATTTTTCCGGTGTGTTCAAGTCTCTGCCCGACCGGGCCGATTTGGGCTCCGACATCCAGGAGCAGCTGGTCGTCGAATTGTATTCAAAGTAACCGGAGCGGTGAACACTAAATTATGGTCGATCTCTTATTAAATACACATAAACCACGTATCGTAAGTCTCGAAACCGATCCGGAGCGAAATCATTCCCGGATCGCCATTGAGCCTTTGGAGCGAGGTTATGGCCACACCATAGGCAATGCCCTGCGCCGGGTCTTGTTGTCCTCTATTCCTGGCTGCGCAGTGACTGAAGTGCGTATCGAGGGTGTGTTGCATGAATACATGGCTATTGAAGGCGTTCAGGAGGATGTCATTGACATCCTGCTCAATCTGAAACATCTGGCCGTCATCCTTCACCACGGGGATTCCACAGAGCTGCAATTGACCAAAAAAGGGCCGGGGGCTGTTACCGCCGGTGATATCGAGCTTACACACGATATTGATATCGTCAACCCTGATCTGGTCATTGCCCATTTGACGGATGTGGGTGAGCTCCAGATGACTCTCAAAATCGAGAAGGGGCGTGGCTATCGACCCGCCAATCGTGGCAGTGGAGACAAGGAGGACTCTTCCGCCGGTGTGTTGCGCCTGGATGCATCCTTCAGCCCGATAAGAAAGGTGGCCTATAGGGTGGAGAGTACCCGTGTCGATCAACGTACCGATCTCGATCGCTTGGTGTTGGAGCTTGAAACCAATGGGACAGTCGATCCTGAGGAGTGTGTCAAAAGGTCTGCCAAGATTCTCAGTGACCATCTGGCGGTCATGGTTGACCTCAAGGAGGAGGAAAGGGAGGAGCCTGAAGAAAAACAGCCGAAATTTGCTCCGATCCTGCTTCGACCCGTCGATGATCTGGAACTCACCGTTCGCTCCGCAAATTGCCTGAAAGCGGAAAATATCTTCTATATCGGGGATTTGGTGCAACGCACAGAGGTCGAATTGCTGAAGACCCCCAATCTGGGTAAGAAATCTCTCACCGAGATCAAGGATGTTCTTGCGTCGAAGGGATTGTCGCTGGGAATGCGTTTGGAAGGATGGCCTCCGGAAGATCTGAAACGTCCGGATGAAGGCAAGAAGGAAGAACAGGCGAAAGCATCTTAAGGTAAAAGGTAAAGGAAATGCGGCATCGTAAAGCAGGAAAACATCTAAATCGTACCAGTAGCCATCGGCAGGCCATGTTCAGGAATATGGCGAGCTCGCTGTTTCGCCATGAGCTGATCAGGACCACGCTGCCGAAAGCCAAAGAACTTCGGCGGGTCGCCGAGCCCCTGATCACTTTGGCCAAGGAGGACAATACCTCCCGGCGTCGGCTTGCTTTTGCAAGATTGCGTGACAAGGAAGTGGTGACAAAGCTGTTTGATGAACTCGGGCCTCGTTACCGGGAGCGCCCGGGAGGATACATACGTATCCTTAAATGTGGTCATCGTCCGGGTGATGCGGCTCCCATGGCATATGTCGAATTGGTGGACAGACCGTTGGAAGAGCAAGAAGCGGCGGAATGATCTGGCGCGCGCCAAAGCTGAAAATAAAAAAGCCGGGTAAGCCCGGCTTTTTTAATGCGTCTTATGAATTGTTTCACCAGTCTTTTTTCAGAAGCTCCAGCTTCCCTGGTTTGCCATCCCAGTCATCAGCATCGGGAAGGGGTTCCTTGACTTCTGTAATGACGGGCCACTTCTTGGACAGTTCAGCGTTCAGATCGATAAAAACCTGTTGCTCATCAGGCACTTCATCTTCAGAATAGATCGCATTGGCAGGGCATTCAGGCTCGCACAAGGTGCAATCGATGCATTCATCGGGATCGATCACCAGCATGTTGGGACCTTCGTGGAAGCAATCCACCGGACATACGTCCACACAATCGGTATATTTGCAGTTGATACAATTCTCTGTAATGACAAATGCCATGGCGCTATCCTGAAGTAATCGTAGTGAGAATTGGATAATTATACCAAAACGGCTTTGAGACTGAAGCGCAGTCCTAATGCCAGCAAGATCACGGCCACCAGGGGTCTCAAAAATCTATCCGGGATCCTTTTGCCCACCAGGCTGCCCAAGTAAATGGCGGGCAGACCACCGACCAACAGCCCGGTCAGCAGCATGGGATCTACGCTGCCGATTTTCCAGTGTCCCAATCCCGCAACGGCAGTCAAAGGAACGGCGTGGGCCAGGTCCGTACCCACGATAGAGACTGTGCGTTTGTTGGGGTAGAGCAAAAACAATAGTGCGGTTCCGATTGCGCCGGCACCGACGGAGGACAAAGTGACCAGGAAACCCAGCATGACGCCGGCTGTAATGGTGATTTCTCCCCGTACCGCTTTGAGACGGCTGACAAGCGAGTCTTTGCGCTTCAAGCCCCTGTATAGATATTCGATCAATTTTTGCCGGCAAAATACCACCAAAGAAGTGAAGATAAGCATGATGCCGAGGGTGGTGGTCATCAATTGCTCATAGTCGTATCCCACTTGATGCATTTTTCTGATCAGCAAAACTGTCAGTAATGAGGCGGGGATGCTGCCTCCAGCCAGTCGCAGGGTTATGTGCCAGTCGATGGTTCTTTGCCGGTGGTGAAAGTAGACCCCGTTGGCTTTCGTGAGTGCCGCGTAGAGCAGATCCGTACCGACGGCGATTGCAGGATTGATCTTGAAGCCCAGTATAAGAATTGGGGTCATGAGGGAGCCGCCGCCAACACCGGTCAGGCCAATGACGAATCCCACCAGGGCCCCTGCGAGAATATGCAAAAGATCCACGTGTTCTAATAACCTTAATCCAGTTTCATATTGCATTATTGACTATGTGATATATAATGAAAAAGAATAAAAAACGATAGAAGTAGAATTTATAGGAATATGAAGTTACAGCAGTTGCGTTATATATGGGAAGTCGCTCATCATGATTTGAACGTTTCCGCGACGGCTGAGAGCCTTTTTACTTCTCAGCCCGGTATCAGCAAACAGATACGGTTACTGGAAAATGAGCTTGGATTGCCCATCTTCGCCCGTAACGGCAAACAATTGACTGAGGTGACTCCAGCTGGCGAGTTGATCATCCGGTTGGCCGGGGAAATCCTGGGTAAGGTGGAAAACATCAAAAGTATCGCCGAGGAGTACGTGGATGAGAATAGTGGAACGTTGGCGATCGCCACCACCCATACCCAGGCCAGATACGCCTTGCCCTCCATCGTCAAGACATTCATGGCCCGCTATCCGAAGGTCGCCTTGACGATACATCAGGGTACGCCGGTGCAGATATCCGATCAGGCGGCCCGGGGCGTGACCGATATTGCTATCGCCACGGAAGCGTTGGAGTTGTTCGATAATCTGGTCATGCTGCCATGTTATCGCTGGAGTCACTGCATTTTGGTACCCCAAGAGCATCCGTTGAGCGAAAGGAAAGATGACCTGACTTTGGATGAGGTCGCCAGTTATCCACTGATTACCTATGTATTCGGATTCACCGGTCGCTCAAAATTGGATGAAGCATTTGCCCACAAAAATCTCAGCCCGAAAGTGGCGCTGACTGCTGTCGATGCGGATGTCATCAAGACATATGTACGCTTGGGCTTGGGCGTGGGTGTGGTGGCCAGGCTGGCTTACAATCCTGAGCATGACCGGGATCTGGTGGCTTTGGATGCGGGTCACCTGTTCGGTGACAGCATCACCAAGATCGGTTTGCGCAGAGATATGTTCGTTCGCCGTTTTATTTACGATTTCATCGAGTTGTTCGCTCCGCATCTGACGCGCGACGTAGTCGAACAGGCGATGAAGCTCCGTGACAAGCAAGAGATCGACGCCTTGTTCCAGGAAGTTGACTTGCCGCATTATTGATGCCTGCCGCAAACTCCGGTTCTTTCACCGGCGCTCAGGTCTTTCTGTGGATGCCGCACTCCTTTTTGTTGGCTGTTTCCCACCACCAGCGCCCTTCCCGTTCATGTTGATGGGGCAGGGTGGGGCGGGTGCATGGTTCGCAACCGATGCTGCGAAAACCCTGCCGGTGGAGTTCATTGTAGGGAACATCGAAGGCTTCGATGTAATCCCAGATTTGAGCTGAATTCCAATTGGCCAAAGGGTTGAATTTGATCAAACGGCCAGTGCGCCCCGGGAAGGCATGATCGCTCTCGACCTCTGGGAGGCTTTGACGGGTATCGGGGTTCTGATCGCGTCGCTGCCCCGTGATCCAGGCGTCCAGAGTGGCCAGTTTGCGGCGTAAGGGTTCCACCTTGCGGATGGCGCAGCATTCATGGTGACCGTCACGGTAGAAGCTGAACAGGCCCTTGTCGCTGACCAGCCTGCTGACAGCGGAAGCGTCGGGGTAAAGGATATCCAGCTGAATGGGGTAGTGCTGTTTCACCTTTTCGATGAAACGATAGGTCTCCGGATGCAATCGTCCCGTGTCGAGGGTGAAGACCCTGATGTCCTCACGTAGCTTGCATGCCATGTCGATGAGTACCACATCCTCGGCACCGCTGAAGGCAATGGCGATATGGGGGAATTCTGCCAGCGCGACCTTCAATATGGCCCGGGGTTTTTTGCCTGCCAATAGCGTTTGCCAGTGTTCCAGGTCGAATTCTATCTGACTCATTGAAACCTCGGTGCGGTTGGAAAAGGATTCACGCGGCCTGACAAGTCTGGCTCAGGTAGTGGTGAAGAAATTGATCGAAAGTCAGACTGTCTTTTGCCTCAATCCGTCGTTGTTCCTCGATCGATTTCCGGGCGAGCGATTTGAACCAGTTTAACCGCTCCGGTTCCAGTGTACGACTGCGGAAATGGCTGGCATGGGCTTTCGACAGCCGCAGGGCGAATTGATCGAAGGACTCTCCGTGTTCTTTCATTTCCTTGATGACTTGTGCTGAAGGTGTCGTATCGGGGTTCTGGAGCTTTTCCCATTGTTGCTGCCGGGCTTCCTGGTAAACGGAAAGCGGAAGAGAGGCATCCAGCAGCCGACACAGGGGTTCCATCGCTTCCAGTATCCGGGTGGCCCAAAGATTCAAGGGAATGGATCGGTTTTCCATTATCAGAGTTAACCTTGGGTCACGCCCCCTTTGCGCCGTCGCCAGGAGATTGGCATGAATGGTCCGGTTTTCTGCGGGTGTGATCGGAGGGCTGTCGTGAAGCAGGCAGAAAACCAGAAAAGCTTCCAGGAAATGAATCTGATGCCGGTCGATTCCCAACGGCTCGAAAGGATTGATGTCGAGCGCACGGACCTCGACATAACGCACGCCCCGCCGCTTCAGAGCGAGGGTGGGTTTCTCGCAGGATTCGGCGATCTGCTTGGGCCGGACCGGGCTGTAATACTCGTTTTCTATTTGCAGGATATTGGTGTTGAGTTGGCGATATTCGTCTTCGACCTTGACCCCGATGGCTTCATAGGGGGGGTGGGGTGTCTCGATGGCGTGGCACAGGCTGGCGACGTATTCTTCCAGGCTGTTCAAGGAGATATGCAGGCCCGCTTGGGTTTCGTTTTTGTAACCGATGTCACTCATGCGTAACGAAGTGGCGTGGGGCATGCCGTAGGTGTCGGCAGAGAGTTCGACGAACCCGGTGGGAATTCCCCCCCGGCATTCAAGGAAGCGGCCATTGACAGCGGGAGAAGCGCCAAACAAATAGAGCAACAACCAGCCATACCGGTGCAGGTTGCGGATCAGGGAAAAATACAGGCGGGCTTTCAGTGCCTTGGAGTCGATTTGTAATTGAAAAACTTGTCGTAGCACGGGCCACAGCGAGTCTGCCAGTGAGAAGTTGAAATGCAAACCGGCGATGGCCTGCATGGCCCGGCCATAGCGGTGTGCCAACCCCACACGATAGATATGTTTCATTCTGCCGACATTGGAAGTACCGTAGCGGGCGATCGGGATGTCCTCATCCCTGTTGAATCCGATAGGCATGCTGGTTGCCAAAAGCAGTTCGTTTTCAGGCAGCATGTGGTAGACGAAGCGGTGGATGTCGTCCAGGAACGAGAGTGTGGCGCCGGCATCCGGGAAGGGCGGGGTGATGAACTCCAACAGCGCTTCGGAGTAATCCGTGGTGATATGGGGGTGCGTGAGGGCAGAACCCAGTTTGACCGGATGGGGGGTTTGCGCCAGGTATCCGGAGGTGGTGATCCGCATGCTTTCTTTCTCCAGACCCTTCAGTCCCCTGGAAAGAGCATGGGCAACGGGGGCGAGCTTTTCCAGCCGCTGGTGAAATTGGTCGATATTCAATGAATGGATCCCTTGCGTGCCATGGCCGTGTCAAGGCCATTATATACGTTTGCTTTCCGGGCACGAAAAAACCCGGGGGAATGCCCCGGGTCCAAAGCATCTGAGATGATTGTTGTTATGGGTATGAGGGTCGTCAGACGACTCAGGCAGAAACGCTGTGGGTGATGTCTGCGCTTGAGAGGCGCTGTTTGTTGGTGGGCTCGCCTGCCGGATCACAGCCTACCAAAGAGGCGGTTACCATCATCAGCGCCAAAAGTCCCAGAACTTTCTTCATGTTTTCCTCCTCGTCACAATCGTGAATGATTTTTTATAAAGTGCTAACTGCACAGGTGTTTTATAACCAAGACCCATAAAGAATTCAATAGTTGTTTTCACTCGAAACCCATATTTTGTTGTAAATAATTGAATCATATGAGTAATTTGTATGGCTGGCCGGGGAGGTCACGTGCCAGCCGAGGGACCAGATACCCCGGAAGCCGGCGCCGCATGTCTTCGTGAAGGTGTTTCGCCTTGATTTCGGGAACATCGAAATGGGCGGTGCCACGCGCCCGGTCCAGCAGGTGCAGGTAGTAAGGGAGAACCCCGGCCTCGAACGATTGCTTCTGCAACGCCACCAAGGCAGTCACGCTATCGTTGACGCCCGCCAGCAAAGTGCTCTGATTGAGCAAGTGAACGCCTTGCCTGCGGAGCAGGCGGGCCGCCTCGCGGACAGCGGCATCGATTTCATTGGCGTGGTTGATGTGCAGCACCAAGACCGTCGGGAATCGGCTGGAAGACAGGATTTCCAGCAACCCCGGGTCCACCCTGGCGGGCAGAACCACGGGCAGCCGGGTGTGGATGCGCAGGCGCCGCAGATGAGGGATGTCCTCGAGCCCACGGACAAGTGTTTGCAGGCGCCGATTGGACACGGAAAGGGGATCCCCGCCGCTGAGTATGACTTCCTCGATGGAGGAATCTTTGCGGAGGTAGTCCAGGGCGGCCTGCTGTCTGGGGGAGGTGAACTGGCTGGCTTCATAGGGAAACTCCCTGCGAAAACAGTAGCGGCAGTGGATGGCGCAAGCACCTGTCACGATCAACAGCGCCCGCCCCTCATACTTGTGGAGCACTCCCGGTACGACCTGGGCCTTGCCATCTCCCACAGGATCGGAGACGAATCCGGCCGGGGAGAGATTTTCTTCCGCCCGGGGCAGAACCTGGCGAAGCAGCGGGTCGTTTGGGTCGCCGGGGCGCATCCGTTGGGCGAAAGGGCGTGGGACACGGAAATGGAAGTTCGCTTCGGCGCTGCCGTCCCACATGTCTAAAGGCAGTCCAAGCTGTTTCAGCAATTGAACGGGATGGGTGAACGATTGGGCCAATTCCTGCTGCCAGGTCAGAGCATGGCGGGGCTGGGGTATAATGGAAGGCATTTTTAACTTCAGGTAACGAGGAATCAGTCAGACATGGCGACTTATAGTACCAACGAATTCAAAAGTGGACTGAAAGTGATTCTTGATGGGGATCCCTGTACCATCCTGGAAAATGAATTCGTCAAACCAGGGAAAGGTCAGGCCTTCAACAGGGTGAAATTCCGCAATCTCAAGACCGGGAGAGTGATTGAGCGTACCTTCAAATCGGGGGAATCCATCGAAGCCGCCGATGTGCTGGAAGTCGAGATGCAGTATCTCTACAACGATGGCGAGTTTTGGTATTTCATGGATCCAAACACCTATGAGCAGGTCGGGGCGGATGCCAGAGCGGTGGGGGATTCCGCAAAATGGTTGAAAGAGCAGGCGGTTTGTACGGTGACATTGTGGAATGGCGCTCCGATTGCGGTGACGCCCCCGAATTTCGTCGAATTGGAAGTGGTGGAGACCGATCCGGGGGTCCGGGGCGACACCTCCGGCGGAGGTGGCAAACCGGCAAAACTGGAGACCGGGGCGGTGGTGAGGGTGCCATTGTTCGTGCAGACCGGGGAAGTGATCAAGGTGGACACCCGTAGTGGTGAGTACGTCTCGCGAGTTGGAAAATAGGCCCGATTGGCGTCCCCGTTGCGATATGGAGTGTTTGCGCCAGCGCGCCTGGATGCTGGCGGAAATCCGGCGCTATTTTCGCGAAGAAGGGGTCATGGAAGTGGAAACCCCGGTTCTTGCCGGCCGGGTGGGTACTGATCCCCATTTGCATTTTCTTGCCGTGGAGGAAGGCGGGCATAAGCTTTATTTGCAGACATCACCTGAGTTCGCCATGAAACGCCTGCTGGCCGCCGGCTCGGGAGACATTTATCAGATAGGCAAAGCCTTCCGGGGTGGGGAGAGGGGGCGCTGGCACAGCCTCGAATTCACTTTGCTGGAATGGTATCGGGTCGGTTACGACCTCGGACGCATGATGGACGATGTGGCTTCCCTTTTGCGCCGTTTGCTGAAGGACCGGATAGCCGGCCAAGAGAGAATCCGCTATGGCGATCTTTTTCGGGAAAGCATCGGGGTTCCATGGGATGCTCCGATTTCCAGGCTGCGTCAACGGGCAAGTGAATTGGGACTGGCCGAAGCCGGGGCGGTTTGTGGGCACGACCGGACTCTGTGGCTCGACTTCCTTTTTTCCCATATCGCGCAACCAGGGCTGGCATCGCGGGGGCTGGTGTTCGTCTACGATTATCCCGCGCCCATGGCGGCCTTGGCGCGCCTAAAGCCGGGAGATCCCGGGGTCGCGGAACGTTTCGAGGTTTTTCTCCAGGGCATCGAGTTGGGAAACGGCTACCGCGAACTGACCGACCCCAAGGAGCAACGCGCCCGTTTCGAGGCCGAGCGGAAGACACGGGCGATGGCCGGGTTGCCCTGCCCGGAGCTCGATGAAGCGTTTCTGGCCGCGCTGGAGTCGGGGTTGCCCGAGTGTAGCGGGGTCGCCGTGGGGCTGGACCGGCTGCTGATGTTGAAGCTGGGCCATGCGTCCATCGATCGTGTCCTGACATTCCCTGTGCAGGTCCCTGCTTGAACAGGTTTCGTTTTCCCTCGCTGCGTACCTTGCTTCTGGTCAGTTTTGCAATGGTCATGTTGCCATTGATTCTGGCTTTGTGGTCGGCGCTCTATTCCATAGAAAAGATGAGTGGTTTGAGTCAGCAGGTCGTGTATCAGTCGGTGCAGATGACCCAGGGCAGCCGCATGGTATTGGAACACCTGATCGCAATGGAGCGCAGCGCCAAACAATATCTGGTGCTGGAGGATTCCAGCTTCTGGGACACTTACAAACGTAACAGGGAAACGTTCGTCATTGCGATGAAGGAGCTGTTGGAAGCGGGGGGAGCGTATCCCGATCTGGAGAAAAGATTACGTAAACTAGAAGGTTACGAGTTCGATTTGTACGCCATGTTGCTGGAGCCTGAGCTGGATAATCGCGCCAAGCTGGTGGCCGCCGATCAATTTGGCTATCTGCGCGGGTTGGCCGATGAAGTCTGGCAATTGAGCATCACCCTGGTCGGAAAGAGCTTGCAACAGTTGGAGTTACAGTCTCAGCAGGCCCGGCAGCAGACTGTCCGTAACTTGATGATATTGCTTCCGGTGGCGGCTGTTTTGCTGGTTTTTTTCGTCTACCTCATCATTCGCCCCATTCGACAATTGGAAGCCGCCATACGGAGGCTGGGGGACCGGCATTTCGAAGAGCCGATAGAAGTGCAAGGACCCAAGGATCTGGAAATCCTGGGTCAGGCACTGGACTGGATGCGTACCCGGTTGCGGATGCTGGAAGCGGAGAAGCAGCGTTTCATGCGCAATATCTCCCATGAGCTGAAGACCCCTTTGGCCAACATTCACGAGGGTGTGGAATTATTGCACGACCGCGTGGTCGGCGAGCTGAATACGGAACAGGACGAAATCGTCCAGATCATCACCGGCAATACCACCAAATTGTATAAGATGATCGAGGATCTCATCCGCTACAGTCAGATGCAGCAGGTGGAAGAAAACCTCCGGCCCCAGGTGATCAATATGGCGCTGCTGGTACAAGAAGTCATCGAAGAGTATACTGACCGATTGAAAATCAACGATATACGGATAAAAAGCCAGTTGGATCCGGTGGAAATCCTGGGATTTCCCGCGTTTTTACGCACCATGGTCGACAATCTCATTTCCAATGCGGTCAAGTATTCTCCCCCCGGCAGCCAAATACAGATCGATCTCTATCAGAAAGGTGACACGCTCCAGTTCGAGGTTCGCGATCAAGGACCTGGTATTCCCCCTGAAGAGAGGAAGCGGATATTTGACGCCCTTTTCCTGGGCAAAATGGGTCGCAGGCTTGGAATCGAAGGGACAGGTCTGGGGCTGGCGATCGTAAACGAGAGTGTGATGATGCATCGGGGCAAAATTGAAGTCCTGGACGCTCCTTTCGGGAAGGGGGCGTTTTTCCGTGTCATCCTTCCGCTCAAGGGTGTTTTCCGTTGATCGGGTTCTGCCGCGTTTTGGCGTTATTGCTGCTGGGCGGAATGAGTGGCTGTTCCTTCTGGTTCCAGCGCGCCCCGATGACGGAAACGTCCTTCACCCGCAGTGAAGCGGACCGTTCCCTGGAGGAAACAGTGCGATACATCCAGGAGCTCATGGCCATGCCCCAAGCCTCCCAACGCGATGCCGAATGCAAAAGGTTGTGGAGTCGCCATCGGCAGCAGGAGGATCAGGATATTCGTGTCCGGCTGGCGCTTTCCCTGCTGGTTTCGGAAAAGTGCGTCGCTGACGCCTCCGGAAAGGCTTTGTCGCTGCTGGACGAGGCGATGGCGACGATGAAACATTCCGGCCTCAGGGATTTTCTCGCTTATCACAGGGAGTTGGCGTTTCGTCTTCATCAAGGAGCGCAACAACAACGTGTCCTGACAGGGGAAATCTCCAGATTGAAAAAGCGCAACCAGGGGAATCTGAAGCAGCTGGAGGGGTGCCGCGGGGCGTTGAAGGAAACCCGGATGAAACTCGAGGCCTTGAAGAAGATCGAAAAAAGTCTAAATCATACCGAGGTTCAATGACGACATGATGGATTCACGAAAACGCGTGCTGGTGGTCGATGATGATGAAAGCTTTTTGCGCCTGATCAGCATGCGTTTGACCGCTGCCGGTTTCTCGGTCAACCCTGTGACCAGTGGCGAAGAAGCGCTGGCGCAGCTGCAGTTGTTTCGCCCCCATGTGGTGGTGACCGATCTGATGATGGACGGCATGGACGGGTTGGCGTTGTTCGATGCGATACATGAGCGCTGTCCCACCCTTCCAATCATCATCCTCACTGCCCATGGCACCATCAACGATGCGGTGGATGCGACCAAACGGGGGGTATTCGGTTTTCTTACCAAACCGGTGGACAACAAGGAGCTGGTGCGCCAAGTCACCCAGGGAATGGAATTGTGTATGGGCACGGACGCCGGCCATGGAGAAGTGGAGCCACAGGAATCGTGGCGGAGCCGGATCATCACCCAAAGCCCTCTGATCGAAGAGTTGCTGAATCAGGTGGGAAGGGTCGCCCAGAGCAAGGCCAGTGTCTGTATCCAGGGGGAGAGCGGTACCGGAAAGGAGCTGTTGGCCTGGGCCATTCACGAAGCCAGCCCTCGCAGGGAACAGCCTTTCATCGCGGTCAATTGCAGTGCGATTCCTGAGCATCTGTTCGAATCGGAAGTCTTCGGTCACAAGAAAGGCGCCTTCACGGGGGCTACCCGGGATCACGAAGGGCTGTTTCGGGCCGCCGATGGCGGAACCCTTTTTCTGGATGAAATAGGGGATATGCCCAAGGCTTTCCAGGTCAAAATGCTGCGGGCGATTCAGGAAATGGCGATCCGGCCGGTGGGGGATACCGAGACGTTCCCCGTCGATGTCCGGGTCATCGCCGCCAGTCACGTGGATTTGGCCGAAGCCGTGGTCAAGGGGGATTTTCGGGAGGACTTGTATTATCGCCTCAATGTCGTCACGCTCAAGATCCCGCCCCTCCGCGAGCGGCCGGAAGACATTCCCCTGTTGGCCGCGCATTTCATCAGGCGGCTCGAGGAAACGTATGGCAACACCGTCAAGGGGTTTTCCCCGGAAGCGGTGGAATGTCTGGTGCGTTACGAATGGCCGGGCAACGTCAGGCAACTCCACAATGTGGTGGAGCAATGTGTCGCTTTGGCCAATACCTCGCTGATTCCCCTCAGCCTTGTCCAGTCGGCTCTCAGTGGCGATATGACCGGTGCGGCCTTGCCGCCGCTTCGGGAGGCCAGGCTGCGCTTCGAGCGGGAATATCTGGTCCGGTTGTTGCAAATCACCCGTGGCAATGTTTCCCAGGCGGCCCAGTTGGCAAAGCGCAACCGGACGGAATTCTATCGGTTGCTCAACCGTCACGACCTCAATCCCCGCTCTTTCAAATAGAGCAGGGAAGAATCAGCGGGCCGAACCTTTATCGCTGGCAACTTTGGCCAATGCCTGTTCCAGCTCGAAGCCCTGGCTGGTGTCCAGCGGGAGGGTTTGATCCTGTTCCTGCGGTGAAAGCGGGTCGTGGTGTTCGAACTGCCACCTCAGCACGTCCAGATCCGCCTCGGAAGGATCTTTCCCCGCCTCGAGCCTTTCCTCGATGCGTTGCCGCAGCACTTTTTCTTCCGCCTTGAAATCCAGGATACGAAAATCCACAGCCAAAGATTGGGCCAGTTCGCCGAATCGTTGGCGATCCTTCCGGTGGAGGAACGTCGCATCGACGATGACACTGAATTCCGCCTCGAGCACTTGTTTCGCCAACTCGAACAGTCTGTCGTAGGTAAGCCGGCTAAAGTTTTCGCTGTAGAGGTCTTTTCCCAATCCCGCTTTCGATTTGTGTTGGGGGGGCAGGCCCGCCAATCTTTTGCGCTCCACGTCCGATCGAAGATGCACCGCCTCCAGGTGAGCGGCGAGCCGGCGACTGGCAAAGGATTTTCCGCTGCCGGAGAACCCATGGGTGATCAGCAGCATCCTGGAGCGGGGCTGGCTGAACCCTCGGGCGAGTTCAAGATAATGGGCCAGATCATGAAGGTGATGGCCGTTTCCGCTTTGATCGAAGGTCAAGTAGGCGATTTTGGCACGCACCATGGCGCGATAGACCAGGTAGAATCGCAGCACTTTCAGGCCGGCATAATCTCCTGTCACGCTCAGGTATTCGTTGAGGAAACGGAAACCCAGGGGGCGATGTGCCCGGGCTGCCAGATCCATCACGGTGAAGGCGATTTCACTGATCACATCGATCCAGCGCAACTGCGGATTGAATTCGATGCAGTCGAATGGTAACGGCTTGCCATGCCACAAAACGATATTGCCGAGATGGAGATCGCCATGGCAGTCTCGCACATATCCTTCCCGTTTGCGTGCCTGCAAGTGTGCAGCCAATCGTTCATGGTTCCGTATCGTCCAGTCTCTCAACCGCTCGAGCGTTTCCCGGAGATCGTGTCTGGCCAGCCGGTCGCAATCGATGTGGGCAAAATTTTCCAGGCAAACCGTTTCGATGGCCTTCGGTTCTCCATAAGGAGACTCGGGGCCGGTGCGTCCGGTCTGCTCATGGAAATGCGCGATCGACCCGGCCAGTTGCACAATGTGGGATTCCCGCAGCCGATCACGTCTGGCGTATTCTGACAGAAGATCGTTCTGGTCGAACTGACGCATCTTGACTGCGAATTCCACGTCAGGACCTGTTCCGTCCAGCCGGGGGTGGGAGGGGGTGCCCGTGAACCTCACCACCGCCAGATACAATTGGGGCGCCAGGCGTTGATTGAGGTGCAGTTCCTGCTCACAGTAGTACTTGCGTTTTTCCAGGGTGGTGAAGTCCAGGAAGCCGAAATCCACCGGC
Source organism: Methylothermaceae bacterium (assembly GCA_026981855.1). Lineage (GTDB taxonomy): Bacteria > Pseudomonadota > Gammaproteobacteria > Methylococcales > Methylothermaceae > Methylohalobius. The sequence goes on along the minus strand of JALSIB010000016.1, from coordinate 24,306 downwards.
TTTTTGATCTTGTAGGCAAAGGGGCCTGTGAGGATGATCCAGGAAATGTGGGTTTCGATCAGGCGGATGTCCCAGGTGGGATGGTCCCACATCCGTGGGGCGAGCAGGGCCTGGATCAAGGGAGGACGGGGGGTCATGGATTGTCTTCCAGGCGCAGTCTTCCCTGGTCGATCGACAGCCTTTTCCTGCCCTGGAGCAGGTCCGTCAAAGCCTCGCCCACCAGTTTGTGGCGCCATCCCTGGAAAAGACGCGAACGTTCCGGCTGGTCGAGGAAGCGCTCCAGATCCTTGCGTGAGGCGAGAACGGAAGGGGTGATGTGATGATTGGCCGCCTGCAGCCGGACCACCGCGCCGAGAAGATCCAGCAAGGCTTCTTCCTCGGCGCTGCGCGCCGGAGGCCGGCGGGAGGGCTCCGGTATGGCGTCCTGGGCCGCCGCCTCGACCAGGCGGCACAGGGTTTCTCCATGGCGTTTCAGTGTCTTGTCACCGATTCCCCGCAGCTGGGCCAGCGCTTTGGGTGTCTGGGGCTTGAGACGAGCGATATGGCACAACAGGTCGTCTTTGACAATCCAGCCTCGGGGAAGGTTCTCTTCCCGGGCGACGCCTTCACGCCAGGCCGCCAGCCGTTTCAATATGGCCATTTGCCTTCCCTTCAGTTTGCGTGCGCCCTTGATTCTCAGCCAGGCGTCCTCGGGAGGCGTGGTATAGGTGGCAGGGTCGGTGAGCGTTTCGAAATCCTCCTGTAGCCATTCCAGGCGGTGCAACCGCTCGAGTTTCTCCCGGATCCTGAGATACAGGGGAGCCAAATACCGTACGTCATCGGTGGCGTATTCGATTTGTTCCCGGCTCAAGGGACGGCGCTGCCAGTCGGTGCGGCTGTGTCCTTTTTGCAGCTGGACACCGAGCTCCTCGGCCACCAGATTGGCATAGCCGATCTGTTCGGGATAACCCAGAAGCGGGGCCGCCAGCTGAGTGTCGAAGACAGGGCGGGGAAGGTCGCCGTGAAGATGGTAGAAGATTTCCAAATCCTGGCGTCCGGCATGAAATACCTTGACGATACCGGGCTGGTAGATCAACCGCCATAAAGGGGAAAGGTCCCCCACCTTGAGAGGATCGACACAGGCGAGCGCGTTTTCTCCGGCGATTTGCAGCAGGCAAAACTCCGGATAGTAAGTGGATTCCCGCAGGAATTCGGTATCGATGGCAAGCCATGGGCTGCTCGCCAGCTGCTTGCAAAGTTGCCGCAGTTTTTCCTCGTTGTCCGCATAGACGAAAGGGAGATCGCGCATCGGTTTCGTTCCTGAGTTTGAGTGAGGGGCCGAGTATGGGAAAATTTTACTTTGATATCGGGTGCTTGTCGCATCGCTCCCGGCATCCTGACGCCAAATCCGGCTTATGGTTTCAAACGAAGGAGAAAATCATGTCTTACCACGCCATTTCCAGGTTCCTTTTCGGGCTTCTGCTTTTCCCGTTATGGCTGTCTGCGGCCCAGGCCGCGGGGGATGCCAGGCTGGCCGGGAATATCACTTCCCTGGAAGCCTACGATATGTTGCGCCAGAGTGGCCGCAATACCTATCTGGTGGATGTACGCAGCCCCGAGGAGTACCAGTTGGTGGGCCATCCTCCCAGCGCCTACAACATTCCTTTCGTATTCTTTCAAGGTGGTCCTCACCGGAACCCTCATTTCGTCGAGGATGTGGCGGCCCGCTTCAAGAAAACGGACAGACTCCTCATCATCTGCCGCAGTGGCGGCCGTAGTGCACCGGCGGCCGATGCCCTGAAACGGGCGGGCTTCGATCAGGTCTATAATGTCCGGGACGGTTTCGAAGGCGAGGCATTCGAGGGCCGTTCACCCAAGGAGAAGGCCCTGTTGCGGAAATACAGTCCTTTCTATGGGCTGCGCGGCCGGGTGGAGGGCTGGCAGTATTACGGTCTCCCCTATACTTATGACATCGATTCAGAGCTGACCTACCGTCCCTTCGACGCGGCCGGGCATCCATGACGGACGAACGCAAACTGCTGGTACTCGTCGATGGTTCCTCGTTTCTCTATCGTGCCTTTCATGCCCTGCCTCCCCTGAGCACTTCCAGGGGCGAGCCGACCGGTGCCATCTACGGGGTTGCCAATATGCTGCGCAAGTTGCAGGAAAACTACGACACCCCTTACTTCGCGGTGGTGTTGGATGCGCCCGGCAAGACTTTCCGAAACGACTTGTTCGAGGACTACAAGGCGCACCGTCCCCCCATGCCTGAAGAACTGCGGGCGCAGGTGGAGCCGCTCAAGGCGCTGATCGAGGCCATGGGCATCCCGCTGATCGTGGAGCAGGGGGTAGAGGCCGACGATGTCATCGCCACCCTGGTCAAGCGGGCCAGGGCCGAAGGGTTCGACGTGGTGGTGGCCACCAGCGACAAGGATTTGGCGCAGCTGGTGGATGCCCATGTGATTTTGGACAACACCCTGTCTGAAACCCGGCTGGATGTCGAAGGGGTGGAGTGCAAGTTCGGCGTGCCGCCGGAAAGAATCGTCGATTACCTGGCTTTGGTTGGAGACACTTCCGACAATATTCCTGGCGTTCCGGGCGTTGGCCCCAAAACGGCGGCCAAATGGCTGAATCAATACGGCTCTCTGGATGGGATCATTGCCCATGCCGATGAGATCAAGGGCAAGATCGGGGAAAAATTACGGGCCAATCTGGAGCAATTGCGCCTGTCGCGCCAACTGGCCACTGTCCATGACGATGTGCCGTTGGAGGTGACACCCGCCGATCTCAAGCGCCGTCCACCCGATACCGTAAAGCTCATCGAATTGCTCAAACGTTTCGAGTTCACTTCCTGGCTGCGTCAGCTCGACGTTCCCGGCACCCGCAAAGCGGTTCCGGAAGGTGGCGATCCGGCCGATTATCAGGCGGTCATGGACGCCGGATCGTTGTCACGCTGGGTGGCCAGGCTCCAGGATGCCCCGCTGTTCGCCTTTGATACCGAAACTACCGATCTCAATTACCTCGACGCCCGGCTGGTGGGGGTTTCCTTTGCGATTCAGCCGGGCGAGGCGGCTTATGTGCCGGTGGCGCACGATTATCCCCAGTCTCCGTTGCAACTGGAGCGCGAAACGGTGCTGGAGGCGCTGTGTCCCCTGTTGACCTCGGAGCATCCGAAGCTGGGTCAGAATCTCAAGTACGATGCCCATGTACTGGCCAATCATGGAATCGAGTTGCGGGGGATCGCCCACGATACCATGTTGCAATCCTATGTGCTCAATTCCACGGCGACCCGGCACGACCTGGATTCCCTGGCCCTGACCTATCTGGGGCTCAAGACCGTCAGCTACGAGGAGGTGGCGGGCAAGGGTGCCAGGCAGGTGGCGTTTTCGCAGGTGCCGTTGGCCGAGGCGGTGCCCTATGCGGCCGAGGATGCGGACATCACCTTGCGTCTGCATCGGGTGCTGTGGCCGAAACTGGAGGCAGAACCCAAACTCAGGCGGTTATATGAAGAGATAGAGATTCCGTTGGTGCCGGTGCTGGTGCGGATCGAGCGCAACGGGGTCAAAGTCGACCGCGATGCGTTGGCCGCTTTGAGCGATGAATTGTCCCGGCGGATGAAGGAGATCGCGCAGCAGGTATTCTGCATTGCCGGGGAGGAATTCAACCTGGCCTCCCCCAAACAGATCCAGCATGTTTTGTATGAAAAGCTGGGGCTTCCCGTCATCAAGAAGACGCCCAAGGGGCAACCTTCCACTTCCGAGGAAGTCTTGCAGCAATTGGCAGAGGAATACGAACTGCCGCAATTGATTCTTCGCTACCGGGGCCTGAGCAAGCTCAAATCCACTTATACCGATCGCTTGCCGGAACAGATCCATCCTGCGACCGGACGGGTCCACACCTCCTACCATCAGGCGGTGACGGCGACCGGCAGGTTGTCTTCCTCCGACCCCAACCTGCAGAACATTCCGATTCGCAGCGACGAGGGACGGCGAATTCGTCGTGCCTTCGTGGCGGAGAAAGGATGCAAGCTGGTGGCGGCCGATTATTCCCAGATCGAGCTGAGAATCATGGCGCATCTTTCTCAAGACGAGAACCTTCTGTCAGCCTTCGCTCAAGGCACCGACATCCACCGGGCGACGGCCGCCGAGATTTTCGGTGTGGGCCTCCAGGAAGTGACGCCGGCCCAGAGGCGATCGGCCAAGGCGATCAATTTTGGCCTGATCTACGGCATGTCGGCTTTCGGACTGGCGCGCCAGCTCGGCATCGGGCGCGAGGAGGCGCAAACCTATATCGAAACCTATTTCGAGCGTTATCCCGGCGTCCGGGCGTACATGGAAAGGACCAAACGCCTCGCCCATGAGCAAGGCTATGTGGAGACCCTGTTCGGCCGCAGGCTTTATTTGCCCGAACTCAAGTCGAGAAATCCCCAGCGCCGCCAGTATGCCGAACGTACCGCCATCAACGCCCCGATGCAGGGCAGCGCGGCCGACATCATCAAGCGGGCGATGATTTCCGTGGATGCCTGGATCAGGGAGAATGGACGCGGAGTGAAGATGATCATGCAGGTGCATGACGAGCTGGTATTCGAAATCGACGAACTGAGGGTGAAAGCTTCGGTAAAGGAAATCGAATCCAGAATGCGCGGCGCGGCGGCGTTGTCAGTGCCGCTGGAAGTCGATGTGGGGGTGGGGGACAATTGGGATCAGGCCCATTGACCGCGTCATGAAAGGGGGCGGATGCGGCAATGTCCGATCCGCCCCTTTCCTTTTCCCTTCCGCCGGCGCCGGCTCGAAGGCCTTACCGAATACCCACTGGCTTCGGGCAGGGCTGGGAAGGGAAGGGTTGCCGCCTGTCAGGCGGTGGAGGTTGAAAAAACCTTCTTGCCTGTTACGTTTTGCTGCGCGTCCAGTTCATACTGGATGGGAACGCCGGTTTCCAGCTCATAGGCCAGAATCTGTTCCGGCGTCATGTTTTCCAGGTGCATGATCAAGGCGCGCAGCGAGTTGCCGTGGGCGGCGATCAGCATGTGCCTGCCTTGCCGCAGGTGTGGGATCAGGCAGTCCTTGAAGTAGGGGATGACCCTGGCTGCCGTGGAAGCCAGGCTTTCTCCGTTGGGGGGCGGTATGTCGAAGCTGCGCCGCCAGATATGTACCTGTTCGGCGCCGAACTCTTGCCGCGCCTGATCTTTGTTGAGGCCCTGGAGATCTCCGTAGAAGCGCTCGTTGAGGGTTTCCGAGAAATGGACGGGGAGGGTGTGGGCGTCTTCTTCTCCGGGCTGGAAGTGTTCGTACCACGGATTTTCTCCTTCGTGAACCCGGCGATAGCCCACACAGTGGCGGTTCAGCCGCAGAATTTCATACAGGGTTTCCTGGGACCGAATCAGGGTCGAGGCAAAAGCGATATCGAACCGTTGGTCGGCGAGCAACTCACCGGCTTTCCGGGCCTCTTCGATTCCCTGGGGACTCAGGGTCACGTCGATCCAGCCGGTGAAGCGGTTTTGCAGGTTCCAGATGGACTGGCCGTGGCGAATGAGGGTCAGGGTGGATGGTTTCATGGATTGATAGCTCCTCAATGGGTGTATATCCCGGAAAAAAGATCAATTTTAATTCCTGGCGGTCTTTCAGTCACGTATATCCAGGGAAATCGCTTACCACCTATCACTTCTGTGGGAGGGGTTCGCCGGAGCCCGAAAAAGCATACCGATAAGGGTTGAGGGGAAATCGTATGAACCGATTTCCCCCCGTGACCAAAAGGACGGGCATTTCAAATGCGCCTGATGTTCACGATCGCAGTGGCCAGAACAGGGGAACCAGCCAGACCGCCATCATACCCACCAGCAGGGTCAGCCCGCCGCCGAAGATCAGGTAATCGCGAAAACGGTAGCCACCGGGTCCATACACCATGAGATTGGTCTGGTAGCCGATGGGGGTGGCGAAGCTGCTCGAGGCGGCCAACATCAGAATGATCACATAGGGGGTCGGATTCAACCGCAGTTGATCGGTCACCGCCATCAGAATGGGAAAGACCAGGACCGCCGCAGCGTTGTTGGTGATCAGGGAAGTGAGCAAGGTCACCAGAAGGTAGGTCAGGGCCAGCAGGATTGTCGGGCTGTCGGCGAGGGTGAGCAACATTTGCGCCAGCAACATGCCGGCCCCGGAAACCTCCAGTGCCTTGCCCAGGGCGAAGGAGGCGGCGATGGTCAATAACACGGAACCGTCCACGCTGCGCTTGGCTTTGCTGAAAGTGCAGCAACCTGTCAGCAGCATGGCCGCGCCGCCGGCCAGGACGGACGTGAGCAGGTCGAGGATGCCCGTGGCCGCCAAACCGACCACGGCCAGCATGATCATCCATGCGAGGCCGTTTTTGCTGTGGTCGGGGCGGGCGGGCCCTTCGACTTCGTTGACCAGCAGGAAGTCGCGCGCCTGGCCGAATTGGTCCAGAAAACTGGGGCGGGTCTCCAACAGAAGCGTGTCGGCCGGTTTAAGCCGGACCTTCCCCAGGTTGCCTTCGACTCTGTGGCCATCGCGGCACACCGCCAGCACCGCGGCGCCGTACTGGGTTCTGAAACGCCCGTCCCGAATCGTTTGCCCCACCAGTCCGCATTCCGGCGACACCACCACCTCGACGATACAACGATCGGGGTGGTTCATTAGATTGAAGCCGGGATGGGTGGAAGGGCGAAGCCCCTTGATCTGCTGCAAGTCGATGGCGGCATGGGTGCTGCCGGCAAAAATCAGGCGGTCGCCACGCTTGAGTCTTTCTTTCGGGCCCACGGCGGCGAGAATGTCGCCGTTGCGCTCGATTTCCACCAGATAGACGTCTCCCAGATGACGCAACCCCGCATTCTCGATGGTTTTTCCCACCAGAGGGCCGTGGGGGTCGACTTCCATTTCGATGGTGTATTCCTTGGGGTTGGCGAAGGCCGCGGCGCTGGTATTGCGGGAAGGCAGCAGCCAGTGGGCGGAGATCAACATATAAGCGAGCCCCGCCAGGCCAATGGGAATCCCCACTTTGGCCAGATCGAACAGATTCAGCGCAAGCTCCGGATGACGCTGGGCCAGCAATCCGTTGACGACCAGATTGGTACTGGTGCCTATGAGGGTACAGGCGCCTCCCAACATGGCGGCATAACTCAGTGGCAGGAGCAACCTGGAGGCGGGAAGTTTGAATCTCCTCGACCAGGTGACCACCGCCGGGATGAAGGTGGCGACCACCGGGGTATTGTTGAGGAAGGCACTGAGAATGAAGACAGGGGTGATGGTGCGAAACAGGGCGCCGGTGATCGAGCGGGGCCGTCCCAGAAGATGGCGAACGATGGTTTCGACGCCACCGGTTTCTCTTATGCCGGCCACCAGGACATACATCAGCGCAACCGTGACCATGGCGGGGTTGCTGAGGCCGGCCAGGGCCTGGTGAGCATCGATCGTGCCGGAGAGAAAAAGTACCGTGACGCCCCCCAGCAAGATCAGCTCCGGTGCCCACCGTCCCCACGCCAGCAGGATGACGCAGAGGGAAGTGGTGACCAGGGCCATCCAGACATCGACGCTCATGGGGGAATTGCAGTGCTGTGGCGTGGTTGATGGGGTGAATGCCGGCTCGGGAACCCGTCTCCGCCCATATTTCCAGGGGGATGGCGGCCGTTATTCAAACATCCTAAATGTAGCAGTTTTAGGGATGATTATCCGCAAGGGCCTGCTGGTAGAGCTTGCAGTATTCCCGGGCGCTGCGGTGCCAGGAGAAGTCTTTCGCCATGGCTGAGCGCTGGAGCTGACGCCAGGCGGCCGGTCGCTCGTACAACAACCATGCCCGCTTGAGGGCTTCCAGGAGGGCACCGGCTTCGGTGAGGTCGAAGCTGATTCCGGTGGCTTTTTTCAATTGCGGGGGGATCGCGTCTTCCACGGTATCGGCCAATCCTCCGGTGCGATGGACGATAGGGACGGTTCCGTAGCGTTGGCTGAACATCTGGTTGAGCCCGCAGGGCTCGAATTTGGAGGGCATCAGAAACATGTCGGCGCCCGCCTCCACCAAGTGGGATAACGCCTCGTCATAGCCGATATGGACCGCCACCTGATCGGGATGGCGGCGTGACCAGTAGACCAGACTGTGTTCGTAGTCGCTGGATCCCGACCCCAGGAAAACCATTTGGAATGGATGCTCGAGCAGGGTGGGCAATGCCTTGAGGATCAGGTCGATCCCTTTCTGCGGAACCAGGCGGCCGATGAAGGCCATCAATATTTTTTCCTCGATGGGCAGACCGAATCGTTCCTGAAGTGCTCGTTTGTTGACGCTTTTTTTGTCCAGGGATTTTGCGTCGTAATTCTGCGGAATCAGCCGGTCGTTTTCAGGGTTCCATTTGTCGGTGTCGATCCCGTTGAGAATACCGCTCAAACGACCGCTTCGGTGCCTGAGCAGGCCTTCCAGACCACAACCAAAGCGGGGTGTTTGAATTTCCCGGGCATAGGTGGGGCTGACGGTATTGATGCGGTCGGAAAAGACGAGCCCTCCCTTGATGAAAGAAAGCTGATCGTGGAATTCCAATCCTTCCGGCGTCCACAGATCCGCTGGGAGCTCCAGTTTGGAAAGCGAACTTTTTGGAAAGACACCTTGATAAGCGAGATTGTGGATGGTGAACACCGTCGCCGGCCGCTCGTCTCTGAGCGAAAGCAGGGCCGGTACCAGCCCGCTTTGCCAGTCGTTGCAGTGGACGATATCAGGTTGCCAGTCCAGCCCGGCCTGATTCAGGGCAAGGTGGACACCTGCCCAGCACAGGGCGCCGAACCGTTCGTCGTTGTCGTGCCATGGCGTACCGTCGTGTTGCAGGTAAGGGTTTCCAGGCCGGTCGAACCATTTGGGGGCATCCAGCAGCCACAATGGGATGTCACTGCCGGGAGCGTTCGCCGCCAGCAGTCTCGTTGGTTGCCCCAGAAGATGCATTTCCGCGATGGGCGCGGCGGTGGGAAGGTGTTCCTTGATTTTGCCGTAGGCGGGCAGCAGCACCCGCACATCCTGGTCGAGGTCGCGTAAAGCCTGAGGCAGGCTGCCGGCGACATCGGCCAGCCCCCCCGTCTTCACGAGCGGATACAGTTCACTGGTGATGAATAATATTTTCACGTCACAAGGTGGTCAGTCTTTTTCTTCTGGTTCTTGTTCTGTTTCCCCGGGCTGGAGGCACAGTACGATGCCCGCCATCGGAGGCAGAGTGATGCTGATGGAGTAGGGACGGCCCATCCAGGGTTTTTTTTCCGCTTCCACCCAGGCGTTGCCGACGTTGCTGCCGCCATAGAAGGTGGAATCGGAATTGAAAATCTCCTGATAAATTCCGGGTTCGGGTACGCCGATCCGGTAGTCGTGACGGGGTACCGGGGTGAAATTGAGTACCACCAGGAGGAAATCGTCATCACTCTTCCTGATGTAACTCAAGGTGGATTGGGCCGAATCGTGACAATCTATCCATTCGAACCCTCCGGAGTCGAAATCGTATTGGTGCAATTCCGGATGTTTCCGGTACAGGCGGTTGAGATCCGCCAGCAGGCTCTGGACACCCTTGTGCAGGGGGTATTTCACAACCTCCCATTCCAGTTCGCTGTCATAGTTCCACTCCGCCGGCTGAGCGAATTCACACCCCATGAACAGGAGCTTCTTTCCCGGATAGGTGAGCATGTAGGTGTAAAGCAGGCGCAGATTGGCGAAGCGTTGCCATTCGTCTCCCGGCATCTTGCCCAGCATGGAGCCCTTGCCGTGCACGACTTCGTCGTGGGAAAAAGGCAACACGAAATTTTCGGTGAAGGCGTAGAGCAACCCGAAGGTCAGCTGGTCGTGGTGGTATTTGCGGTGCACGGGATCCTTGGAGAAATACAACAGCGTGTCATGCATCCAGCCCATGTTCCATTTCATGGCGAACCCCAGTCCGCCAACCCACGGCGGGCGGGTGACCTGGGGCCATGCGGTCGATTCTTCGGCGATCACGACCGTGCCTGGATGCTGTTCTTGGGTGACGCTGTTGAGTTCGCGCAGGAAGTCGATGGCCTCCAGGTTCTCGTTGCCACCGTATTTGTTGGGAACCCAGTCGCCCGGCTCCCGGGAATAGTCCAGGTACAGCATGGATGCGACGGCATCGACCCTGAGCCCGTCGAGGTGGTATTCCTCGAGCCAGTACATCGCGCTGCCGAGGAGGAAGTTTCTGACCTCGTTGCGGCCATAGTCGTAAATCAGGGTGCCCCAGTCTCGGTGTTCCCCCCGCCTCGGGTCGGCATGTTCGTACAAGGGTTCGCCATCGAACCAGGCCAGGGCCCAGGCGTCTTTCGGAAAATGGGCGGGAACCCAGTCGAGGATGACGCCGATGCCGTTTTGGTGGCAATGATCGACGAACCAGCGGAAATCGTCCGGTGTGCCGAAGCGGCTGGTGGGGGCGAAATAACCGGTTGCCTGATAACCCCAGGACATATCCAGGGGGTGCTCGGTAATGGGAAGCAGCTCGATGTGGGTGAACCCTTGCGCTTTGACGTAGCCGACCAGTTCCCTGGCCATCTCCCGGTACCCCAGAAAGCCGCCGTCCTCGTCTCTGCGCCAGGAACCCAGGTGGACTTCGTAGACGGACATGGGGGTGTGTTGCCAGTCCCAGCCGTTGCGTTTTTCCATCCACTCGCGATCCTGCCAGGAATAGCTGTCGTCCCTGACGACGATGGCGGCGTTTTTGGGACGCAATTCGTAGAACCGGCCGTAAGGGTCGGTCTTGAGGAAGACATCCCCGCTGCGGCGGTTGCGGATCTCGAATTTGTAGATCGTGCCTTCGTCCAGCCCGGGAATGAAAAGCTCCCAGACACCGGCATCATAACGGCAGCGCATGGGGTGGCAGCGTCCGTCCCACCGGTTGAAGTCGCCAACGACGCTGACCCGCTCGGCATTGGGTGCCCAGACGGAGAACAACGTTCCATCGATGCCATCGACCGTTTTCAAATGGGCTCCCAGCACCCGATAGATATGCCAGTGTTTGCCGGTACCGAACAGGTACAGGTCGAAATCCGGTATTTGGGGGGCGAAGGTATAGGGGTCGATGACGCGGTGTTCGTTCCCCTCGGCATCGGTCCACACCAGGGCATAATGGAGCGGGAGGTTGAAGCCCTTGACAGATCCCTGGAAGAGGTCGGTTCCTTCCAGCCGCTGCAGCACCGGCCCGTCTTCTATCGCGACTTTCCGGGCGCCGGGGATGAATGCTCTGACGAGGTCGTCGCCGTCTTCGTGGTGACGTCCCAGCACCGAGAAGGGATCGTGGTGACGCGCCTTGACGATCCTGTCTATTTCCGGCGGAAGATTATCAGGGGCAGAAAGACTTGAGTTCACTTTATCGATTCTTTGATAATGGAGGAGCTTTTGGAATCCAATGGTATCAAATTCTGCCACGCTAGGGAGATCTTCCATGTCAACAAACCGTGTAGTCAGTCGTCTGACCCGCCAATCGGTGGCGCTCATACTCGCCGGAGGGCGCGGGTCCCGTCTCAGGAAACTGACCGAGTGGCGCGCCAAGCCCGCCGTGCATTTCGGTGGCAAATACCGCATCATCGATTTCACCCTCTCCAACTGCCTCAATTCGGGGATCCGCAGAATCGGCGTTCTGACGCAATACAAGGCCGATTCCCTGATACGCCATATCCAGAAGGGCTGGGGATTTCTCCGCGGGGAGCTGGGCGAGTTCATCGATCTCATGCCGGCCCAGCAGCGTCTCCATGAATCCTGGTATCAGGGGACGGCCGATGCCGTCTACCAGAATCTCGACATCCTCCGAACCTACTCTCCCGAACACGTTCTGATTCTGGCCGGCGACCATGTTTACAAAATGGACTATGGGGCAATGCTGGCCTATCACGCCCACAGCGAGGCCGACCTCACCATCGCCTGTATCGAGGTGCCGATCAAGGATGCCACCGCTTTCGGGGTGATGCAGGTGGATGAGCAAAGCCGGATCGTCGACTTCGTTGAGAAACCCGAATATCCTCCCTGCATTCCCGGCCGTCCCGACATGGCGCTGGCATCGATGGGAATTTATATTTTCAATGCGAAATTCCTGTTCGAGCAGCTGATCAAAGATGCCGACGACCCGAATTCCAGTCACGACTTCGGCAAGGACATCATTCCCCAGGCTATCAAGAAATACCGGGTCTTCGCCTATCCCTTCCTCAACGTCGAAACCGGCGTTCAGAGTTACTGGCGTGATGTGGGTACCATCGATTCCTACTGGTCGGCCAACATGGAACTGATCGGGGTCAATCCGGAACTGAACCTTTATGACCGTGACTGGCCCATCTGGACCTATCAGGTTCAGGCGCCCCCCGCCAAATTCGTATTCGAGGACCGCGAACACGACCGGGTCGGTCAGTCCTTCGACTCCATGATCTGTGGCGGTTGCATCATTTCAGGCGCCACCGTGCGCCACTCCATTCTGTCACCGGATGTCAGGGTCAATTCCTGGGCACTGGTGGAGCACGCGGTGGTGTTGCCGGAGGTCAACGTGGGGCGGCACGCCAAGATCCGCCGCGCCATCATCGATCGTGGCTGCCGGATTCCAGAAGGCATGGAGATCGGTTACGATCTGGATGCGGACAGGGAACGGGGTTTTGATGTCAGTCCCGGAGGAATCGTCACCGTCACGCCGGATATGCTCGGGCAGAAAATCCATTTCGCCCGCTGATGACGATCGACATTGAAAACAATGTTCTGGAGAAGCGGCGCGCGGGCATTCTCTTGCACATCACATCGCTCCCCGGGGAGGGTTTCCTCGGAACGCTGGGGGGCGATGCCTTTCGCTTCATCGAGTTCCTGGCCGATAGCGGCCTGCTGGTCTGGCAAACCCTGCCGGTAGGGCCGACCCATTCCGATGGCTCGCCTTACCAGTGCTTGTCGGCCCATGCGGGGAATCCGCTGCTGATCGATCTTCAGTGGCTGGTGGAGCAGGGTCTGCTCGATCCCGAGCGGGCGGCCGCCGGCCTTCGGGAAAGGGAAGCCAAACTGGGCTGCCTGGGGGATGCGTATGCCGCCTTTCGCGGCACGAACCCGGCGGCGTTGCTTGAGAAGCACCGGCGATTCGTCCACTTGCATGCATACTGGCTGGAAGACTTCGCTTTGTTCATGGCGCTGAAGCGTCATTTCGGCAACCTTCCCTGGTGGGAATGGCCCGCCCCTTACCGGGACCGGGAATCCGCGGCGCTCGAGGAAATGCGGGTGGAACTGGAGGTATACATCGGCCAGGTCGAATTCGAACAGTTCGTGTTCTTCCAGCAGTGGCACGAGCTGCGCCGCCATGCCCATCATCACGGCATTCTGCTTTTCGGCGACATGCCGATCTTCGTTGCCAACGACAGTGCCGACGTTTGGGCCAACCGCCATTATTTTCTGCTCGACGACTCCGGACAGCCGACGGTGGTGGCCGGCGTGCCTCCGGATTATTTCTCGGTGACCGGACAACGCTGGGGTAACCCTCATTATGATTGGCCGGTCATGGAGCAGGACGGGTTCAAATGGTGGATCGAGCGTATGCACACGCAATTGGAGCTTTTCGATTGGGTGCGTATCGATCATTTTCGCGGTTTCGAAGCCTATTGGGAGATCCCGGCGGATTCCGACACCGCCATAGAGGGTCGCTGGGTGGTGGCGCCCGGCGAGGCGCTGATGACGGCGATCTACGAGCATTTCGGAGCGTTGCCTCTGATTGCGGAGAATCTCGGCATCATCACGCCGGAGGTCGAGGCGCTGCGGAAGAAGTTCGGGATTCCCGGAATGCTGGTATTGCAATTCGCTTTCGAGGGGGGAGCGGGCAACCCTTATCTGCCTCACAATCATGCGGCCGACAACGTGGTCTATACCGGCACCCACGACAATGACACCACATTGGGCTGGTTCGAGTCGCTGAGTCAAGGGCGGAAGGATCATGTCTACGATTATTTGGGGCATCCCCAGGTTTCCATGCCCTGGGCCCTGATGCAGACCGCTTTTGCTTCAGTGGCCGCTTTGGCGATGATTCCGATGCAGGATGTCCTGGGTCTTGGCAAGGAGGCGAGAATGAACACCCCGGGAACCACCGAAGGCAACTGGAATTGGCGTTTCCACTGGGAGCAGCTGCAGCCCGGCCACAGCGACCGGCTCAGACATTGGGCCCACCTTTACGGCAGGGCCTGAGGGGGGGTTACTCGATCACTTCGGTGGTATAGCGCCATACCCTGATGGTGTCGGACCAATAATCGGCCGGTAACCCTGCCTTCATTTTGAGATGACGGAGAAAATCCCGCTTGTCCGGCAAGGATTGCCAGACTGCGGGAAGAAACGTGCCGCGATAGGGGCCTTCTTCCAGGACCAACCCGTCGATGCCGGGGCGAATCTGATCCAGCAGATCCTGCCGGGATTCGAAGTGAATTTCCTGCATTGGGGTCAGTACGGAGATATGGATCTCCAGCTTGTCCACCTCCTGTTCCGTGACAGGCGGGAAGCGCGGATCCCGGAAAGCCGCGGCAAAAGCATTTTGCGCCACGTCTTCCGCCAAGGGGCGGCGGGCCTCCAGCGATCCGATACAGCCTCGGAGCTGGCCCATTTCCTCCAGGGTCACAAAGGTCGCCCGGATTCGTCTCAAGGACGGGGGCAGCTTGTTCAGGTCCACGTCCAGCGGTTTGCCATAAAGGACGCCGTGGCGGATGGAGTCTCGTGCCAGTTGCAACAGTAACCGGCGCTCCTCTTCCGTCAGGCGGTTTTCGTTATTTTCTTCAATAGAAGGCATAGGCGCCATATCCTACGACTTGATCCTTGGGGCCGGCGGTATCGCCGGAGTTTCTCAAGTCCACCGTTTTGGCCTTGAGCCCGTGTTTTTTCGCCGCCAGCAGAAGCCCCGCCACCGGTATTCTGCCACAGGCGGATTCGAAGGTGAGGGCTTCCGGATCGAGGGACTCGATTGCCTGTGAGGTTGCGGTATCCATTTTCCTGGCGGTGGTGTAATCGTGATAATGACTCAGATCCGAGCTGATGACAATCAGTGTCTCAGGCCCATTCCAGAGCCTTTCCAGTACGGCGGCCACCTCTTCGGGTGTGGCGTCTCCCACCACGATGGGAACCACCGTGAAGTCATCCAGGACTTCCTGCAGGAAGGGCAAATGGACCTCGAGACTGTGTTCGGGTTCATGCGGGGTGTCGGAAATCGTCACCCACGGCAGATCGGCGATCGCTTCGATGGCCTTCTTGTCCACGGCGACACTGCCAAGGGGCGTCATGAAGAAATCCATGCCGGGCGCCGCCACTCCCCGGAAGGGGACGCGGTGGGCCGGCCCCAGAAGGATGACTCTTTTGATCACATCTTTCGCCGGTATCAACAGCCGATAGGCGCTGGCAGCCACCGGACCGGAATAGACATAGCCGGCGTGAGGGGCGATGATCGCTTTGGGGACTGGCCCCTCCGCAGTGGAGGACTCGAGGTAGGTGCGCACCATTTCATCGAGTGCAACGGGATCGTCCGGGTAAAACATGCCGGCAACGGCGGGAAAGCGTACTGAAGTCATGGTGAACCTCCTGGTGTCGGGGGTTGAAATCGGTGGCTGTTACCTATATATGATCCAACAGGCGTCAATTCAATGGGGGAATACGATGAACAGCACCAAAGCGGTCAAAGACACCGTCCCGACCAAATATTGGCACAAGCTGGATGATGGAAAGATCCAGTGTGATCTGTGCCCGAGGTTTTGCAAGCTCCATGAAGGGCAAAGGGGGTTGTGCTTCGTCCGGGCCTGTGAGAAAGGGCAGATCGTCTTGACTTCCTATGGTCGGGCCAGTGGCTTTTGCATCGACCCCATCGAGAAAAAACCCCTCTATCACTTTCTTCCCGGCACGCCGATTCTTTCCTTCGGAACCGCCGGGTGCAATCTGGCCTGCAAATTCTGTCAGAACTGGGACATCAGCAAGTCGCGGGAATTCGATACCCTCACCGTGGAAGCCCCGCCCGACGCGATCGCCAGGGCCGCCCGATCACTCGGCTGCAAGAGCGTCGCTTATACCTATAACGATCCGGTCATTTTCCACGAGTACGTGATCGATACGGCCAAGGAATGCCGCAAGGCCGGGATCAAGTCCGTCGCAGTGACCGCCGGTTATGTCACGCCTGAACCGCGTCAGGAATTCTACCGTTACATGGATGCCGCCAATGTGGATTTGAAAGCCTTTACCGAGGATTTCTATCGCAAGATTTGTGGCGGTCATCTGCAGCCTGTGCTCGAGACACTCGAATACATCAAGCACCAGACCGACTGTTGGTTGGAGCTGACCACGCTGTTGATTCCCGGGGAAAACGACTCGGACAAGGAAATCGACCGGATGACCCGCTGGGTGGTCGAAAAGCTGGGTCCCGATGTTCCCCACCATTTCACCGCGTTTCATCCCGACTGGAAGATGATGGACCATTCCCCGACACCCCTTTCCACTTTGATCCGGGCGCGCAAGATCGCCATGGAAAATGGCTTGCGTCATGTCTATACCGGCAATGTCCATAATCCTGAAGGCGACAGTACCCGCTGTCATCAATGCGGACAACTTCTCATCGGCCGTGACTGGTACGTGTTGACCGACTGGAACCTCACGCCGGAGGGAAAATGCAACCAGTGTGGAACCCCTCTGGCCGGCGTGTTCGAGGACAAGCCGGGGGATTGGGGGGCGAAACGATACGTGGTGGACATGTCGCGATTCGTCGAGTGATCCCGCCCGCCTCAACCTCGCTCTGCCATATTGGCCCGAATGAGGGTTCGTTTTGACGAAGAACAGACTGTTTCCCGGCGCCTTTCCAGAGAAAAACCGTCTGCCGGCGTTATAATGGCATGATTTATCGGCGGCGGTTTGTCAAAACCGCCAGATCTATGGGAAGGAGAGAGATGGCAGAACACGCAAGCTGGCTTTTGGGTATCGACGGATTCACCTATCAGGATCTGTACAATCCGCACCGTCTCAAGGATCTGGCCGCGGCCTTCGACCAGCATGTGGAGCGGCAAGATCCCCATCTGTTACAGGAATTCGCAGAATACCGCGCCTGTCAGGGGGAGGGCATGGCGCCGGAGAAGATATCCGGGTTGCTGGTGAGAATGGCGCCATATCTGGGGGATTTCCTGGCCCGTTTGTTTCGTGTCGAAGCGCCTCGCAAGGACCAGATGGCGCGGATACGCGAAGAGATGGAAACTGTTTTCCACTACCGCGACCGTATCGTGGGCAAGGAGGCGGTCAAACGATTCAAACGGGAAAAGCCCGAGAGCTGGGATTTCGATCTCCTGGACAATCGTTTTCAGGCCTTGATCGATGCCCTGGCCGGTGACGGGACGGATCGGGAGAAGGCGGTGGCCCGGGTGGCCACCGATCTGCAAAGGTTGGCGGAGGAAACGCGCAAGCTGGCGGAAACGGGAGATCTTTCCCCGCTGGACGAACAGCTGGCGCAGCTGCGGCAAAAACTGGAACAGCATCCCCGGGCGGCCGAGGGCTTCGCCGCCGATCTGGCCATGCCGGGAGAACGGCTGGCAGAATCGCTGTACGATTGCGTGCTGCGCTGGACCTATGCGGCAACGCGCCACCCCGCTTTGCAACGGCAGGTTGCCGGGTGGGTCAGTTTCAAGACTCCGGCCAGAACCGATTTCGACAATCTGGTCGCCCACGATGTGGTCGAGCGCGATGGTGTGAAGTCCTGGGTGACCCCCGAAGGCCATCACCGTCGCCGTGACGGCTTCAATTTGACCGACAATCGCTATCGCGAGCTCCGGCCGGTGCTCTACGAGGTCGATCATTGCATCTATTGCCACGAACGCGACACCGATTCCTGCTCCAAAGGCATGCGCGACAAGAAGAAGGGCGGGTACAAGACCGGTCCCTTCGGCAATCCGGTGACCGGCTGCCCCTTGGAAGAAAAGATCTCCGAAATGCACTGGGTCAAGCGCCAGGGGGACGACATCGGGGCACTGGCCCTGATCATGGTGGACAACCCCATGTGTCCGGGCACCGGGCACCGGATCTGCAACGAGTGCATGAAAGGCTGCATCTACCAGAAGACAGAGCCGGTCAACATACCGGAAATCGAAACCAATGTGCTCACCGACGTGTTCGATCTGCCTTACGGTTTCGAGATCTACAGCCTGTTGACCCGCTGGAATCCTCTCAATGTCAAACGCCCTTATATGCTGCCTTATAACGGCAAAAACGTGCTGGTGGTGGGGATGGGGCCTGCAGGTTACACCCTGGCCCACTATCTCGCCAACGAAGGGTTCGGTGTCGTGGGCATCGACGGGCTCAAGATCGAGCCGCTGCCTGCGGAACTGGTGGGCGATCTCGACACCCCTCCGCGGCCGATCCGGGATTTCAGGGAGCTCTACGAGGAACTGGGCGACCGGATCATGCTGGGGTTCGGCGGCGTGGCCGAATACGGCATCACGGTGCGTTGGGACAAGAATTTCCTCAAGGTGATCTACCTTACCCTGGCGCGGCGCCACAATTTCGCCTGCTACGGCGGGGTGCGCTTCGGTGGCACCCTGACCATCAACGAAGCCTGGGATCTGGGTTTCGATCACATCGCCGTCGCCGCCGGAGCCGGGAAGCCCACCATCATCCCCCTCAAGAACAACCTCATCCGTGGCATTCGCAAGGCTTCGGATTTCCTGATGGCGCTGCAATTGTCCGGCGCCGCCAAACGGTCTTCGCTGGCCAATCTCCAGGTGCGCCTGCCCGCCGGCGTCATCGGGGGGGGGTTGACCGCCATCGACACCGCCACCGAGTTGCTCGCCTATTATCCGTTGCAGGTGGAGAAGATTCTGCACCGTTACGAGACTTTGTCGGGGGTGTTCGGCGAAGACCGGGTGCGGGAAGGCTATGACGAAGAAGAGCTGGAGATCCTGGACGAGTTTCTGGCCCATGGCCGGGCGGTGCGGGAGGCGCGGCGGCGGGCCGAGTCCGCCGGGGAAACCCCAGATTTTCTGCCGCTGCTCAACCAGTGGGGCGGGGTGACGGTGTTCTATCGCCGCGGAATGCGCAACGCCCCTTCCTACCGGGAGAATCACGAGGAGATCCGCGAAGCGCTCGAAGAGGGAATCCGGCTGGCGGAAGGCATGAGTCCGCTGGAGGCGGTGGAGGATTCCTACGGGCACCTGAAAGCGGTCAGGTTCCAGCGGATGATCGAGGAAGAGGGCAAATGGCGGGCCAGCGACCAAGTGATCGAAGTGCCGCTGCGGAGTCTGATGGTGGCGGCCGGCACTTCCCCCAACACCCTCTACGAAGAGGAGCATCCCGGCACTTTCGAAATGCAGGGCAAGTTCTACAAAGCCTTCGTGCCCGAATGGATCGACGACGTGCCGGAGTTGAAGCCGGTGGAAGAAAAATGGCCGGCGCCCAAAGTGAACCCGCCGGCGCCGTTCACATCGTATCGGCGGGGCGGCAAGTTCATCACCTTCTATGGGGACAACAACCCCGTGTATGCGGGGAATGTGGTGCGGGCCATGGCGTCGGCCAAGGACAGCTATCCCCACATCGTGCGCCTGTTCGAGAAGGAACTGGCGGGTGACGGGAGGAGTCAGCAAGCGCGCGATCAGGCGTGGCGCTCGTTCCGCTCCGGGCTCGATCATTTGCTCCAGGCGCGGATCGTCGAGGTGATCCGTCTGACCTCGAACATCGTGGAGGTGGTGGTGAAGGCGCCCATGGCGGCCAAACACTTCGCCCCGGGACAGTTCTACCGGATCCAGAATTTCGAGGTTCACGCCCCGACCCGTCACGGCACCCGCCTGGCTTCGGAGGGACTGGCTCTGACCGGGGCGTGGGTGGACAAGGCGCGGGGGGTGGTTTCCCTCATCGTGCTGGAAATGGGAACCTCATCGAAACTCTGCGCCCTGTGGAAACCCGGCGACCCGCTGGTGGTGATGGGCGTGACGGGCGCGCCCACGGAGATCCCCTCCGGCCGGACGGTGCTCCTGGTCGGGGGTGGTCTCGGTAATGCGGTCTTGTTCTCCATCGGCAAGGCGCTGCGGGCGGCGGGCAATCAGGTGCTCTATTTCGCCGGATACCGCAAATCCTCCGATGTGTTCAAGGTCAAGGAAATCGAGGAGGCGTCGGATGTCATCGTCTGGTCGGTGGACGATCTGCCCGGCAACGATCCCATTCAGCCGACCCGCCCCCAGGACAAGACCTTCGTCGGCAACATCGTCCAGGCCATGGTGGCCTATGCCGAAGGCGGTCTGGGGGCGACCCCGATCCATATGGACGATGTGGATTACCTGATCGTGATCGGCTCCGACCGGATGATGAAGGCGGTCAAGGAGGCCCGTTACGGGGTGCTCGCGCCTTACATGAAAAAACAGCATACCGCCATCGGATCGATCAATTCACCGATGCAGTGCATGCTCAAGGGGGTCTGCGGTCAGTGCCTGTGCCGTCATGTCGATCCCGAAAGCGGCGGGGAGTACTTCGTCTATTCCTGCTACAACCAGGATCAGGCGCTGGACCGGGTCGATTTCGATCACCTGCACGCGAGATTACGCCAGAACACGGTGCAGGAGAAGCTCTCCGGAAAGTGGCTGGATTACATCCTCGGGCCGGAGGTTGGCGAGTCATGACGGGGGCGTGGATGGGCGCCGCCCCGGGAAGGCGCAGGGCAATCGCACGAACCGATTTCCCCCTCTCCCTTTGGGAGAGGGGCTTCAAGGCCGTGCAAAATCGGGTTTGAACGGGAGCGCCGCGGCCATACGATTGCGCTGCGGGAGGGCGGAACCGGCGCCGTTTGGCCGGTGTCTGCCGGTTAAGAAGGGATGGCCGCCGGCATAATAGAGCCGGCATTGCGTGCATCGTAACCTGTCAAGGCGGTGATCTGTTCCCGGAACGCCTTGCTCTTCAGGGTCGAGCGTAGAGTTTCCATTTTTTTCCCGTTCAATTCCTGCTGCGGCAGCGCGATATGGTAGCGTTCCCAGTAGAGGGGGATGAAGTTCAGCCGGAAGCGGCGGGCCGCCGCTTCCAGTCCCAAACCCGCGTCTGCGGCGCCACTGGCTATGAGCGCCGCCACAGCCGAATGGGTGTGCTCTTCGTCTTCATAACCCTCGATGGTTTCCGGGTTGCACCCGGCTTGGCCGAGCAGGGCGTCGAATGCCAGGCGGGTTCCCGATCCGGCCTGCCGGTTGATGAAGCGTACGCCCGGGCGGGCCAGATCGGAAAGATCGCGAATTCGTTTCGGGTTTCCCGCCGCGGTCATCAGCCCCTGGCGGCGGCGAACCACCAGCAGGAGCCGGGTTTCTCCCGCCAGAAGGTTCCTGTATCGTCTGGCCAATGATCGTCCCCACTCGCCTTCCGGAAAGTGGAATCCTGCGATATCGCATTCCCCCGCTTTGAGGCGCCGCAAGGCTTCCAGGCTGCCGCAGAAACGTACCGTCAGGCGCAATCCCCGCTGCGACAGCAATGCGCGCAGATTTCCCAGTGCGAGGTCGTGGCTGGCGCACAGCCTGAGTTCGCAGCCTTTGGCGGCAAGGACTGTTCGCAAGCGATGTTCCAGTTCGATTTCCGCTTCCTCCAGGACGGGAGCGAGGCGTTCCCGGATGATGTGGTCGCCGTGGACCAGAGCCTCGCCCAGAGGGGTCAGGCTGGTTTTCCTGCCGCGGCGCATGGTGACCAGAGGGTGACCGAAGATCTCACCCCACCGGCCCAGCAGCCCCCAGGCGTGCCGGTAGGAAATCCCGGCTTCCTGTGCGGCCGTTTGCAAAGACAATCCCCGCCCGATCGCGGTCAACAGGGTCAAGACGTTCGGCTCCAGGGTGATCGCGCAATCCTCTTGGTCGCAGCGCCATAATGGCAGTAACTTCATTTTCATAGGAATGGGATTTCATATTTTATTGGAGTATGTCATCCAATATAATATAAGAATCCAGAATAAATAAGAATATTAATTCATATATGAGAGTGATTGTACTTCTTTCCGGCTTGTTTCTGTCCGCGGTGGCGTTCGCGGCTGACGGGGAAAGCGTGAGCTTTCCTTCTTTACATGAGGCGACGGGGATGCCGTCATGGATGGTTTTTTCCATCAATCACCGGACCCGTTATGAGGCCATGGACAACGCGTTTCGTAAGGGGGGGCACGGCAATGACCAGGTGCTCGCTTTCCGCACCTTGGTATTCGCCGAGGCCCGGTACGGGGGATTCCGCCTGGGAGGGGAATTCGAGGATTCCCGGATTGCCCTCGACAGTCCGGGCACGCCCGTCAACACGACGCTGGTCAACCAGGCGGAATTGCTTCAAGCCTATCTCGCCTGGGAGAAAGAGGATATCTTCGGGTCCGGCATGAACGTTTATATCAAGGGTGGGCGCCAGACCATGAACTTCGGCAGCCGGCGCCTCATCGCCCGTAACCGTTACCGCAATACCATCAATGGTTTCAACGGCATCGATTTCCGGTTGCAGCGGCCCGGGGGCTGGCGCTGGCGGAGTTTCTTCGTGTTTCCGGTGGCGCGCCTTCCCGGTGACAAGGCGGCCTTGCGCAAGGGGCAGACCGAATTCGACCGCGAGCATTGGGGCACTTTTTTTACCGGCACTTTCGTGGGGGTGGAGCGCTTGCCCCTGCAGTCGCAGGGCGAACTGTACGCGTATTATTTGCACGAGGAAGACAGTGATGGCATTCCCACCCGTAATCGAAAATTATGGACACCGGGATTTCGTTGGTTCCGAAAGCCGCAAACCGGGCGGCTGGACTTCGAATTCGAAGCCGCTCTCCAGGTTGGAAATTCCAGGCTGACCAGCGCAGGCGGCAGCCGTTTGGATCATTTCGCTTACTTCGGGCATGTGGGGGTCGGATACACTTTCGCCATGCGGTGGCGGCCCCGTTTGCTCCTCCAGTACGATTATGCCAGTGGAGACAAGAACCCTGACGATGGCCGGAATGGGCGTTTCGACACGCTTTACGGCGCCCGCCGTTTCGAGTTCGGTCCCACCAGTATTTGGGGGGCGTTCGCCCGCGCCAACCTGAATACGCCTGGTTTTCGGGTGCAGCTCAAACCGGCCCGGAGGGTGAGCGGCTTTTTTGCCTACCGGGCCTTCTGGCTTGCCGAGAAGCGCGATGCCTGGACTGGCGCCAAGTTGCAGGACTCCGGCGGGCGATCCGGTGATTTCCTGGGGCATCAGATCGAGGTACGTGCCCGGTGGCGGGCGATACCAGACCGTCTGTTCCTGGAAGCGGGATGGGCGCGCCTGTTCAAGGGTGAATTTGCCCGTCAGGCGCCTGGCGCGCCCCGCAACCAGGGTGACGTCAATTACTTTTATACTCAAACCACCCTCAGTTTCTAAGGAGGCTTTTCATGAATACGCGGGATCGCATGTTGTTGCTGGTTTCCTTGCTTTGGATCCTCGATGCTGCCGTGGCCGGTGAGCGCCTGCGTCTGGCGACCACGACCAGCACCGACAACTCCGGTTTGCTGGCGGTGGTCAATCCGGTCTTCACCGGGAAGACCGGTATCCTCGTGGATGTGATCGCCGTCGGTACCGGAAAGGCCCTGCGTCTAGGGCAAAATTGCGACGTGGACGTGGTGTTGGTTCATGCCCCGGCGGCGGAAAAGGCCTATGTCGAAGCCGGCCACGGCATCAACCGGCTGGCGGTGATGCACAACGATTTCGTCATTCTCGGCCCTGCAAACGATCCCGCAGGGGTCAGGCAGGCCCGAAACGCCGCCGATGCGCTACGGAGAATCGCCCGCGCCCGGGCGGGTTTCGTTTCCCGGGGCGACGATTCCGGCACCCACAAAAAGGAGATGCGGTTGTGGAAGGATGCCGCCATCGAACCTGAAGGCAAGTGGTACAACGCCGTGGGGCAGGGCATGGGAGCGGCATTGCAGTTCGCCGACAACAAGCAGGCCTATGTCCTCAGCGACCGGGGAACCTGGCTGGCGATGCGGGCCAAGCTTGACCTGGCGGTGGTGTTCGAAGGTGATCCGGCGCTGCACAATCCTTACCATGTCATGGCCGTCAGTCCGGCGCGCTGTCCCAATGTCGATTACGACGCGGCGATGCGTTACGCGGCTTTCCTCACAGGTCCGGTGGGGCAGAAGCTGATCGGCGGGTTCAAAGTCGACGGGCAACCTTTGTTCCGGCCCGATGTGCTGCCGTGAGTGTCTCTTTATCCATGCCCGCCGCATTGGACGGGGTTCTCGTTTGTCTGGATGGTGTAACCTGAAAGGAGCAATAGATTCCTAGTGTCTCCCCAATTTTCCCAAGCGGTCAGCGCAAGGCATTGATATACGGATAAAAAGGGGTTCAAAACGAGAGGATCGGGGTTCCTGATCGGGTAAAATGTGTATAGCAATAACCCATTGA
>JALSIB010000015.1 GCA_026981855.1 Methylothermaceae bacterium | reverse complement strand
CATCTTTTACCACTGGTGGCGGCGACACCCCGCTCCTGGCATCACTGACCCTCCCATTGACGACCTTTTCAACGAATCCGGTGGCTTGTTGGCGGGAATCAGGTGAAAAAATGGGGAGACGCCAGAGGTTTTTTGACTTGAGTATTATGTTTGTGTGATGATTTCGTATGTAAGAATTTCCAACAAACAAGAAGGGGGATTGTCATGTTCAAAAATTCTGCAAAAGTCGCTTCTGTCGCCGTTGCCCTGGGTATGCTTTCAGGTTGTGCGGTCGATCGGGAAATGGTGGAGGCCGATCACTTGCGTCTTCAGGAACTGGACAAACTGGTTCAGATGCAAAGCAAGAAAATCCTGGAAGTCGAACAAACCGCCAATAACGCCTTGGCCGCTGCCCAGAATGCCGAATCGACGGCGGCTTCCGCCCAGCAGGCTGCGCACAAATGCGCTCATGCATGTGAAGCTCACATGGACAAGATGTTCCATAAGTCCATGATGAAATAATCACAGGTGGCAACCACGTTGAATTTCATCACGGGCCCCGTTTTTCGGGGCCCGTTTGTTTTCCCTCGGCCAAAATGGTGATGGCCGGCGCCGGGGAAGAGGAAATTTTGACCGGGATCCCCTGTTGTTTCTGCAGGGCTTCTCTCAAGGCGCGGCCATTGATCGAAACCGGCCTGCCCTGGGTTTTGCGTTCGATCAGGGTCAGGGCCTGTTCGAGCAGCTTTTCATAGGAGTGCATTTCCTCTTCCAGAGGGGGGTGTACTTCAATGTATAGATCGTCCGCGAACCAGCCCGCTTTGATGGGTTGGTTGACCAACGTCACGGGCGTTCCCACCTTCACTTCCGGGAACAGGCGTTCGATGTCTTCCGGATACATGCGCACACAGCCGTGGGTGACACGCATGCCGATCCCCAGGGGTTTGTTGGTGCTGTGAATCAGGTAGCCGGGGATGCCGAGCCGCATGGCATACCTGCCGAGTGGGTTGTCGGGGCCGGGGGGCACGACATCCGGCAGTATCTCTCCTTCTTCTGCGTGCTCCTTCTTGATGGATTCGGGAGGGCGCCATTCGGGATCCTTGACCTTGGCGACGATGCGGGTCGTACCGATCGGCGTCGACCAGTCCATGCGGCCGATGCTGACGGGATGGGTCACCACCTTGGGCGCTTCCCCTTTGCGCCGCGGGGGGAAGTAATACAGGCGCATTTCCGGGATGTTGAGCACGATGCCGTGGTAGGGGGCGTCGGGAAGAATGAAGCGCTTGGGCAACAAAACCTCCGCGCCTTCGGGTGGGGACCAGCGGTTCAGCCCGGGATTGGCGAGTTTGATTTCGTTCTGGCCGATATCGGAGCGCTGGGCGATATCCAGCAACGTTTCACCTTTCTGTACCCGGGTCGTGGTCAAAGTGCCCACCAGTTCCACGTCGGCGGGTGGAAGGGTGAACGTATCGGCATGGGAAACCGCGGCCGGCAGGCAAAGAATGCATAATGAGGATAAAAATTTTCTCATGGCCCTATTCGACATCCTGTTTGTGGATAGAATAACACTGAAAACCACTCTTACCCATGCAGCGGAGCAGGAGGTGTCTATATTGGGTCTTGCAGGCGACGGCCGGTTCGTTCGATGAGGTTGCCAGGGCCATGGCTCCAGGGGCGATTGATCCGGCGCTACAAGCGTTTTCTGGTGGACGTCGAGCTTGACGGGGGTGCTTTGGTGACCGCGCACACCCCCAATACCGGCTCTTTGAAAGGATGTGCCGAGCCGGGAATGCCCGTATGGCTCCGGGATACCCGCGATGACAGCCGCAAGTACCGGTACTCGTGGGAGTTGGTCGCGCCCGGGCCGGGCGTGGTGGTGGGGATCCATACCGGATTGAGCAATTCCTTGGTCAGGGAAAGCATCGAATCGGGGAGGATCGGGCCCTTGCAGGGGTATGAAAAGATCCGCGGTGAAGTGCGTTATGGTCTTGAGCGGAGCCGCATCGATCTGTTGCTGGAAGCGGAGGGACGCCCGGGCTGTTATGTGGAAGTGAAAAACGTCACTCTGGTGGAGGATGGAATCGCTAGGTTTCCCGATGCGGTCAGCTCGAGAGGGCAGAAACATCTGCGGGAGCTGATGGCGGTGGCCAGGGAGGGCGGTCGCGCCGTCATCTTTTTCTGTGTTCAGCGTCATGACGCCGAGGTCATGATGCCCGCTGACGCGATAGATCCTGAATATGGAAGGTTGTTGCGAGAGGCTGTACGGTCGGGGGTCGAGGCTTTGGCATGGCGGGCGCGGGTGAAGCCCGGGGAGATCGTTTTGACCCGGCAGATCCCGGTGAGATGTCCCTGATGCGAAGAAGGTCTCATTTTACGGGAAAAATGCGCCCTGTTTCTGAACGAATTCCGCCTGCGGGCGTCTTCAAGGGAATGGGTATCAAGCCGATGCTTATAGTCGGAAACGACATCTGGAGAGGACGATGGCCATTTTGATTGTGGATGATGATCCGGATCTTGGCAGACTGGTCAGTTTGAGGCTTCGCACGGAAGGGTACCGGACATTGGTCGCTGCCAATGCCGGGGATGCCTTCAGGATGCTCGGCGCCGACGGGCGGACGGGCGAAGGGGAGATCGACCTGGTTCTGCTCGATGTCTTGCTGCCGGATATCTCCGGTCTCGATGTCTGCCAAAAAATCAAGTCCGACCCCCGGACCCGTGACATTCCCGTGATCATGATGACGGGCAGCGACGATGAAATGCACCTTCAGCAGGCGTTCGACGCCGGCGCCGTGGATTACATAGAAAAGCCTTTCAAGGGAATGGAAATGCTGGCCAGGATTCGCTCGGCCTTGCAGCTCAAAAAGGAAATAGAGTCCAGAAAGCGGCAGGCGATCGAATTGGAAAAGGTGGCAGAGCAACTCAAGAAAGCCAACGAGCGGCTTCGCCAGCTGTCGTTTCACGATTCCCTGACCGGTTTGCATAACCGCCGCTATTTCGATGAATTCCTGGAAAGGGAGTTCAAACGTGCCCAGCGCAACCAGACCCCGATTGCCCTGATCATGATCGATATCGATTATTTCAAGAAGTACAACGATCGCTTCGGCCACCAGGCCGGGGACGAATGCCTGCGTCAGATCGCCGCCACCTTCGCCTTGGTGGTGCATCGTTCCCATGATCTGGTGGCCAGATACGGCGGGGAGGAGTTCGCCGTCGTGTTGCCCGAGACCGACATGGAGGGCGTGTTGGCGGTGGCGGAGAATCTGCGCGTCCGGGTGGCCGATTTGCGAATCCATCATCCCGAATCCCCTTACGGCCATGTCACGATCAGCGAAGGCGTCGCCTCGGTGATTCCAGCGCCGGAGTCTTTCACCCACCAGTTGATCGAGGCGGCCGACAGCGCCTTGTATCATTCCAAACGTGCGGGCCGGAACCGGGTCAGTGCCGCGCCCTGAGAGGGGAACCTCCGAAAAATTCGATTCCGGCCCAGCCATCCCGGGCGAAAGTCCGGATGTTCCGGTGATCGCTGCCCTCGGGGTGGGACAACACATGGTCATAGTGTTGCCCGAACAAGGCCAGCGTTTCTGGTTCGGAAAGGCGGTGCAAACGGGCAAAGGCAAAGATTTTGCATGAGCCTTCGTTTTCCCCGGCCTGGTTCACGAACCGGCGTTCCCGCAGTCCATTGGCGAAGGCTGTCGGGGTGTATTCGTAGTGGGCTTCGATGACTTCCATGACGGTGGCGAAATCCACCGCTTCGCCGCTGCGAAGCTTGGCTATCAAAGTTTCCGGATTCATGATTTCAGCGTATCAATCGGGCCAGTTGACGGAAATTCGGATGGGCGGCATCGCGCAGCCATTCGAACAAGACGGATTCACCGGAAAGCACGACGATTCCCGCCTGCCGCATCCTTTCCAGGGCATAGATTTTGTGTTCCGGTTTTCTCGAACAGACGGCGTCCTCGACCACGAAAACCTGTTTGCCTTGCGCTTGCAATGCGAAGGCCGTTTGCAGCACGCATACATGTGCTTCCTGCCCTGTCAGCAGAACCTGTGATCTCCCGCTCGCGGCCAAGGCGTCACAGAACCCCTCGGCCCGGGTGCAGGCGAAACCGGTTTTGGGGAAAGTGATGGCCCGGTCTGGCAGGGAGGCGGCGATCTCCTCGCAGGTGGATCCGAGTCCCGAGGGGTATTGTTCGGTGGCGAGCACCGGAATCTCGAGTGTGTCGGCCGCCTGCAGCAACAGGATAGTGGTGTCGAACATTCGTTCGCGCTCCTGTTCCGGCATGACTTCAGCGAGGCGGGGCTGAATGTCGACCACGACCACTACGCTCTGGTCACTGTCGCAAAGGGTGGGCGGTACGGTCATTTTTCTTTGATCTTTCCGTGTCCGTGAATTCGTGGTTGCATTCTACCAGACCGGGACGGAAGTCGGATCACGATGGGTCGAGCATGCCCGCCAAAGCTTCTTTCACCCGCCGGGCCAGGATTGGCTGCGCCTGAAGATTGGGGTGGATGCCGTCTTGCTGCATCAGGCGGCTGTCCAGTGCCACTCCGTCGAGGAAAAACGGGATGAAGGCGATTGGGTAGCGTTGGGCCAGGCGTCGATACGCCTCTTCGAACAGTTGGGAGAAGCGGGGGCCGTAGTTGCCGGGGATTTTCATCCCGAGCAGCAGGACTTTGGCGTTTGCCGCCAGAGCCTGCTCTATTATCGAGGCCAGATTCCGCTCCATCCGGGAAGGGGGAATCCCCCGCAAGCCATCATTGCCGCCCAGTTCCAGAATGACGATGTCCGGCCGATGGTCGCTCAGGAGCCGGGGCAGGCGGCTCAGCCCGCCGGCGCTGGTCTCGCCGCTGATGCTGGCGTTGACAAGGGCGACCGCTTTGTGTTCTTTTTTCAGTTGTTGCGCCAGCAATGAGACCCATCCCTGTTCCACCGCGATACCATGCGCCGCGCTGAGACTGTCGCCGAGCACCAGAACGGTGTCCGGCAGGACAGGCCAGGGGAACAGCATCCAAATGACCAAAAGACAGACTCTCATCATGTTTTCAAGATCCTCGCTGAAATCTTTGCTCTGGTGGTTACCATGCCTGCCATGATCGTTGCCAGGCAGGTGAATAAATCGGTAATGCTTGGCGACAGCCGGCTGGATATCCTGACCGATGTCAATTTGACCATAGAAACGGGTGAAAGTGTCGCCGTGGTCGGGGTGTCGGGGTCGGGAAAATCCACCTTGCTGAGCCTGCTGGCCGGCCTGGATCTTCCGACATCGGGGCAGGTGACCCTCGCCGGACACCCCCTGAACGGGCTGGATGAGGATGGGCGGGCGGCGCTTCGCGGCCGCCTGGTGGGTTTCGTTTTCCAGTCGTTTCAATTGCTTCCCAGTCTCACCGCTCTGGAAAATGTCATGTTGCCGTTGGAATTGAAAGGGGAACGGCGGGCCCGGGAAATGGCCGGGGACATGCTGGGCCGGGTCGGATTGTCGCGGCGGCTCAAACACTATCCCCGGCAATTGTCGGGAGGCGAGCAGCAACGGGTGGCGCTCGCCCGCGCCTTCGTGACCGAGCCGCGTATTCTGTTCGCCGACGAGCCCACCGGCAATCTGGACCGGAAAACCGGCCATCAGGTCATCGAATTGTTGTTCGAGCTGAACCGCCTCCATGCCACCACTTTGGTGTTGGTGACCCACGACGAGGCCCTGGCGCGTCACTGTCGGCGCACCATCGTGCTCGAAGGCGGAAGCGTGGTGGCGGAGCGATGAAGGATATCTGTCTGGCCTGGCGGCTGCTGGGGCGCGACTGGCGGGCGGGAGAACTGGGGATCCTGGTGCTGGCCCTGGTGATCGCGGTGACCAGCATGACCGCGATCGTTCTGGTCACCAACCGGCTGTCACGCACGCTGGTGACCCAGGCGGCGGATTTTCTCGCCGCGGATCTGGTGGTGAGTGCCCATGCGCCGCTGCCGCGGGAATGGTTCGAGCGGGCGCGGGCGATGCGTCTTGAAACGGGCCGGACGGTCGAATTCGCCACCGTGCTGGTGGAAGACGAAAGATTGCTGTTGGTGGGCGTCAAGGCGGTCGGTGGAACCTATCCCCTCCGGGGTGCGCTCAAGACGGCCACCGCTTATCCGGGACGGGAAACGGCGGTCGGGTATCCGCCCGGACCGGGCTGGGTGTGGGTGGGGCCGCGGGTGCTGAGCGATTTACAGCTGCAAATCGGGGAAAAACTCCAGCTGGGCCGTGCCGCCTTGACGATTGAAAGGATCCTGACCTATGAACCGGATGTGCGGGGAGGCTTTTACAGCATGTCGCCGCGGGTTCTGATGCGGGTCGAGGATCTCGCCGCCACCGGTATTCTGGGGCCTGGAAGCCGGGCCCATTATTATCTTTTGGCCGCCGGTGGGGAAAAGGACGTGAGGCGCTTCAAGGCCTGGCTCGAACCCCGGCTGGAAACGGGCCAGAAGATTCTGGATATTTACGAGAACCGTCCGGAGATCGGCCGCGCCTTGACCAGGGCCCGGCGCTATCTCGGTCTTGCCGGTGTGATCGTGGTCCTGATCTCCGGGGTGGCGGTGGCCATGGCGAGCCGCCGCTACACCGAGCGTCATTTTGACGGGGTGGCCATGCTGAAATGTCTGGGGGCGGGACAAGAACGCATCCTGAGGCTGTTTGGCAGCCAGTTTCTCATTCTCGGCGTGGTGGCGGGCGCCGCCGGCCTGGTGCTGGGCTGGGGCGTGGAGGAGGGCTTGGTGTGGTGGATGCGTCCTGTGCTGCCGAAGCGGCTGGCCGGTCCGGAACCGCTTTCTTTCGTGGCAGCTCCCCTGACGTGTCTCTTGTTGCTGATTGGCTTCGCCCTGCCGCCCTTGTTGCGGCTGGGCCGCGTTCCCCCTTTGCGGGTATTGCGGCGTGAAGCCTTGCCTCTGCCCGTCGGCGTTTGGTTGGTGTATGGGCTTGCGATGGTGTCGGTGGCGGCATTGGTGTGGCATTTTACCGCCGACATGGAGCTCACTCTGCTGGTGCTGGGTGGAGGCGGGGCGGCATTGTCGCTCATGGCCTGCCTGATCCTCGGTATCCTCTGGCTTTCCCGTGGCTTGTTGCGGAAAGCGGGATTGGTCTGGCGTTTGGGTTTGTGGAACCTGATCCATCATCGCGGCGCCGCGCTCGGGCAGATTCTGGCCTTTGCCGTGACCCTGGCCGCGATGTCCCTGGGAACCCTGGTTCAGGGGGATCTGGTGGAGTCCTGGCGCCGCCAGCTGCCGCCGAAGGCCCCCAATTATTTCGTGATCAACGTCTTTCCCCAGGAGCTTGGCGCGTTTCGGTCCTATCTGACGGAAGATCTGGGTGCCGTCGCCAGCGCCTTCTATCCCGTGGTGCGGGGGCGTCTGGTGGCGGTGAACGGCGTTGATCCTCACGTGCTGGCCGAACCCGGCAGTCAGGGGGAAAATGCCATCAACCGGGATCTCAGCCTTACCTGGAGCGAGGCGCTTCCCAAGGGTAACCGCTTGGTATCCGGCGCCTGGTGGCGGCCCGAAAGCGCCATGCCCCAGGTGTCGGTGGAGCGGAAGGTGGCCGAAAGCCTGGGAATCGAAGTCGGAGATCTGCTGGGGTTTTCAATCGAGGGGCGGTCGGTTACGGCCAGGGTGGGGAGTATCCGAAGTGTCGACTGGGATTCCATGACGCCGAATTTCTATGTCATTTTCGCTCCGGGGGATTTGCAGGCTTTTGCGGTCACCTACATGACCAGTTTCTATCTGCCCGCTGCTTTCAAAAACCGTCTCGGCGATCTGATACGGAGATTCCCGAATGCGACCTTGATCGAAGTGGAGACGATTCTGCGCCATCTCAGAACGATTCTCAGGCAGGCCGCCTTCGCGGTGGAATATGTGTTGATTTTGGCGCTTTTCGCCGGCGTGACCGTGTTGATGGCCGCGGTCAGAAACTCCATCGACGACAGGATTCACCAGGGGGCGCTGCTGCGGGCGCTGGGGGCCGGGAGGCGGGTGATAACGGTCAGCCAATGGATAGAGTTCGGCCTGTTGGGGGTGTTTGCCGGAATACTGGCGGTATGGATCACCGAATCGCTGGCGTGGCTGTTATATGTGCGGGTGTTCGAGATTGAATTTCAACCGCATTGGCGGCTTTGGTGGGCCGTGCCGGCGCTGGGGGGGATGCTGACAGGGGTTTTCGGTTGGTGGAACACCCGTGGCGTGCTGAGAAAGAGTCCGGCGGTCGTCCTGCGGGAGCTTTAGCCCACGGGCATCACGGGCATGAAAAAGGCGCGGACGAACCGCGCCCTTGTTCAATGAAAGGGTCAGGGCTGTTATTTTGCCTGCAGGTTGACGATCGTGGTCCAACCCTTCTTGCCGGCGCAGTCTCCTTCCAAAGGTTCCACCTGGACGTATTTCACGTAGGCGACGATGGATTCCTGCAACACTTTGGCGGGTGTGTGTTCCTTGACCACGCAGACCTGTTCCTTTTCCCGCAGTTCCGGGTCGGTCGCGCCCATGCGCCCAGGCGCCTGGAGCAGCAATACGTCCCCTCCGCCGGTGACGTTGGGATTGACCAGCGTGTAGACTTTGCCGACTTCTATGGTGGGAACCGGCGCCGTGCCGACATTGTCGCC
Organism: Methylothermaceae bacterium; assembly: GCA_026981855.1. Classification (GTDB taxonomy): domain Bacteria; phylum Pseudomonadota; class Gammaproteobacteria; order Methylococcales; family Methylothermaceae; genus Methylohalobius. Next base: position 16,014 of record JALSIB010000015.1, on the reverse strand, counting down.
CCCGAAGAACAGCAACCCCAGGAATATCAGTACCACCGCGCCGATGCCGCCATAGAAAGCCAGCGGATTCTTTTCCTTCAGTCCGGTGATCATCGACAGGATCTTGTTGGAGGCGGCTTCCGCCTCTTCCTTGACGGCCTCGGCCTTTTCCTCGACGGCTTCGACCACTTCTTCCACGGTTTCCTTGATTTCCTCGAGGGTTTCCTTGCCTTCCTCCTCGGAACCGGGGGTTGGATTTTCGTTCTCGTTACTCATTCTTGTACCTCCTCGTTGAATCAGCCCTTGGGCATTATGCTTGTGAATATGTGGCTGTTTCCCATACCCACAGCGATTATACTAATTGCGCCTTTGAATAATAAAGAGTGACAGGGTACGCAGCAACTCCGCCTTGTCTCCCAGAGGCCGCAGGGAATCGACGGCGTCTTCGTGCATTTCCCGGGCCTTCTGCTTGGCGCCGCTCATGCCGAGCAGCGCCGGATAGGTGGGTTTGTTTTGCGCCCGGTCCTTGCCTTGGGTTTTGCCGAGGGTGGCGGTGTCGCTCTCTTCGTCGAGGATGTCGTCCTGGATCTGGAAAGCCAGCCCGATACATTTGGCGTAATGGTCGAGGCGGGCGGCGATTTCGTCGTCGAGATCGGGGCAGGCCAGGGAGGTCAGGCGGACGCTGGCGCGGATCAAGGCGCCGGTCTTGTAGATATGCATCATCTCCAGTGCCGGAAGATCCAGTTGCAGCCCCACCGACATCAGGTCGATCGCCTGTCCGCCCACCATGCCGCCGGAGCCCGATGCCTTGGCGAGGCAGTCGATCATCGCCACCCGTTGCGCGGCGGTGGCGTTCATCTGCGGATCTGTGGCCAGGACTTCGAATGCCAGGGTCTGCAGGGCGTCGCCCGCCAGAATGGCGGTGGCTTCGTCGAATTCCACGTGACAGGTGGGTTTGCCGCGCCTCAGGTCGTCGTCGTCCATGGCCGGAAGGTCGTCGTGAATCAACGAGTAGGCATGGATGAATTCGACCGCGCAGGCGGGACCGTCGAGGACGTCGAGAGGAACGTCCAGGGCCCGGCCGGTGGCGTAGGTCAGAATGGGGCGAAGCCTTTTGCCCCCGTCCAGGACCGAATAACGCATGGCCTGGTGGAGCCGGGCCGGCAGTTTGTCGGCGGCGGGGAGTCGCCGCTCCAGCGCCTGTTCGACACGTTCGCGGCAGGATTCCATGAAGGACTTGAGACGTTCGGGATTAGTGCTGGTCATCGGTTGTTGGCAGTGGTTCGAGTTGAATGGAGTCCTCGTCGCCCCGGGTCAGGATCTGGACCTTCTGTTCGGCTTCCTGGAGAGACTTTTGGCACGATCGGGCCAACTGCACCCCTTTTTCGAACAGCTTGAGGGACGCCTCCAGGCTCACATCACCCCGTTCCAGGCGTTCGACGATGGCTTCCAGTTCCTTGAGTTGCGCTTCGAAGCTCGATTTTCGTTTGGCCATCTCAGTCGTGCGAAAAAGCTTGTACCTTAAGGTTTTTGGCATAATGTGTCAAAAAGGAGGGTGGGTATGTTCAAATGAACCGCCGCCAGGGCACTCCCGTGACGGTGGGGCAAGTGTTTTCCCTTGCCTGGCCGGCCGCGGTGTCGGTGTTGCTCAACAACGCGTTCAAGGTGATCGACCAGTTTTCGGTACAGTGGCTGGGGGTCGCCGCCCAGGCCGCGGTGGGTGCCTGCACCTTCGTCCTCATCGCCTTCTACGCCTTTTACAGCATCACCGCAGCCGGGGCGGCGCCCCTGGTGGCGCGGGCGACGGGGGCCAGGGACGATCCCTGGCGCCGCCGGGTCGTCGGCAACGGACTGACCGGCTCGGCCCTGATCGGCTTGCTGGTGCTCGTGGCCTGTGGTTTCTGGGCGCAGCAGATCGCCGCCTGGCTCAATCTGGCGCCCGCCGCGCGGCTGGAGGCGGCCCGCTATTTGTTCTGGTTGGCGGTGGCCGGTTTTCCCCTCACCCTGGCGCCATTCGTCGATTCGGTTTTCATCGCCATGGGGAAGACCCGCCGGGTGATGGGGTTGCAGCTGCTGGCGACGCTCCTCAATGCGGCGCTCAACCCTCTTTTCATCTATCAGTGGGAGATGGGTATCGGTGGCGCCGCGTTGGCCACCGGCCTCAGCCGGGGGGTCGCCGTGATTTTGGGGCTATGGTGGCTGGTCAGGTGCGTGGATCTGCGGTGGCCGGATCTGGTCCCCGACAACGTGTTGCGCTGGATTTTGTCCCTGGGCATGCCGGTGGCCTGGGGCACCTTGCTGTATGCCCTGGTCTACTGGGGACTGTTGGCCTGGGTGATCTCGCCCCTGGGGCCTGCGGTCAACGCCGCGCTGGGGATCGGCTATTCGGCGCTGGAGGGGTTCACCTGGCCCCTTTTCTGGGGGTTGGCCGCCGCCAGTGCCAGCCTGGTGGGGCGGGCCCTGGGCGCCGGGGATGAGAACAGGGTAAGGCAGGTCATCCGCCGTGCCTCGTGGCTGGCCTGCGGTTGCGGCGTGCTCGCATCGCTGGTGTTCTGGTTCGGCGCCGCACCCTTGTCGTCACAATTCACCGAAGATCCCGGGGTGTTGGCCAAGGCCACCGAGTATGCCCGGATTCTGGCCTTTTCCCAGTTGTTCGTGGCTTTCGAGGCGCTCGCGGGCGGAGTGCTGGAAGGCGGGGGGGCGACCCGGGCCGCATTCTGGTGGTCGGCGCCGTTCAACCTCCTCCGCATACCGCTCGCCTGGTACCTGGCTGTCGTCGAAGGGTGGGGTGCGGCCGGAATCTGGTGGGCGATCAATTACACCACCTATGCCAAGGCTGCGGGCCTGTGGTGGCGGCTGAGCCTCGGACGATGGCCCGGCTTGCGGCGGTTTTAGGGCGGGGGCGGGCGAGGGGGCGCAGGTTCAGAACCCCTTTTCCGCCAGATGGCGGGTTTCCCTGGCCAGTTGTTCCATCCGGTCGGCGGTTTTTTCCAGGGCGTCGAGCACCGCGGCGTCGATCGCGGCCTCGATCAGCAGGACGAGTTCGTCGAAATGCTCGTCTTCCAGGCACTGGACTTCCTGGCTGCTGAGCAGTTGTTTGAATTGATCCACCACCTTTCTGGCATGGCTGAATTCGTTCATGGCGATCTCCTTGTGTTTCAGGGGTGAGGGCGCAGGCTGATGGGGCGCTCGCCCTTTTCGTAAATGTCCTGGGGCCGGCCCACCAGTTTGGGGTCGGGCGTCTGGACCACGTCGTGGTTCTTGTTCGGGTAGGGAAGCTGATGGAGGACGTAACGCATGCAGTTGATGCGGGCGCGTTTCTTGTCGTCGGACTTGATCACCGTCCACGGAGCGTCGGCGGTATCGGTATAGAAAAACAGCGATTCCTTGGCCTTGGTATATTCGTCCCATTTATCCAGCGAAGCCAGATCGATGGGGCTGAGCTTCCACTGCTTGAGCGGGTCGGTGCGCCTGGCCTGAAAACGCCGGAACTGCTCCGCCCGGCTGACCGAGAACCAGAACTTGAACAGGCGGATGCCGCTGTTGACCAGCATCCTTTCTAGATCCGGAACCTGGCGCATGAATTCCAGATATTCGGCATCGGAACAAAACCCCATCACCCGCTCGACACCGGCGCGGTTGTACCACGAGCGGTCGAACAAAACCATCTCCCCCGCCGTTGGCAGGTGTTCGATGTAGCGCTGGAAGTACCATTGACCCCGTTCGCGCTCCGTCGGCTTTTCCAGCGCCACCACCCGCGCGCTCCTGGGATTGAGGTGTTCCATGAAACGCTTGATGGTGCCGCCCTTGCCCGCCGCATCGCGGCCCTCGAATACCATGACGATGCGCTCGCCGCTTTCCTTGACCCAGTTCTGCAATTTGAGCAGCTCGATCTGCAATTCCCGCTTGAGCGCTTCGTATTCACCGCGCTTCATCCGCTCCCGGTAAGGATAATCCTTGGGCAGCGCCCGGGACTTGACAACCTTGGGGTCGATCGAGGGAACCTGCTTGGCGATGGCTTCCAGTTTGACTTCATTCATGGGATAGCGCTCTTTGGTGGAGAAGAAATTCAGTAAACCCTAATTATGACAGCTTTCCTTGCGGAAGGTTTTGATCTGGGGAAAGATGTCGCCGGTTCATCCCCGCGGGTGCGGGGAATGCGCATAGAGCCGTACCCCGGTCTCGCCCACCCTGACCATCAGGGCGGCGGCCCGATGGGAGGCCCGGGCGTCCGGTTCGAGCATGATGCAGGCGATGGAACCGACCGGAATCTGGGTGCGGACGCCGTTCTTGTCCACCACCACGAAGGCGCCGTCCATCTCGCCCTTCTCGATGAACAGCTTCAAATCCTTTCCTTGATTTCGTCCCAAAGCATCCGGTAGGCTCGGGCCGAGCGGCTGCGGGGGGCGTAGTCGCATACCGGAGCGCGCTCGATGCCCATGCGTTCGATGTCGCTGGCATAGGGGATGGGGGTTCGCAGAAGGCCGGGACAACGTTCCGGCAGGGTGGTCAGGATTTCCCGGTGCAGTTTTTTGCGCCGGTCCACCATGGAAAAGAACGGCAGCACGTCGAGGCCGCCCTGGTGATGGTCGGCGATGAAACCGGTCAGCTGGTCCAGGGTGCGCAGGGAAAGGGTCGTGGGAATGATGGGGGAGAGAATCGCGTCGGTGATTTCGATCACGCATTCCGACAGCAGGGAGATATTGGGCGGACAGTCGAGAAAAACGTATTGGTATTCGGCCGCCAGGGGTTTGAGGACTTTCCGCAACTGGCGCACGGGCTTTTTGCCGCGGTCGAGCAGCAGATCCAGGTGGCGGAGGGAGAAATCGGCGGGCAGCAGATCCAACCGTTCGTGGTCGGTTCCCTTGATGAGGTCGCCGGAGGCGCATTGTCCGCCGATCAGCTTCTTTCCGCCGCCTTTCAGTTTTGGCTTGATCCGGCAGTAATAGCTGGTGGAGCCCTGGGGGTCCATATCCCAAAGCAGTGTCGGGGCGCCATCGCCGGCGGCCAGGCGGGCCAGGTTGACGGCCGCCGCGGTTTTCCCGACGCCGCCCTTGATGCTGTATAGAGCCAGAATCTTCACGTGTTTTCCTCCTCTTCTGGCCGCGGTTTTGCGAACAAGGTTTTGAACCGCTTCCGGTGTTTCCGGTTGTCGAACCGGGCGAAACACCGGGCGAAGGCTTTTCGGGCCTGGTTGCGGCGGTGTTCCAGATTCTGGATCAGAACCCCCATGGCCAGAAGCGTATCGGCGCCCGCGTCGCCTTCCCGGATCATTTCCCGGCTGAATTCCCGCAGTCGGCGCTGTTGTACCTCGGTATCCTGAAATTCTCCCAGGTTGTCCTGCAGTCGTTTGAGAATCCGGATCAGGCCCTTGATCTGCTCCTGCGGAAACAGGCTTTGAAAGAATTCCAGCAGATAGCGCAGCTTCTTGCACTGTTTGCGCAAGTCGTGGAGTGCTTCGGCCGGGCTTTCCGGGGTGATGGCGCGGCCCTTGCGGAGTATGCCCCGGTACACCCGCCGGATGCGGCGGCGTGCCAGCCGTTCGATCGGCAGCAGGGCATGGCTGGCATCCGGGTGGTCGGGCAGCGGCTGGTTCAGGAAGGCATCCCAATCGGCCATCAGGTTGCGGTATCTGTCCGAATCCAGCGCGTGCAGCAGCCGCTCGTGGGCCTGTTTCCGGTGTTTTTGCAGAAATCCATGAAAGGGCGCCAAATCATTCCGCATGGCCGGCGGGAGGGAGGCCTTGTAGTGTTCGAAGTTCAAAAGGAAAACGTCCAGATCGCGGGCCTCGCCGGTGACCCTGCCCAGCCAGGCGAATTCCACGCCGAAACGTTCGCCGGCGGGGGCGGGGAAGGCCTTCTTGAACTGACTCAGGGCGGTGCGGGTGCGGCGCACCGCCACCCGGAAATCGTGCAGGAATTCCGAGTCGATATCCGCCCGCAGGCCTGGCTCGTTGGTCTTCATCGTCGCCAGCAGGTGCCGCAGAATCGATCGCGCCGCCAGATCCGACCGCATTCCGGGCTTTAGCCGCAGCGAGAATTTCGATGAATAATCCAGCGGACGGCGTCCCAGTGCGGCCAGTGCCCGGGTCAACCATTCCCGTTCGCCTGCCGGACTCAATTCCGGTTCGTTGCCGAGGAAACGTCCGATTCGCTTCTCCGCTTTCCGGTACCCCTTGACCGGCAGAATCCGTACCCGGCCCGGCAGGGGGTGGGGCCCGTCATCGCCGGCGACCGCCAGGTTCTGCTCGACCTCGAGCCGCAATACCGTTTTCCGGTCCTTGTTCAGCCATTTGAGGTGCCAGCGACGGTATTGGATTTCGACCACGGGCAACAAGGCGCGCAGTTCCAGAATGGGGGACAGAATCGTGCGGAGGTCGCCCTCGGGAAGATCCCAGGCGAAACGGGGCGGGGTGGGGCCGGGCAACCGCCGCCTTGTTTCGGTTCCCCCTTCCTGCCTGAGTATCAGCCATGTTTCCCGCCCTGACGAATCGATGCCGAGGGTATATCCCCTGGCATAGAGCCGCCAGTCGAAGCTGTCGAAACAGGTGCGTCGGCCGGTCGTTTCCGTCTTTTCCTGAAACGGCCATGCCCGGGTCAGACGCTGGAGGAAAGCGTCGATGGAAAAGGAGGCGGGAAAAATGAACTCCATGGCTGAAGATGGCGTCATGGCGATTTCCACGTGTTGCGGCAGCAGGTTTGCGTCTGTTCGCAGACAGTGTACTAAACATGCGCGCCGCGTGCCGCCCCGGTGATCGTGTGAACCGGTTCCCTCCCGGAGGGGCGGGGCGTAATACGATGCGGCGGGATCTCTGGTCACCGTCCGGCCTGTGTTAGAGTAGCGTTTTTTTCAGCCGAAACCGATGTCGAATCCCTCCATGTCCGATTTTCCACCCTCCCCGCAGACGGTGGAGGCGGTCTTTTCCGCCACGGGGCCTCTGGCGGCCGCCATCGGCGGTTATCGCCCGCGCCGGTCGCAACTGGAGATGGCGGAGGCGGTACGGGACGCGTTGGCAGGCTCGGGCGTCCTGGTGGCGGAGGCGGGCACGGGAACCGGCAAGACCTTCGCCTACCTGGTGCCGGCTCTGTTGTCGGGGAAGCAGGTGCTGGTCTCCACTGCCAGCCGGAATCTGCAGGACCAACTGTATCTCAAGGATCTTCCCCTGCTTTTGCGGGCGTTGGGCCGGCCCGCGCGGATCATCCGGCTCAAGGGACGGGGCAACTACCTGTGTCATTACCGCCTGCAGCAGGCGTTGGGCGCCGAGCTGCTGCGCAGCGAGGAGGAGCGGCGGGATCTGGAGCGGGTGCGGCGCTGGGTGTCGGAGACCGGGAGCGGCGACATCGCCGGGATGACGGCGCTGGCCGAGAACTGGTGGGGCTGGCCGCTTTTGACTTCCACCGAGGACAGCTGTCTGGGGCAGAACTGCCCCTTCATCGGCGAGTGTTTCCTGCTCAAGGCGCGGCGCCAGGCTCAGGATGCGGATCTGGTGGTCATCAATCATCATCTCCTGTGTGCCGACTGGGCCTTGCGGGAAGATGGCCTGGGCGAGCTGTTGCCGGAAACGGCGGGGGTGATCGTGGACGAGGCCCATCAGTTCGCCGAAACCGCCGCCCGTTTTCTGGGGGAGAACGTGACTTCACGTCAGCTCCATGAGCTGATCGGCGATACCCTGGTGGAATTGCGCCAGGCAGGGCTGGCTTCGCCGCCGGTGCAGCAACGGATGCTGTCGTTGCGCCGGCAACTGGAAGGGCTGCAGGCGGCGTTCGCGGTGGCCCCTGCCCGCGCTTCCGCGGCGGAACTGGACGGGCTGCCGGAGGTGCTGGCCGCCCTCGAGGGGCTGGACGAGCGGCTGAAGGCGTTCGCCGCCGCCCTGCAGCCCTTGTCCGGCGCCAGCCAGGGGCTGGAATCGTGCTGGCAGCGCTGCCGGCGGCTGGGGCGCCAGGTGGCGAACTGGCTGGACGGGGACGAAGGGGACTGGGTGCGCTGGTTTACCGCATCCCGGAAGCGTTTCTCCCTGCAAACCACGCCGCTGGAAGTGGCGGGCTCGTTCACCGGTTATCGCAAGGCCGCCCCCAGGGCCTGGGTGTTCACCTCTGCCACCCTCAGTGTGGCGGACCGTTTCGATCATTTTCTGCAACAGCTGGGGTTGTCCGGGGAGGAGGTGGTGACCCGGCTCTGGCCCAGTCCTTTCGATTACCGGCGTCAGGCCATGCTGTATCTGCCGGGCGGGTTGCCGCCGCCGAACGCGGCGGACTATACGGCCGGCATGATCGCCTCTGTGGAGCCGGTGTTGCGCGCCAGCAGAGGCCGGGCCTTCGTTTTGTTCACCAGTCACCGGGCGCTGCGGGAAGCGGCCGGGCTGCTGGAAAACCTGCCTTTTCCCCTCCTGGTTCAGGGGGAGGCGCCCAAGGCGTTGTTGCTGGAGCGGTTCCGTGCTCTGGGTAACGCGGTGTTGCTCGGGACGGCCAGTTTCTGGGAGGGGGTGGACGTTCAGGGGTCGGCCTTGTCATGCGTGATCATCGACAAGTTGCCGTTCGCCTCGCCCGGCGATCCCGTGTGCCGGGCCCGTCTTGCCAGTCTGAAACAGCGTGGGTACGATCCCTTTCCCCACTGGCAGCTTCCCGCCGCGGTGATCGCCTTGAAACAGGGGGCCGGAAGACTGATCAGGGGGCATGACGACCGGGGGGTGTTGGTGTTGTGCGACCCGCGGCTGACGACCAGGTCTTACGGCCGGGTGTTTCTGAACAGCCTGCCGCCCATGCCGGAAACCCGGGCGTTAGAGGATGTGGAGCGTTTTTTTGGAGAGGAAAAATCATGAAGATTCTGGCTCTGGAGACCGCCACCGAAGCCTGTTCCGCCGCCCTCTACCTGACGGGCGAGGTGCGCGAACGCTTCGAGGTGGCCCCGCGCCGTCACACCGAATTGATCCTGCCGATGGTGGGGGAACTGTTGGCCGAATCGGGGCTGCAAATCCGGCAACTGGATGCCCTGGCCTTCGGACGGGGTCCGGGCGCTTTCACCGGCGTCAGAATCGCCGCCGGGGTGGCCCAGGGATTGGCGCTGGGAGCGGGGCTGCCGCTGATCCCCGTCTCCACCCTGGCCGCCCTGGCGCTGGAGGTGCTGGAAGAACCGGGCGCGACCCATGCCCTGGTGGCCTTGGACGCGAGGATGGGCGAGGTCTATTGGGGCGTCTATCAGCGGCTTTCCGCCGGGACTGGAACCGCCGGTTCGGGACGGGTGCGGTTGCTGGGTGCCGAACAGGTGGCGGCGCCGGACAAGGTGCGTCTCTGCGCCGACCTCGGCGATGGGGGGGTCGGGGTCGGCGCTGGCTGGAAAGCCCATGAAGAGGTTTTGGGGCGGCGGTTCGGGAAAGGGGTGCGGGCCATTTTTCCAGACCGGTTGCCCAGGGCCGCGCAGATTGCGAGGCTGGCCGCCCACGATGCCCGGACGGTGGCCCCGGAAGAAGCCGTGCCGGTCTATTTGCGCGACCGGGTGGCGTCGGTGCGGGCGGGTTCATGAGTGGGGCGGTCATGCGATTGTCTCGGCGGGTGGTTCTGAATTTCAGAAATATTCGAAAACACTGATAAGATAATAGGAATTTTCGAAAAACCGGTTCGGGGTTAAAATCCGGGCTTGCCGGCCTGTAACCGAACCTGCTTGCGAGGATCCAGACACCATGTTGCAGAAAATACTGATCGCCAACCGCGGGGAGATCGCGGTGCGCATCATCCGTGCCTGCGCCGAGATGGGCGTTTTGGCGGTGGCGGTCCATTCCGAGGCCGACCGCCATGCCCTCCATGTGAAGAAGGCCGACGAGGCGCACAGCCTGGGCGAGGATCCGCTGGCCGGCTATCTCAACCCCCACAAGCTGCTCAATCTGGCCCTCGAAACCGGATGCGACGCCATTCATCCGGGCTACGGCTTCCTTTCGGAGAACGCCGAATTCGCCCGGATCTGCGCCGCCCGGGGCATCCGCTTCATCGGCCCGGCCGCCGAGGTGATCCACCGGATGGGGGACAAGACCGAGGCCAGGGCGGCCATGCAGGCTGCGGGCGTTCCGGTGGTGCCCGGGAGCGAAGGGAATCTGGCCGGCTTGGAGGAGGCGCTGGCGCTGGCGGAGGACATCGGCTACCCGGTGATGCTCAAGGCGACTTCCGGTGGCGGCGGCCGGGGGATTCGCCGCTGCGACGACGCCGACGACCTGCGGCGGAATTATCAGCGGGTGGTGTCGGAAGCCACCAAGGCCTTCGGCAGCGCCGAGGTCTTCATGGAGAAATGCATCGTCAATCCGAGGCACATCGAGGTTCAGATTCTCGCCGACAGCCACGGGAACGTGATCCATCTGTTCGAACGCGACTGTTCGATTCAGCGCAGGAATCAGAAACTCATCGAAATCGCCCCTTCGCCCCAGCTCACGGAGGCCCAGCGCGACACCGTCTGCGCCCTGGCGGTCAAGGCGGCGAAGGCGGTGGGGTACGAAAATGCGGGGACGGTGGAATTCCTGTTCGACCAGGACGGCAACTGCTATTTCATGGAGATGAACACCCGGGTGCAGGTGGAACACACGATTACCGAGGCCATCACCGGCATCGACATCGTCGAGGAGCAGATCCGCATCGCTTCCGGCCTGCCGCTGCGCTATCGGCAGGAAGAGATCCAGCGCCGGGGGTTCGCGATTCAGTTCCGGATCAACGCCGAAGACCCGCGTAACGACTTTCTCCCCAGCTTCGGACGCATCACCCGCTATTACGCCCCCGGCGGTCCGGGGGTGCGTACCGACACTGCCATCTATACCGGTTACGACATTCCACCCTGGTACGACTCGATGATCGCCAAGCTGATCGTCTGGGCGCTCAGCTGGGAAGACGCCGTCTCCCGCGGGCATCGGGCGCTGGAAGACATGGAGATCAGCGGAATCAAGACCACCAAGCCCTATTACCAGCGAATTCTGCATACCGGGGAATTCCGCCAGGCGCGCTTCGACACCGGTTTCGTCGATGCGCATCCGGAGCTGCTGCGCTACTCGGAAAAACGCCAGAAGGCCCATATCGCCGCCGCGCTGGCGGCCGCCATCGCCGCCCATGCCGGCTTGTAAAGGAGAATCACATGGCTAACGTACAAATCACCGAACTGGCACTGCGCGATGCGCATCAATGCCTGATCGCGACGCGCATGCGCACCGAGGACATGCTGCCCGTCTGTTCCCGGCTGGACCGGATCGGCTACTGGTCCCTGGAGTGCTGGGGCGGGGCCACCTTCGACGCCTGCCTGCGCTATCTCAAGGAAGATCCCTGGGAACGGTTGCGGCAGCTGCGCCAGGCGCTGCCGAACACCCGGACGCAGATGTTGCTGCGGGGGCAGAATTTGCTTGGCTACCGGCACTATGCCGACGACGTGGTGGAAGCCTTCGTAAGGCGCGCCGCGGAAGGGGGCATCGACGTGTTCCGGATCTTCGACGCCCTCAACGACCTGCGCAACCTCGAGACAGCCGTGGCGGCCGCCAAACGGGCGGGCAGACACGCCCAGGGAACGCTCTGCTACACCGTCAGTCCGGTGCATTCGGTGGAGGGATTCGTGGATCAGGCCAGGGAGCTGGCGCGCATGGACTGCGACAGTATCGCCATCAAGGACATGGCCGGTCTGCTGACCCCCGGGGTGACCGCCGAACTGGTGAAGTCGATCAAGTCCGCCGTCTCCCTGCCGCTGCACCTGCATTGTCACGCCACTTCGGGGCTGGCCGAGATGTGCCAGCTCAAGGCGGTCGAAAACGGGTGCGACCACATCGATACCGCCATTTCCTCCCTGGCGGGCGGTCCCAGCCATCCCCCCACCGAAAGCATGGTGGTGGCGCTGCGCGATCTGGGACTCGACCCCGGTTTCGATCTCGAGGCCCTGGAGGAGATCGCCGCCTATTTCTGGGAGGTGCGGCGCAAATACGCCCGTTTCGAGCCGGAATACGCCGGGCCGGACCCCCGGGTGCACATCCACCAGGTGCCCGGCGGCATGATTTCCAACCTCTATAATCAGCTCAAGGAGCAGGGCGCGCTGGACCGTCTCGATGAGGTGCTGGAGGAAATCCCCCGGGTGCGCGAGGATCTGGGCTTCCCCCCGCTGGTGACGCCGACCTCGCAGATCGTCGGTACCCAGGCGGTGATCAACATCCTGGCCGGGGAGCGCTATCAGACCATCACCAACGAAGTCAAACGTTACCTGCAAGGGGGCTATGGCCGCCCGCCGGCGGAAGTCAACGCGGCCCTGCGGCAACGGGCGGTGGGCAAGGAGGAGATCATCGAATGCCGGCCGGCGGATCTGCTGCGGCCGGAAATGGAAACCCTGCGCCATGAGATCGGTGAACTGGCCAAATCCGAAGAGGACGTGCTCATCTATGCCCTGTTCCCGGATGTCGGCCGTCAGTTTCTGGAGCAACGGGCCGGCGGAACCCTGCAGCCCGAACCGGTCGAGCTGCCGGAAGGTGAAAGCGGCGGCCGCGCCGCCCCCACCGAGTTCAATATCCATCTACACGGCGAGACGTATCATGTGCGCGTCACCGGCGCCGGTCCCCGCAATCAGCCCGAACGCCACTTTTACCTGTCGGTGGACGGGGTGCCCGAGGAGGTCGTCATCGAAACCCTGGACGAGGTGGTGTTGGGCGGTGGCGCCGAGGGAGCGGTGCCGCAGCGTCTCAGCAGCAAACGTCCCAAGGCGGCCAGCGAAGGCGACGTGAATCTTTCCATGCCCGGCAATATCGTCGAGGTTCTGGTCAAGGAGGGGGATACCGTTCAGGCCGGTGATCCGGTGCTCATCGTCGAGACCATGAAAATGGAAACCGAGGTTCAGGCCCCCATCGGCGGAAAGGTCACCGAGATCTATGTCGCCAAGGGCGACGCGGTGACGCCCAAGGAGGCCTTGCTGCATATCGAATCGTAAGCAGCGGCTGTCAATGAGGGCAGAAGGTGTCGCCATGACACCCATCGCCACCTTGATTCCGCTGATCGACCGGCTGGCGGTGTGGCGCGGCCGGCCCGCTATCATGACGCTCACCCCGCACGGCATGGAAGTCCTGGATTGTGATGTCATGCATGCGGAGGTTCTTTCCCTGGCGGCGGTTCTCGCCGCGAGGTTCGAGCCCGGCTCCACTCTGGCGTTGTTCGCTCCCGAATCGCCTCGCTGGGTGATCGCCGCCCTGGCCGCGGTCAGGGCCGGGTGTGTAATCGCGCCCATGGATCTCCAGGCCTCCGGGGACAATCTGACCCACATGCTGAAGGACAGCGAAGCCCGCCTGGTGTTCACGACTTCCGCCCAGATGGGGCGCCTTGCCGGCCTTGGCGTCGAAACCTTGCTGCTTGACACGGCCGCCGGGAATTTCCGGCAAATGCAGGTCCAAGGCGGGCGTGCCTCCCTGCCCGGGCGCCGGGGCGAAGATGAAGCCATTCTTTTCTATACCTCGGGGACGACGGGACGGCCCAAGGGCGTGCCGCTGACCCACGCCAACATCGCTTTCCAGCTCAATACCGTCGCCGCGACGGGCATGCTCGAGGCCCGGGACAGGTTGCTCCTGCCGTTGCCGCTGCATCACGTCTATCCGTTCGTCATCGGAATGTTGTTGCCGCTTTCTCTGGGGGTTCCGGTGGTGTTTCCGCAAGCCCTGACCGGTCCGCAGATCGTGCGGGCGCTCGGGGAATCGGAAGCGACGGTGATGGTGGGGGTGCCACGCCTCTATGAGGCTTTGTATGCGGCGATCGAATCTCGCGTCGGCGAGCGTGGAAAGCTGGCCTCGGCGGTGTTCGAGCGGCTGCTTTCCGCTTCGATCGGGGTGCGGAGGCGGACGGGGCGTTATCCGGGAAGGCGGATTTTCAGCAGGTTGCATGCCAGGCTGGCGCCCGGTCTCAGGTTGTTGGCGTGCGGCGGGGCGGCCATCGATCCGGCGCTTGCATGGCGCCTGGAGGGGCTGGGCTGGCGTTTGGCGGTCGGTTACGGGTTGACCGAGACCTCGCCGTTGCTTGCCATGAATCTGCCGCCTTCTCCCCGGCTGGACTCGGTGGGGCGGCCGCTGCCCGGCGTCGGGATCAGGATCGATGCCCCGAATGCCGCAGGGGAGGGTGAGATTCTGGCGAAAGGGCCGGGGGTGTTTTCCGGATACCGTCATCTGCCTGAAAAGACCCGGGAGGCGTTCACAGCCGATGGCTGGTTCCGTACCGGGGATCTGGGCCGTCTGGATGAGGGCTGGCTGGTCATCACCGGGCGGGTGAAGGAGCTGATTGTCACCCCCGGTGGGGAAAACATCCAACCGGAAGAGGTGGAACGGGCATTTTGTGCCCATCCTTTCATCCAGGAGTTCGCTTTGCTGGAATGGGAAGGGAAACTGGTGGGTGTGGTGATGCCGGATGCCGGGGAAATCCGGCGGGCGGGCATGGAGGCGGTCGTCCCCGCCATTCGCGAAGCGGTCAGGGAGATCAACCTGCGCCTGCCCAGTTACCAGAGAATCGTCGATTTTGCCGTCACCCGCGATCCGCTGCCGCGAACCCGCCTCGGCAAACTGCGCCGCCATGAGCTGCCTCGCTATTATGCCGGCTTGAAAAGCGGCCGGACAGCCGCGGCGGGGCCTCTCCCGCTGGAGAAAATGGCCGAGGCCGACCGTTTGTTGTTGCAAGACCCCCGCTTGCATCGGTTGTGGATGTGGTTGGCCCGGCGCTATCCGGATTGTCATCTTACCCCTGACACATCGCTGCGCCTCGATCTGGGCGTGGATTCCCTGGGCTGGCTGGAACTTTCCGTGGGGGTTCAGCGCCTGACCGGCGCCGAACTGAGCGAAGACGCCATCGTTGGGATCGAGACGGTACGTGATTTGCTCAGGGCGGTGCAAACCGCTCCCCGCAACGAGGCGGCCGCCTCCTGGGAACGGCCTGAAACGCTGCTTTCCCCCTGGGATCTTGCCAGGGTTCAACCGCACCGGGGCCTGTGGCGGATCGCGCATCGCGCCCTGGCGCGGATCAACCGTTGGCTGATGCAGGGTGCCTACCGGATCGAGGTGTCCGGACTGGAGAATCTGCCCCCCGGTCAGTTCGTCCTGGCCCCCAATCATCTCAGTTTTCTCGATCCCTTCACCCTCGCGGCGGTCTTGCCGATCGAAGTCCTGGAACGGACCTGTTGGGCGGGGTGGACCGGAATCGCTTTCGGCAATCCCTTGACCCGCTTTTTCAGTCGTATCGCCCGCGTCCTGCCGATCGATCCCGACAAAGAAGTGGCCAGATCGCTGGCCCTGACTCTGGCGGCACTCCGGCAAGGCAATCATCTGGTGGTGTTTCCCGAAGGCAGGCGCTCGCCCGATGGCCGTCTTCAGCCGTTGCGTCCCGGGTTGGGCCTGCTGGTGGCCCGCAATCCCTTGCCGCTGATTCCCGTCGTGATCAAGGGAACCTTCGAGGCCTGGCCGCCCGGGCGAAGGCTGCCGCGGTTGTTTTTGCCGCTTTCGGTGCAATTCGGCCGACCGCTCGACCCCCGGCCACTCCTCGAAGCGGGGAAAGAAGAAGCGGCCGGCCGGATTACCGAGGCGCTCGCCAACCGGCTTGCCGCCATGCCTTGAGAAAGGCTGGCCCGTATAATTTCATCATTCCGAGACGAGAGGCCATCCAGGCGCAAGCGGTTTCTGATTGAAGCTGAGGGGGTGTTGTTGCGGAAATTGTGCGACTCATCAATGCCGACCAGGTCGAAATTACCCCAGTTCAGGGTCGCCAGATCGTTCCCATCGACCTTTCCGGAATCACGGGAAAGATCCGTGTGGGAAAGCACCGTGTAAGCAAATATGGTGAAGTAGGCCGATACGATGGAAAGGTTGCTTCCCTCGGCAATCTTTTCAAACAGAAAATCGGAGACCTTGCCATGATCGCGGTTATCCCGAATACCGTAACTGTTAGCCCGGATATTTCACCAAGCAGGGGTCGGCACAACCTCCGAGAGCCGATAAAATCGGGGTTTTGAAACAAATCCAGGGAGATTGTGCCGATGCCAAAGTGTACCGCAGAACGAATGGAATTTGGG
>JALSIB010000014.1 GCA_026981855.1 Methylothermaceae bacterium | reverse complement strand
CGCTTTGATCGGTGGACAGCACAGAGGCCAAGCCATCCTTGGCCTGATCTTTGCGCCATTCATTCATGCCGCCATTAGCGGATTTATTGACGGCTGGCTCGGTGTCACTTCAGCTCGACGATGAACGAGCCATTCCAATGTTTTTTTAGGCACCCTCCTTCAGAACGGCAGTTCGTCATCCTCGAATTCAGGCCCGCTGTTTCCGAAATCCTCCGGGTATCCCTGGGCTTTCGGCTTGGCCTTCCTCGAGGGCCGCACAGTCCGGCATGATACGAGGGCATCGGCCACCAGGCTGAAGCCGGTGCGTTCCTGCCCGTCCTTGCCTGTCCAGCGGCTTTGCGTCAGGCGGCCGGTGACGGCGATCATTTCCCCTTTCTGATGCCTGGCCAGGATTTCGGCCTGCTTGCCGAAGGTCAGCACCGACACCCACACGGTTTCCTCGGTATCGCTATTGTTGGGGGTGGCGTCCACGGCCAGGGTGGCGATGGTCATCGGCTTGCCGGTGGCGGTGGTGCGTTCCTGGGGGTCTTTGGCAAGCCTGCCGTAGATCGACGCGTGGATCATCGCTTATCCTCCATAACCATCGCAATCGCGTGTTTCAGAATCACCATGCCATCGGCCATCAGGATCTCGAACGTTGAAACCTCTTCGATCCGGCCTTGGACCAGGCCGCCGGTGGACAGGGTGATGGTTACCTTCCGCCCCTCCAGGCGGTCCAGGGGGCTGTCTTTCTTCCTTCGTCTTGGCTGCTGTTGCTCCCTGGTCTTGCCGCCGGCCGGGTTCCGCGCTTCGTTGAGTTTCCCGGCCTTCTCGGAGGATTGATAGGGGCGGGGCAGTTTCAGTGTGGTCATGTGATTACCTCAGTCTTTCGGTTTCGGATTCATCCGCCGCAGCCATTCGGCGTGTTCCCGGCTGTCAGGCTCGATGGCGATCCTTCCGCCGGCGGGGGTGTGACAGATCACCTTCCCCTCCGACTCTGCCGCCCGGCTCGGCCTGGCGTGACCGCTGAGCGACTTGGCGAAGGTTCTGACCACTGGCCATTCCGCTTCCGGGTTCTGGTGGATGGCCTCGATGTCTTCCTGATCCAGAAGCCGCCACAGGTCATCCACCGTCAAATCCAGCCCCTCGCAGGCCCTGGTCAGGACCTCCATCAATGTGGAATCGGTAAATGCCCCCGCCGTGTCCGCGTTGGCCGCCTGAAGCTCGGCGATGATCTCGGCCTTGTGGCGCTGCATAAAGGCGATTTGATCGCTGCTGAGCCGGCTGAAGGGTTCCACCAGCAACCTGCCGTCTTCCACTGTCAACCTGAATCCGGCCTGCTGGATGCGCCTGGCGTACTTCATGGCTCCACCTCGAGGATGTTTCCGGCCGCCAGGGATTCCCACCTTTCCAGCCAGGGCATGGGATTCGGCTTGCTCAGCCGGTCCAGTTGCCCCCGCAACATTCGCGGGTGGCGTTCGAGGTGTTGGCGTACCCGGTCGAAATCGGCGTGCCTGGCGTCGATGATCGCCATGACCACCCTGGATGCAGAATCACGCAGGGCGTGGACGTTTCCGCCGTGAATAATGGAAAGTGAACGGCACATTTCCCCGAACATCACCCGCTCATCGATGCTGCTGGCCGTATAGCAATGCCCGGCCGCCAGCTCGCCCAGATAACCGGCGATCACTTGCAGGGTATGTTTGCTGTATCGCTCCGTTTCCTCGAAAAGGTGGGCGGTGCCGCTGTTTACCGCCTGATTCTCTCCCAGCCAGCGGCCGTGTTTCTTGAACACACGCAGGAAGCGGTAAGGCCCGAGCCCCATGGTGTCTCCGACAATCCAATGTCCGGCTTCGTGAGCGGCCGCTTGGGGGCGAGTGCAGGGTTCCTCACCATACCTGGCCAGGGTGTCGACAGCGATCTGGTAGGCGGCCTGGGTCGGGAAGCCCTGTTCGATGAGGATATTGAAACCGCTCATCAGATCACCCCCCGATCCCGGCCGTCACCGTTTGGCTTTTCCTCACCGGCCAGGCGGTCGGCTTCGTCTTCTACCAGGTCGGTGAAGCCGGGTGAGGCAAAAGTTTTTTCGTCCGGATTCTCATAGGTGGGTCTTATGTCAGAATAATCGGGAACATCGGGAACACCTTCTACAGGCCGCATGGTTCCTGGGTTTGTCGCGTTCCCGATTTTTTTTCTGTTCCCGATTATTTCCGGGAACACCTCGACCGCCCCAGATGGCGTGGCTTCTCGGGTTTCCACCTGTTCCCGATAATTATCGGGAACAGCAGATTTTCCGGGAACGCCTTCAGCCCTTGATTCATGGGGGCTCTGGGCGATGTTCCCGATGTTCCCGATTATTTCGGCATATAAGGCACCTGTGGGGATCTGACATACGCGGCGCAATTTTCCGCCGATTCGAATTCTGGTCAGGTTTCGGGTTTCGGATTTCTCGGCCACGCTTCTGGAAACGCCACGCTCCGCCAATCGCTTCCACAGGGTGCGGGGCGACGGCAACGGTTCCCCTGTCTCGCCGGCCAACCGGTCCAGTTCGGCATAGGCGGCCTGGGGGTCCAGATACACGTTGCTTTCGTCCACCCAGCCGATGGCCCGCCCCTGAGGCTGCCAGGGAGTCGCGGTCGCCAGTGAATCGCTTTGAACGGTTCGCCATCCCCATTTTCCGGGATCGGCCGGTGGTGTGGATTCGTCGCTCTTGTCCAGCAGGTGGGCGCGGCCTGAACTGAACAGCGATTGCAGCAGTTCGGTGAAACGCTCGGCCGGGTCGGCATGTTTTTGGATGGATGCCTGAGCCTCGGCCACGGTCTTGAGGGCGGCCACCAGGCGATCTTGGTAAACCTGGGCTTCGGCCTGGGTAATGGCCCCGGCCTCGATGGCAAATTGGGCGAATAGTTCCCAGACCGCTTGCAGCCGGGCCACGGCGTCGGTGGTGCGGCCGTGGACGCTGGCCCATTGGGGACGCAGGTTTTCAATCCGCTCCCGTAGCCTGACTTGGGTTTCGGTCAGCCTGGGAGCCAGCCAGCGAATCCAGGCGGCCATCATTTCGGCATAGCGGCCATTCCTGGCCTTTTCCTGGGCCTCCGACAAAACACTCAAATCCACGTCGCCCGGGATACCGCGTTTTGTGTCTTTCGGCTTGATCTCGATGAACAGGCAGCGGGCTCTGACCGAATGACCCGGGGGCAGATCCTCCCCGGTGACGATCAGCGATCCTCGGGGCGGGCGGTCGCCGGCCAGGGTGCCATCCGGTTTCATGCGTAGCCGGCCGGTTTTGTTGCCCTGGGAGCGCAGCACGCGGGCGGCCTTGCGTTTGATTTCCTCCTGGGATCGGGCATCCCCGGTGGGTGCGAAGTCATCCACCAAAAGGGCCACGTCTTTGGCGGCGAAGGCGGCCCCTTCCAGGGCGTTGGCGGTCGCTTCCCAGGAAATGGGCTCTTTGGCGTCCAGGTAGCCAAAAAACGATTCAATCACCAGCGCCAGGCTGGTTTTGCAAGCGCCGCTGCCACCGGCCAGATAGAGGGAGAACGGCGAATGCCCCAGGGGAGAGCCCAGGGTGTAGAGCAGCAGCGGCCAGACGATGGGGGTGGGGGCCAGGGTGCCGGGCAGGGTCAGCACGTCGCGGATGGTGCCGGCTACAGAATTGGGCGCGGGCGGTTCCGGCAACGCGAATCCGGCCAGGGTGGGGCCGGGGTCCACCTCGATGCCGACCACCGCGCCCTCTGCCCCGATCCCGCCGCCGGCGTGGATGAAAACGGGCCTGCCGTCGATCTCGGTCCAGCCCAGGTGGGCATAGAGGGTGGCCCGTTCCGGTTCGCTCATCATCTGGATGGCGGCTCGGCAATGGTCTTTCGCGGTCTGGCCGGGATAGACCAGGGCGCGGCTGCCCCAATGCTCGCAAATCCAGTTCAGGCCGGCGAATTCCTTGGCGGTCACCAGGGCACGGGGCAGGGGTTCGCCGGTCCCCAGCCAACCTTCGATCTCGAACAGGAAGCGGGTTTCCAGCCCGTCGGTGCGCTGCACTTCCCTGGCGATTCGGGCGGCGAAATTGGCCACCGCGATGGTGTGGACCTCATCCCCCTTTTCCACCTCACGGTACAAGCGGCCCTTGATAACCCGGTACGCGCCGACCATTGCGCCATCGAGGGGGTGAATTTGGCGTGGCGCGTCAGGTTTGTCCATTTCCTGGTCCCTGGTGATTTGACTGTCCATGATCTGCCTCTTGACCTCCACCAACCCCCGGCACAGCGCCAAATCATTGAAATCGCTCGCGCCCTCGGGTCGCTCCGGGCCGAAATCCGGCGCTGCCAGGTGGCCATCGATGGCCTTGGCGGCTTCCTCCGCCTTGGCCTGTCCGTTGCCGAGATCGGCCAGGATGATGATTCTGGCATCCGGGTAACGCTGCCGCATGGCCCTGGCCACGGCCTTCAGGTTGCCGCAGCTCAGGGCGGCGACACCGGGCCAGCCGGTCGCCTCGCAGGCGCTCAGCACCGTGGCCACACCCTCGCCGATCAGCAGGCGTTCCAGTGATTCCGGCATCGGCTGGGCGGCCCACCAGCAGCCGGATTTTCTGCCGCCGGCCAGGGCGGTTTTACGGCCCCTTCCGTCGATCAGTTCCAGAGTGGTGAGGCCATCCCAGTTCCCCACCGGGGCGATGAGCAAATCCCCCTCCAATGGCTCACCTTTGGCTTTGGGAGGATACTCGATCAGTTTCCGCAGATTCTCCAGCGGCCATTGATGAAGGGTGGGGAAGGGGTGGGCAGGGGTCTGTTCGCTTGCCTGGTGGGGAAGGTGCTTTCGCAATAGATAAGGATGGTCTACCCTGGCCCTGGGCGCGGCCTCGATGACCTTGCGCGCCAGCTCGGCGGCTTTGGCCTGTTTGGCCTTGCGGCCGCCATTCTCCCTGGCTGGATCGGGTGGGGGTTTCCGGGGCGGCAACGGTGCCGCGCCACCTGCCTGCCGGGAGGCATGGTCGGTCAGACCCAGGATCTCAGCCACAGCCCTGAGCGACTCGGCGCGGCGCCATTGGAAAACATGCTCCAAAAGCTGGAAACCGTCGCCGGCCTGTTCCTCGCCACCACCGGAGCAGTACCAAGTTCCCCGGCCGTCCCGATCATCGAACCGGAAGCGGTCCTTGCCGCCGCAGCCAGGGCAGGGGCCGTGCCGTTTCTTCAGGTGCCCGGAATCGATGCCAAGGCGGGTGAGAATCTCCGGCCAGCGGCCTTGGGCGGCGGCACGAATAACAGAAAAATCCAGTCGATCGCGTGTGCTATAATCCATTCGTCAGATTCCATGGTATGTTTCAGAAACCCCCGCAGGTTGTGGTCACCGGCGGGGGTTTTTCAGTTTCAGGCCGCTTCCTGTCCTTCCTGCCTCACCCTGCCAGCCTCGGCCTCGGTTTTCAGGTATTCGGCCTGGCCGGCCACCCATACGCACTGGGAAACCAGGTGAGCGAATTCGAAAAGCGCCCACAGGCAGTTGTCCAAGTCATCGTCCGCCAGCTCGCCGGATTGACGCGCCACCCAGATCGCCTTGAGCATCGATGCCAGGTTTTCCGAATTGCATTGGGGATCGGCGATGCCCTCGATGCGCCCGAGTTCATTCAGCTCCTTCTTTGAATAGTCACGCGGGCCAAGTATCGAATCTCCGTAATAACCACGATAGAAGGCGGCCACGGCCGCGATTGAGTTGTTGATTTCACTCATCGTTGTTTCCTCCATCGGTGATTTCTGCCATAGCCTCCAAAATCGAGATTCTGGCCAGGCGCATCATGTCGAAGGCGTCTCCGAGCTTGCCAGGCAGCGTGATTGTCATTTGATCAACGCACAGTATCGCCGCATCGAGATCGGATGAGATGCCTTCCAGGGTTTCCAGGATGTGGCTTATTTCGTAAGGTTCTGCGATTTCCACTTTTTTCATTTTGCACCTCCAGGCGTATTGATGGCGGCCAAGTGATCGCGTAGCGCGTCTTCAGCAAACGCCAGCAATCCCCTGGCGTTGAATCCGCTCCCCGTCTCGATGCCTGCCTCACGCAGGCGGCGCTTGATCCGCTGGATTTGCCGCACCGAATCAATCAGCGCGTCGATTTGTTCGAGTTGGCGGTCCGTGTGGCGCCTGGCCTTCCCGGTTCCGCCACACATTCCGCATGGCAACGAGTTCACGGTGTCGCTCATGGGGTCGGCGCCGGTGCCATGACACGCTTGGCAGCAGTCCGGTTTTGCCTCGATGGAACGTTCGATCGTGCTCATGCCGCGCCTCCCAGGGCCTCGCCCTCGCCGCAAACCGACTCGCCCCACACATAGCGAAGTTTCCGCGCCCCAGGCGTCCAGCTCCGGGCCGCGATTTCCTCCGCCGTGGCGCGAGTGATCAGGGCGTCGCCGCCGTCGGTCAGCCATTCGTAGTCCAGGCCAAGGCTGAAGCGCTCCAGGCGCATTGGCAGCCACTCAGTCAGGCTCATTTTGACTTGGAGGCAAGCCCACAACGTACTTCCCAGGCAGGCGGGCCTGCCGTGCAACGCTTTCCTGAATATCTGCGGCGGCAGGATGCCGATTGCGGTGCCGGGCAGGGCGTAATAGCCCTGGCGGCGGATGGTGGGGAGGATTTCATGGCAAACCCAGCGCTTGAATGGCTCGGCACGCTCTGATCTGGATGCGAAAATGGCTCGGTATAGACCAGGTTCCGAGATGATGCCGATTTGAGGATTGCCTCCAAGAGTTCCGGTTCTGTCCACAATGTGGACACTTCTTTCATCCCCTGGAAGCAATCTCAAAAGATGCGGCGTATGGCTGTATTCCAGAACACGCGCCACATCGGAAGCGATGAACCATGGTTCGCCGTCGATCTCGATGGTGTGGATGGTGCCGAAATCGGCGTTATCAAAAGGGGTGATGGGGAATTCGCGCGATTGCGCGCTTTTGGATTGAGTGGTCATGATTTGACTCCTCTGACTGATTGGATCAGCCACCCGATCATTGCCACATGAGCGGGAGGCAGCCTGTGCCGGGGTGGCAAACCGGGTCAGAGGATCCGGCAGTCCCGAGGGACTCCCAAGCACAGACCACCATTGATAGAGGGTCAAATAAAAAAACCGCTCTCGAATGAGGCGGCCTTGCGCCTCTGACAACCGGTTGCCACACCGGACCGCTTCTTGTGAAGCGGCAATTTCAGAATAGACCACCACCGGCCGATCCGTCAACCTCTTGACCGCACTTTTTTTTGTATCTACAGTCCTACCATGGAATACGAGTGGGATGGCAACGAGGTAAAACGCTATGGATAAAGCACTGCATGTTCCAACACTGAAAGAGGATGAGGAAATCCAACGCGGAATCGATGCCGATCCGGAAACGCGGGAACTCACAGAAGATGAATTCGCCAAAGCGCGCCCAGCAAGCGAAGTGCTGCCAGAAGTGGTGGCGGCCCAGAAGGCCGGGACGCTCAAGCGGCGCCGGGGGGAGCGCGGCCCGCAGAAAGCCCCGACAAAATGTCTGCTCTCCATCCGCTTCAGCCGCGACGTTATCGAATATTTCCGCGCCACCGGCCCTGGCTGGCAGACCCGCATGGACGAGGCGCTGAAAGAATGGATCAGGTCACGCGGTTGATTCACCACCATTCCCCGTCTCCACTTCCGTGTCAGGCTCCACCACACAATCCGCGTCGATCACGCTGCCCTGTTCCCCGCGTTCCGCCGCTTCGTCCAGGGTCACCGCCCTGGCCAGCTCTACACTCACCGGAAGGTATTTGAACAGGCGGCGGATGACGGTTTTCTTGGCCATCTCTTCAAAATGGGTCATCCAGGGACCGGATTTCCCGGCCTTCGACTGTGCCCGCACCTTCTCCACCTCGGCCCGGCTCATCACCTCGAATTGAAATCCGCCGTCTTTCAGTTTGGCCACCGCATAGACGAACCGCAGCGGCCCCCGGTCGGCGGCATCCCATGCCGGTTCATGGGTCAGATCCGGCTCCAGGCCGAACGAAACGTGGAAGGTGTCGGCCTCATAGACCGCCCGCGCCTCGATACTCAGAATCTGGCCTGAGCGCCTGGCCAGGTCGATCATGCCCCGATAGCCGATGATGAACTGCGCTTCCTCTTTGAACGGAATGAGCCAGGCATGTCCCAGACCCCCGCCGGGCTCGAGGCCCAATTGGGCACATTGCATGATCGCGGCCAGCAGCGATTCTGGTTTGCACTTGGCCAGCGCCGGCGTGCGCCTCACCTCGGTCAGTGCCACCCGCATCAGGCGTTCCGGGGTGACGTGTTGCGGGAGGGCCAGGGCGATCTGGCTTTTCACCCTGGGATCGGTCAGCAGCTGCTGAACGGTTGTGGGTTTGGTGCCGGTGACGGCGCGTTTCAGTGATGATCCTGCCATTGTCTTGCTCTCCGTTATTTGACAAGGAACCGGCGGCTTCCCGGCTTTTCGGTGGTGAATTCGGAAATCAGCGCATCGTCCGCGCCCAGATGCTTGGCCAGGGCCTGCCAGTCTGTGCGCCTCGAAGGCTTGGCCGCTTTCCAGGTGATCAGGGGGCGCCCCTCGAGGGCGAGGCCCGAATGCCCGCCGATTTGTAGTTTCAGCCGCTCCGTCAGCTCATCGATTCGCCCATCGAGGTCCTTGGCCTCGGCCCGCAATGCTTTGAGTCTATTGACGATTTCCAAGGTTTCGGCATCGTGGCCGATCTCGATCAGATCGCCCTCGTCATTCGGAAACATCCGCACAACGTCGGCGGCATTGATGGGTGGGGGCGGGATGCGCTCCAGAACGTGCTTGCGCCAGAATTCCTCTGCCCGGGCAAGCATTTCGCGGATCGTCTCATCGTCCCGCTCCAGGGTTCGGATGAGGAACTGCTGCCCGCCAATCAGGGCCACCACGTCGGCTGTGTCCAGGCCGGTGATGCCCAGATACCATTGGCATTGGGCCTGATATGCCAGCGGCACCCCCTCCGCATCGTCCGCCCATTCCCTGGATTTCCACGCGCTGGCGGTTTTGCACTCGAGGATGCCATCGGCTCCAGCCAGGTGATCCCCTCGCCAGACAGCCCGGCGGCCGGGGATCAGGATGGCCCTGTCAATGTGGGCAAGCGCCCAAGGATAGTTTGGGTGGATGAGGGTTGCCTTAACCCGCTGGACGCTGCGGCCGGTGCGCTTCGAGTATTCCCTAGCGGTCACGTCCTCTAGAACCTGGCCCCAGTAGGCGGGCTCGTTTTCGTCGGATTCCTGGGTGACCTGGCCGGTTTTCTCCAGCCATACGTCGTAGGGCGTGCGGTAGCGGTTCAGGCCGAGAACGGCCGCAATGTCACTGCCGCCAAGGCCCTGGGTGCGGGCCTGGTGTTGGGTGGGGGTAAGGGTCATGCCGCGCCCTTACCGGAAACCTGCGCCGTGTTTTGATAGGTGGGCAGATCTGCCAACCACCGTTCAAGATCAGATTTCCGGTAGCGCACCGCCCGACCGAGTTTTATAAATGGCGGCGTGGGGACATTCCCGAGCATGCCGGAGACGCGGGAGTTTCTGAGCCTGACTGGGGTTGTCCCAATAATTCTCGCGGCTTCCGTATCCCGAATGAGCTGGTCGCACATTTTGGTTTACCTCACTGTTCACTTGTGTGTGACAGCAAGATAAGGGAGGGGGTGGGCGAAATAGAATCAGGAAATATATTTCGGTGGGTTACGTCTCGATTTGTCGTTGTCCAGAATGACTTTGACAGCTTGACGGGTCGTTTCAATACCAGCGGATCTCATCAGTTCTGCGATGGCGCTGTTGCGACCGGGAAGTTCAAGTGGAAGCATTGAATCCAGCAGCAAAACGACCGCACCTCGATAGCCGCTTTGCGGATCTCTGCCTTTTCCTCGTTTTCCCATGAGGGAAATTATTTCTCCAATGGATTTATTCCCGAACCAATCCTTGTCATCAACCCCAAGTGCGCTGGAGATCCCGGAAAGCCGGTTCTCAAAAGGGTGATCTTCGGGCAATTTGTCAAAAAAATAAGCGTCTGGCAGCCTCAACAATCTGGCGGCCTCCATCAAGTGGGAAGCAACGGCTTCAACCTCAGCGCGGTATTGTTTGGCGTGCCCCACCCATTTCGCATCTTCGGTTGTGAGAAAAAAAACCCTCATAGCAAGACGATAGCCGATCCACCTACCGTATTCATCCAGGTATCCCTGGTCGTAAAGCCAATCAAAGATTCGTCTGGTTTTTGGGTTGCGCCGGATTATCTCATTGGCTCCGGAATGCACGAACGCCAGGCGCTTCAATCGCTCCCGGTCTTCCGAGATGATTTGTTCTGCGGTTTTCTTGTTGCCCATAGTTCAGCGAATTCCTCGACATACTGCTTGGCCAGGTCAGGCCGAAGGTGCGCATAATTTTTGATGGTGGTCTCGATATCGGTATGTGCCATCAGCTTCGACACCGTAAGCAAGTCGGCCCCGGCCAAGATCAACTGGCTGGCGAAGTTGTGGCGCAAGGCGTACAGATTCAAGTCTTCCGGCAATCCTCCAAATTCCTTGATCCGCTTCCAAGGTTTCTGCATTGCGTTTTTGTCCATGCGGCTGCCGGTGCGTTGGGAAGGGAAGACATAGCCGGTGGCTGGTTCCCCGAGCTGAATATGCCAGGTTTTCAGGATCTTTATGATTGGCCCAGACAGTGGAAAGGTGCGGGGTTCCGGCACATGGTGAGCGGTCTTTTCGATTGTCTTGGTAATCGAACCGAATGTGAGGTTTACATGCTCCCACCGAAGGCCGAATGCGTCGCCAGGACGGAAGCCACTATAGAATAGAAGCAGTACCAGTGGCTTGACGTGATCGACGAATTCCACCGCGTCCAGATCGGGCAGGTGTGACTTACCGTGCTTGCGGCTTCGGCGTCGCTGTTCACGGCGCCATTCCTGGTAGCGGTCTAAACCGATGAACAGCGCCTGGACTTCCTCTTCCGTCAAGTATCGCCTGGCGGTGCCAGCCTCGATCAGATCGTCTTCGGTCATGGCCGGCTTTTCCAGTTGCACTCCTTCCAGATGATGGCTCTTGATGACCTTCCGTCGTTTGGCATGATTCAGCATGGCCTTGAGGCCGTCATAAATTCGCTTAACCCTTTGATAGCTCAGTCCTTCTGCTTCCTTCCTGGTCTGCCAGCTATGAATATCTGATTCGGTGATACTGTCCATTGGTCTGGCCATCCAGTCCTTGAAATGACTTTCAATCATGCGAACAGTGTCCTGACCTGACTTTTTCCGCGATTGGTGCGTGGTATAAACCTGCTTCAGATAGGCCCCAATGGTGAGTGTTGCGCGTTTTCTCTCTTCCTCGATCCTCGCTTTCTTTTCCAGCTGTGGATCTTCTCCGGCGGAAATCCTGCCCGCCAGTTGTTTGGCAATGGTGCGTGCCTGGTCTGGCGTGACATCTGGATATTTGCCGATAATGAAAACGCGTTGCCGACCATCCAACGGCGATAGATATTTGAGGCGAAAGCGAATCCCGGTTCGTGTTCTTCTGGCGTGGAACCCTGAGATTTCGGCGTCAAAAACAGACTGATCTATGTCCGCATTTCTGGCGAAATCTGTAATGACTCTGGTGGTGATTTTTCGCTTCTTTCTGGTGCTCAAATTTCTAGGTACAGCATAGGTACAACGGAGATAGGATATCAGGTTGCGACGAAGTGCAATAGGTTACAATAACTTATTGATTCCATATGTATAGAAGCATCTGCTTATTTGCCAAGATACCAATATCGACGGCATGGGGTTGTGGGGGTCGTGCGTTCGAATCGCACCGTCCCGACCAAAATCGCAGATGGCCCTGCCGTGGATTTTCGGCAGGGCTTTTGTTTTCCGCTTGTCTCGACCGGGAAATGACCCGCATTTTTTCTGCCATCACATGCGATAAAGCGGGCACTGATCGATTCGCCTCGAAATGTGCTGCAGAAGTCGCTGGTAAGTCGCCCCTTCGACGCCCCCGTATTCGCTTGCAAATCTTTTTCCTCCCAGATGGTCGGGCATGTCGCTGACATTCGGCATAAAGAAACCTTCACTGGAGACGGTTGTCATCGCCTTTTGCAGCAGTCTGGCTTTGGTATCCTTCCGGCTCGCCATGGTGCCGAATTTTGCCCCCGCCATGTCCGCAACCAAGTCGCTGAAGCTGAAACCGCTGCCTTTGTCGATGTCCGAGAGCTCTTTGTACACCCCTATGGAGTTGGCGAACCGTTCGTTGGTCGATGAGGCAATGGCGGCGGACATCGAAAAATGTTGTGCCAGGTCGTATCGGCCCTGGAGGGTGAGGCGTCTATGACGAAGAGGATAGTGCGTATCCAGTTTGAACAATCTGCCCGCATCCTTGCGGTTGATGTAAGTGGCAAGAACCTGAAGCAGTGCCTGGTTTTCGGCAGCGGCGGTTTTCACTGTGGAGCGTTGATAGGCCAAACGAAACAAAGGGCGTAACAATGAAGTCATGGAACTGGAATCCTGTGGTTTATGACTCCATTGGCTGACCAGACGGTAATAGGCCCTCAGCCTCGGTTTGGAGGCGATGAAGACAGAAAAGAGATCGGCCTGGTCTGCCACGGCCTGCTTCCATTTGAAGTGCTGCGGATGCGATGGGCGGTTGCTGAAGGGGTTGTCCAGGGGGATCCAGCGTAGAAGCCATGCAAGGGGTGCTCCGGACAAAGAGATTTTTCCTATCGCCACTGTGGTCAGCCGGAGGCTGTCTCCCTCTCCGGTGGTCTGAAATTTCAGATTCAAATAGGGGCGGGGCAAGGTGGTCCGCAAGGTGACGGTTGTATCGATTCTGCCATGGCCTTGGTTTTCCGTTTTGACATCGGCGGGCATTGAAAAAGAGGAGAAATACCGGCTGATGAGTTTCTCCATGGCTTGTGCCCGGGAGGCTTCCACTCCAGGAGAGGGGGTCTGGTTTTTGGCCGTGGTTGCCGGTTCGTCTGAAAGAATGAGCCAGAAGAACGCCAACAAGGTCAATACGAGCAAGCTGAGAAAATGTGCCAGGATCCTACTCATGGGCCGGGGAAAAAATTCGAGCGAACATTCAATCTATTACTTACTTATGTAAGACAAAGATAATAAAATATGAAAAATTTTTAATCATGGAAGTCAGAATCCAACAAAATGGTTACCTATCCCGAGCAAGAAAATGATAAAAAAGGGCCAAAGGAAGAGATACTGCAAGCGGCATTGAGGCTTTTCACGGAAAAAGGATATTGCAATACTTCGATTGCAGATATCAGGCAGCAAGCCAATGTGAGTACCGGCACGATTTATCATTACTTCAAAAACAAGGAAGCGATAGCCGATGCCCTGTTCGAAGACATCTTGCAAAGCCTGAACGATTCGATCAAAGAAATCAGGCGTCAAAACAAAAATACATTTGAACGTTTGCGCGCCATCGTCGAGCTTTTCTTTACTTTGACAGAGACGGCGCCTGATGTCATACGGTTTATCATCACTGTGCGGCACCAGGAGTTCTTGCCTTCCAGGCCCCCTCTGAGTTTGTCCCAACCCTTGCAAACATTGACCCAAATCATGCGAGAAGGCGTCAACAGGCGGGAGCTCAGACGCTCCGACCCCGTGGTGGCGGGCGCTTGTTTTTATGGCACCGTGACCCGCATGTGCCAATTACGGTTGGAAGGCGTTTTGGAGAAAGAACTCGATTGGTATTTGCTGGATACCTGGACCGCCATCTGGCGGGCCTTGTCGCCTGGATACGATAGCTGAAAATCCCTCCAGACACGATCCTTTTTCGGGAACAGGTCTGGAGAGAGGCGGGAAAGATTATTGGAAAGCAGTCACCGCAACCTGGCCGAAGCCGAATCGCCTCGAAAGCGAGGCTGCGGTGAATGTCTGGTGATTGAGATCAGGGGAGTTCCGAATACCCCATCAAGTACTCATCGACCGAGCGGGCTGCCTGGCGTCCCTCCCTGATCGCCCATACGACCAACGACTGGCCTCGGCGCATATCACCGGCGGCGAAGACCTTGTCGATAGAGGTTCGGTAGCTTTGGGTGTCGGCTTTGACGTTTCCTCTTGGATCGAACTCCACGCCCAGTTCTTCCAGCATCCCTTCATGCACGGGGTGGAGGAAGCCCATGGCAAGGAAAACCAGATCGGCGTCGAGCGAGAACTCGCTTCCCGGCACTTCCTGCATCTGCCAGCGGCCGTTCTCGTCCTGTTGCCATTCCACCTTGACGCAGTTGACCTTGGTCACTTGGCCGTCTTTACCTTCGAAGGATTTGGTGTTGACGCTGAACATTCTCTCGGCGCCTTCCTCGTGGGAAGAGGAGGTGCGAAGCTTGTTTGGCCAGTAGGGCCAAGTCAACAGCTTGTTTTCCTTTTCCGGTGGCTTGGGGAGGATTTCCAGTTGAACCACGGAGGTGGCGCCTTGGCGGATCGATGTCCCGATACAATCAGAACCGGTATCCCCGCCGCCGATGACCACCACTTTCTTACCGGTGGCCACGATACTGTTTTCCGGTGGGAGCTCGTCGCCGGCCACCCTGCGATTCTGTTGCGGGAGAAATTCCATGGCAAAGTGAATGCCCTTCAGCTCCCGGCCCGGAACCTCGAGATCCCGGGGTTTTTCGGAACCACCCGCGAGCACGATGGCGTCGTATTCCTTCATCAGGTCGGAGACTGGCAAGTCTTTTCCGATGTGGGTATTGGGGCGGAAGACGACTCCCTCGGCCCGCATCTGGGCCATGCGGCGGTCGATCAGGCGCTTTTCCATCTTGAAATCAGGGATGCCGTAACGCAGCAAACCTCCGATACGGTCGTTCTTTTCGAACAACACCACGTGATGGCCGGCCCGTGCCAATTGTTGGGCGCAGGCCATGCCCGCGGGCCCGGACCCCACCACGGCCACACTTTTCCCGGTGCGTGCCTCGGGAATTTCCGGCTTGATCCAGCCTTCCTCCCAGGCGCGATCGACGATACTGCATTCGATCGTCTTGATCGTGACCGGATTGTCCTCCAGATTGAGAGTGCAGGCTGCCTCGCAAGGGGCGGGGCAGACCCTGCCGGTGAATTCGGGAAAGTTATTGGTGCGATGCAATTCGCGGATGGCTTCCTGCCATTTGTCACGGTATACAAGATCGTTCCAGTCCGGGATCAGATTGTTGACCGGACAGCCGTTGTGACAGTAGGGGATACCGCAGTC
Organism: Methylothermaceae bacterium; assembly: GCA_026981855.1. Lineage (GTDB taxonomy): Bacteria > Pseudomonadota > Gammaproteobacteria > Methylococcales > Methylothermaceae > Methylohalobius. Next base: position 68,989 of record JALSIB010000014.1, on the reverse strand, counting down.
CATGCAGCGGGCGCCTTGCTCCGCCACCTCGTTGGCGGGGAGGGGAATCACAAATTCCCGATAATGCTGTACTCGGTCGGCGACGGGCGCATAGCCTCGGTCGCGACGCTGGATTTCCAGGAAACCGGTGGGTTTGCCCATGAAATTACCTCTTCGATTCTCTCTAATTCGTAACGGTCAAAGACTCAGAAAGCATGCCCGGCACTCGCTAGGAGCGCCGGAGGGCGGATCATGCTGTCATCCGCATCTGGGCCTGCTGTTTCTCGGCCTGCAATTGCTCCAGGGCGCGGCGGTAGTCGATGGGCATCACTTTGACGAACCTGGTGCGGTAATTCCCCCAGTTCTCCAGGATTTCCCGGGCGCGCTGACTGTCGGTATAGTGCAGATGCGTCTGAATGAGCGCATGAAGACGTTGTTCATCGAACCGAGTCATGTCGTGGGCGAGTTTTACCCAACCGTGGGTTTCCAGATCCCCTCCCTGATGCTCCAGGGCCTCTAGAGCCTCGTCTTCTGCCAAGACGGGTTCCAGCTCCACCATGGCCTGATTGCAGCGCCGTTCGAAATCACCTCGTTCGTCGAGCACGTAGGCGATCCCCCCCGACATGCCGGCGGCGAAGTTACGGCCGGTTTCCCCCAGAACCACGACGATACCACCGGTCATGTATTCACATCCGTGATCACCTACGCCTTCGACTACGGCGATGGCGCCGGAGTTGCGAACCGCGAAGCGTTCTCCGGCGATACCGCGGAAGTAACACTCACCGCTGATCGCGCCGTAGAGAACGGTGTTTCCGACGATGATATTTTCCTCGGCGACGATCGGGGTTTCCTTGGGCGGATAGATGATGATGCGTCCACCGGACAGCCCTTTGCCGACGTAGTCGTTGCCTTCACCATCCAGTTCCAGGGTCACGCCCTTGGCGAGCCAAGCACCGAAACTCTGCCCCGCCGTCCCCTTCAGTTTGATATGGATCGTGTCGTCGGGCAGTCCTTCGTGGCCATGATGTTTGGCCACTTCGCCCGATAGCATGGCGCCCACCGAGCGATCGGTATTGCGTACCGGCAAATCGATCTTGACCGCTTGCCTGGATTCGATGGCGGGGCGGGCCAATTCGATCAGCTTGTTGTCGAGCGCCTTGTGGATCTCGTGGGGTTGGGATTCACAGTTGTAGAGAGCGATTTCCGGGCCGGCCTCGGGTTTGGCCAAAATCCTGGAGAAGTCCAGCCCTTTGGCCTTCCAGTGGCCGATGGCGTCGGTCATATCGAGACGGTCGGATTGTCCGATCATTTCGTTCAACGTCCGGTAGCCAAGTTGAGCCATGATCTGTCGGACCTCTTCGGCTACGAAGAAGAAATAATTGACCACATATTCCGGTTTGCCCGTGAATTTCTTGCGCAAAACGGGATCCTGGGTGGCGACCCCGACCGGACAGGTGTTGAGATGGCATTTGCGCATCATGATGCATCCCTCGACGATGAGGGGAGCGGTGGCGAAACCGAACTCGTCTGCACCCAAGAGTGCACCAATGACCACGTCCCTGCCGGTTCTGAGCCCACCGTCCACCTGGACACTGATTCGTCCCCGCAGCTTGTTGAGTACCAGGGTCTGGTGGGTTTCCGCCAGACCCACTTCCCACGGCAACCCGGCGTGCTTGATGGAGGTGAGGGGAGAAGCGCCGGTGCCGCCGTCATAACCGGAGATGGTGATGTGATCGGCGTGTGCCTTGGCCACCCCTGCGGCGACCGTTCCCACACCCACTTCCGAGACCAGCTTCACGCTGATGCGGGCCTGGGGATTGACGCATTTGAGGTCGTAGATCAGTTGTTTCAGATCTTCGATCGAGTAAATGTCGTGATGGGGCGGCGGTGAGATCAGCCCCACGCCGGGGGTGGAATGACGCACTTTGGCGATGATCTGGTCCACCTTGTGACCGGGCAGCTGTCCGCCCTCGCCAGGCTTGGCTCCCTGGGCGATCTTGATCTGGATGTCGTCGGCATTGACCAGGTATTCGGTGGTGACGCCGAAGCGGCCGGAGGCCACCTGTTTGATGGCCGAACGCATCGAATCGCCGTTTTCCAGAGGTTTGAAACGCTCCGGCAGTTCTCCGCCTTCGCCGGTATTGGATTTGCCCCCGATCCGGTTCATGGCGATCGCCAGCGTGGTATGGGCTTCCCAGGAAATGGAGCCAAAAGACATGGCACCGGTGGCAAAACGTTTGACGATCTCGCTCGCCGGTTCGACTTCGTCGAGGGGGATCGGGTCGCGGTCGAAGTTGAAACGCATCAAACCGCGCAGGGTGAAAGTGTTTTCACTCTGCTCGTTGATCAGGCGGGCGAATTCCTCGTAAGTCTCGCGGCTGCCGGAACGGGTGGCGTGTTGCAGCTTGGCGATGGAATCGGGTGTCCAAGCATGGACTTCACCCCGCAGCCGATAAGCGAATTCTCCACCGACATCCAGGGATTCGCGCAGCTCCAGTGGATCGCCGAAGGCACGTTTGTGGCGTTGCAGTGCCTCGGTGGCGATTTCCTCGAGTCCCGCGCCTTCCGTGGTGCTGAAGGTGCCGGCGAAGTAGCGGTCGAGGAAATCCTGATTCAGGCCCAGGGTATTGAAGATCTGGGCGCCGCAGTACGACTGGTAGGTGGAGATTCCCATCTTCGACATGACTTTGAGGATGCCCTTGTTCACCGCCTTGATATAGCGCTGGTGCGCTTCTTCTTCGGTGATGGGTTCCGGCAGCCGGTGGCGCAGATAGGAGATGGTATCGAACGCCAGGTAAGGATTGACGGCTTCGGCGCCATAACCGGCCAGGACGCAGAAATGATGCACTTCCCGCGCCTCGCCGGTTTCGATCACCAGGCCCGTTTCGGTGCGCAGCCCCTTGTGGATCAGGTGATGATGCACCGCCGAAGTGGCGAGCAGGGCGGGAATGGGGACATGGGTCGTGTCCACGTCCCGGTCGGAAAGAATCAGAATGTTGTTGCCGTCCAGCACGGCTTTTTCGGCCTGCTCACACAATCTTTCCAGGGCGGTTTCCATCCCCGCCACGCCCTCGTCGACAGGGTAGCAGAAGTTCAGGGTGGCGGTGCGGAAAGCGCCGTGAGTCCGGGACTCGATGTAGCGGATTTTCTCCAGATCGGTATTGGTGAGGATCGGCTGATGGGCCTCCAGCCGCATGTGGCTGTCGCCCTGATCCATTCCCAGCAGATTGGGGCGGGGGCCGATCATGCTCACCAGAGACATGACCAGTTCTTCGCGGATGGGGTCGATGGCGGGGTTGGTGACCTGGGCGAAGGCCTGTTTGAAGTAGTCGTATAGCAACCGCGAGCGCCTGGACAATACCGCCAGCGAGGCATCATTCCCCATGGAGCCGACAGGATCCTGGCCGCTGGCCGTCATCGGCTGGAGAAAGACCTTGATGTCCTCCTGGGTATAGCCGAAGGCCTGCATGCGGTCCAGCAGAAGTTCTTCCGCCGGGGGCATGGGCGCCACTTCCGGCGGCAGGGCGTCCAGCTTGATCTGGGTTTTGTCCAGCCATGCCTGATAGGGGGCGCGGGCCGCCAGTTCGGCCTTCAGTTCGGCATCGTCGATGATACGTCCCTGTTCCAGATCGATGAGCAGCATTTTGCCCGGCTGAAGCCGCCATTTTTTGATGATCTTTTCCTCGGGAACGGTGAGTACGCCCATTTCCGAAGCCATCACCACTCTGTCGTCCTCGGTGATGAGATAACGGGCCGGTCGCAAGCCATTACGGTCCAGGGTAGCCCCGATTTGACGGCCGTCGGTGAAGGCGATGGCGGCGGGTCCGTCCCACGGTTCCATCAGCGCGGCATGGTACTCGTAGAAAGCGCGGCGTTGTTCGTCCATGAGAGGATTGCCCGCCCAGGCTTCGGGAATCAAAAGCATCATCGCGTACGACAGCGGATAGCCGCCGGCGACCAAAAGTTCGAGGGCGTTGTCGAAACAGGCCGAGTCCGACTGGCCTTCGGCGATCAATGGCCACAGTTTGTCCAGATCCTCTCCCAGGAACTGGGACTTCATGGCGTGGCGCCTGGCGGCCATCCAATTGATATTGCCTCGCAGGGTGTTGATCTCACCGTTGTGGGCGATCATTCTGAACGGCTGGGCAAGATCCCAGGAAGGAAAGGTATTGGTCGAGAACCGCTGATGCACCAGGGCGAGCGCGGATTCCATGCGTGGATCATGGAGTTCGGGGTAGAATTCCCCCACCTGATCGGACATCAGCATACCTTTATATACCAGGGTGCGTGACGACAGGGAGGGGAGATAGAAGCAGGCCGGATCTTCCAGTTTCCGGTTTCTTATGTGATTTTCCGCCTGTTTGCGGATGACGAACAACTTGCGTTCGAAAGCGTCCTGGTCGCGGCAGTTGTCCCCTCTGCCCACGAACACTTGCCGGACCCTCGGTTCCAGAATTTTCACCGACTCGCCGATGGTGCCGTTGTCGGTGGGAACATCGCGCCATCCCAGGACCGACTGGCCTTCGCTGCGAATGAAGTCCTCCAGAACCTGCTGGCACAACCGGCGGTTGTTTTCGCCTTGGGGCAAAAACACCATGCCTACCCCGTATTCTCCTTCGGCGGGCAGGGTGATGCCGATGTCCGAGCATTCTTCGCGCAGGAAACGGTCGGGGATTTGCAACAGGATGCCGGCGCCGTCGCCTCCCCTGGGATCGGCGCCTACCGCACCCCGGTGGGTCAGATTGGTTACGATCTCCAGACCTTGTTCTACAATGGCATGGCTTTTACGCCCTTTGATGTCTGCCACGAAGCCAACACCGCAGGCATCGTGTTCGTTTCCGGGATCGTATAGACCCTGTTTGCGTGGGAATCCGCTATGATTCATGTTCGACCTCATCTGGATACGCATTCGGGGGTCCTGGTGGGGGCGCTGTCGCCGCCCTTTGTCCGGTTGCGGACCCGTCAATCCAAAGAAAAGCTCAAAAGCATAGGAGACTTGGCTACGATTTGCAACATCGGCATCGATAAAGGACGCCGCCGCCGGGTTTTCGCCCATTTGGCGATGATCGCCTTGACGGCAGTCGTCATCGCTTCCTGTGGTCACTCGAATCCTCCACGCAGGCCCGCCTCTCCACCGATCCATGGCGACTTCTACCGGGTACGTCCAGGAGATACGTTGTATGCGATTTCACGACGAAGCGGACATGATTACCGGACAGTCGCCCGTTGGAATCATATCAGGCCGCCTTATACCATCCGGGTTGGTCAGGTTCTCCGCCTCACACCTCCGCCGGCAAAGAAAGGCCGGATTCAGGCGTCCCGGGCCAGGAAGCGGCGCTCTGCTTCCGCCAGAAAAAAAAATTCGAAAAAAAGTTTAAAGATTTTTTGGCGCTGGCCGTTAAAGGGGGTGATTGTCAGGAATTTCACCCAGACAGGTAAGAAAGGAATCGACATTGCAGCGACCACAAGCAGACAGGTCAGAGCGGCGGCAGCCGGGAAAGTGGTATACAGCGGCAGTGGTCTGGTGGGTTACGGCAATCTGGTTATCATCAAGCACGGGGAAACTTATCTGTCGGCGTATGGCAATAATCGTCGGCTTTTGGTTAAAGAAGGGCAAAAAGTCAAAGGCGGGCAGATCATCTCTGAATTGGGGAGCAGGGCGGCCGGTCGTCCCATCCTTCATTTCGAGATACGCCGGCAGGGGGATCCAGTCGATCCTTTGCGATTTTTACCCGGGCGCTAATTGAGTAGTGACATGACGGGAGGAGCGGGATGGTTCAGAAAACGATGGTCAGAGTCGGGGGGAATGCAGCAGTGAACGAAACACTCGCTGAGTGGAGTGCCGAGGCTTTTGCCGAACCGGTCGTGGCTTCACAAGGGGAAAGCCAGTTTGACGCGACACAAATCTATTTGAACGAGTTGAGTCAATCCAAGTTGCTGACGGCCGAAGAGGAAAAATATTATGGTACCTTGGCGCGCCAGGGCGACGAGGCGGCCCGCAAGCGGATGATCGAAAGCAATTTGCGGCTGGTGGTGAAGATTGCGCGCCGGTATCTGAACCGGGGGCTGCCCTTGTTGGATCTGGTGGAGGAAGGCAATCTGGGGTTGATCCGGGCGGTGGAGAAATTCGAGCCTGAACGGGGGTTTCGTTTTTCTACCTACGCCACATGGTGGATCCGTCAGACCATCGAGCGGGCCTTGATGAATCAGACCCGGACCATACGCTTGCCCATCCATATCGTGAAAGAGATGAACGTCTATCTCAAGGCGATGAGGCAGTTGTCGCAAAGAATGGACCGTGAGCCCACGCCGGAAGACATCGCCGCGCACCTGAACAAACCGGTCAAGGATGTGGAGCGGATGCTTAAGCTCAATGAGCGTACCACATCTGTGGACGTACCCTACGGCAAGGAATCGGACAAGCCGCTGTTGGATGTGATGACCGATGAAGCAGTGGAGGGCCCCGAGGAACAGATCCAGGATGAGTCGGTGCGTAAACACATGAGCCGTTGGTTGCGCAAGTTGCCGGAAAAGCATCGCGAAGTGTTGCTGCGTCGTTACGGTTTGTGGGGATATGAGATTTCCACCCTTGAGGAAGTTGCCCGAGAACTCCAGGTGACCCGCGAACGTGTCAGGCAAATCCAGATGGAGGCGGTCAAAAAGTTGCGCGAGATGTTGGAGAAAGATGGTTTCTCGATGGAGACGATTTTTCACTGAATTGTTGACAAAGTTTCATGATGGTTTTCCACCCGCCCCAAACGGCGGGTTTTTTTTGTCCATGAATATTTGTCTGAATGTTCGCGGTGGGGGGTAAGGAAAGAGACCGTAGGGCTTCGATTACTTGGCAACGGTGTCCGGCCAAGGCATCATAAAATCATGAAAACATCCACGGTCCGGCAAGAAATGCTTTCTGTGGGTGTGGTTCTGGTGCGGTACTTGCGCCGTGAGCCGCATTATCTGCTGCTTCGGGCATACAATTACTGGGATTTCCCCAAAGGCCAGGTGGAGGCGGGAGAACAACCCTTGCAGGCGGCGCTTCGCGAGGTGGAGGAGGAGACCGGGCTCGATCGTCTTGTCTTCCGCTGGGGAGAGATCTATCGGGAAACCCCGCCCTATGGGAAAGGGAAAGTGGCCAGGTATTATCTGGCGGAAGCTCCCGAGGGGGAGGTCTTCTTACCCGTCAGCAAGGAATTGGGGCGTCCGGAACATCAGGAATTTCGCTGGTTGCCTTATCATCAAGCGCGCCAATTGTTGGTGCCCCGCCTTCAGGTGATTCTCGACTGGGCCCATGAGTACGCAAGCCATCCAGAGCCAGGATGAATGAATGAGGATCAGGTTACAACGGCGGCCAAGGTTGTTTTCCCCGGTCATTCCCAAAGCTGTCCGGATGTTGAGGCGGTGCCTCTCAACCGGGCGTATCGCCGTCTCGATCCCGCCAGGCAATACGCCCGTTTTCTTTTTCGTCAGCTCGCCAGGTTTCTGACTTTTTCCAGCATGGCCTGGGCGTGTCCTTCCGGGTTGACGCCATATTCGACATGAACCAGATTGCCGTTTTTGTCGATGAGGAAGGTAGAGCGAACGATCCCCATTTTCTTGACACCGGCTTTTTCTTTTTCCTGCCAGACGCCATATCTTTCACACAGGGTGCCGTCGGTATCGGCCAGCAGAGGGATTTTCAGCCCATATTTGGCAATGAACGCCCGGTGCATGTCGCATGGGTCTTTGCTGACCCCGATCACGACGGTGTCATGCTTGGCGAATTCGCCGGCCAGTTGGGTGAATTCGTTGGCTTCTATCGTGCAGCCGGGGGTGTCGTCCTTTGGGTAGAAGTACAAGACGACATTCTTTTCGCCACGGAAATCCGACAGACTGATGGGATTGCCATCCTGGTCGGGAACGGTGAAGTCTGGAGCGGGTTGATTGGTTTGTAACAGCATCGTTTTATCCTCTTCGTAGGTGGGTTCATGTTTTGGGGGAGAGCGTCTCCACCTTGCCATCGGCACCGATGAACACGGAGGTGGCGAGCTGATGAAAGATTCCATGCGCCAGAATGCCGGGAAGGGAATCCAGGAAACCGTTGAGACTGGATGTTTCCATGGAGGAATCGAAAACGGTGTCGAGCACCACTCCGCCGGCCGAAGTGATCGCCACCCCGGCAGCTCCGAGGCGCAGTTCAGATTTGCCGCCGGCGCGCTCGAGCAAGGTTCGGACCATCCGCCAGGCCCAGGGGTGGACTTCCACCGGGATGGGGAACCGTTCACCGATGTGATCGACCTGTTTCGAACGGTCGATCAGAACCCAGAATTGGTCGCTGCTTGCCGCCAACAATTTCTCTCTGACCAAGTCTTGTCCCCTGCCTTTGAGCAAGGTCAGGTCGGGCGCGACTTCATCGGCTCCGTCCACATATAGATCGAGCCGGCCGATCTGTTCGAAAGCGAGCAGAGGCAGTTTCAGTTCCCTCGCCTTGAGGGCGCTGACAGGAGAGCTGGCGACGGTGGTGACCTTCAGTCCTTCCTCGAGGTGGCGTCGGGCCAGGGTTTCGATAAAGCAATCGGCGGTGGAACCTGTACCGAGGCCGACGAGCATGTCGTCTTTCACCTGTTGCGCGGCGAAGCCGGCCACCAGGGTTTTGTCGTTCATCAGCGCCACCTCCAGATCGGTTCAAAGCGATGAATTGTTGAGTATGGTACAAGGAAATGTCGGGGTCAACTCCAAATCCCCCAACACCTGTCGGTTTGGTTTTTCGGGATCCGGGAAGGATCCGCAGGAGCGAAATTCGCCCGTGAATTCAGGCCCGGCTTCCCTGCCTGCCGACGGATCTTTCCCGGCCTCTTCCGGCAGAACTGATAGGTGGTGGGATTGCCGGGTATTGAAGCGCGGGTGGCAATGGAATCTTTGCTATGCTTGTAGACATGGTGACTCCCCGGGTGGAGGTTGATGATGGACTATCCCTGTGAGGGTTTTTCCCAGCTGCACATCGATGTGGCGAGATTTGCCACCGACGACTTCAACCCGTTCCACGATGGCGGAAAATGGCGCCGGATCCGGGGTAATCCTTTTGGCGGTCCCATCGTTTTGGGGTTTCAAACGGTTACCTGGCTGACGGAGCAGCTGGACTGCTTTCGCAGGCAGCAGGAAGATCCCCGGCGGCTCCGGGAAATGCCGTATCTCAACTACCGAATCAACTTCGCTTCCGCCCTCGGGCCGGGTCAGGCATTCGTTTTGACCGTCAAACGTTCCCGCTTCGATGGGGAAAGAGGCGTGCTGGGAAATCGCCTCGTGATCAAAAGCGGTGCGGGAATGGTGATCATGGGACAACATTCCCGGTCGTATCGGCCGCAAATCTGTTCCGCTTGGCAGTGGCCCGGGTTGCCCGACTTGATTCATTGTCAGGATCGTAGCGAGATTGGAGGAAGGTGGTTTTTGAAGCGTAAATTCATGATGACCGCCAACGCCAAGAATTTTCTCCTGGGTTGCCGGGTAGAGCCTGCGAATTATTTCGACGAACTGGAGAACCGGGTTCGTTTTCCCGTCATGTTCCCGCTCAGTTACATTTCCTGCGCCCTGTTGGAGCGGGTGCAAAGGTCCGGCTACGATTTCGAGGCGGGGCCCATGGTGTACAGCAAGCATGAGGTGAGCGTGGATCTCGAAGTGGCTGAACGGATCCGCAGTAATGACAGGTTGCATATTCTTGTGGCGGCCGAGGAGGAATCGGAGGATCTGCAGCGTTTTCTCTGTCTGGGGTTGATCGGCAACACGCCCTTGTTCCAGGCGATGATTTCCCTGGTTCCGCTGGCGCAAATCGTCCGGGCATTGCATCACTGAGCCAGGACAACTCTGGTAGAATCCTCCGGCTTTAAGCGATAAGGATGGATCACCCCACTATGACTGTACGTACCCGTTTTGCTCCCAGTCCCACCGGCTATCTGCATATCGGCGGTGCCCGGACGGCATTGTTCAATTGGCTCTATGCGAGAAAACATGGCGGGCGCTTCGTGTTGCGAATCGAGGATACCGACCGTGAGCGCTCCACCACCGAATCGGTCAATGTGATTCTCGAGGCCATGGCCTGGTTGGGTCTCGATTATGACGAAGGGCCCGTCTACCAAAGTGAACGCTTTCCCCGCTATCGGGAAGTGATTCAGCGGCTGCTCGAAGAAGGCCGGGCCTATTACTGTTACTGCACCAAGGAAGAACTGGACGAGATGCGCCAGGCACAGATGGAGCGCAAGCAGAAGCCGCGCTATGACGGGCGCTGCCGCCACCGCAAGGCGCCGCGGGAAGGGGTCAGCCCTGTCGTTCGTTTCAGGAATCCGGACGAGGGGGCTGTGATCATCGATGATTTGGTTCGGGGCCGGGTGGTGTTTCAGAATCAGGAGCTGGACGATCTGATCATTGCCCGCTCGGATGGAACGCCCACTTACAATCTCACGGTGGTGGTGGATGATCTGGATATGGGCATGAGCCACGTCATTCGCGGAGACGACCATCTGAACAACACGCCACGCCAGATCAACATCATGCGGGCATTGGGGGGAGAGCCCCCGGACTATGCCCATGTGCCCATGATTCTGGGCGAGGATGGCGCCCGCCTGTCGAAACGGCACGGGGCGGTCAGCGTCCTCGAGTATCGCGATCAGGGGTATTTGCCCGAGGCGCTGCTCAATTATCTGGTGCGGTTGGGTTGGGCCCACGGAGATCAGGAAGTGTTCAGTATCGACGAGATGATCGAATTGTTTGACATCAAGGATGTCAACAAGTCGGCTTCCACCTTCAACCCTGCCAAGTTGCTGTGGCTCAACCACCATTACATCATGCATTCCGACCCCTTGCATGTCGCCCATCATTTGCGCTGGCATCTGGGGCAACTGGGGATCGATCCGGAAGCCGGTGGTCCGGATCCGGTCGATGTGGTGGCCGCCCAGCGGGAACGGTGCAAGACGCTCAGGGAAATGGCGGAAAGCAGCCTGTTTTTCTATCGCGATTTCGAACAGTATGATGAGAAAGCGGCGAAGAAAAATCTCAAGCAGGCAGCGCTGGAGCCCTTGAAGAAGCTCCACCAACAATTCCAGGCACTTCAAAACTGGGAGCCTGAATCCTTGCATCAAGTGGTTCTGGATACGGCCCAGTCCCTGGATTTGAAACTGGGGAAGGTTGCGCAACCCCTGAGGGTGGCGCTTTCCGGTGGCGCGGTGTCTCCTCCCATCGACGTGACTTTGTATCTGTTGGGTAAAGAGGTCGTGTCGGCCAGATTGGCCAGGGCCATCAAGTACATCGAAAAAAATTCATCCACCCCCTAGACAAGCCGAATACTCGGTCTTATAATAATCGCTTCTTGTGAGGGGCCATAGCTCAGCTGGGAGAGCGCTACAATGGCATTGTAGAGGTCGCCGGTTCGATCCCGGCTGGCTCCACCAAGGAATACAATCTGTCCCCATCGTCTAGTCGGCCTAGGACACAGCCCTTTCAAGGCTGCGACACGGGTTCGAATCCCGTTGGGGACGCCATATACAAAAGGCCCGCAGAAGCGGGCCTTTTCTTTTCCGAAGAGCTTGGATCTGGTGTGGCGTGATGCACCTCCCCCTTTCTTGCTTCATGCCAACCCGTATGGTTGTCTCCGCCCGGGTGAATCCCAGATGCCCGCGCCAGCCGGCTACATGGACTGTCAAGGCTTTTCCGGCTGCGACATCAGAGGCAGATTGAGCGTCGCGCCGCATTATCGCCGCTAAGGTGACCTGCCCAGCCTAAAGTATGCATTTGCCAGAAGAACCTCCAGAACTATCGCACGGTATGTGCCAGCTTTTCCTCCAGGGCCTCGCGCACGAACTGGTTCAGGCTTTTTCCCTTCGCCGCCACGACGATCTTCCGGTGCAGTTCCGGCGGGATGCGAACGTTGAAGGTGCCTTTGCATGGCTTGTCTGGTTCCTTGCCGAGCGCCTCGCAATCATCCAGGTAGGATTCGACCGAAGCGATGAACTCCTTTTTCAGCGCTTCCAGGGTTTCCGCCTCGTAAGTGACCAGATCGCGGATGAACAGCAGCTTGCCGTATAGCTGGCCGGTTTTCAGATCCGGCTCGATGGAGCCAAGATAACCCTTGTGGGTGAGATAAGTCGTCACAGATAACCCTCCGCTTTCAGAGCGTTTTTGATGTCCCGCAAGGCGCCGCCCTGGATGGCATTTTCGGGATGCGGGCGGTGCAGGCGGATCATGTGCTGCGTCTTTGGGTGATAAAACCGCACCCGGGAGCCTGCCATTTCCTGCTTTTCGTAACCAAGATGGTTCAGCAGCGTCACCAGATCGTTCCAGGGAAACGTCTTGTTGGCATGACGCAGTTTGTTCAGCAGCTTGTTCCGGGCGGTCATGTCGTTCACCGTTGGTTTGATATCAATTCTAGTTGCTGTTTCGGATGTGTGCAACCATTCTCGGTTGCTTTTCGCCAGGACAAATCATTGACAGACCCTATTCACCCGGTCTATCCTGAAACCGCACCGGGAAAATCCGGTGCCTGGGTGTGGTAGCCCGGAAACCCAAGACGCAGACGCGCCGTTCGAGCGCGTTTTTCATACCATGGTCGCAGGCCGTGTGGAACCAGAAAAACCCTCCTGCCCTCAGAACAGCGCACCCTCATGTAAGTCGCCCACAAGCGCGTGGCCGATGTGCCAGACAATCTAAAGGGCAAGGCCCTGGCTGAAATCTGGTCCAGGCTGCACAACAAATTCCGCATCGCCAAATACAGCCAGCTTCCCAGAACCCGCTTGGCCGACGCCATTGTCTACATCACGCAAATGGATCTCAAGTGCGCCTCCAGGTCGGATATGGTGCGCACGGACACGCCTATTCCTCAACGGCAAAAAAACGCAATCAAGCAGGGGGCGCAAGACAAGAACGGTTGGTGCAAGGATATGAAACAAAAGAAAAAACCGCCTTAAGGCGGTTTTGTGCTAGATTAGGCTGGTGCCGAGGGGGAGACTCGAACTCCCACGGTGTTGCCACCACCAGATTTTGAGTCTGGCGCGTCTACCAGTTTCGCCACCTCGGCCAAATGAAGCATCCATTATACCGTATTGAGGACCGCTGTAAAAGATGCGTACCCGCGATTTCCATTATGAATTGCCGAATGAGTTGATCGCCCGCCATCCGTTGGCGGATCGGGCATCCAGCCGGTTGCTGGTGGTGACGGAGGCGGGGGTCGAGGATCGGAACTTCATCGATGTCGTTTCCCTTCTCAATCGCGGCGATCTGTTGGTATTCAACGATACCCGGGTGATTCCGGCGCGACTGTATGGGCGCAAGGAATCGGGTGGCAGGGTGGAGATTCTGGTGGAACGGTTGTTGGAGGAGGGACTGGCTTTGGCGCATGTGCGGGCCAGCAAAAGTCCGAGGGCCGGCACGTCCATTACCCTGGACAAGGGTTATGCCTGTGTGGTCGAGGGCCGCAGGGAGGATTTGTTCGTGTTGCGGTTTTCCGGCCGGAAAGTGCTTGAGGTGTTGGAGCGAATCGGTCATGTGCCCTTGCCTCCCTATATCGATCGTCCCGATTCCGCCTCCGATCAGGAACGTTATCAAACCGTCTATGCGCGGAAGCCCGGCGCGGTGGCGGCGCCCACCGCCGGCCTGCATTTCGATGATGGCTTGTTGTCGCGGCTACGGGCGAAAGGGGTGGAAATGACCTTTGTCACCCTCCATGTGGGGGCGGGCACTTTCCAGCCCGTGCGAGTGGAGGATTTGCGGCAACATCGGATGCACAGCGAATGGTTCGAGGTCAGTGGCAGGGTGGTTGAAGCGGTGGAAAAGGCCAGGCATCGGGGGGGGCGGGTCGTCGCGGTGGGAACGACAGCGGTTCGATCGTTGGAATCGGCGGTTCGGGAAGGGAAACTGTGCGCCTGTCGTGGTGAGACGGATCTTTTCATCCGTCCGGGATTTCAGTTTCACTGCGTGGATGGGTTGATCACCAATTTTCATCTTCCGGAGTCCACCTTGCTGATGCTGGTATGCGCTTTTTCCGGCTATGAACCTGTCATGTCCGCTTATCGGCATGCGGTCCGCCAGCGCTACCGCTTCTTCAGCTACGGGGATGCCATGTTTCTGACGAGAGGGGAAAAAAAGACCGGCGCCCGACAGAGGCGTGGTTGACAGTCTTTACAATACCCGACTTGAGAGGAGGATTGTGTAAAAAGACTTCGAGCGCCGGTTAACCAGGTTGAAGAGGTTATGCGCTTTCATATAAAGCATGTTCCGTGCCATAAGTTTTAAGTCTTTTGTAATCAAATGGATAGAATAAAAAATGAGGCGGGTGTGTCAGGTTGTGGTGCAGGGAATGAGGCAAATCCCCTACTGTTGAGGCATAAGACTTATTTTGAGGCGATTTTCCGATAGAGTGCTTCCACGGCCTCGGTGCCGCGCTTTTCCCGGGGAATGGGGAGCCTTATCTCTCGTTCGACCCGGGTTGGGGAGGGGGTCAGGAATACGATCCGGTCGGAGAGGGCGATGGCTTCCCTCAGATCATGGGTGACGAACAGGATGGTATGGGGGCGGTGTTTCCACAAACGAAGCAGCAAGATACGCATCCTCTCGGCTGTTGTGGCATCGAGGGAAACGAAGGGCTCGTCCATCAGGAGCAAATGGGGCTGGAGGGAAAACGCCCGTGCCAGGGCGACACGGCGGCTCATGCCCAACGAAAGCCTTTGTGGATAGCTGTGTTGAAAAGGCGTCAGCCCGGTCATTTCCAGGAGTTCGTCGATGATTACCGGCTCGGTGCGGGGAGGCAGGGACAGTTCCAGGTTTTGTCTCACTGTCCGCCAGGGCAGCAGCCGCGGCTCCTGGAACATGTAACCCAGCATGGGGGGCTCGGCAAGGTGGAAATCGATCCTGCCCTCGTATTCGGGGTCCAAACCGGCGATGATGTTCAACAGGGTCGTCTTGCCACAGCCGGAGGGGCCGACCAGGCAGACGAATTCGTTTTGTTTCAGCGTCAGTCTGAGATCGGCGATCGCGAGATGGGCCGCGGCATTGCCTCGGGAAGGGAAACGTTTGGCGTGGATTTCGATGTCTATGCGACTCATCGGCGCCAGCGGTTGGCATAGTGATCAAGGGGTTGCAGAACCGACCATTCAAACAGCTGGATGACGATGACGAAAGCCAGGGTATAGGCCAGAATGGCCGCCACGTCGAACAGCTGAAAAAACAAATGTAGTTGATATCCCATGCCATTGCTGCGCCCCAGCAGCTCCACCACCAGAATGATCTTCCAGATCAGGGCCAGACCGGTGCGCGCGGCGGTCACGACGAAAGGCGTGAGCTGGGGCCAGATGACATGCCGCAGGGTCTTCCAGCGGCCGAAGCGGTAGACCTGGGCCATTTCCAGCAACTGCTTGTCCAGTTGGCGGGTGCCTTCCCGCAGGGTGACCGCCACATTGGGAAGTTTGTTCACCACCACGGCGGTAATGGCGGCGGCTTCCGTGAGGCCGAACCATACGTAACAGAGAATGATGGTCACCAGAGCGGGGATGTTGAGAAATGCGGTGAGCCAGGGATCCAGCCACCGGTCCAGGGATCGGTGATGGCCCATCAGAATACCCAGTATGCATCCCAGCGACATGGCCAGGATGAAACTGACCCCCAGCCGGGTTAGGGTGATCCCCAGGTGATAGGGAAGCACTCCTGTCCGGATTGCTGTGAACAGTTCGGAGAAGACCTCGGGAGGCCCTGGCAGGAGAGGGGAGTGCAGCCACCAGGCGAGCGCCTGCCAAATGACCAGCAGCATGAAAAGCGAGGCGAGGGGGATCAGGCGTGACATTGCCGGCGGTTTTCATCAAGCGGTCGTTTCACCTCCGGGGCGGGGCGGGTGGCCCGATGGCAGGCGTCGGATGGATTGTCGGGCACGGGAAGCGTCATGCCCTCAACGTGGCAGAACGAAATGGGGCCAGAATGTTCCTCTGGGCAGGGTTTCCGCCTTGCCGGTCAGTTTCTCTCCCCCCTGCTGGCGCAACAATGCGTACAGTTTTTTCGCGGCATGGATTTCCGCCTTGCCCCAGCTTCGGACTCTTCCTTCGCAGTATCTTTTCCGCAAGGCGGCACGCACCCCCCTGTCATCACTGCCGCTCAGGGGGGCGATGTATTGCCATACCCTGGGGTTGGTGCAAATCGCATCCTTGGCGCCATAGGCGGCGCGCAAAAAGGCATCGAGGGTGTCTTTGCGGTCGTCGGCCCAGCGGTCACGGAAGACATAGCTCAGGGTTGGGACGGGCGGTTGGATGCCCAGGCTTTCAAGGAGATCCTTTCCATCGAGAAGCCGCTTGTATCCCCGTGCCTCCAGCCGGGCGGCGTAGTGCCAGTAATTGAGCAGGGCGTCCAGACGCCCCTGGGTCATTTGCTGGTTGAGGAGGGGTGGGGCGCCGAATACCGGTGTGGCCTCCCTTTCCAGGTCCAGATTGTATGCCCGCTTCGCCAGGGCCTTGAGCAAAAGCCAATTCTCGTACAGGGGGCTGCCGGCCACGCCGATGCGCTTGCCCGCCAGGTCGCCGATGGTGTGGACGGGAGAGCCGGCAGGGACGATCAAGGCGCCATGGGTGAGGGAGTAAGGCACCGCGCTGAAGCCAATGCCCTGATTCCGTTGTCTTGCCGCCCACAGCCAGTTGGTGACGATGAGGTCCACCGTTCCTCCCTGCAGGGCGATACGGCCCGCCTGGGGGTTGGCGAGGGTGCGGATTTCGAGATCGAATCCCTGGCGGCGGTCCAGCCCCTCCCGCCGGATGACGGTCAATTCCCAGTTCAGGGTTCCGTATGCCAAAGCGCCCACCGTGATCGAGCGGGAACCGGCCGCCAGCGGGGTGGAAAGCATCCATAGCCCCAGCAATGCCAGTTGGAAAAACCGCATCCATCTCATGCGCATGGACTCACCCCTGTAATTCGCGGTACAGAGACTTGAACTCCTCGGTGAGTTTGTGCTCCGGGGCATAGTGGATCAAGGGCTTGGCGTGGCTGTGGGATTCCCGGACCTTGACCGAGGGGGAGATGCGGGTGTTGAGTACCGGGTGTCCTTCCGAGGCCAGTTCCTCCACCATTTGTTGAGGCAGCCTGGCGCGCCCCTGGAATTGATTGACCACCACCCCCTCCACGTCCAGTTCGGGATTGTGGTCCATCTTCACTTCGGCGATGGCCTCCATCAGCTTGTACAGCGCGTCGCGCGAGAAGGCGTCGCAGTCGAAGGGGATCAGGCACTTTTCCGCCGCAATGAGGGCCGACCGGCTGTAGAAATTGAGGATGGGCGGGGTGTCGATGAAGATGTGGTCGAAGTCGTTGAGTTGTTCCAGGGCCTCGCGGAGTTTGTAGATTTTGTAACGTGATTCGAGCCGTCCCTGCAGCGATTCCATTTCCGGGTGGGAGGCGAGCAGATAGAGATTGGCGAAAGGGGTATCCTGAATCAGCTCCCGGGCGGAGGATTTCTGGTTCTTGGCGAAAGGGTTGATGCTGAGCGTCTCGCGGTAGAATCTGGCCAGCGTTTCCTCGGGATCTTCGATTCTGGCGCCCAGCAGGTAATGGGTGGTGTTGCCCTGAATGTCCAGATCCACCACCAGGGTGGATTTGCCTTCCGACGCGCTGATGGCGGCCAGGTTGCAGGTGATGGTGGATTTTCCCACGCCGCCTTTCTGATTGAATATGACCCTACGCATTAGACCTGCCTTGTGGTGTTGGTTAAAATCGCAAGATTTAAGGACACCACTCATTCTAACACTATTGTTCATAGGATAAATCGAGACGAATGGACGAAAACTACCGCCCCCACGCCATCGAGGAAAAAGTGCAACGGATCTGGGAAGAAAACCGGGTGTTCGAAGTCACGGAAGACCCCGGACGGGAAAAGTTCTACTGCCTGTCGATGTTCCCCTATCCCTCCGGGCGCCTGCACATGGGGCACGTGCGCAATTACACCATCGGCGACGCCATCGCCCGCTATCAAAGAATGCTGGGCAAGAACGTCTTGCAGCCCATGGGCTGGGACGCCTTCGGCCTGCCGGCGGAAAATGCCGCGGTCAAGCACGGTATCCACCCTGCCAAATGGACCTACGAGAATATCGAGTACATGAAGGGCCAGCTCAAGCGGCTGGGGTTCGCCTACGACTGGAAGCGCGAGATCGCGACCTGCGATCCCGGCTACTACAAGTGGGAGCAGTGGTTTTTCACTCGATTGTTCGAAAAGGGACTGGTCTATCGCAAGATGGCCACGGTCAATTGGGATCCGGTGGATCAGACGGTCTTGGCCAACGAGCAGGTGATCGACGGCCGTGGTTGGCGCAGCGGCGCCCTGGTGGAGCGGCGCGAGATTCCTCAGTGGTTCCTCAAGATCACCGCCTATGCCGATGAATTGCTCGCCGGGCTGGAAAAGCTCGATGGCTGGCCGCAACAGGTCAAGACCATGCAACGCAACTGGATCGGCCGCTCGGAAGGGGTGGAGATGGTCTTCGAACTGGCCGGCGGGGAAGGGCGGATCAGCGTCTATACCACCCGCCCGGACACGCTGATGGGGGTCACCTATGTGGCGTTGGCACCGGAACATCCCTTGGCGCTGAAGGCCGCCGAAGGCGATCCGGAGTTGGCCGCCTTCGTCGATGAATGCCGTCAGAGCACGGTGGCCGAGGCGGATCTGGCCACCATGGAGAAAAAAGGCTGTCCCACCGGCTTGTACGCCCTCCATCCGGTTACAGACGAACGGGTGCCGGTGTGGGTGGCCAATTTCGTATTGATGGAGTATGGCTCCGGAGCGGTCATGGCGGTGCCCGCCCATGATCAGCGGGATTTCGAATTCGCCCGCAAATACCGTCTGCCGATCAGGCAAGTCATCGCTCCGAAGCCGGACAGCGATGCGGTTTGTGATCTCGACCGGGAAGCCTTCACCGAAAAAGGCGTGTTGATCCACTCCGGTCCCTTCGACGGGCTCACCTCCGAACAGGCCTTCGAGGCCGTTGCCCAATACCTGGAAGCCCGCGGCAAAGGCAGACGAAGGGTTCAGTACCGGCTGCGCGACTGGGGGGTGTCGCGCCAGCGTTACTGGGGGGCGCCCATTCCCATGCTGTATCTGGAGGATGGGACGCCGGTGCCGGTGTCCGAGGCGCAGCTGCCGGTTGAGTTGCCCCTGGACGTTACCCTGGACGGCGCCCATTCCCCCCTCAAGACGGATCCGGGCTTCTACGAAACCACGGCGCCGGATGGCAGCCCCGCGAAACGGGAAACCGATACCTTCGATACTTTCATGGAATCTTCCTGGTATTTCACCCGTTTCACCTGCCCGGATTACCCCTTGGGAATGACCGACAAGGCCAGGGCGGATTACTGGCTGCCGGTGGATCAATACGTGGGGGGGATCGAGCATGCCATCCTGCATCTACTCTATGCGCGTTTCTATCACAAGCTGATGCGCGACCATGGGCTGGTGGCGTGTGACGAACCCTTCCTGAACCTGCTGACGCAGGGAATGGTGCTCAAGGATGGCGCCAAGATGTCCAAGTCCAAGGGGAACGTCGTCGATCCGGAAGGGTTGATCGAGCAATACGGCGCCGATACGGTCCGGCTGTTCATTCTTTTCGCCGCGCCGCCGGAGCAATCCCTGGAGTGGTCGGACAGCGGCGTGGAAGGGGCGTTCCGTTTCCTCAAGCGTCTGTGGCGTCAGGTGGCGGCCTTCGCCACGGCGCCTCAGCCCGGGGGGGCGTTGGCTGCCGCCGCTCTCAGCGAAGGGCAAAAGGAGATGCGGCGCCTGATTCACCAGACCATCGAGCGGGTCACCGACGCCATCAGCCGGCGTTATACCTTCAACACCGCCATTGCGGCCAACATGGAGCTGCTCAATGCGCTGGGCAAGTTCGAAGATGACAGCGACAGCGGGCGGGCGATCAAACGGGAGGGGCTGGAGGCCATCGTTCTGATGCTCGCCCCCATCGTCCCCCATATCTGTCACGAATTGTGGCACAGGCTCGGTCATGAAGGGATGGTCGTCGACGCCCGCTGGCCCAAGGCGGATCCGGAGGCCCTGGCGCAGGACACCGTCTCGCTGGTGGTTCAGGTCAACGGCAAGCTGCGGGGCAAGATCCAGGTGGCGGCCGATGCCGGCAAGACCGAAGTGGAGCAGGCGGCCTTGACCGAACCCAACGTCCAGCGTTTTATCGAAGGCAAGACGGTGAGAAAGGTGATCGTGGTGCCGGGCCGGCTGGTGAATATCGTCGCCAGCTGACGGGCAGGACACCGATGAAATATCACAGCTGCCTTTTCCTGCTGCTCGCCTGGCTTTTGCTGCCCGCCTGCCAACCCCCGGAGGATTGGCGTCTGACCGATGTCAGCGGCAAGTTGCCGCCTCTCGAGTTCACCTTGACCGATATGACGGGCAAGATTCGTCATGGGGAGGACTACCGGGGCAAAGTGACGTTGTTGTTCACGGGGTTCACCCATTGCCCCGGCGTTTGTCCCGCGACGCTGGCAAGATTGGCCACCGTCCTGGAAGAGGTGGCGGGCAGCAGGGAGCGGGTTCAGGTCTTGTTCGTGAGTCTGGATCCGGAGCGGGATTCCCCGGAAGGGTTGAAAAATTACGTGCGGCGTTTCGGGCCCTGGTTTATCGGCCTGACCGGCGAGCGGGGGCAGCTCGACGCTCTGGTCCGGCGCTATTTTCTCAGCTACCGGAAGGAATCCCCGGACGCTTCCGGCGCGTATGACGTGATCCACAGCGATATCGTCGTCATCTTCGATTCCAGGGGCAGGGCGAGGCTGTTGGCGCGCAGCGATACTCCCCTGGAGAATCTTGGCCGGGATATCCGGCGATTGATGGAGGAGTCATGAATCAGGCAGCTTCAGCGGCCGGGGAGCATTCTTCCCGGGAACCGTTCATCCCCGTGCCCCTTGCGGTGTTGACCGAAACCCTTTCCTCTCATCTGGCGGGACGGGTTTCCCGGCAACGCTTCGATGCATTTGCCGAGGGGTTGACGCTTTTGTACGACGCCAGGTTCAGTCAACGTCTGGAGTTGCTCAAGCGGCTGTATTATCCCCACAATCCCGACCGCCCGGATATGGCGATACCGATTGAGGTGCAGGGAAGGGTAGCGGGAAACCAGACGAAACTGATAGAAGAAATCGAAACCCTGCTGAGACAGGCCAACTTTCAGCGGCTGGATCAGGAGGCGCTGAACCTGGCGCTCAACAAGACCTCACCGGAAGGCGTGACCGTCAGTGTGGATCTCGATGAATTCGACGAGGTGCTGATCTATTATTGCGGCAGCACTTCCCGCACCCTGACGCTGCCATTATGGAAACGCCTGCTGGGCAAGCGGCGGGCGGTAACCGTCCCTATTTACCGCCGCCTGTTCGTGTTGTTGAAGTTCAGGCCGGATGAGAAGGAAAAGGAGCGGGACAGCGTTTTCATCAAGCTGTTCAAGGAGATTCCCCAATCGGACCTGGAAACGATCTTTCCCAACACCAAGGTGCGTCTCAGCCCGTTCGACAAGGTCAAGCTGGGGGTGACCGGCGGCGGAGGCGTGGCCGCGGGAATCGTGAGCGCCACGGGAAAACTCGCCACCGCGGCGGCCAATCCCATGGCGGCGGCCGGTGCTTTGGGGGCGCTCGGGGGGGTGATCTGGAAACAGGTTTCCAATGTCATGAAACAGCGTACCGAGTATATGGCCAAACTGGCCAGGAATCTGTATTTCTACAATCTGGACAACAACGCCGGAGCGCTCGCCTGGCTCATCGAAATGGCCAGCAGCGAAGAGGCGAAAGAAGCGCTGCTGGCCTATGGATTTCTGCTCGCCGGGGGGGCGATGGAAAGGGAAACGTTGGATCGAGAGATTGAAGATTTCATGCGGGACAAATTCAAGGTGGAGATGGATTTCGAAGTGGAAGACGGCTTGCGGAAACTGAGGGACTTGGAACTTTTGGAGAAGGAAGGGACGAAATTGCGGGTGAAGGATCTGGAGACGGCGTTTGAGGTTCTGAGGGAAAAGTGGATGGCGGTCTATCCGGTGCTGGAAGTGAGTGAGCGAGGGGCTTGACGATGAATCCGCTGCTCGACCGTTTGCAACCTTATCCCTTCGAAAAACTCGCCGCCCTCAAGGAAGGCGTATCCCCGCCTTCGGACAAGCCCCCCATCGCCCTGTCCATCGGCGAGCCCCAGGATCCGCCGCCGCATTTCGTCTCCGAGGCGCTGATCAGCCATTTGCATGGGCTGGCCAGGTATCCCTTGACCAAGGGCATGCCGGCACTGCGGGAGACCATAGCCGGCTGGCTGGTCAGGCGGTTCGGCCTGCCAGACGGCGGAGTGGATCCGGAGACTCAGGTGTTGCCGGTCAATGGCACCCGGGAAGCGCTTTTTTCCTTCTGCCAGGCTTTGGTCGATCCGGCGGATTCTCCACTGGTGCTGCTGCCCAACCCGTTTTATCAGATTTATGAGGGGGCGGCGCTGCTGGCCGGTGCCGAGCCCCGTTATCTCAATGCCACGGCGGACACGGGTTATCTGCCCGATTTCGATTCGGTACCGGCGAAAGTCTGGCGGCGTTGCCGACTGCTCTATCTGTGTTCGCCATCCAACCCCACCGGAAGCGTCATCGGCCTGGAAGTTCTGAAAACCCTCATCGATCTGGCCCACCGGCACGATTTCGTCATCGCCAGTGACGAGTGCTACAGCGAGCTGCATGACGGCATCCCACCGCCCGGCTTGTTGCAGGCCGCCGCCGAGATGGGAAACGAGCGTTTTTCCCGCTGCGTGGTGTTCCACAGCCTGTCCAAGCGTTCCAGCGCCCCCGGCCTGCGTTCGGGGTTCGTGGCCGGCGATGCCGCGATCCTGCGGCGCTATCTTCTCTACCGGACCTACCACGGTTGCGCCATGCCGCCTCCCATTCAGCATGCCAGCATCGCCGCCTGGTCGGACGAGTGCCATGTGGAAACGAACCGGCGGAACTATCGCGAGCGTTTCGCGCTCGCCGCCGAAATCCTGGCGGACGTTCTGCCGCTGGAGGTGCCGCCTGCGGCTTTCTACTTCTGGCTCAAGACGCCTCTGGACGATGTCGGGTTCGCCCGCAGGCTCTATGCCGAGCAGAACGTGACGGTCCTGCCTGGCTCTTTCCTCTCCCGGGAGTCGGATGGCGTCAATCCGGGGCGGGGATATGTCCGTATCGCCTGGGTGCATTCCCACCAGGTCTGCCGCGATGCGGCACTCAGAATCCGGGAGTGCGCCGAATCGCTTCAGTGCCGGTAACGGCCGGCCCCCATATAGTGGCGCCACCAATAAGGCCCCAGGGGATCGATGCGGACGGTTTTTCCCCTGGAGGGGGCGTGAATGAACCGCTCACGGCCAACGTAGATGCCTACGTGCAGTCCTTTCCCCGGCATCCGGAAGAACAGCAGATCACCGGCGGCGATTTCGGAGCGGGCCACTTTTCTGGCCCGCTGCCATTGGCCGCGGGTGGTCCGCGGAATGCGCAGCCCTTCTTGCCGGTAGACATACTGGACCAGCCCGCTGCAATCGAAGCCCTTGGGGGTGGTTCCGCCATAGCGATAGGGAACGCCCTGATAACGCAGGGCGCGGCGGACGATGGGGTCGTCTGAAGCCACGGAAGAGACGGGCCTGCCGGCGCAACCGGGCAGGAAGGTCAGCAGCAGGCTGATCAGAAGCGTGGCCGCAACTTGAACCGGCATTGGCAAGGCGGGTATCCTCTACCGTTTTTCACCTTCACTATTAACATAACAGGGAATGGCAGATGAGCGAACAATTATCCAAGATCATTGAGGAAGCCTTCGAGCGGCGCGGCGAGATCAACCCTCATAACGCTGCCGCCGAGGTGCGGGAAGCGGTGGAGGCCGCCCTCTGCCTGCTGGATTCGGGGCAGGCCCGGGTGGCGGAAAAACAGGATGGCGAGTGGGTGGTCAACCAGTGGCTCAAGAAGGCGGTGCTGCTTTCCTTCCGCCTCAATGACAACCGGATGATGGATGGGGCGCCGACCAATTTCTACGACAAGGTGGAAATGAAGTATGCCGGCTATCGCCCCGGGGACTTCCGCCGCGATGGGGTGCGGGTGGTGCCGCTGGCCAACGTCCGCCGGGGGGCTTATATCGCCCCGGGGGCGGTGTTGATGCCGTCGTATGTGAATATCGGCGCTTATGTGGATTCCGGAACCATGGTGGATACCTGGGCCACGGTGGGCTCCTGCGCCCAGGTCGGAAAGAACGTGCATTTGTCCGGAGGCGTCGGTATCGGTGGCGTACTGGAGCCGCTCCAGGCCAATCCCACCATCATCGAGGACAATTGTTTCATCGGCGCCCGTTCCGAGATCGTCGAAGGGGTGATCGTGGAGGAAGGCGCCGTCATTTCCATGGGCGTGTACATCGGTCAGAGCACCAAGATCTACAACCGCATGACCGGAGAGATCACCTACGGCCGCGTGCCCGCCGGCGCGGTGGTGGTGCCGGGCAGCCTGCCGGCCAAAGACGGCAGTCACAGCCTCTATTGCGCGGTGATCATCAAGCAGGTGGACGAACGTACCCGCAGCAAGGTGGGTATCAATGAGTTGCTTCGGGATTGAGGCGCCGATGGTCAGGCTCTATGGGATCCCGAACTGCAACACGGTGAAAAAGGCGCGCCAGTGGTTGCAGGACCACGGAATCGACTTCCATTTCCATGATTTCAAGAAAGAGGGTGTCGATCCGGCGCGGCTGGATGCCTGGCTGGAACGGGTGGGATGGGAGGCGCTCGTCAACCGCCGGGGGACGACCTGGCGGCGGCTGCCGGAAGAGGCGCGGGACGGTCTGGACCGGGACAAGGCCAGAGGATTGCTGATGACCCATCCCACCCTGATCAAACGCCCGGTGCTCGAACACCGGGAAGGCGTCGTGGTCGGTTTCGACCCTGAAGCATACGGGCGGATCAAATGAGCGAGACGCTCGATTTCGCCCGGGCTTTGATCGAAAGACCTTCCGTGACCCCGGACGATGCCGGATGCATGGATCTCGTCTGCGAGCCCCTGACCCCTTTGGGGTTCGAGCCGGAATTTCTGGATTTCGGCGATACCCGTAACCTGTGGTTGCGGCGGGGGGAGGCCCGTCCCTTGCTGGTGTTCCTGGGGCATACCGATGTGGTGCCTCCCGGCCCGCTTTCCGAGTGGACTTCGCCGCCCTTCGAAGCCCATGTCAGGGAAGGGCGGCTGTACGGCCGCGGCGCCGCCGACATGAAAGGATCGGTGGCGGCCTTTACCGTGGCTTGTCGGCGTTTCGTCGAGAAGCATCCCCGGCATCGGGGTTCCATCGCCATGCTTCTGACTTCCGACGAAGAAGGCATCGCCACCGACGGCGTGGTCAAGGTGGTGGAGGTGCTCGAGGCGAGGGAAGAGAAGATCGACTGGTGCCTGGTGGGCGAACCGTCGAGCGAGGAGAGGCTGGGGGATGTGATCAAGGTCGGGCGCCGGGGGTCTCTCAACGGCCAGCTGCGGGTGTTCGGCGTTCAGGGGCATGTGGCCTATCCTCACAAGGCCGACAACCCTATTCACCGTTTCGCCGAGCCGTTGCAGCATCTGGTGAACGAGGTCTGGGATCAGGGGAATGAGCACTTTCCCCCCACTTCGTTTCAGGTTTCCAACATCCAGGCCGGGACCGGCGCCGAAAACGTGATTCCCGGCCACCTCGATGTGACCTTCAATTTCCGTTTTTCCACCGAATTGACCGCCGCCGAGATCAAGCGCCGAACGGCTGCCATCCTCGATCATTACGGCCTCGATTATGAGCTGGAATGGCGGCTGTCGGGCAATCCCTTCAAAACGGCGGGAGCGTCTCTCATCGCAGCGGTTCAGGAGGCCCTGGAACAGGTGGTGGGCCGAAAGGCCAAGCTTTCCACCGGTGGCGGAACTTCCGATGGCCGCTTCATCGCCCCCACCGGCGCCGAGGTGCTGGAACTGGGGCCGGTCAACGCGACCATCCACAAGGTCAACGAGTGGGTGGAGGTCGAGGATCTGGAGCGCCTGACCGGGATCTACGAACGGCTGCTGGCGAATCTGTTGTTGGCCTGATGTCTCGTCACCGCAGCCGACCGGAACCGGGCTGAAAACACCCAGGCAAGGGGCAAAAAAAACCCACCCGGCAGGGTGGGGATGGGAGCAATACCCATGAGGAGGATGATTTGGAGACAAATCATGAGTACGTGTGCAATAAAGACCCTGAAAAACCGCCATTGTTCCCGCCCCGGTTTTATTTTCGCACCTTCTTGCGGCGAGCCCCCCGGAAACACAGGCATTCCAGCCGGAGCGGGAGGATTTCGCGTTCTTCTTGTTTTTCATTCAGACCAGGGTTTCATCCCAGGAGGTCACCGCCATGAACATCCATGCCATTCCCCAGGCCGAAGGGGTGACCTATCCCACCGGCTTGCAAAAGAAACTCCGGGCGGCCTTGGAGGCCAAAGGTCGGGATTATCGTCCCCGGACCCGGCATGTTCTTCCCGATGGCTCGCCCAGATACACCAATCGCCTGATTGCCGAACACTCTCCCTATCTGCTGCAGCACGCCCAT
Organism: Methylothermaceae bacterium; assembly: GCA_026981855.1. Taxonomy (GTDB): domain Bacteria; phylum Pseudomonadota; class Gammaproteobacteria; order Methylococcales; family Methylothermaceae; genus Methylohalobius. The sequence continues at coordinate 42,484 of JALSIB010000014.1, read as the reverse complement.
AATCCGGTCGATTGGCATCCCTGGGGAGAGGCGGCTTTTGCCAGGGCGGGGAAAGAGAACAAGCCTGTCTTTCTTTCCATCGGCTATTCCACCTGTCATTGGTGCCATGTGATGGAAGAACAGAGTTTCGAGAATCCGGAAATCGCGGCCGTCCTCAACCGTGATTTCATCGCCATCAAGGTGGACCGCGAGCAGCTTCCGGACGTGGACGCCACCTATATGAGCGCGGTGCAATGGTTGACCGGCGGCGGAGGCTGGCCCTTGTCCGCGTTTTTGACGCCGGAAGGCAGATTGTTCTATGGGGGAACCTATTTTCCACCGGCCCGGTTTCTTCAGTTGTTGTTACAGATTGCCGAGGCATGGCGCACGCAAAGGCCGGTGATTGACCGCCAGGCGGATGAAATCGCCCGGGCGGTGGCGCGACTGAACGTTACCGCCGCAGGCGCCGCCGAGGCGGGTATCGAAGAGGTGGGGCGGGCACTGAAAGATATCCTCGGCCGCTATGATCGGGAACATGGCGGCTTTGGTCAGGCGCCCAAGTTCCCCAACGAGCCGTGGTTGTTTCTGTTGTTGGATGAATTGTGGCGCAGTGATGACGCAACCGTGCGCCGGGTGCTCACCCATACCCTCGATGCCATGGCCAGAGGCGGCATCTACGACCAGCTCGGTGGGGGGTTCCACCGCTACGCCACCGATGCCGCCTGGCAGGTGCCGCACTTCGAGAAAATGCTCTACAACCAGGCCCAGTTGGGCCTGGTTTACGCGCATGCCGCGGTTTTGACCGCCAACCCGTTTTTTGCCCGGGTGGCCCGCCAGACCTTCGACTATGTGCTCCGGGAGATGACCGCCCCGGAAGGCGGGTTCTATTCGGCCACCGATGCCGACAGTGAAGGCGGGGAGGGACGATTTTTCGTCTGGACCCCGAAGCAGATCAGGGCGGCTCTGCCCCCCGGGGACGCCGATTTCGCCCTGGAAGTGTTCGGGGTGACACAGCAGGGGAATTTCGAGGGGCACAACATCCTTTATTTAGCTCGTCCCTTGAGCGACTTCGCCAGACTGAAAGGTGTGGGGGAAGCGGAATTTCTGCGGCGCCTGGACGCCATCTGCAGCCGCCTGCATGCTGCCAGAAACGAAAGAATCCCTCCCCTGCGGGACGACAAGGTGATCACCGCCTGGAACGGCATGATGATCGTCTCTCTGGCCGAAGCCGCAAGGTTGCTGCACCAGCCCCGCTATTTTCTGGCGGCAAAAAAGGCGGCGGAATTTTTGTGGCGGAACCATTACCGGGACGGTCGCCTGATGCGGGCTTCCCTGCACGGCTGGGCCGGCGGGGAGGGGATGCAGGAGGATTACGCCTGGCTGGCCCTGGGAATGTTGAGTCTCTACGACGGCAGTTGGGACCGGGCGTGGGTGCGGAAAGCCCGGATTCTGACCGACGGGATGTTGGCGAAGTTCTGGGATGAGGACCAGGGGGCGTTTTTCATGAGCCCCCAGGGCGCCGACCCGCTCATGGTGCGTCCGAAGGAAATCCACGATGGCGCCATCCCTTCGGGAAACGCGGTGGCGGCGAGATTGCTGGTCCGGCTCCGGCACCGGGCGCCACAGCCTCTCTATCAAACGCGCTTCCATGTCCTGATCAAGGTTTTGAGTGAACAGATCCGGCGCGGCCCGGCCGGTTTTGCTTTTTTACTGACGGTTTTGCGGGAGTCGTTGCAGGGAGAGCCGGGACCTTTGCAATATGCGGCCCGAGGGAATGTGAGGGTTTCCGCTATGGCCAGCCGGAGAAGACTGGAGGCGCGGCTGTTGATGCGCCCGGGCTGGCATCTGAACGGACCGCAGACTTCCGCCGATCGGGTGCCGACGCGTCTTGATCCGGCTGAGCCCGACCGGGGTTGGAGGATAGGCGCTGTCCATTATTCTCCGGCGGAATCCGTGACGCTGCCGTTTTCCGCCCGGCCCCTCGCTTTGTATCGCCACCGGGCGGTGATCGCGGCATCCGTGACCCATGCAGGGAGCGGGCCTTTGGGTGTCCGGCTGCGCTTGCAGGCCTGCGATGACCGGCACTGCCTGACGCCTGAAGACCTGAAGCTGGAAGTCCCGCTTCCGCTTTGCCCAAACGGACTTTGACCTGGCTCAAGACGCCCGCATTCCGACCGATGTATCATTATTCCTTTATATTCTGTTCGCGGAAGCTCTCCCAGAGGGAGAGGGGCTTCAACACGGGGCAAAATCCACTCCCAACGGGAAAAACGGCGGTCATGCGATCGCCTTGGGTTTGGCGCTTTATTCGCGATCGGAGCGGTGCTAAAGTATCCGTTTCCGAGTATTGCGCTAGGGAATGACTTCCCCGCATCTCTGTGGAACAACAAGCAAAAGGAGTCACTCAATGAAACACGAATTACCTCCCCTTCCTTATCCGATGGATGCCCTGGAACCCCATATCTCCAAGGAGACGTTGGAGTATCATTACGGCAAGCACCACAATACCTATGTGGTCAATTTGAACAATCTGATTCAGGGTACCGAATTCGAGAATATGACGCTGGAGGAGATCATTCTCAAAGCTTCCGGTCCCATCTTCAACAACGCCGCCCAGGTGTGGAACCACACCTTCTACTGGAACAGTCTGTCTCCCAATGGCGGTGGGGCGCCTTCAGGCGCCGTCGCCGCGGCGATCGACCGTGATTTCGGCAGCTTCGATGCCTTCAAGGAAGCCTTCAGCAAGGCGGCGGTCACCTTGTTCGGCTCCGGGTGGGCCTGGCTGGTCGCCAATGGTGACAAGCTGGAAATCGTCCAGACCCAGAATGCCGGAAACCCCATGACCGACGGCAAGAAGCCGATCCTGACCTGTGACGTTTGGGAGCATGCCTATTACATCGATTATCGCAATGCCCGCCCCAAATATGTGGAAAACTTCTGGAGCTTGGTGAACTGGGAATTCGCCAATCAGAATCTGGCCGGCTGATTTCCCGGTCTGGCAATCCAGCGGGCGCCCCGGTCGCTTGAAAGCGGCCGGGGCGTTTTCGTTGCGCCGGATCACTTGCAAACCGCGCAAGGTTTTCTATGGTTATAGAAGGGCCTGTCTGTCACGGGCGGGTTTTGCTTCGGGAGTTCTGCTACAGGAGAATGATGATGCGCTATCGGTTCAAAGGATTCGTACTGGCTTTCTTGCTGGCTGTTTTGGCGGGAAACCTGAACGCCCAGGAAACCTACGCGGGCGCGGTGGGCTACAAGCTTGGCGCCGGCTTGAGCAATGTCGTTCTGTCCTGGGTGGAGCTGCCGAAGTGCATGATCAACGGATACAACAACAGTCACTATGATGAGGGGGTGCCGGGGGTCGCCTGGGGGCTGATTTCCGGCATTTCCTTCGGAATCGGGCATACCGTGGGGCGTCTGTTCACCGGTGCCCTGGACGTGATCACCTTTCCCGTTCCCACCAAACCGATACCCCAGCCGGCCTTTGTGTGGCAGGATTTTCGGGGGGACACCACTTATGGAGAGGCGTTCGTTCTGTACAACGAATGACTGGCCGGCGCTTTCAGGAAGCTTCGGCTCGCTACGGGCGTCACTGTTCGTCCTTTCAGCCCGAGATCCCTCTTCAGGCGCGACAGGACGGCATTGACGCCGCGTTGGTCTTCATAAGGTCCGATGATCACCTGATCCCCCATTTGATGGGCGGGTATGGGGGGCGTCTGGTGACGCAGGATGGCGGTCAGCTTTCCGGCGGCACGGTCGGTCAGGGGGATGTCGAGAGTCACCAGCCAGCCGGGTGCCAGAGGGGGAAGCTCCGGGGCATGGGGCCATCTTCCGGGGTGCGGCATCCGGAGGAGTCGGGCCAGTAACCGTTCCAGATCGGGTGAGGATTTCAGAATGGGCACCGGAATTCCCCGGGCTTCAAGCAAGGTGTTTCGCACCCGTTTCCAGTCGATTTCCAGGCCGCTTTTTTCGGCCATGTTCCGCAGGCGTTTGATGAGCGCTCTGCGCTTTTTTCTTCTCTCCCCTTCGCCGGCTTGCAGCGGGGGGTGGGCTTCCAGGTAGAGCTGCTTGCCCCACCACCCGAGCAGATACGGTTGATCGACGATCGTGACGCGCGTTCCGACTTTGGTGTGGGCGAAAAGGGTTTCGATGTTTTCCGGGTAGAGCCGGATGCAGCCGTGACTGATGCGAAGTCCGACACCATAGGGCTTGTTGGTGCCGTGGATGAGATAACCCGGAAATCCCAGGCGCAAGGCACGGTTTCCCAATGGATTGTCCGGTCCCGGCGGAACCACTCGGGGCAAAGGATCGCCCCGGATGGCGTGTTCCCGGAGAATGGATGCCGGCACCACCCAGCGAGGATGTTTCTTCTTCTGAACGATCCGTGTCGTCCCCAGAGGGGTCTTCCAGCCGGCGCGGCCGATGCCGACCGGATAGGTTTCCACTTCCTTCTCCGAGGTGAAATGAAACAAGCGCATGGCCGCAAGATTGATCACGATCCCGCCGCCCGGTACCGCCGGGAGGACGAAGGCCAGCGGCAGGATGATTTCTTTTCCCGCCGGCGGTATCCAGGGGTCGATACTGGGGTTGGCATCCTGGAGGGCTTGCAGCCCGATGGCGAAATGGCGGGCCACATCGGCCAGGGTGTCTCCGTCACGGAGCCTCAGTCGGTAGATATGGCCAATCACCGAATTTCCGGGCGTAAGCCGGAATCGGGTGGTTTCAGGCGGTGCGGGCGGTGGCGGGGCTTTTCTGACGATTTGCCCGGCGCACCCGACAAGCAGCGTGACGACGAGTACCCACCCAAGCGGGCGATGCGTTTTCATGGTGTTGTGGCTGGAACAAGTTTTTTTTTCGGATTGTCGCATTGCCGGTCAGTGGGGGGTTGCCCCTGTCCGATCAGGAACAATTGGGGAGGGGATCGCCTGCCACCTGGCACCACCCGTCTCCAGCGTCTTTGGCCCGGTAGCCGGGTGGCGAGCCACTGGCCGATGGCGTTGGCCTCTTCTTGCCCACCGCCATGCCCGGTATAGGCGATTATACTGATCCTGCCGGTTGGAGACAGCAGATCCAGGGCTTGCGACAAGGCCGCCAGTGTGGTGCGGGGGTGGGTGGTGATCCGTTTGTCGCTCCCGGGCAAGTACCCCAGGTTGATCATCACCGCCTGAATCCGGCCGTGCCAATCTTCCGGGATATGCCGGGCCAGCTTTCCATGGCAGTCACAGATCCACTCGACACGCCGTGCCAAGCCCAAGCGGGCGAGTTTCTCCCTGGCGGTCTCGATCGCGGCCGGTTGGATGTCGAAGCCGAACACCTTTCCGCCGGCGCCCACCAGGCGCGCCAGGAAGGCGGTGTCATGGCCATTGCCGACCGTGGCGTCGATTGCCCCGTCCCCTTCCTGGACGTGTCCGGAGATGAATGCCTGCGCCTGTTCGGTCAAGGGAATGTATCCGCCTTCATTTTCCATCCGCCCTCTCCAAATACCGGCCAATACTGATTTCAGGGGGTAAAGGATGTCCCTGTGTCAGGTGTTCGGTCAACTTTTCGCTGCACCAGGGAGCGTACAGAGTGCCTTTGGAACCGAATCCGTTGGCCAGGATCAATCGGGGAAAGCGGGGATGGGCGCCGACCATGGGGTGATGGTCGAGGGTATTGGGTCTGACGCCGGCGGCGGCTGTCTGACATCGATATCGGGGAGGGGTGTGAAACAGTTTCCGGAACGAGGCCAACAGATGTCCGACACCTTCTTCGCAGGGCGCCTCGTCCAGCGGATGCCAGCGGTAGGTCGCCCCGATCCGGATTCGTCCCTTTCCCTCCGGCAGCAACCAGATACCCCGGTTGAGCGGATGGGGGGGCAGGGGATCGGGGGATTCCAGAGTGAGAATTTCCCCGGCGCTGGGTTGCCATGGCAGGCCGGCGAACCAGGGGTTGTGAATCACCTTCCAGCCCTCGCAAAAGATCACGAAATCGCACCTTACATCCCGCCACTGGATTCCCGTCTCCCCCACTTTGAGATCGGCGTAGGCGATGGAGTGGGAACGGAGGACGTTTCTTTCCTCGAGCCAGGACCGCAGGGATTCCAGTAGCGGGGTCGTCGCCAAATGGGCCGCTCCCTCTATCCAGCGGCCACCGAAGTCATCCACCAAGCCATGACCGGCACATCCAGGTTCGAGCTCGGCCGCCAGAAAATCCCGGTAGCCGGGTTCCGTGGCCCTTCTTTTGCTGAGAGAGCTTTCCGCCCTGCTTTGGTGGAGGCGCAGCAATTTGTGCTCGAACCACAGCCGGATCTCCAGTTCCATCTCCAATCGCCGATAGGTTCGGCGTGCCTGATGCAACAACTCGTCAACCTGCCGCATCTTGACCCATCGTTTGCCGGTGACAGGGGAGACGAGTCCGGCCGCCACCTTGGAGGCATTGTTGCCGCCTGGATCGACCACCATGATTCTGGCGCCGGTATGCCATAACCGCCAAGCCATCAGGCTGCCGGCAAGGCCCTGGCCGACGATCAGAAAATCGCAGCTATAACTTTGTGTTTTTTTGGCCATACTTAATATCGGAGGGATGGGGGAATCTCCCGGTGGAATCCACTTTCTTTGGTACAATCACAACTGATTGTTGCCATAAAGACGCTTTCTTGCATGCACATTTTGCTCAGTAACGACGATGGATATACTGCCACAGGTTTGGTGAAGTTGGCCCGTGCCCTTGCCGCCAGGGCGAAGATCACGGTGGTCGCGCCAGACCGTAATCGAAGCGGCGCCAGCAATTCCCTGACGCTGGACCGGCCCTTGCGGGTCAACCGCGTGGAAAATGGATTTTACCGGGTGGACGGCACGCCCACCGATTGTGTTCACCTTGCGGTCACCGGCTTGTTGGAAGAAGAACCGGACATGGTGATCGCTGGAATCAATCATGGCGCCAATCTCGGTGACGACGTTCTCTATTCGGGGACCGTCGCCGCCGCCACCGAGGGACGGTTCCTGGGGCTGCCGGCCATCGCGGTGTCGTTGGCGGGGGAGCAGGCGCGCCATTTCGACACCGCGGTAGAAGTGGTGCTGAGGTTGTTCGATCACATCCTGGCCAATCCCCTGCCGGCGGATACGATCCTCAACGTCAACGTGCCCGATGTGGCGATGGAGGAAATCCGGGGGTTTCGCTCCACCCGTCTGGGCCAGCGTCACAAGGCCGAGCCCGTGATCAAGGACATGGACCCCCGGGGGCGCACCATCTTCTGGGTCGGGCCCGCAGGTCCCGAGCAGGACGCAGGGCCCGGCACGGATTTTCACGCGATCCGGCAGGGGTATGTGTCGGTGACGCCGTTACAGATCGATCTGACTCGCTACGATGCGATCGAATCCCTGGCGGCCTGGTTACCGGAGGAGGGCATATGAGCATAAGGAAATCGGGCATCGGGATGACTTCCCGCAGAACCCGGGAGCGGATGGTGGACCGTCTTTTGTCGCAGGGCATCCGCGATGCGCGCGTGCTGGATGTCATGCGGGAGGTGCCCCGTCATTTGTTCGTGGAGGAAGCGCTGGCCAGCCGAGCCTATGAGGATACCGCCCTGCCCATCGGGTATGGGCAGACCATTTCCCAGCCCTACATCGTGGCCAGGATGAGTGAGCTGATCCTCAAGCGCGGCAGACCGGGAAAGGTTCTCGAGGTCGGTACCGGTTCCGGTTATCAAACCGCCGTTCTGGCGGGACTGGCACAGACGGTCTATACCGTAGAAAGAATCGAGACATTGCAAAAGAAGGCGCGTTTTCTTCTGTACGACTTGAAGATGTACAACATCAAGTTCGAACACAGTGATGGCGGTTGGGGCTGGGAAAAGCACGCGCCCTACGAGGCCATCGTGGTAACGGCGGCGGCCGGACAGATTCCGGAGTCGCTGCTTCGGCAACTGGCTGTCGGCGGCACGATGGTCATTCCCGTGCGTCAGGGGCGTGATCAGGTTCTCAAGCGAATCGTGCGCACTGTAGAGGGTTGTGAAGTGGAAGATATCGAGGCGGTGAAATTCGTTCCCCTGGTCGCCGGGGTGGGGTGATGTTCGATCGTCTTTATCGCAAGACGCTGCAATATGCCAGACACAAGCATGCGATCCGTTACCTGGTGGCATTGAGTTTCGCCGAATCCTCTTTTTTTCCCGTTCCTCCGGATGTAATGCTGATTCCCATGGCTCTGGCCAATCCCCGCCATGCTTGGCGGCTGGCGCTGTTGACCACCCTGGCGTCGGTGATCGGTGGCGCCGTGGGGTATGGGATCGGCTACTTCGCCCTCTTGACGGTGGAACCCTGGCTGCGCCAGTGGGGGTATTGGGACGCCTATCTCACCGCCCGTCAATGGTTCGTGGCGTGGGGATTCTGGGCGGTGTTCGTCGCCGGCTTTTCCCCCGTTCCCTACAAGGTATTCACCATCGCGGCGGGCTCCATGGCCATGAATCCGCTGGCGTTCATCCTGGCTTCGTTCATCGGTCGCGGCGGCCGTTTCTTTCTTCTGGCGGGTTTGATCGCCTGGGGCGGGGAACGGTTGGAGCAGGCCATCCACCGCCACATCAACCGACTTGGCTGGGTGTCGTTGATTCTGTTGGCGGGCGCCCTCGGCGCGTATGGATGGCTGCGTTGAGCCGTTGACGCGGCGGCTTTGCCGTCAGTGTACCAGCCGTCTGTATTTGATCCGGTGGGGACGGCCGGCCTCCTCGCCGAGGCGCCGTTTGCGGTCGGTTTCATAGTCGGCGTAGTTGCCCTCGAACCAGACGACCTGGCTGTCGCCTTCGAAGGCCAGAATGTGGGTGGCGATACGGTCCAGGAACCAACGGTCGTGGGAGGTGACCACGGCGCAGCCGGGAAAGGCCAGCAGCGCTTCCTCCAGCGCGCGCAGCGTCTCCACGTCGAGATCGTTGGTGGGTTCGTCGAGCAATAATAGGTTTCCCCCGCTTTTGAGCAGTTTCGCCAGGTGGACCCGGTTGCGCTCGCCGCCTGAAAGCTCGGCGATGCGTTTCTGTTGATCGCCGCCGCGGAAGTTGAAGCGCCCCACATAGGCCCGGGAAGGGGTTTTGTAGTTGCCCACTTCGATCATGTCCAGGCCGTCCGAGATCTCTTCCCACACGGTTTTTTCGGGGTCGAGGGTGTCGCGGCTTTGATCCACGTACGCCAGTTTCACCGTCTCTCCCAGGCGCAGGGAGCCGCTGTCCGGCTGTTCCTGGCCGACGATCATCCGCAGTAAAGTGGTTTTTCCGGCGCCATTGGGACCGATGACGCCCACGATGCCGCCAGGCGGCAGATTGAAGTTGAGATTCTCGAACAGCACCCGGTCACCATAGGACTTTCCGACCTCCCGGGCTTCCACCACCAGATCCCCCAGTCTGGGGCCGGGCGGAATGTAGATTTCCTGGGTCTCGTTGCGTTTCTGGAATTCCTGCGAAGCCAGTTCCTCGAAACGGGCCAGGCGGGCCTTGGACTTGGCGTGTCTGCCTTTGGGATTGCTGCGGACCCATTCCAGCTCGGCTTTCATGGCCTTGATATGGGCGCTTTCACGCTTTTCTTCCATTTCCAGCCGTTTTTCCTTCTGTTCCAGCCACGAGGAATAATTCCCTTCCCACGGAATGCCGTGTCCCCGGTCCAGTTCCAGGATCCAGCCGGCCACATTGTCCAGAAAGTAGCGGTCGTGGGTGACGGCGACTACGGTGCCCGGATATTCGTGCAGGAACCGTTCCAGCCAAGCGACCGATTCGGCGTCGAGGTGGTTGGTCGGTTCGTCCAGCAGCAGCATGTCCGGGTTGGCGAGCAGCAGACGGCACAAAGCGACGCGCCGTTTTTCGCCTCCCGAAAGCGGTGCGATGGGGGTGTCCCAGTCGGGCAGCCGCAGCGCGTCGGCGGCGACTTCCAGTTTGCGCTCCAGGTTCCAGGCATCGGCGGCGTCGATTTTGGTCTGCAATTCGGCCTGTTCGCTCAGCAGTTTGTCGAAGTCTGCGTCGGGTTCGGCGAAGGCGTTGCTGACTTGCTCGAAGCGCTTCAGCAATGCCACGGTGTCGGCCACCCCTTCCTCGACCACCTCGCGTACGGTTTTATCGGGATCGAGTTGGGGCTCCTGGGGCAGGAAACCGATGTGGATGCCCGGCATGGGGCGTGCCTCGCCATCGTACTCTCTGTCCACCCCGGCCATGATCTTGAGCAGGGTGGATTTGCCCGAGCCGTTGAGCCCCAGGACGCCGATCTTGGCGCCGGGAAAAAAGGACAGCGAGATGTCTTTGAGAATGGTGCGGCTGGGGGGAACGGTCTTGCTCACCCGGTGCATGGTAAAGATGTATTGGGCCATGTTTCGATGTGTGTGGTTTGATTGAATTGGGCGCGATTGTACTCGATTTTGCTGGCTGTAGGGATGTTCAGCGCTTAGAATAACGGCAATTTGTACAGCGGGAGGACACAGGAGCCATGTTCAGCAAAGGTATGGAAATCGCCGGTTTCGATGAGGAATTGTGGGCCGCGATCCGTGGGGAGGCGCAGCGCCAGGAAGATCATGTCGAGCTGATCGCATCGGAAAACTATGCCAGTCCCCGGGTGCTTCAGGCCCAGGGCACGGTGTTGACCAACAAGTATGCCGAGGGGTATCCCGGCAAGCGTTATTATGGTGGTTGCGAATACGTCGATGTGGCCGAATCCCTGGCCATCGACAGGGCCAGGCAGCTGTTCGGCGCCGATTATGCCAACGTCCAGCCGCATTCCGGCTCCCAGGCCAACCAGGCGGTCTATCTGGCTCTGCTGCGACCGGGTGACACCATTTTGGGAATGAGTCTGGCCCATGGCGGGCATTTGACCCACGGCGCCAAGGTCAACCTGTCGGGAAAAATCTTCAACGCCATCCAGTACGGTATCCGGCCGGACAGCGGAGAAATCGATTACGATCAGGTGGACGAACTGGCGCGTGAGTACAAGCCGAAAATGATCGTCGCCGGCTTCTCGGCCTATTCGAGGGTCGTCGATTGGCAGCGGTTCCGTGACATCGCCGACGAGGTCGGCGCCTGGCTGATGGTGGACATGGCGCACGTGGCCGGCCTGGTGGCCGCGGGCCTTTATCCCAGCCCCGTCGCCATCGCCGATGTCACCACGACCACCACCCACAAGACGCTCCGCGGCCCCCGGGGGGGGCTGATTCTCGCCAGGGCCAATCCGGAAGTGGAGAAGAAGCTTAATTCCACCGTTTTTCCGGGGATTCAGGGCGGCCCCTTGATGCATGTGATCGCGGCCAAGGCGGTGGCGTTCAAGGAGGCGATGGAACCCGAATTCAAGGAATACCAGAAACAAGTGGTGGACAATGCCCGGGCCATGGCGGCGGCCTTCATGGAGCGGGGGTATCCGGTGGTTTCCGGGGGTACGGACAATCATCTGTTTCTGCTGGATCTGATCTCCAGGGATCTGACCGGCAAGCGGGCCGAAGAAGCCCTGGGGCGGGCTCATATCACCGTCAACAAGAATGCGGTGCCCAACGATCCCCAGTCACCGTTCGTCACCAGTGGCATCCGGGTCGGAACGCCGGCCGCCACGACACGTGGATTCGGTGTTCGCGAATGCGAGCAGCTGGCCGGCTGGATGTGCGATGTGATGGACAATGTGGAGGACGAAAACGTCATCGCCCGGGTCCGGGAGCAGGTGGTGCAACTGTGCCGGCGTTTTCCTGTCTATGGAGGATGAAGCGGCCGTCAGGTAAGCTGGGCACCCATGCGAAGCGCCATAAGAGGCCGCCACCTGAGTGAAGCGAACAGAGCGAAGTGAAACGGGCCCATGCACTGTCCTTTTTGTGACGCCCCCGACACCCGGGTGATCGATTCGCGCCTGACGCCGGACGGCAAGGTCAGGCGGCGGCGTGAATGTGTCGGCTGCAAGGAACGATTCACCACTTACGAGACCGCCGAACTGAATCTGCCGAGGGTGATCAAAAGCGACGGGCGGCGTGAACCCTTCGACGAAGGGAAACTGCGCGGCGGGATGATGCGGGCCCTGGAGAAACGGCCGGTGGAGAGTGAGCGGATCGAAGGGGCGCTGCAGAAGATCAAGGACGCGTTGATGCGTGGGGGGGAAAAGGAAGTGCCGTCGCGCCAGATCGGCGAAATGGTGATGGACGCCCTCAAAGGGCTGGATCGGGTCGCCTACGTGCGTTTCGCCTCGGTTTACCGCAGTTTCGAGGACGTGAGCGAATTCCGGCAAGTCATCGATGGTCTGGAGCGGGAGCCCTGAAACACGCTGAAACGCCCATGCCTGTTGCCGATGAATCCTTGATGGCCCGCGCACTCAGACTGGCCGGGAAAGGGCTCTATACCACCGATCCCAACCCCAGAGTGGGGTGTGTGCTGGTGAAGGGTGGGCGGGTCATCGCCGAGGGCTGGCATCGCCGGGCGGGGGAGGCGCACGCGGAAATCGTGGCGCTGCGGGCGGCCGCCGGTGAGGCCCGGGGTGCGGACTGCTATGTCACTTTGGAACCGTGCAGCCACCACGGACGGACTCCGCCTTGTGCCGACGCCTTGATCGATGCCGGGGTGCGCCGGGTCGTGGCCGCGATGGCCGATCCCAATCCCCTGGTGGCGGGCCGGGGGTTGGCGCGATTGCGGGCGGCGGGGGTCGAAACCCGCTGCGGCGTGCTCGCCGGGGAGGCGGAAAGGCTCAATCGCGGGTTTTGCCTCAGGATGCGCGAAGGCCGTCCCTGGATCACGGTGAAGATGGCCGCGAGCATGGATGGTCGAACCGCCATGGCTTCCGGCGAAAGCCGTTGGATCACTTCTCCCGAGTCTCGCCGCGACGTGCATCGTCTCCGTGCCCGAAGCTCGGCCATGTTGACGGGCATCGGAACGGTGCTCGCCGACGATCCCGCCCTGACCGCCCGCCTGGAGGAGGACGAGGAAGTCCTGCAACCGGTGCGGGTGGTGCTCGATTCCGGCTTGCGGATGCCGCCGGATGCCAGGATGCTGTCCCAGCCGGGCCGGACGGTGGTCGTGACTTTGTCGCCGGATCGGCGCAGACGCCTTCGGCTGGAGAAAGCGGGGGCGGAAGTATGGCGGGTCGATGGCAGGGAAGGGCGGATCGACCTGACGGCGCTGATGTCCCGTCTCGCGGACGAAGAGGTGAATGAGGTACTGGTGGAGGCGGGGCCGGTATTGAACGGCGCATTGGCGGAACTTGGGCTGGTGAATGAATGGGTGCTTTATCTGGCGCCCTGCGTGTTGGGGGATACGGCCAGGGGATTGTTCCACCTTCCCGCTCTCGAAACCATGGCGCAGCGCTTGCGGCTGTGCTATCGGGAGGTTCGCAGGGTGGGACCGGACCTGAAGATTCGGCTCGAAGCAGGAGAGTGAAGTGTTTACAGGTATCATTCAGGCAATGGGGAAAATTGTCGAAGTGGCGCCGAAGGGCGGGGACATGCGTTTGACGGTGGCCACCGGCAAATTGCCTCTGGAAAACGTACAACCGGGTGACAGTATCGCCGTCAATGGCGTTTGCCTGACCGCGGTGGAACTGGGAGCGGCCACCTTCGGGGCCGATGTTTCCCGCGAGACCCTGTCTTTGACCACTTTGGGCAAGGCCCGCCCTGGAACGGTGGTCAATCTGGAGTTGGCCATGACGCCTTCGACCCGCTTCGGCGGACACATCGTTTCGGGGCATGTGGATGGAACGGGCGTCATCGTGGCGAAATGGGACGATGGCCGTTCGGTGCGATTCCGCATTCGGGTTCCCGGCGACTTGGCCCGGTACATCGCCGCCAAAGGATCGGTCTGTGTGGACGGCATCAGCCTGACGGTCAACCAGGTCGAGGGCGGGGCGTTCGAAGTCAACATCGTTCCCCATACCCTGGCAGAAACCACCCTGGGGATCGCCGCGGTGGGGATGGAAGTCAATCTGGAGGTGGACATCATCGCCCGTTATCTGGAACGTTTGTTGGCTTATGACCGACGACAGGCGCCTGTCGACAGGGAATTGCTACAGAAAACCGGTTTCATCGAGGATCAATGAACACGATCGAAGAAATCATCGCCGATATGCGCCAGGGCAGGATGGTCGTCATCCTGGACGACGAGTCGCGGGAGAACGAGGGGGATCTGGTGTTGGCCGCAAGTCTCACCCGCCCCGAGGACATCAACTTCATGGCCCGTTACGCCCGTGGCCTGATCTGCCTGACCCTGACCCGGGAGCGCTGCCAGCAGCTCCGGCTTCCCTTGATGGTGGACGAAAACAGCACCCCTCATCGCACCAACTTCACCGTTTCCATCGATGCGGCGGAAGGGATCACCACCGGTATCTCGGCGGCCGACCGGGCTCGGACCATCCAGGCGACGGTGGCGCCCAACGCCAGGCCGGAGGATCTGGTGCAGCCGGGGCACATCTTTCCCTTGATGGCCCATCCCGGCGGGGTGCTCAGCCGTGCCGGCCACACCGAAGCGGGGTGTGATCTGGCCAGATTGGCGGGTCTCGAGCCGGCGGCGGTGATCGTGGAGATCCTGAACGAAGACGGTACCATGGCCAGGCGTCCCCAATTGGAACGGTTCGCCCGCGAACGCGGACTCAAGATGGGAACCGTGGCCGATTTGATTCGCTACCGGCTGGAGAACGAGAAGACCGTCGAGCGGGTCAGTGAATGCCGTTTCCCTACCGAGTACGGCGAGTTCCGCTTGATCGGCTTCCAGGATCGCGTCGATAATAAGCTCCATCTGGCGTTGGTGATGGGGGAGGTGTCGGGGGAGGAGCCGGTGCTGGTGCGGGTCCATGCCCGGAACCTGCTCAGCGATCTGTTGGCCTCCACCCGTGAACCCGGTCTGCCCTTGCGCCGGGCGATGAAGTGTATCGCCGAGGAGGGCAGAGGGGTGTTGGTGGTGATTCGCAACGAAGAGGATACCCGCTCGTTGCTGGAGAAGATCCATCACTATCAGCTGCAGGACAATGGGCTCGAGATGCCCCGGGAAGAAAATCCCGAAGACTGGCGGACCACCGGTACCGGTGCCCAGATCCTGGCGGACCTGGGGCTTAGAAAATTGCGGGTGATGGGAGCGCCGAAGAAGTTCAAGGGCCTGCCTGGTTTCGGCCTGGAGGTGGTGGATTATGTGGAAGTCTGAGTGACCAAGATGCAAGAGATTCAAATCGTGGAAGGCAGCCTCAACGCGGCTGGAATGCGTTTTTCCCTGATCGTTTCCCGTTTCAACGGGTTCATCGTCGAGCAGCTGCAGCAGGGGGCGATCGATGCTTTGCTGCGCCATGGCGCAGGCGCCTGTGACATCCAGGTGGTGAAGACACCGGGCGCCTTCGAGTTGCCTCTGGCGGTGCAGGCCGTGGCCGAGGGGGGGGATGTGGACGCGATCATCGCTTTGGGGGCGGTGATCAGGGGGGCGACACCGCATTTCGATTATGTCGCTGGCGAGTGTGTCAAGGGAATGGCGACCGCGATGTTGCAGCAAAAGATACCGGTCGCTTTCGGTGTGCTGACGACCGATACCATCGAGCAGGCCATCGAGCGCGCCGGCACCAAAGCCGGAAACAAGGGGGCCGAGGCAGCCGTCACCGCGATCGAGATGGTGGATCTGTTACGCAAATTGCGTTCGTGATGAAGGAACAGGCCAAACCCACTCGTACCGCCGCCCGTCGCTGTGCCCTGCAGGCCCTTTATCAATGGCAGGTGGGCGGCCACGCCATGTCGGAGGTCGAGCGTCAATTTCTGGCCGACGATCATACGCAAGGGGCGCAGCGGGACTATTTTTCCGAATTGCTGAATGGGGTGGCCGAGCACCTGGACGCCATCGACGAGGCTTTGGCCAGATATGCCGACCGCCCTGTGGAAGAAATCGATCCCATCGAACGGGCCATTTTGCGGCTGGCCGCTTTCGAGCTGTTGTACCGGTGGGAGATTCCCTATCGGGCGGTGCTGAACGAGGCCATCAATTTGGCCAAGACCTTCGGCGCGACCCATAAAAGCTATAAGTACGTCAACGGTGTGCTGGACAAACTGGCCCATCAGGCGCGGGCGCGTGAGATCCGCTCCGGCGGAACCCGGGTGCAGGCGGGGCGCAAGTGACCTGAACGCCGGCCATAGCGCATGCACGAATTCGATCTGATCCGGCGTTTTTTTTCCCGTCCGGGGGGGCGTGAAGACACGATTTTGGGTGTCGGCGATGACTGTGCCCTGCTGGATCCGGCCGGGAATGAGGTGTTGGCCGCCACCATCGACACCTTGGTGGCGGGGGTTCATTTTCTGCCCGATACCGATCCCGGGAAACTGGGTTACAAGGCCTTGGCGGTCAGTCTCAGCGACCTGGCGGCCATGGGGGCGGAGCCTGCCTGGGGGTTTCTGGCGTTGACGCTCCCTGAGGCGGACCCCGTGTGGCTCGAATCATTCAGTCGGGGGCTTTATGATCTGGCCACCCGCCACCGGATGGATCTGGCCGGTGGGGATACCACCCGGGGTCCATTGACGATCACGCTTCAGGCGATCGGCCGGGTGCCGAAAGCCTGTTCCATGCTCCGCTCCGGTGCGCGTTCGGGCGACGATATCTATGTCAGCGGTCTTCTTGGCCAAGCCGGGTTGGGGTTGAAAATGCTGACAGGAGAAGTGGCATGGCGGGATCGGGCCGCCATCGACAGGCTCTTGTCTCCCGAGCCCAGGGTGGCGCTCGGGATGACGCTCAGAGGCGTGGCCCACGCCTGTATCGATATTTCCGATGGACTGGCCGCCGACCTTGGGCATATTCTCGAGAGCTGTGGTCTGGGGGCGACGATCAGGTGGGAGGCGCTGCCGTTGGCCCCTGCTGTCCGACACTATATAGAACAGACGGGCGATTGGCGCTTGCCGCTGTATGGGGGAGACGACTATGAACTGTGTTTCACCGCCCCGCCATCGCAGCGGCGAGTGCTGGAACAAAGCTTGCCAAGCTGTGATGTGTCGTGGCATCGTATAGGGACGATAGAGGAACGACAGGGACTCAGACTGGTCAAGGGGGGAGAGGTGATATCACTGCCGCAGGCGGGGTATCGTCATTTTTGATATGGCTGAAAAGGCATTGACATTCAATTGGTCCCGTCCGGCCCATCTGTTGGCCTCCGGTTTCGGAGCCGGACTGGCGCCGGTGGCCCCCGGTACGATGGGAACGTTGGTTGCCGTTCCCATGTATTGGGCCCTCAAATCCATTGGACCCGGTTTTTATCTTGCGGCCATCGTTTTCGGTTTCATCATCGGCGTTTATGTTTGCAGCCGGGTGAATCATGACCTGGACAGGGAAGATCATCCCGGTATCGTTTGGGACGAGATCATCGGCTTCTGGGTGGCCATGATCGGTTCTCCCCTGACATGGCAATACCTGCTTGCCGGCTTTTTTTTGTTCCGGCTGTTCGACATCTGGAAGCCGTGGCCGATTTCATGGCTGGATTTCAATGTCCGGGGTGGCTTGGGGGTCATGTTGGACGATCTGCTTGCCGGCATACTGGCGGCTCTGGTGTTGAACTTTTTGCCTTTGTGACCGACTAACCAAACGATGGATTGGGAGGGAAAGCCAGGGAAAGCAATCAGGGCAATTGCACGAACCGGTTTTCCCCCTCTCCCACAGGGAGAGGGTCTTCAAGATCGTGCAAAATCGAGTTTGAACGGGAAAGCCGCAGTCATAGATTGCCCTGGGAAAGCAATTTTGGCGTTGCGCTTCAGGCGGGATCTGGGTATAATGAAATGATCAATCGCGGGGTGGAGCAGCTCGGTAGCTCGTCGGGCTCATAACCCGAAGGTCGCAGGTTCAAATCCTGCCCCCGCAACCAATTCAAGGCCCCGCTCAGGGGCTTTTTATTTTCCCCCGGGATGGGAAGAAAAAGAAATGGGCCCTTGGCCCATTTTTTGTGGGTGTTGGTACGAGGAGAAATCGTCAGAGGTATATGAGTCACTCAGCAGACAAATTGACCTCCTTGCTGGAGCCTGTGGTCACCGGCCTGGGATATGAAATGGTCGGCATCGAATGGGCCACGGATACGCGGGGCAGGAAAGTGCTCAGGATCTATATCGACGCGGAAGATGGCGTCACGGTCGACGATTGTGAGCAGGTCAGCCGTCAGGTCAGCGCATTGCTGGATGTGGAAAATCCGGTAAGAGGTGCCTACATGCTGGAAATCTCCTCGCCAGGGTTGGACCGCCCCTTGTTTTCGTTGCGACACTTCGAGCGTTTCACGGGAGAGCCGGTCCGGATTCAACTCCACCAGCTTTTTGAGGGCCAACGGCGATTCAAAGGAACGATTCTGTCCGTGAAGGACGATCAGGTGGTGATCGTCACCTCCGAGGGCAAACAGGTGACGATCCCGTTCGAAATGATTGAAAAGGCCCGCCTGATACCAGATTATAAAGCGATGATGAAAGGTAACAGCCGATGACCAACAAAGAGATTCTTCGAGTTGTCGATGTGGTATCCCATGAAAAGGATATCGATAAAGAAGTCATTTTTCAGGCTTTGGAAACCGCCCTGGCCACTGCGACAACCAAGAAACACGAAGGGCGAATGGACGTCCGGGTCGAGATAGATCGGCAGTCGGGAGAATACAAGACCTGGCGTCGTTGGAAGGTGGTCGAGCCGGATGCGTTGACCGATCCGGAGCTGGAAATGACCTTGGAAGAGGCCCGCAAGCTCGATCCAGGCGCCGAAGTCGGCGGCCATGTCGAACAACCCATAGAATCCATCGCCTTCGGCCGCATCGCCGCCCAGACCGCCAAACAGGTGATCGTGCAGAAGGTCCGCGAGGCCGAAAGACGCAAGGTGGTCGAAGCCTACAAGGACAGGATCGGCCAATTGCTGACAGGCGTCGTCAAGCGGGTCGAGCGCGGTAATGTCTTCCTCGATCTGGGTGAGAATGCCGAGGCCCTGATTCCCAGGGAGGAAACCATTCCTCACGAATCGTTCCGTATCGGTGACCGGGTGAGAGGCTACCTGAAAGAGGTCCGGGAAGAAGGCAGGGGGCCCCAGCTGATCGTCAGCCGGACGGCCCCGGAGCTGTTGATCGAATTGTTCAAACTGGAAGTGCCCGAAATCGGCGAGGGAGTGATCGAGATCAAGGGCGCCGCCCGGGAGCCCGGGGCGCGGGCCAAGATCGCGGTCCGCAGCAACGATCCAAGACTCGATCCCATCGGGGCCTGTATCGGAATGCGCGGTTCCAGGGTGCAGGCGGTTTCCAACGAACTCAACGGTGAGCGGATCGACATCATCCTCTGGGATGAAAACGACGCCCAGTTCGTGATCAATGCCATGGCACCGGCGGACATCATCTCCATCGTGGTGGACGAGGATCGGCATTCCATGGACATCGCGGTCGCCGATGAGAATCTTTCCCAGGCCATCGGCCGGGGGGGGCAGAATATTCGCCTGGCCAGTCAGTTGACCGGCTGGGAGTTGAACGTCATGTCCGCTTCCGAGATGGAAGAAAAGCATCGCAGCGAGGCCGAGGAATCCAAACAGATGTTCATGAAGGAGTTGGACATCGACGAGGATCTCGCCGAAGCGCTGGTGCAGGAAGGGTTTTCCACTTTGGAGGAGCTGGCCTATGTGCCGGCCAAGGAGCTGCTGGAAATCGAGGCGTTCGACGAGGATTTGGTGGAAGAGCTGCGCAAGCGTGCCAGGGACGCCCTGTTGCTCAAAGCCATCGCCAGCGAGGAACAGATCGAGGCGCAGGCGCCGGAAGCCGATCTTCTGGAGATGGAGGGGATGGACCAGTCCCTGGCCTACCGGCTGGCGGCCGCGGGGGTCCGCAGCATGGAAGATCTGGCGGAAATGTCGGTGGACGAGCTGCGGGAGATCGATCCGGAGCTGGACGAACGCAAGGCTGCGGAATTGATTATGAAAGCGCGAGAGCCATGGTTCGCAGAGAGTCAGGCGGGTGAGTAAAGAGGGTAAGAGCGATGAGTGAAATCACTGTAAGACAACTGGCCGACACCGTGGGGATTCCCCTGGAGAATCTGCTGGGACAATTGAACAATGCCGGCCTGGAGAAATCGGGTGCCGACGATACCCTCAGTGATGAAGAAAAGGTCAGGTTGTTGGCTTACCTGCGCGAGCGCCATGGCAAACGCGAAGGCTCCGAAGTCCTCGGTCCGCGAAGAGTCACCCTCAAGCGCAAGGAAGTCAAAGAGCTCAGGCAAGGGCGGCTGGCGGGCGGCGGCAGCAAGACCGTGAATGTCGAAGTGCGCAAGCAACGCACTTACGTCAAACGCAGCGAGGTCGCGGGTTTGACCCCTGAGCAGGTGGAGGCGGAAAAGGCCCGTCAGGCCCTCGAAGAGGCGCGGCGACTCAAGGAAGAGGCGGAAAGCAGACGCCGGGCGGAAGAGGAAGCCCGGCGCGCCGAGGAGGAAGCCCGGCGGCAGGCGGAAGAAGCGCTGCGGGCGCAGGAAGCCGAGCGGCAAAGGCTGGAGGAAGAAGCCAGGCGGAAAGCGGAAGAAGCCGAGCGTCAGGCGGCCGAGGCGGAGATTGTGCCCGAAACCGAAAAAGCGCCCGCAGTGACCGAAGTTCAGCCCGAGCCTGTGCCCGCGCCGGCGCCGCCGCCGGAAAAGCCCGAGGCGAAGAAAGCGCGGAAAAAGGAAAAAGAGGAAAAACGCAGGGAGCGCCCGGCGCGGAAGAAGCTGGAAGCTTCCGACCGGATTCTGGCGGCCAAGGCCCGGCGGAAAAAGAAAAGCAAGGGCATGGCACCCCAGGCGGTGCAGCCCCAGGTCCGCGAAGTGGCGATTCCCGAAACCATCACGGTTTCCGAGTTGGCGCAACGGATGGCCGTCAAGGCGACCGAGGTCATCAAGCAGTTGATGCAATTGGGGCAGATGGTCACCATCAACCAAGTGCTCGATCAAGAAACCGCCGCCATCGTGGTCGAGGAGATGGGCCACAAGCCGAAGCTGCAAAGCGCCGACGATCTGGAACAGGCGCTGCTTGCCGAAGCGACCACGCCTTTGGCGGATGAAAAGCCAAGGCCCCCCGTGGTGACGGTGATGGGACACGTGGATCACGGCAAGACCTCGTTGCTCGATTACATCCGCCGTACCAAGGTGGCGGCCAAGGAAGCCGGAGGAATCACCCAGCACATCGGTGCCTACCGGGTCAAGACCGATCATGGAACGGTCACTTTTCTCGACACCCCCGGCCATGCGGCGTTCACCGCCATGCGCGCCCGCGGCGCCCAGGCCACCGATATCGTGATTCTGGTCGTGGCCGCCGACGATGGCGTCATGCCTCAAACCAAGGAAGCCATCGAGCATGCCCGCGCCGCCGAGGTGCCGCTGGTGGTGGCCATCAACAAAATAGACAAGCCCGAGGCCGATCCCGACCGGGTGAAGAACGAATTGGCGGCCCTGGAAGTGGTTCCCGAGGAATGGGGCGGCGATACCCAGTTCGTGCCCGTCTCGGCCAAGACCGGTCAGGGAATCGACGAACTGCTGGAAGCGATCCTGCTTCAGGCGGAGCTGCTGGAATTGACGGCGCCGACCAAGGGCAGCGCCCGGGGCGTGGTGCTCGAATCGAGGCTGGATCGCGGGCGCGGGCCGGTGGCGGACATTTTGGTCCAGGCCGGCACGTTGAAGCGTGGGGATGCGGTGCTGTGCGGTGAGCAGTATGGACGCATCCGCGCCATGTTCGACGAAAACGGTCGCCAGATCAAGGAGGCCGGTCCCTCCACGCCGGTGGAAATCCTCGGCCTTTCCGGGGTTCCCAACGCGGGCGATGATTTGATCGCGGTCAAGGACGAGAAGATCGCCAAGCAGATCGCCGATCTTCGCGCCGAAAAGTCCCGCTCCAAAAAGCTGGCGGCGCAGCAGGCGGCGAAGCTGGACGAGGTGTTCTCGCGGATGGAGGAAGGCGAGGTGGTGGATCTCAACATCATCATCAAGGCCGATGTCCAGGGAAGTCTGGAAGCGCTGCGCGATTCCCTGACCAAGCTTTCCACCGAGAAGGTGCGGGTCAGCGTCATTTCGGGCGGTGTCGGTGGTATCAACGAGGGGGACGTCAATCTGGCGATGGCTTCCAACGCCATCATCGTCGGCTTCAATGTCCGTGCCGATGTCGGGGCGCGCAAACTGGCCGAGGAAAAAGGTGTCGAGCTGCGTTACTACAGCGTCATCTACGATGTGATCGACGACGTCAAGAAATCCATCCGCGGTATGCTGGCACCGGAGATGAAGGAGCGCATCGTCGGCATCGCCGAAGTGCGCCAAGTGTTCCGCCATCCCAAATTCGGGCAGATCGCCGGCTGCATGGTCAAGGAAGGCGTGGTACGGCGCAACCTGCCCATCCGGGTGTTGCGCGACAATGTGGTGATCTTCGAAGGTCAACTGGAATCCCTGCGCCGCTTCAAGGAAGACGTGGCGGAAGTCAAAGCGGGCATGGAATGCGGGATCGGGGTGAAGAACTACAACGATGTCCGCGAAGGTGATCAGATCGAGGTGTTCGAGCGGGTCGAGGTGGAGGCGGAGGGTTGACGTGGCCAGGGAATACGACCGTGCGCAAAGGGTCGCTTCGCAGCTCCAGCGGGAGTTGGCGGAGCTGATCCGCAGCGAGTTGAAAGATCCCCGGATAGGCTGGGTCACTGTCGATGACGTGGAAGTCAGCCGCGACATTTCGGTGGCCAAGGTCTATGTGAGCACCCTGGAGCCGGAAGGGATCGAGCCCGCACTGGAGGCGCTTGCCGCCGCGGCCCCTTTCCTGCGGCGTGAACTGGGCAAGCGGCTGCACCTGCGCAGCATTCCCCAATTGCGTTTCTTCAAGGACACCGCCATCGAGCGCGGTATCCGCATGACCCGGCTTTTGGATGAAATTGCCAAGGAGCGAAAAGATAAGGATGAGTAGGCCCAGAAGACATCGTGGCGACCCGATCGACGGGATTCTTTTATTGGACAAGCATCCGGGCATCACTTCCAATCAGGCCCTGCAACAGGCCAAAAGGCTGTTGGCGGCACGCAAGGCCGGCCATACCGGCAGCCTGGATCCCATTGCCACCGGCCTGTTGCCGCTGTGTTTCGGTGAGGCCACCAAGATCTCCCCTTTTCTTCTGGGTGGAGACAAACGGTATCTGGTGACCGTTCGGCTGGGCGTGGCGACGGCCACCGGCGACGCGGAAGGCGAGATCACCGCCCGCGAAGCGGTGCCATCGTTGAGCCGGGAAACCGTCGAAGCGGTTCTGTCACGATTCCTGGGAGAAATCGAGCAGATTCCCCCCATGTTTTCGGCCTTGAAGCAGGGGGGGCAGCGCCTCTATGATTTGGCGCGACAGGGGATCGAGGTGGAACGTCCCCCCCGGTGGGTGACCATTCATCAACTCGAATTGCTCGATTTTGGAGAGGATTTCCTCAAACTCGAGGTATTTTGTTCCAAAGGGACTTTTATCCGCACGCTGGCGGAGGATGTCGCCAAGTCCTTGGGAACCCTGGGCCATGTGGAAGATCTGCGGCGCACCCAGGTCGGCGTGTTCGATATCGAGGATGCGGTGACATTGGAGCGGCTGGAGTCCCTGCCCCTGGAAGAACGGAGAAATCTGCTGCTGCCCATCGACAGTGCGGTGTCCGGGTGGCCACCGGTCCGGCTCAGTGATGAAATGACTTTTTATCTGCTGAGAGGACAGCCGGTGCTGATTCCCAAAGTGCAGGCACAGGGATTTGTCCGCCTGTATAATCGAGAGGGATCTTTCCTGGGTGTGGGTGAAGTACTCGATGATGGTCGGGTTGCGCCCCGCCGCTTGTTCAAACCGTCCCGCCAGGACTTTTATTATTGATACCATCAATTCAGGAGAAAAGACGATGCCATTGACCGCGGAAGAAAAACGCCAGATCATGCAGGACTATCAACGTTCGGAAGGAGATACGGGATCTCCCGAGGTGCAGGTTGCCCTGTTGACGGCACGGATCAATCAGTTGATGCCCCATTTTCAAACACACAAAAAGGACGTGCACTCCCGCCGCGGATTGCTGCGTCTGGTCAATCAACGGCGCAAGTTGTTGAGCTATTTGAAGCGCAAGGATATCGAACGGTATCGCACCTTGATCGAGCGTCTGGGACTACGGAAGTGACAAAAGATTTATGAAAGCAATTCGTAAGGAATTTCAGTACGGTGATCGCCGGGTCGTCCTGGAAACCGGTGAAATCGCCCGCCAGGCCGATGGCGCGGTGTTGGTGGACATGGATGGGACGGTGGTTCTGGTGACCGCCGTGGGCAACAAGGAGGCCTCTCCGGGCACCGACTTTTTCCCCTTGACCGTCAATTATCAGGAAAAGGCCTACGCGGCGGGACGCATTCCCGGAGGTTTCTTCAAGCGGGAAGGGCGTCCCACCGAGAAGGAAACCCTGACCTCGCGCTTGATCGACAGGCCGATTCGCCCCTTGTTTCCGGAGGGATTCCACAACGAGGTGCAGGTGATCGCCACGGTACTGTCTTCCAATCCTGAAGTGGATGGGGACATTCCCGCCATGATCGGCGCCTCCGCCGCTCTGGCGCTTTCCGGCATGCCTTTCAACGGCCCGATCGCCGCCGCCAGGGTGGGTTACAAGGATGGTGCGTACCTGCTCAATCCGGGAACGACGGCGCTGGAGGGGTCACAGTTGGATCTGGTGGTTGCCGGTACCGAGAAAGCCGTTCTGATGGTGGAATCGGAAGCCCGTGAGCTTTCCGAGGACGTGATGCTTGGAGCGGTCCTGTATGGCCACGAACAGATGCAGACCGCCATTGCCGCGATCAATGAACTGGCCACGATGGTGGGGGTCGAGCCATGGGCGTGGGAACCGCCCGGCTCCGATCCCGGGCTTGAAGGGTTGGTGGACTCCCACGCCAGGGATGCGTTGGAAGTGGCCTACCAGATTCGGGTAAAGAAGGAACGTTCGCAGAAACTCAAGGAAGTGCGCAAGGCTGTGGTGGAGTCCCTGACCGCGGACGAGCAATATGAACCTGCGGCGGTGAAGGAGGCGCTGGAAAAACTGGAAAAACGCCTCGTTCGCGGAAAGATCCTGAACGACGGGGTCCGGATCGACGGCCGGGGATTGGACGATATCCGTCCGATCACCATCCGCACCGGCGTGCTTCCCCGGACCCACGGCTCGGCCCTGTTCACCCGTGGCGAGACCCAGGCCATGGTGATCGCCACCCTGGGAACGGGCAGGGATGCCCAACTGATCGACGCCATCGAGGGGGAATACTTCGAGCGTTTCATGTTGCACTACAATTTCCCGCCTTTCTGCGTGGGGGAAGTGGGCTTCATGGGTTCTCCCAAACGCCGCGAGATCGGTCACGGAAAATTGGCCAAACGCGCCATTCAGGCGGTGATGCCGTCCGAGGACGAGTTTCCCTATGTCATCCGGGTGGTTTCCGAGATCACCGAGTCGAACGGTTCCAGTTCCATGGCCAGCGTTTGCGGAACCAGTCTGGCATTGATGGAT
Source organism: Methylothermaceae bacterium (assembly GCA_026981855.1). GTDB lineage: Bacteria > Pseudomonadota > Gammaproteobacteria > Methylococcales > Methylothermaceae > Methylohalobius. Next base: position 17,109 of record JALSIB010000014.1, on the reverse strand, counting down.
GCCGGGGTGCCGGTGAAGGCGCCGGTGGCCGGGATCGCCATGGGGCTCATCAAGGATGGCGAGCGTCACGCCGTGTTGTCGGACATCATGGGCGACGAGGACCATCTCGGCGACATGGATTTCAAGGTGGCCGGCACGCCCGCGGGGGTGACCGCCCTGCAGATGGACATCAAGATCGAGGGCATCACCCCCGAGATCATGGGCAAGGCGCTGGAACAAGCCAAGCGTGGGCGGCTTCACATCCTCGAGAAGATGAATGCCGAATTACCCCGTCCGCGGGCGGAGATGTCCGATTACGCCCCCCGCATCACCACCTTCCGCATCGACCCCAACAAAATCCGTGACGTGATCGGCAAGGGTGGGGCTACCATCCGCAGCATCACCGAGGAAACCGGGGTCAGCATCGATATCAGCGACGATGGCGTGGTCAAGATCGCTTCGGTGGATAAGCAGGCGGGACAGGAAGCCCGCAACCGCATCGAAGAGATCGTCGCCGACGTGGAGGTAGGCAAGATCTACGAGGGGAAGGTGGTGCGTATCATGGATTTTGGCGCTTTCGTCAACATTCTTCCCGGTCGCGACGGGTTGTTGCATATTTCCCAGATCACCGAAGGGCGGCTGGAAAACGTCCGGGATGTGCTCAAGGAAGGCGATGTGGTCAGGGTCAAGGTGCTGGAGATCGACCGCCAGGGCAGAGTGCGCTTGAGTATGAAAGGCGTGGAACAGTCCAAAGGCTGATTTCCCCCTCCGGTCGGATTGACCGGTTTCACTGAGACCGCCTCGTGGTTTCCTTCTTGAAATGGTAGGGAGGAAGCGGCGATGGCGGTCTTTGTCTATGTCGAGGATTGAATCGGAGCTGAAGCGCGTCATGTTTTCCTGTTGTTGCCATGCCCGGGCCGCCGGTGGCCTGTTTTCCCGTTTCGCCAGATATTACCGCTATCGCTACCGCTGGTTCGGTCTTGAGCATTCCCAGCGGCAATTGCTCCGGGGGCTGGAGCGGATTGGATACCACGGGGCGAGCTTGCTGGAGATCGGCTGCGGTGTCGGATATCTTCATCAATGGTTGTTGAAGCATGGCGCGGCAAAGGCCACAGGCGTGGATCTCTCGCCTGTGATGCTGGAGGAAGCCCGTCAGTTGGCGCGGGAGCAAGGGCTTGGGAACAAGGTGTTTTATCGGCAGGGGGATTTTATCGAATTGTCGGAGTGTCTGGACAGTGCCGACATCGTCCTTCTGGACAAGGTCATCTGTTGTTATCCCGATGCGGAAGGTTTATTGGCCCGCGCCTCGGAAAAGGCCGGCAGGGTTTTGGCGTTGACTTATCCGAGAGCCCATCCGCTCAACCGTTTCGGGATGGGGGCGTTGAATCTTCTTTTGTCCCTGAGTGGAAGCGACTTCCGGACCTGGCTTCATGATCCGGAGCATATCGAAAAATACCTGTCGGATCTTGGGTGGAAGAAAAGTTACCAGGCGAACAGTTTGATCTGGTTGAGTCAGGTATATTCGCCCAAAAAATGATACGCTATTTGCAACCGCTACAGGATACGACGACCCGCGCAGGTTCAGAGTGTTGCATTCATGGTTTCTGCACGACACCCCCCTTTTTTCAAATATCTGACAGCCTGCCTGATCCTGATGATTGGAATGGGCGGCTGCACCACGTATCGTCCCATGGGAAAGGATCAGGTTGGGTTTCTCAGCCGCATGGAGGTCCATCGGGACGATGAGATCGAGGTGAGCGCGGTGGCGCTGGGCCCTGAGGAGACCCGCCGCTATTTTGGGGTGGATATGATGGAACGGGGCATTCAACCTGTCTGGTTGAGGATTCGAAACAACGCCCAACATCCCTACTGGTTGTTTCCCGTTTCTCTCGATCCCGAATACTACGCGCCTCACGAAGCCTCATGGATCAACCATTTTTCCTTTGCCAGCCAGGCGAACCGGGAGATGGACAGGTATTTCCGTGAGAACGAGGTGTTCAAGCACATTTTGCCCGGGCACGCCGTTTCCGGGTTCGTCTATACCCGTATCGATCAAGGGATGAAGGCCATCAAGGTGGATCTGAAGGGCCTGGGGCATGACGAAAAGACCTTCCTGTTCGCGTTGCCGGTTCCCGGGATGGAGCTGGACCGCGACGAGGTGGATTTCGGGAGCCTGTACGCGCCTTCCGAAATCGTGGAGATCCAGGATCTTCAGGCGCTCCGGCACTGGATCGAACGCCTGCCCTGCTGCACCGTGGACGAGAAAGGCGCCAAAGAGGGCGACCCCCTGAACCTGGTTTTCATCGGTTCTGAGCAGGATGTTCTGGCGGCCTTCGTGCAAAGGAAATGGCATCCTACCGAGAAATTGAATCTGGCGACTATCCGGAAAACGGTTCTGGCGTTTCTCAGTGGCTCCAAATATCTCTATTCACCCGTTTCCCCCCTCTATCTGTTCGGCAGAAAGCAGGACTGGGCGATGCAAAAAGCGCGTGAAACCATCGACGAGAGGAATCACCTGCGTCTGTGGCTGGCGCCGGCCCGGTTTCAGGGAAAACCCATCTGGGTGGGGCAGATCAGCCGGGACATCGGCGTGCGTCTGACAGGGAAAATCAATCCTTTGACCACCCACGTCATCGACCCGGAGGTGGATGAGGCCCGTACCTACCTGAGCCAGGATCTGCTGCTCACCAACCGGGTGTATATGGGCGCCTTGGCCAAGGGGGTGGGGATGGCCTTTCAGGACAGCCCCCGCTACAATCTGATGGGCGACCCCTATTATACCGATGGCCTGCGTCTGGTTCTGTTCATCGGCAACGAGGCGGTCAGCTTCACGGAAGTGAAAGAACTCGACTGGGAACATCCGCCCCTGATGATTTATATGTTGACGGATGATGACGACTGAGGACGCATGAAAGTCTGGATACAGCGTTTTCTGCTGGGGCTGGCGCTGGCGGCTAGTGGGGGAGGGGTTTTCAGCGTCGAGCCGACCTTCATCACCATTGCCAGTGGCAGGGTTCACGGCAGTTATTACAATGTCGCCCGGGCGATTTGTGACAGGATCAACCTGCGGCGGCAGGAGCATGGAATCCGCTGTTCCGTGGCCTACAGCGACGGTTCGATCGCGAACATCGCCTCCATCCGTTCGGGTGAATACGAACTGGGAATCGTCCAGTCCGATATCCAGTTTTATGCCGTCAAGGGAACCGGCATGTTCGAAGACCGCCCCCCTTTCGGGGAATTGCGCGCCTTGTTCTCGCTCCATCCGGAAGCTTTCACCGTCATCGTCCATCCGGATCAGGGAATTCGTTCCCTGAGCGGTTTACGGGGAAAACGGATCGATATGGGAAAGGCGGGTTCTGGAAGCCGCTGGGTGGCCGAGACGGTTCTTCGGGCAAGTGGTGTGGGGCGGAAGGATCTGGGGGAAGTGGTCGCCATGAATCTGCTCGAACAGGTGGCCGCCTTCTGTGATTCGAGACTGGATGCGCTGTTGCTGGTGGTTGGGCATCCCAGCCAATCCATCCGTGAGACCCTGGATCTTTGCCCAGGTGGTTTCCTCGCCCCCACCAGAGAGGTGGTGGAAAAACTGGTGGCCAGGTATCCCTATTTCATCCGGGCGGAAATACCCGGCGGCCTCTACGACGGCAATCCGGAGCCGCTTGAGACCGTGGGCGTCCGCGCAACTTTGGTGACGGCGGAAAAGCTGCCCGGAAGGATCGCCTACGAAGTGGTCAAATCCGTTTTCGGTGATTTCGAGACCTTCAGACGATCCGCGGCGGTATTGGCCCCGCTTGATCGAAGGCGCATGGTGGTGGAATCACTGACCGCTCCCTTGCATGAGGGCGCGGTGAAATTCTATCGCCAAGCCGGCTTGTTGCGGCCGTCCCCGCCCTGATCATGAAAAACAAATACACGCGATATTTGCTGTTGGTTGGTGTCCTGGTAGCGTTGTATGCGTTGCTGGGTTTTTTCGTCATTCCCGCGGTTCTGGAAGCCCAGGCGCCCAGGCTGATCGAAAAGCACACAGGGCGGGCGGCGACTTTGGAGAAGGTCGAATTCAATCCCTTCACTCTGCAATTGGTCGCCGCCGGTTTTTCCATGGCGGACGATCCTTCGGGCATCTTTCTGAAGTTCTCCAGGTTTGCCGCCAACTTCCAGTTGCTGGATTCGATTTTGAAGCGGGCGATCGTTTTCGACGAGATCACCTTGGTTCAACCTTATGGAAAAATCGTCAAATACCAAAAGGGGCGTTTCAATTTCTCCTCCCTGGTCGATTCCAAACCGGCGGAAGAAGAACCCCGGAAAAAGCCCCCGGCGATATCGATCGCCCATTTCGAGCTGAAAAACGGAAGCCTGGACTTTATCGACCGGAGCGGCAAGGAGGTTTTCAAGGAAACGATCACGCCCCTCTCGCTTTCGATCAAGAATTTTTCGACCTTGCAGCAAAGCACGGACGCTCCCCTGACGGTGGAAACCCAGCTGGCGTCCGGTGGAAAGCTGCGTTGGCGTGGCGACATCAATATGGTTCCCGTCCGTTCCAGGGGGCATATCGAAATATCGGATGTGCGATTGCCCAAGGTGTGGCAGCTCATACGATCTAAAGTGAATTTCAGATTGACGAAAGGCAGGGCGGGGGCGACCCTGGATTACGACTTCCAGGTCGGCGGGCGGTCGCCGGATCTCAAGGTGAAAGGCGGCGCCGTGCGCATTCAGGCGCTTACCCTCACGCCCAAGGGCAGCGGGCGGGAAGTTGTTCATATCCCTGTCGTCGAATTGAAGGGGATCGATTTCGATCTGGCCGCCAGAACCGTCACGCTGAAGGAGGTCGCCAGTCAGGGCGCGGCGTTGGCGACGACGTTGTCGAAAGACGGGCGCCTCGATCTCGCCGGTTTGTTTTTACCCGCCGAGGCCGCGAAGCGTGAAAATGGCGCCGGGGAGAAAGAGGGCGCGGGAAACGCCGGAACCTGGGCCGTGACCATCGGACGAACCCGTCTCGAAGGCTATGGCGTGCGATTCACCGATCTGTCGAGAGGCCGGCCCGTCCAGGTCAAACTGCATCCGGTGGATATCACACTGACCCATCTTTCCACCGCGGCCGGTTCGTCGGCGGTGCTCCAGGCGCGAATCGGAGTCGGCGAACGGGGAAAGATCACCGCCAGCGGCGAGGTTTCGATAAGGCCGGTACGAGCCGATATCCGTTTCGAGGGGAAAGATCTGGACATCAGGGCCTATCAGCCCTATATCGATGATTTCGCCCGTCTCAAGCTGAACCGGGGCGCCGTCGATGCCGACGGCCATCTGCTTTTCGAACGGGTCGAAGGGAGCGGTCCTTCGCTCAAATATAGCGGCAATGTGCTGGTGAAGGACCTGCACACCAGCGATCTCGTGGAACGCCAGGACTTTCTCAACTGGAGCGCATTGCGCATCAACGGGATCGAGTACAATCTCGATCCGATGAAACTCGATATCGACGAAATCGTTTCCGACGGTCTTTTCGCCCGGGTGGTGATCGAAAAAGATCGTTCCACCAACCTGAGCAGCATCTTCAAGCTTCCGACGAAAAAACAGGCCCGGAAAGAGATAGAAAAGCTCATCGAAAAACCGTCGCCTGAAAAATCCCGAAAACTTCCCGTCTCCATTGGCAGTATCCGGATCAACGGCGCTTCTTCCCGCTTTGCCGACCTGTCATTGGTCATTCCTTTCGCTGTCGATATCAACGAACTCAATGGCCGGGTCGATGGATTCACCAGTGAGTCGCAGCGGAAAACCAAGGCCTTGATCAAGGGAAAGGTGGACAAAATCTCCCCGGTCGTGATCAAGGGGGAATTGTATCCGTTGCGACTCGACCACGATACCGATGTCTTCCTGCAGTTCAGAAATGTCAATCTGACGACAGCGACTCCCTACATGGCGCAATTTGCCGGTTACAAGGTGGAAAAGGGAAGAATATCTCTCGATCTTCATTACAAGGTGAGGAAACGGAAACTGTTTGCCGAGAACAAGCTGGTGATCGAACAACTGACGCTTGGCGAGCGGGTGGAGAGTCCGGATGCGGTCGATGCGCCGGTCAAGCTCGCGGTTGCCCTGCTCAAGGATGCAAGCGGCGTGATCGAGCTGGAGCTTCCGGTCCAGGGGAATCTGGACGATCCCAAGTTCAATTTTGCGGCCCTGATCGGCAAGACCTTGTTGAATGTCGTCTACAAGGTGGCTGCCTCGCCTTTCACCCTGCTGGCCAGCCTGGTGGGCGCCAAGGACGATCTCAGTTACGTCGGGTTTCCGAGTGGCGACAAGGTTCTGACAGCGGAAGAGCGGAAGAAACTCGACCTTTTGGGGAAGGCCCTGAAGGCGCGTCCACAGCTGCAACTGGAAATCAAGGGGGCCGCCTATAAGGAATATGACTGGCCGGGTATCGCCAAGGCCCTGTTGCGGCGGCAATTACATCAGATCGAAGAGAAGCGCGAAAAAAGCGGGGGCGAACGCTCGCCCGAGGAATATCGTCAATTGCTGCATGAATTGTACAAACAGAAATTTCCCCAATCGGCCGATACATTCGAGTCGGCGAGGGATTCGGAAGATCCCTCGGTGGTGGAAGGTTACTACCGGATGATCGAGCAAAAGCTCATCGCCACGATTCCTTATGATTCTTCCCTGCTTCACCATCTGGCCAAGCGCAGAGCCCAAACCGTCGCCAAATATCTTATCGACCACGAATTCATCACCCCCAACCGGGTCTATCTTCTCGAGCTTTCCGTCGAAGACAAGACGCCTCCCGAAGGGGCGGTCACCCGGCTGAACGTCAGACCGATGTAATTGGTTACTGCCTTCGACTCATGACATAGGTGAGTGTATGAATACTTCACTCAACAAGAGGAGGTGAACGATGAGAAAAGCATTCTTAGCCTTTTTTTTGGCGCTCATTGGAGTGAATGCTTTGGTGAGAGGAACAATAGGCTCGTTGCAGGCACAGGAACCGATTGTGTTTTTTGCGGAACAATACCACATGCCGCCGGTTGCTAGTGTGACCTATTTTCACGACACTGAACGTAAATTCTATGCCCGGTTGGATATATTTTTACCCTCCCCGGGTGGGGGTATGATCGGAATGTTTTTACTATATTGCTCTGCACGTGACCTTGCATTGAATTATGGTTTTGATCGATATAGTTTTCTGGTGAGTCCTTTTGAAGAGGAACTGAATAGTGTGGCCATGACCGTATTGTTTCTTGCTCCTGGAGAATCAGCTGCCGAGGTTTTTGGGGAAGAAGTACTACAAGAGGTGGGTGGTTTTTTTCGTGTCGATGATCCAGATATCCATGCAGGATGTGGAAAATAACCGATGTGAGAATCCTTAAAGAAGGATATTGGATTAAAACCGCCCTTTGCTTTTCAAGATGGGAAGCAGCAGTGACTCGAAAGCCTCTTCGTCGAGGATGCCGATCCGCCTGAACAGGATCGTTCCATCGCGATTGATCACCACGTTGAAGGGCAGCACCCCATGGGGATTTCCCCATCGCCTGAGAATCTCCAGCCCGCCTTTGTCCGGGCTGGCATGCAATACCGGAAAGGGGATCTGAAGGGTGCGGGCGACATTTTCGAGTTTGCCCGGGGCGTCCAGTCCGACGCCGATGACCTGAAGCCCTAGGGCGCCATAGCGGCGCTGGTATTCGATCAGATGCGGCAGCTCGACCTGACAGGGTGCGCACCAACTGGCCCAGAAATTGAGCACGATGACCTGGCCGTGCCAAGTGTAAAGATTGCGCATCTTTCCCTGCAGGTCGGGCAGGATCAGCGGCGGAAGATCCCAGGCGTTTTCGCTTGGGGGGAAAGCGCCCCCCGGCCAACCGGCCTGGGGGAGCAGCAGCAGAATCCCCAGAAGAAGCGGCGGAATGCTACGGTTGCAGGGTGGCATAATAGCGGGCCAGTTGCCTGATTTCCTCGCTGGTGAGCTGCTCTGCGATCAGACGCATGCGGCCGTAGATGTCGTTGTGGCGTTCACCGTCGTGATAAGCCTTGAGGGTCTGCTCCAGGTAGGTGGCGGACTGGCCGGCGATTCTGGGGGTGTCGATTTGCTCCCCCTGTCCCTGCTTGCCATGACAGACGCGGCAGGGGGGAATGATCCGCTTGCTGTCGCCCTGGCGGACGAGGCGCAGGATGTCTTCGAATTGTGACGGATCCGCCGCCTTGGAATTTTCGGGCGGCGGTTGCCGGCTGTACCACGCGGCCAGATCGGCCATGTCCTGGTCGCTCAGGGCCGAGGTGAAGTTCTGCATCAGGGGATTGACGCGGCTGCCGTCCTTGTAGTCGTGCAACTGGCGGTACAGATAGGTGGGTAATTGTCCCGCCAGGGAAGGAAAGGCGGAATTGGCGCTGACGCCCCGTTCACCGTGACAGCCGGCGCAGGTTGCGGCCAGTTTTTCGCCCCGCCCGGGATCGCCGCTTTTGACCAGTTCCTGGGTTTCCGGCGTCCAGGCCACCTGGGTGGCCGGCGCTCCATGCGCCAGGCCGGTGATCGTCAGCAGGGCCAATGTCAGTCTCATCATCTCAATACCCCCAGGGAATGGAGTCATAGGTTTTCAGGAAGAAGAATTGCACAATGGGCCAGCCGAAACTGAGGAGCATCAGCGCGGCGATCACCACGTTCCACAGTTTGATGTTTTCCACCCAGGCCGGGAGACCCCGGGGGGGATGGACAGGCTGGGCATAGGCCGGTTCCGGATCGGTGGCGGCGACGGTATTGCCCAGGCTTTTCACCAGGATGTAGCCGAACAGGATGGCCGATCCCAGCAGCACCGCCCCGCCCATGATCATGAACAGCTCATAGGGTTGCCACGCCAGGGTCAACAGGCTGTTGTAGGTCACCTCGGAGATCCGCCGCGGCTGCCCCAGCAGTCCCAGTACGTGCCAGGGGGTGCTGAGCATGGTCATGCCGACGAACCAAGTCCAGAGCTGGACCAGCGCCATGTTCCGGGAATACAGGGCTTTTCCGGTCAGTCTTGGCCAAAGATGGTAGGCGATGGCGAAATACAGAATGATGGTGGTGCCGGCGAAGATCAAATGGAAGTGGCCGGGCACCCAGGCGGTGTTGTGGATCATGGCGTTGAGCGCGTAGCTGGCGTTGATGATGCCGCCGAATCCCCCCAGAATGAGCATGAGAAAAGCCAGAATGGCCGCCAGCACCATCGGGTTGGACCAGGGCAGGGTGCCGATCCAGCCGAACAGACCCTTCCCGCCCCGAAGCCGGCCCGCGATCTCCAGGGAAGCCAGCACGGTGAAGCCGGTGACCAGGGTGGGGACGGTCACCAGGAAGGTGCCGACGCCATGGAGGAGCTTCCATCCCGAGCCTTGTTCCGGGTCCATGTATAGGTGATGGAAACCGATCGGCAGGCTGAACACCAGCAGCCCCAGGAAAGCGAAGCGGGCCATTTCATCGCTGAACAGATAGCCCCCGGCCGCCTTGGGGACGAAACAGTACAAGGCGGTGTAGGCGGGAATCAGCCAGAAATAGACGATGGGGTGCAGGGTCCAGGCGAACAGGGTCCGGGCCAGTCCCGGGTCGATGGCGTCCACCCATCCCAGGGACCAGGGAATCAACTGGAAAACCACTTCCAGCGCCACTCCGACGCTGGTCCAGAGCCACAACAAGGCGTTGGCGGTGGTCGCGAACATGGGCAGGGGAATGAGATGGCCGGGGTTGTCCTTTTTCCACCGGATCGTCATCACCACCATGATGACGCACCATGCCCACGATCCCACCACCAGCAGGGCGGCGCCGATATAGAACCAGGGACTGGCCTGGATCGGCGGATAGAAGGTGTACAGGACGGAAGCTTTTCCCGAAACCAGCGGAATCGCCGCCATGACGGTTCCCAGCAGGGTGACGGCGAATCCCGCCCACGCCAGGGCGGGGTTCCAGATCGGACGTTTCAGGCTGGTGACAGCGGTATAGTAGCCGAAACCCATGATGAAAAACGTGGTCAGCACGAACGCCATGAGCACCCCGTGGGTGCTGACCGAGGTGAAGTACAGGCTTTCGGATTTCAGGAATTCGAACAGGCCGCTGCGCTCCACGATCTGGTAGAACCCCAGAAAACATGCCACGACGAAGGCGGCGAAAGCGACGCTGAGATTCCACAGCGTGAGGGTGCGGGTTTGTGAATCGATCATGACGGGTCTCCCTCTGTTTTGGCGTGCCGGCGGGCCCAGGTCTGCTTGTCCACCACGGTGACCTTGCTCCACATGAAGTCATGGCCGGTGCCGCAGTATTCATTGCAGAGCATGGGGTAGTCCCCGGGCTTGGGGAACTGGGTCGTGACTTCGGCCACGTAGCCCGGCACCACCATGGTGCTCATGTTGGTCATCGGCATGTGAACGCCGTGGAGGACGTCGATGCTGGCCCAGCGAAAAGTGATTGGTGTGTCGGCCGGCAGGGTGATATGGCGGGGAAAGAACCCGTAACGGCCGGCGACCATGGTGACGCGGACGGTGCCGTCGGGCTGTATCCTGACCCCCAGGTTGTCCTCGGCGAATTCCTCACTGAGATGCAGGCGGGCCGAATCGATGGTTTCCACGTTGCTGGGAGGATGGATGCCGGAAACCAGGGCGCTGATGAAGATCGCCCCCAGGAAAAGGCCGACCATCCCAAAGGCGATATAGAGCCATTTTTTCTCCAACGGATCGATATGCATGGGAGCTACCTCGTCAATGAATGGCGCCGCGTGGCAAAAACACCCCGTAATACAGGAACAGCCAGGCCAGCACCATGCCGGCGCCGACGATGAGCATCAATGCCCAGGTGCCCACGGGCGGGCTGTTGAGGATTTTCTGTTTTTCGTCTTCGTTCAGTGGGTGGGGCATGGCGAAACCTCCGATCGATGGCAAGTTTATAAGAGTTTGCTGAAAAAGATAGGCGATTGCAATCCAGGTTGCAATCTTTTTTCAAAAAGGGTGGCGGATTTCCGGTTCCGTCTCGCCCCCCTGTCACTTCGGCCGGAGGGGGCCGGGAAGGGTCCGTCAGCGGCCGGGGGCGGGAAACCTCCCCCACCGGAGCAGCAATGTGGGGAGCAGCAGCAGGGTCAGGATCGTCGACGAGATCAATCCGCCGATGATGATGGCCGCCATGGGCCCCATGATTTCCCGGCCGGGGTTGTCGCTGCCCCAGGCCACCGGCAGCATCGCCAGGCCGGTGACGGTTGCGGTCATCAGGACGGCGGGCAGGCGGTCTTTGGCCCCCTGGATGACGGTGGCCGTGTTCCATTCTGATTTTTCATCCACCACCAGCCGCCGGTAGTGCGAGATCAACATGATGGCGTTGCGGACCGTGATCCCGAACAAGGTCACGAACCCCACCATCGAACCCACCGACACGATGCCGCCGTCCAGCCATACGGCCGCTATGCCGCCCACCAGGGCGAAAGGCAGGTTGACCAGGGTCAGCAGGGTATGGCGCCAGGAGCCGATGGCGACCTGGATCAGCAGCAGCACACCCGCGCCCGCCAGCAGCGCGTGAACGATCAATCGCGACTTGCTGCGTCTTTGTTCCACCGCCGCGCCGGTGAATTCCGGCGCGTAACCGGGGGGAAAGCGGATGTGCGACAGAACCTGTTTTCTCAACCGTTCGGTGAAACCCGCCAGATCCCCGGAAGGGTTGGCGGTGACGACTTGCAGCCGCTGGGCGCTGTGGTGAAGGTAATTGTAACGGCCTTCCCCCGGGCGCACGCGAACCAGATCTTTCAGGCGGAGCAGGTCGCCCGCCGGGGTTTCCACGGGCAGGCGGGGCAGGGTGGAAAGATCGGCGCGCAATTTCTCCGGCAGGAGGACCGTCACCGGAAAGACCCGGTTGCCGTGATAACTTTCCCCCACCTTTTGTCCGGCGTAACCGGTATGCAGAATGCCGGAAAGGGTGCCCGGGGTGACGCCCCACAAGGCCATCGCCTCGAAATCGGGTTCGACGGACAGTTGAGGCAGGGCCGTTTGCGAGCGGATCCTGACATCCCGGGCGCCCGGCAGCGACCTCATCAGCCCGGCCACCTCCCGGGCGAGACGGTCGAGGGTGCCGGTTTCGGGACCGTACAGATTGACCACCACCGGAGCGGTATAGCCACTTAGGGTTTCGTCGATCCGTTCGGTCAGGAAGGTATTGGCCTCGAAGGCGATTCCCGGAAAGCGGCCGAGGACTTCACGGATGCGTTCCAAAACCGCCTGTTGCCGCTTGCTGCCGGAAGGTTCGAGATGGACTTCGTATTCACTGTAATGGCTGCCGTAGGTGTCGGCGCCGCGTTCGGCGCGCCCCGCCCATTGGGACACCGAGACCACCCCCGGGATCTCCAGGAACGATCGGGTGAGCCGTTCTCCCAACCGCAGGGAAGCCGGCAAGGCGGTGCCCGGCAGGCTGGCGGTGTGGACGATGAAGTGACCTTCCCGAAGTTCGGGCAGGAACCGCCCGCCCAATGCCGGCAGACTGCCGAAGGCCGCCAGGCACAAGACGAGCGCGCCTCCCCAGACCGGTTTCGGGTGCCGCAGGATCCAGGCCAGCAGCCGGGTGTAACGATGTTGCAGGCGTTGCGGCAAAAGAGGTTCGGCGTGCCGCCCGCGCCGGGCCAGCAACAGATAGCCCAGCGCCGGCGTGACGGTGAGCGCCACCGCGAGCGAGGCGAGGATCGCCAGGATATAGGCGCTGCCCAGCGGTGCGAACAGGCGTCCCGCGACACCGCCGAGGGTCAGGAGGGGGACGAAAACCAGCGCGACGATGAAGCTGGCATAGACCACCGAACCCCGGACTTCCAGCGACGCCCGCAGGACGATTTCCGCCGGCGGGCGGGGCGTTGGGCGAAGCCGGTTCTCCCGCAGCCGGCGGAAAATGTTTTCGGTATCGATGATGGCATCGTCCACCACCTCCCCGAGCGCGATCGCCAACCCCCCCAGAACCATGATGTTGAGGTGGATGCCGGATTCCATGAGCACCAGCGCGGCGGCGAGGAGGCTGAGGGGAATGGCCAGGGTGCAGATCAGGGCGCTCCGCCAGTCGCCGAGGAAACCATAGAGGACGATGACGACCAGTCCCGCCCCCAGCAACAGGTGCCCCCCCAGGCTGCGGAGGGATCGCTCGATGTAGTCGGCCGGCCGGAACAGGCGGGGATGCAGGGAGATGCCCTGGGTGGCGAGCAGGGGGCGGAAGTCGTCCAAAACCTTCTCCACCGCCCGCGAGACGGTCAGGGTATTGGCGCCGTACTGGCCGATGACCATCAACACCAGCCCCCGGTCGCCGCCCACCTGCGCCGCGCTGAACGGGGGCGCCTGTCCCCAGCCGACCTCCGCCACCCGGTCCAGGGTGAGGGCGGGAGACAACGGAAGCCGGCGTATCCTTTCCAGGGGGAAGCGGCCGCCGCCCAATATCAGATCGAGGCGCTGGTTCGGGGTGGACAGGTACCCCATTCCATGGCGTTGCAACGCGCCCTCGATTTTTTCCAGCGCGGTGTTGATCCCCAGCCGGTGGCGAAACAGTTTTTCCGGATCGAGACGGATCTGCAATTGCCGCCTGCCGCCGCCGAAGACGTTGACATCGGCCACGCCCGGGATGGCCAGCAGCCGGGGAACCAGGGTCCAGTCGGCGAAATCCCGCAGCGTCAGAAGATCCTTTCCGGTCAGGCCCAGGGTCAGGATGGTGGCGGAAGAAGAGGACAAGGGAACCGCCAGGGGCGGGCCGGTCCCCGCGGGCAGTCCCGGCGCCAGGGCGGCCAGGCGTTCGCCGATCCGCTGCCGGGTATCCTGAAGCCCGGTGTCCTCGGCGAAAATGGCGGTCACGACCGACAGCCCGGCAATCGATTCGGAGCGCAGGTCGGTCAGGCCCGCCAGCCCCCCGAGACTGTTTTCGATGGTCTGGGTGATGCGTCTTTCGACCTGTTCCGCGGTCAGTCCCGGCGCCTCGGTCTGGACGACCACCTGTTTGGGGGCGAACTCGGGGAAAATATCCAGCCCCGCCTGTGACAGCCGCCAGCCCCCGTAGAAGACCAGGAGCAGACATAGCCCCACCACCGCGCCCCGCAGGCGAATGGAAGCTTCAATCAGGGTGGCGAGCATGGGCGGGGTCAATCGTCGTCATCGTCTTCCTCCGGCACCTGGCCGCGGAATTCGGCGGAGAGCAGGATTTGCGCGCCACGCACCACGATTTCCCCGGTCTGCGGGATCGGACGGGTGATCCACCACGTCTCCGCTCCCGGGCGATAGTGGCTCAGCGCCAGTCGTTGGAAGATTTCCCCCCCTGTCCGGAGATAGATCCAGGGCTTTCCCCGGTGCCATACGATGGCCCCGGCGGGGAGTGGGAGCGCCGGCCCGGCGGAGGTCTCCCGGACCGTCAGGGAAGTTCCCGAAGGCAGATCCCCGGCATCGGCGAGATAGAAAAAAGCCCGCCCGGCATAGCGCGCGTCGGCGCGGGGGGCGGCGGAAAGGCAGGGCAGGGAAAGGGGCGGCAGGTGTGGCCTCAAGAGCCTGACATCGTGTTCGCAGGCATGCGGGTGGCCGAGCGGAACCACCACCTGCAGCAGCCGTTGCCGTCCTTCCGCCAGGGGTTTCAGTGGAGCGCCCGGATCTTCGGCCCATTTTGCCAGAACCTCCCCCCACTGAAAACGGAGCCGCAGCCTCGACTGTTTCAGCTCGAAAGCCAGCGTTTGTGCCCTGAGCCTGGCCGCGAGCCAGTTTTTCTCGGCTTCCAGCAAGGATTCCTGTCTCACCTGGCTTTCAAGCTGTTTCAGCCGGTCGTGGGTTTTGCCGGCGATGGCCAGAAAATGCCTGGCGGTTTCTTCCTGCGCCCGCAGCTTCCGCAACCGCTCCGCCATTTCGAGCAGGGGGAGGGGGTCCACGACCCGGGCCGGAAAGGGTTCGCCGGGGATGAAACCGACCGTTTCGGGGGGGCGGGTTCGAATATCCGCCAGCCGTTGCTGACGGACCGTCAGGGTGACCTGGAATTGCGTTTCCTCCGCCTCCGTTTCCCCGGCCGACAGCGGGGGAAGGAAAAAAAAACAGCAAAGCAATGCCGAAAGCAGACGAGTGGGCATGAACGCTGCCATTCAGAATTGACCCCTGCTGAAAGCCTTGATCATGCCGCCGCTTTTCTGAGTAACCGGGCAGGAGGCCCAACCTCGATCGAGCGCACCTTTCAACCATTCTCTGGCTAATGAATGATGGATGTGAGCGGCATCCAACAGGGCTATCAGCACGTTGACACCAACAATATCGCATCCTGTGATGTTATTTCATCATGATGGTACGACATTCACAGGATGACGAACAAGTGCGCCCCCTTCACAACATCAGGATAAACAGCAATGGCCTGAAATGGGTTTTCATGGACTCAGACCAGTTTATGAAACATCGGAAGAATATTTTTTAATATTTCAAATGATGACTTCGGTTTTCCGTTCAGCATCATCATGCCGCCGCATTTTTTGCAAGGTCTTAACATCCCTCGATCTGGCAGAGCATCACCTGTTTTTCTCGTTTCCATATACCCGCATTTCACACATTTGAATACCATATCTTTGCTTACTGGCATAGAGGCTCCTGATCGCTTTGATTGGTTGGTGGTTTTGTATATGGTTGGTGTTGGAATAAAGTTTGTAAAAATTTTATCTGTCCCGGGGTGTTGATAACACCGGGAATTTTGATTTTATTCATTGGGTTATTTCCAATTCCAGTTCAGCCTCTGAGTCTCCATGTTTGGCTTGAAATCTGACTTTTTTGTAGTCCTTGACGATTAAAAGAACCAATGCCAGCCCAATGAATGCTATTGCGATTATTAACGAAATTTCAACACTGGTGGCTGCGGCAATAGATACTGCGACGGGTAAGCTTAATCCAGCTGATAACGGCACAGTGGCTAAAGCGGCCGCTAAAATTAAAACAGTGTATTTGGATAGTGTTTTTATTTTGAGTGACGTATTTACTTTTTCTGCCAATTCTCCCTTGATGATGATTCTCTTGATTTTTTTCTCGATAGATTTTTCTAATTCCCCTTTTGTTGTTACGATTGTTTTTTCAGACATTGATATACTACTTTTCTGTGTTGTTTGATTGACTGAAATAGAATGAATCGATGAATAATTATGTTGCTCTATAATTTACGATTGCCCGGATTCCATTTGAGGATAATTTTTGATCAATCTGTCTGGTTATTGCCTTTGCCACTTCTTCGTCTTTGTCTACAGCCCCAATTATTGAAAAAAATTTCCCATACCATGGCGCCTTGCCATTGAACAGATGTTCAATATCCGAATCATGGATTGTGATTTGTATTTTGATTGCCATAATATACTAACCCCATCAATAATAAATAAAACATGCCAACTTTGTTGTTTAGTCTTAATACCCTCTTCATCGGGCTGTCGTTAAGACTAGAAAATTCACTGACCTTACTGCAAAAGAACTACTGTCTTAATACCCTCTTCATCGGGCTGTCGTTAAGACAATCGGAGAGCAAGCTCTTAACGAGTTTATGGAAGTGTCTTAATACCCTCTTCATCGGGCTGTCGTTAAGACATCTCGATCACCATTCATCAGAGGAGGGGGAGTAAGTCTTAATACCCTCTTCATCGGGCTGTCGTTAAGACAACAAACCTACTACAGAGACTGATCATCTCTGTGGGTCTTAATACCCTCTTCATCGGGCTGTCGTTAAGACGAGAATTTGCCAGTATTTGACCTTTATGGGGTAGAGTCTTAATACCCTCTTCATCGGGCTGTCGTTAAGACGAACCCTATTATCGAGTCCAATAATGCTGTGGGTGGTCTTAATACCCTCTTCATCGGGCTGTCGTTAAGACCCGGGGAAGGCGTGGAAGCCTGATCCCCCGGGGGCTGGGGCGATCCGGTCAGAGACATGGAATCGTGCGGTCGAAGTTAGCATTTCGGGTTTCCAGCAGTCGGGCCGATTCTTCCCCGGCGAAGGTCATTCCGGTGCTGCCGGGTAAAACCCGGCCGCTCCTGTAATGTAAGGATAGCTCAAGTTTGGCAAGCTCTAGTGTCTCCCCAATTTTCCCAAGCGGTCAGCGCAAGGCATTGATATACGGATAAAAAGGGGTTCAAAACGAGAGGATCGGGGTTCCTGATCGGGTAAAATGTGTATAGCAATAACCCATTGAA
>JALSIB010000013.1 GCA_026981855.1 Methylothermaceae bacterium | reverse complement strand
CTCCCTGTGTCAAAACTTTTCTCCAAGGCCTCCCGCCTCACCGCCCCCTCCTGGGGCTTCCGCCCGGCTCCCCCGCCAAACGAGATGCGAAATACTACCCACTACAAAAAAATTTGTCAAATTTTTTTTGGGAACGTTTTTGCAATATTTTCCAGCAATCCCTCGATCCGCTCCAGTCGCTGCTCCAGACGTTCCAATCTCAACTTGATCGAAACCTCATCCGTCTCCAAGCGTTCGACCTCCTGCTCAACGCTTTGGATGTTTTCTCCCACTTGGCCAATGAGCACTGCGGAGATCTGAGCCGTCAGCAACGCAAACAGTCCTATACCCAGCAATATGAGTATGATTGCAAAAATCCGCCCCGCGACTGTGACCGGAACCAAATCTCCGTATCCGACCGTACTGACAGTCACCCAAGACCACCAAATTCCGTCGAATGGTGACTCGAAGGCGGGATCGATAACCGAAACCAGGATACCGGAAATCACGATGATGATGGCCGATGCCATCAACGTGGTTCCAAGATGGTTCCGGCGTAAGAAGCGATAAATGACTTTGACCATTCGAATGAAGACATCCACCAGGACGATCAAACGGATCAATCGCAAAACCGCCGGAAAAGAGTAGAAATGCCATAGAGGCGGAAATATGGCGATGATGATCACAAGATTCAGCCAGTTCTCCCGTAAATAGCGGATCTTGTCCCGGCACCACCAAGTCACCAGGATAGCTTCCAGAACGAACAACCCCCAAATCACCCAGTCGAGCAGGTATATCCACTCCGGGGAAAGTCCGCCCTTGAACTCGAAATACCAACGGAAAGGAACCAGGATGGCCAGAGAAAGCATAGGCCATTCGAAAACATGCCCCAAGCGCTTGGCAGCCATGGTTTCATAGGGTGAAACCCCCGATAATCCCAGGTTTCCTTTCCAGTCTCTCCAAGCCATATGTAATAATTCACCCAGAACTTGCCACTCGACTCACATTCCCATCGCTTGACGGGCAAACCAGCGTTTGGCCATTGGCAGATGATCCAGCGCCGTCAAACCAAGATTCCGCGCCAAGGCCAATGGAATCGTAGCTGGAGTGAAAAGATCGATAAGTCCATCGCTAAAACCAATAATCTTGTTGTGATCGGACAGACGCCCTTTGGCATATTTTTCCAACAGGGTCAATGCACCGGGATCCCCGCCTTGAAGGACTTGTTTTTCAAGGAGTCGGGAGAGCGCCATCACGTCCCGAAGCCCCAGATTGAATCCCTGTCCAGCCACGGGATGCAATTGGTGAGCGGCATTACCCACTAAGGCGATACGCTCGGCGAACAGCCGTTTGGCCCTGATCAGACACAGAGGAAAACTTTTGACATTTCCCTCCAGCTTCAAGCGGCCCAACTTCCAACCGAAGGTTTCCTGCAGCCTGACTTGGATATCCTGGGGCGTGAGGGATAATATTTCCCTGGCGTTTTTCCGCTCGTGGGTCCAAATCATGGCGCATTTGGAGCCCTGCAAAGGCAACATGGCCAGAGGACCTGTATCGGTGAAACGCTCAAAGGCGACGAAATGATGGGGAATCTCTGTAAGGACGTTGGCTACCAGCGCCGTCTGCTGATAATCATTGACCCACTGCCCGATGCCGGCCCATTGTCTGATCCGCGAGTTCCCACCATCGGCAGCCACCACGAGACGGGATCTGCAGCGTTTCAGTTGTTCCTTGGATTCAAGCTCGATCTGTATTTCCGTCGCTTCCGTCTGTAGCCCGGTCACCGTGGCAGGGCAAATATACTCGATCGCCCTTTTCCGACCGGCCTCGAAAACGGCTTTCTCCAAATGACGCGCCGTCACCACATGACCAAAGTCCTCCAGCCCCAAATCGGAAGCGTGCAGGCGCGTTTTGCCGAAATGCCCTTTATCGGAAACATGAATGGTTTTGATGGGTGTCGCATGTTCCCAGACATGCTTCCAGATTCCCAATTCCTGGAAAATATCGACCGAACCCCGTGCCAAAGCCAAAGCCCGGTCCCCGGCCGCAGAGGCGATACGCTGTCGCTCGGTTACCGCTTCCACCAGGGCCACTCTCAATCCCAGTGGTTCCAGGGCCAGCGCCAGACTGGCGCCCGCAAGCCCTCCACCTACGATCAGTACATCAAAGCGTGTCATTTCCCACACTCATCAAGGATTCTATTTCATCGACCCGTTTGGGCACAGCGTCAGTGAGCACCTCGCAACCCGTTTCTGTAACCAGGACATCATCTTCTATTCGAATACCGATTCCCCGCCAACGTTTGGAAACCTGCTTGCAATGCTTGCCTATGTAGAGCCCCGGCTCAACCGTCAACACCATCCCTGGTTGCAATTCACGCCACTTGTCATCGATTTTGTAATCCCCCGCATCGTGTACATCCATTCCCAACCAATGACCGGTGCGGTGCATATAGAAATCCTTGTAAGCCTCTTTCTTGATCAGGCGGGAAGGGCGGCCTTCCAATAACCCCAGTTTGACCAATCCTTTGGTGAGAACTTTTACCGCCGCCTCGTGCGGTTCGTTCCAGTGATTGCCGGGACGTACTTTTTCGATCGCCGCCAGTTGCGCTTCAAGAACCAGTTCATAGAGCGACTTCTGGGCAGAGGTGAATTTTCCGTTGACAGGAAACGTTCGGGTGATGTCGGCAGCATAATATTCGTATTCGGCACCCGCATCGATCAACAAGAGATCTCCTTCCCGCAAGGGATCCTTGTTTTCCGTGTAATGCAGCACACAGGCATTGAGTCCACCGGCGACGATAGTAGGATAAGCCGGGGAGCGCGCACCGTGACGCATGAATTCATGCTGGATTTCAGCTTCAATCTGGTATTCATACATACCCGGCCGACATACCTGCATGGCCCGCCTGTGCGCCTGGGAGGAAATCTCGGCCGCTCGCCGCAGGGCCTTCAATTCCTCGCTTTCCTTGATCAATCTCATTTCATGCAACACCCGGTCCATGTCGACGAATTCCTCAGGTGCCTGAACGCCTGCGCGGCTTCGGCTTTTGACTTTATTCACCCATTCGAGCAATTGACGGTCGAATTCAGGGCGACGCCCCAAACCACAATGGAGCCGCCTACGATCAGCCAGTAAATCCGGCATGATCCGATCGATCTCCTCGATAGGGTGAGCCTCATCCGCACCATATTGCTTGCGTGCACCCTTCAATCCAGCATGATTCCCCTCCCAGATAGCCTTGTCGCGATCGAATTCCCGGCAAAACAGCACGAATTGACCTTTTTTCCTGCCGGGCAAAAAAACCGCCACCGAATCCGGTTCGGGAAATCCCGTCAAATAATAAAAGTCACTGTCCTGCCGATAGGGAAAGTGGACATCGCGATTGCGGGGAGTCGAGGGGGCGGAAGCCAAAATCGCCACATCGTCGGAACCGATTTTTTCAAGATATCGAGCCCGCCTCCGTTCGAACACGGTTCTATTCATCGTTCTTCTCCTTTTCCACGGCCAGCACGGATTCAGCGTTCAACAACTGGGCTCCAACGCGGACGAATTCAACCAATTCGGTATACGCATTTTCATCTTCCTCGCCTTCTACTGAAGGGTCGAGCCGGCTGATCTCGGCGAGATCATGAAGTATTTCCCGGCTCTGTCTGGACAATGATTTTTCCCCCATCAACCCATATCCATACAAGAACCCCCGACACCATGCCGCCAACGCTTCAGCACGAAAATCGAGCGCCGTATCGTCCGAGGGAAGGAGAAGAGAGAACCCGCATTGGTCGTCTTTCAAACTTTCGGCCGTCAAGGTGAAAATCTCCTCCAGGAAATCCATCGAAGATTGGCCGAAATTTTCCAAATTATCTCGCACAGCCGTCACCCCCTGCTTCGGAACCACAGCGGGATCGGCACACAAAATCCCTGTTATGGTGCCATGAATTTCAGCGGCTGAACTCGGGATACCCGAAGCGGTCAGTGCAACATCCAATTCGGTGTAAAGATCACGGGTGGCAGTCATCATGAAAGGAGCTTATGATTCATAAAATCCTATGCTACCATTCTTAGCAAACAGGTTGAAAAATCCACCGTGAACGAAACGCCAGATCCTGAACACGCTTTGATCCAACTCGCTGAAAAAATCGAAGAGTTGACCGCCTTGTGCCTGCGGCTTTCTCAGGAAAATCAACAACTCAAGGATCAACAAGCAACCTTGTTGGCCGAACAAACGCACTGTCTTTCCCGTACCCGTAGCGCCAGGGAAAAGGTGGAATCGATGCTCAATCGCCTGCAATCACTGAATCAGCAATCGTGAAGGATTCAGAATCCGAACTGGTAACGGTAACGATATTGGGGCGGGAATACCGGTTACGCTGTCAATCCGACGAACGCGACAGCCTCATTGCCGCCAGCCGGTACCTGGACAAAGAAATGAGAAACATTCGCGATTCCGGAAACATTCTGGGCTTGGAACGGATCGCCATCATGGCCGCGCTGAACGTTTCTCACGAACTTCATCTGGCCAGGACAAAACAATCTGACACCCAGACACACTTGGTTCAGCAAATCCTGCGAATCGACGAAAAGGTCGATCACGCTTTGGCGATGGCAAAAAACCCTGATGCCAGCTAGCCAAAAACTGAAATTGGTATACAATTGAAGACAAGTATCCCCTGCAGCGTGCGAAGCATCTCGGGGTTATCTCTTGAGCCTAATTCAAAACCCGGGAGGTGGAAGGTTGGCGATGGTGTGCAAGTCCACCGATGAGTGGAAAGCCTGATTCGTCACAGAAGCCTCCACTTGAACCGATCGGTTCAAGAGCAAAGAGTTGCTACGGCGCAGGTGGGGGGTACGTTTTTTCATCACTGCTCATTTCATGAATTCCCATGACAAGCGTTACTGGCTGCTGAAGTCCGAACCTTCGGTATTCGGGATCGACGACTTGGCTGCTTGTCCGGATCAGTCCACTCACTGGGATGGAGTCCGGAACTACCAAGCCCGCAATATGCTGCGGGACCAGATGAAAAAGGGCGATTTGGCCTTTTTCTACCATTCCAACTGCAAACAGCCTGGTATCGTGGGCCTGATGGAAATCATCCGGCAAGGCTATCCCGACCATACGGCTTTCGATCCCCGGTCCAAATATCACGACCCCAAAAGCTCTCCGGAGAAACCGCGCTGGTACATGGTGGACATCAAGCTGGTCAAGAAATTCGAGCAGCCCGTGTCACTGACAGAGCTGAAGCGTCATCCCCAACTGGAGAATATGCTTCTGCTCAAAAAAGGCAACAGGCTTTCCGTACTCCCCATCTCCCCGGATCACTGGGACTTTATCTTGTCTCTGACACAGGCAAAATGAACCCATCTCCCAGGTAGGCAAGACTCTCTGTCATCGATCGAGTTCCAGCCCCTTCTCCCTCTTTGATCATTGCATGGCATGGCAGAAGGGCGTGGTTTTGCCCGGATAGATTCTCTCATTGCCAAAAGAAACCCTTGGCGGCTATCATCGACAGTTCATGAAAATTAGCGGAGACAAACATGAGTTCAGCAGATGATCTGAAACGAAAAGCGGCTGAAGCTGCGCTCGAGTATGTTCGAGGCATATCGATTATAGGTGTCGGAACCGGTTCAACGGTCAATCACTTCATTGATTTTCTGGCAGATTTCAAAGCCGACATCGAAGGAGCGGTTTCCAGTTCAGAGTGCAGCACGGAACGTTTGAAAAAACTGGGTATACCGGTTTTGGACCTGAATGCCGTGGGCGACCTGGAAATCTATGTGGATGGTGCGGACGAAATCAATCCGCGGTTACAATTGATCAAAGGGGGTGGGGGCGCTTTGACAAGGGAAAAGATCATCGCAGCCGCCAGCCGCAAGTTCGTCTGCATCGCGGATGAGGGAAAATACGTGGACGTACTGGGACGCTTTCCGTTGCCCGTAGAAGTCATCCCCATGGCTCGCAGTTATGTGGCCAGGCAAATGGTGAAATTGGGTGGACAACCGCAGTGGCGGGAAGGATTCATCACCGACAACGGCAACGAAATCCTGGACGTGCATAATCTGGAAATCATGCAACCCATCGATCTGGAACAGACGATCAATAACATCCCTGGTGTCGTGACCGTTGGAATCTTCGCCCTTCGCCCCGCCGATATGGTGTTACTCGGAACTACTCAAGGGGTCAAAACGATTACCCTTTGATTCATTCAGGGCGGGATGATCTGGCAACACTTTGAAGTGTTGCCAGATTTCCGGTTTCACAATCCATCTCTGGCGGGTGCCGGAACAGGAATCGCGGGGTTGGTTCCGGCAGGACTTCCCATCTTCATCTCGAGTTCTCTTTCCGTCTTTTGTTCCAACTTCTGTCTCAGTTTATCGAATGCTTCTTTCAAGGAGCGTTCCATCACCACGATATTCCCCATCGAAACGATGATCCTGGTCAACTGGGGGATTTTGGTCTGACCTTCAGCAATCAGATAGACGGGCTGCACATAAAGCACCGAATGACCGACCGGCAGAACGATGATCCTGCCGCGTTTGACTTGTGAACCCATTTGGTTCCATAAAGTGAAAGCCGCCGAAATCTCCGGGTTTTGATCGATCAGGGCGTCGATCTGGGCAGGCCCATCCACTTGAACTTCTTTCTTGAAACGATACACAACGATCTCGGGCCGGTACGCACCTTCGGTCAAATCCCTCACTCCGGCAATGGCAAGGGAAATCAGGTTATCCCTGCCAATGGGAGTCAAAGGACTGATTTGAACGAAGGGCTGGAGATGAGGATGTGACTGCTCCACCAACTTTACGGTCAGGTAATAAGGCAATTTGGGCACATCCTTGACCTTGGCGAATTCCCAAGTATCGGCCTGCTGGTAAAACAGTTCGGGTTCCCGCTGATGATACTTGGCATAGATCTCCATCTGGGCATGGAAAAAATCGCGAGGATAACGAAGCTGTGCCTGGAGAACCCTGGGCATGGTTTCGATATTTTTGAAAAGCCCGGGGAATGCGCGGTCGTAGGCTCGAACAATGGGGTCCTTCGGATCGGCGATATAGAAATCCACATGACCATCATAGGCATCCACGACAATCTTGACTGAATTGCGAATGTAATTTATTTCCAGTTGACTTCCACCTTGACCACTGTTGGGTAATACCATGGGTTTGGAAACCGGATACCAGTCGGTCACCGTATAGGCATCCAAGATCCAGTAGATTCGATCCGAAGTCACTACGGAATAGGGGTCATTGTCCAGAATCAGGAATGGTGTCAACTGCCGGACCCGTTGCACGATGTTTCGATAAAGCCTGAGGTGGCTTTCTTCCTCGATATTGATCGAAAAGAATATCTTTGGATCCTGGAATCGAACCGCCGCGATCAATTTGCGAAACAGGGACTTGATTTCGACCCCTCCCCCTCCTTGATATTTCTGTCCCTCAACCGAGGTGGAGGGCAATTCCGCAATTTCCAATCGGTTGGGCACGAAGATATAGGTCAGATTTTCCTGGCCATAATAGATATCGGGCGTGGCGGTGTGAAAACCTACCGGTGAATAAAGATTGAGATCACGGATGAACCACTCCATCGGCCGGTCCCCCTCCTGTGCCGCCGGCGTCATGACCACGCCATACCCATGGGTGTATCGCAAATGCTGGTTCTCCCAGGTTTCGGCCGCGGCGGGAGGTAAATTGGACAGATTCAGCTCTCGCGTGGCCAGATTGACCTGTTGGACCCTGCCGTTGACCAAGTAGCGGGCCACATCAACGGGGGAGAACCTATAATAAGGACGAAGCCCCTGCATTTGTTGATAAACGTCGTAAAGGAAATTTTCGTCCCATACCGGAATATTGACGATGTAATCCTGCGCCTGTTCATCAATGTCCGCCTCGGGACGCAAGCTCACCTGGAAATCGATCGAGCTGGTCTTGTCGAGATCGTATGCATGCAGGGTCGCCTCGATATTGTTCTTCATGAAACGACCCTCCGTGGTCACGGGATTGGCCTTGACGATGTATTGCTCAAGCAAGGCGGGAATGGCCTCCACATTCCGCAGTAACAAGGCTGTCACAAACACCACGGAAAAGGAAAATCCCAACGTCAGCATCGACTTTCTGCCACTGTTGGCATAAGCGATGAAAAAAAACGCCGCGGCAAGAAATGTAACGATGGACAACCATATCAAAGGCAGTATGTAGCGGATCTCGACAAAGCCGGGACCAAAGAACACGGGTTCATGATCATCGACATAAAGCAGGGAATATCTGTCCAGCATAAATCCCCAAGCGACGATCAACACGCTGAGGATTGCGAGGACGGTGAGGTGCACCCTGGCCTCTTTCGGGAACCTCTGGTTTCGACCGCCGAGCATTTTATGCTCTACCCAATAAAGCATCCCTATGGCAATGAACAAGATGGCAAAAACGGCCAAAAGGCCTTTTTGCAACATCAGGAAGATCGGCAAACGGAAAATATAAAAGGAAACGTCGTGTCCGTAGAAAGGGTCTTCGAATCCAGCCCCGGGGCCGAAGAAGAAAACCAACGCCGATTCCCACTGTTGATAGAAAGGCGCGGCGAGGATGATCGCCATGACCAAAGAGAGTGGCGTATACACTTCCATCGCACCTGTCTGGAATCTTTGTACCACCCCCCTGGCGGAACTTTTCCCGTTTCGTATCCCAAGATAGCTGGAGGCGATCCAGAAATTGGCGAAGAACAAACCAAAGAAGACAAGTGCCACTCCGCCTGAAAGGATGAACTTGTACAGGAGGCGTAACCAGAAATATCCACCGAAATTCAATGAGTTGAACCACCACAACTCAATAAGAAAGTGGCTCAACAGAATTCCTGTGATCAGCGCCAGTAACAAAAGCGCAAGGATACCTGTACCAAGCAGAATGCTCAGTTTTTTCCAGTTAGCCATAAATTAACCTTATTGTTGTCTACGCGTTATCCTGAGGAGGAGTAAGATAATACGTCACTGCCGGGGAAACAAGGACAACCCGCACTGGAAGATGGGCGATCCATCCAGGGATAAGCGTGACCGGAGGGTTGGTCGGGAAGGAGGGCGATGGCAAAGCCGTAATGGTGAGGAGAATCCTCACCATTACGAGCCAATCGCTTTAGTGGACGTGACCGTGGGCCAGCTCTTCTTCGGTGGCATCACGGATATCGGTGATATCCACGGAGAAGTGCAACGTTTGGCCAGCGAGGGGGTGGTTGCCATCAACCACAACTTCGCCGCCATCGACCTTCACCACGGTGAGAATCTGCGTTCCATTGGGGGTCTGGGCCTGAAATTGCATTCCGGGTTCGATCTTGTCGACCCCTTCGAAGGCGTCACGGGGTACGGACTGGATCAAGGACTCGTTCCGAGTACCGTAAGCTTCTTCGGGTGCTACGCTCACTTCGACATGCTCACCACTGTCTTTGCCTTCGAGCGCTTTTTCCAAGCCGGAAATGATGTTGCCGGCACCGTGAAGATAGGTCAAAGGATCACGCCCTTCCGAACTGTCGATCACCTCTCCCGCGTCGTTTTTCAGTGTGTAGTGAAAAGAAACTACTTTATTTTCAGAAATTTGCATATACGGAAACCTTGGGACTCTACTTGTAGGAAAGTAGGAATCATACCCCTACCCAAGAAAAAACCCAAAACAAATTTTTTGCCCGTAGATGTAGGGTGAAAACCTGTGGATAAACGGACTATTTCATTGGGGATAAAATTTCTGCACAATTCATCCACAACCTTCCTCAGGCTGTCCACAATCTTAAAGACAATTTAAATTCAACGTAACCAGTTGATATTAAATGGTTTTATAGAAAATATCGGGATTTCCACCGGCATAGTAACTACCAACTCTTTCTTAAAAAAATTAAAGATTAATAATACAGGCGAGAAACTTTTCATCGGGTGCGATACCAAAACTGGAACCTTCGCACTCCCTCCACCAAGCCCGCCTGTCCGTCAAGACCCTCATCCAGCTCATACAAGAACTTGAATTTGCATAAGTTTGTATAATGAGCAAGCGATGTTGAACTTTAATTGAGACCTTCCATGGACTTCAGACGCATATTCGACGTGATTGTAGTGGGTGGCGGTCATGCCGGCACCGAAGCCGCCTTGGCAGCGGCACGTCGAGGTGCCAAAACGCTTCTTCTGACCCAAAACATCGAGACCTTGGGACAGATGAGCTGTAATCCAGCCATCGGTGGTATCGGCAAGGGGCACTTGGTGAAGGAAATCGATGCCTTGGGTGGATTGATGGCCAGAGCGATTGATCGGGCCGGAATCCAATTCCGAATGCTCAATGCCTCGAAAGGGCCCGCGGTCAGGGCGACCCGCGCTCAAGCCGACCGGGCTTTATACCGACAGGCTGTACGCTATGCGTTGGAACAACAACCCAATCTCTGGTTGTTTCAACAAACGGTTTCCGATCTGATTGTCGAACGACACCAAGCCGCAGGTGTCGTGACTCAGATGGGACTGCGATTCAAAGCCCGTACCGTCGTGTTGACCGTGGGTACTTTTCTCGGCGGGATCATCCATATCGGTCAGGCCAACTACCAGGGAGGCAGGGCAGGAGACAGTCCAGCCGACGCGCTGGCGCAACGCTTGAGGGAACTGGACTTTCAAGTGGGAAGGTTGAAAACAGGCACGCCCCCCCGCCTAGACAGCCGCAGCTTGGATTATTCCATGATGACTGAACAACCGGGAGACGATCCGACGCCAGTGTTTTCCTTTCTGGGAACCCGCGAGGAACATCCTCCCCAGGTTCCATGCCATATTACCCGAACCAATTCAAAGACCCATGAAATCATTCGTCGGGGACTGGACCGTTCGCCGATGTTCACAGGCGCCATCGAAGGAACCGGCCCTCGCTATTGCCCATCGATAGAAGATAAGGTCGTCCGCTTTGCCGAACGGGATTCCCACCAGATTTTCGTTGAACCGGAGGGGCTGCATACCCACGAGGTCTATCCCAACGGCGTATCCACCAGTCTGCCATTCGATATTCAAACGGCATTCATTCGCTCAATCCCGGGATTCAGGGATGCCCACATCACCCGCCCCGGTTACGCCATCGAATACGATTATTTCGATCCAAGGGGACTGAAACCCAGCCTTGAAACCAAGGCCATGGAAAACCTGTTTTTTGCCGGTCAGATAAACGGTACCACCGGCTATGAGGAAGCCGCCGCTCAAGGGTTGCTGGCGGGCCTCAATGCTGCTCTCAAGGCGCAAGGGGAAGAACCTTGGTGGCCAAGACGCGATGAAGCATATCTGGGGGTGATGATCGACGATTTGATCACCCGTGGAACTTCAGAGCCTTATCGCATGTTCACCAGCCGCGCCGAATACCGGCTGTTACTGCGGGAGGACAACGCGGATTTGCGCCTGACCGAAATCGGGCGGAGACTCGGGTTGGTCGATGATCTGCGTTGGCAGGTGTTCGAACGTAAACGGGAGGCTATCGGCCGATTGCAAAAATCACTGCAAGAGACGTGGCTCCAACCAAATGACCAAACGGCCCGGGAACTTTCGACAACCCTGAAAACGCCCCTCCAGCGGGAGGCCAATCTGCTGGAATTGCTTCGCCGGCCGGAAATGGATATCGAGACGTTGCTGAAGCTGAAAGGCGTGGAAGGTTCCGATTTCGAGCGGGAAGTACGGGAACAAGTGGAAATCCAGGCCAAATATGCCGGTTACATAGCGCGGCAAAAAACAGAAATCGAACGAACCAAGCGTTATGAACACTTGTCCTTGCCCGAATCTTTGGATTATTCCAATGTATCAGGCCTTTCTCAGGAAGTTCGGGAAAAACTTGCCACCGTCAAACCCGTGACATTGGGCCAGGCAGCCCGGATTCCCGGCGTCACACCCGCTGCGATTTCATTGCTGCTGGTACACCTGAAAAAGAAAAGCGCCTGATGGCAGATACCTTGTTGACCTCTGGTGTTTCTTTCCTGGGACTGAAGCCGGATCCCGGGCGCATCGGTAAAATCCAGCTGCTCCATCGGGGACTTCTGCGGTGGAACCGTGTCTACAATCTCACCAAGGTCGAGGATGAAGCCGAGTTCATCACCAAGCATGTGCTCGATAGTCTTTCCATCCATCCTTACCTTTCCGGCCAACGCATTCTCGATGTGGGAACCGGAGCAGGTTTTCCAGGCCTTCCCCTGGCGATTTTCTTTCCCGAAATACGTTTCGTCTTGCTCGATGCAGTCGGAAAAAAAATCCGTTTCGTCCGTCAGATGGCGCTTGAATTGGGATTGAGCAATGTTTCAGCTGTTCACCAACGGATCGAACACTATGCAGTCACACCACGATTCGATACCATCATCACCCGGGCCTTTGCCGACGTTGGAAGCAGCTTTTTCCGCAGCCGCCATTTGCTCGAACCCGGCGGCAGATTCCTGGCGATGAAGGGACGCTATCCATCTCAGGAATTGGATGCGATCGATGAATTGCCTCATCGGGTGAGCCCTCTTACCGTGCCAGGCCTGAAGGCCGAACGACATCTCATCGAAATCACCGAACCTGAAGGGACATGAGTAAAATCATCGCGATCGCCAACCAGAAGGGTGGGGTGGGCAAAACGACCACAAGCGTCAATCTTGCCGCCACTTTGGCCATGACCAAACGTAAAGTTCTGCTCATCGACATCGATCCCCAGGGTAACGCTACCATGGGATGCGGGGTGGACAAGAACGGAATGGAACTGACTTGTTGCGATCTCCTGCTGCAGGAGGCCATGGCCGAGGAGGTCATCGTTCCCTTGACGACGCTGCAATTCGATCTCATTCCCGGAAATGCGGATCTGACCGCTGCTGAAGTGGGTTTGATGCAGTCACGGCAGCGGGAACGGCGCTTGACCGAAGCGCTGGCGAAGATCCGGGGGCATTATGATTATCTTTTGATCGACTGTCCCCCTTCGCTCAACATGCTGACCCTGAATGCTCTGGTGGCCGCCGACAGCCTCCTGGTTCCCATGCAATGTGAATACTATGCGCTTGAAGGGCTGTCCGCGCTGATGGAGACGGTGGCCAACATACAAAAGACGGTCAATCCGGCGCTGGCCCTGGAAGGATTGTTGCGCACCATGTACGATCCTCGCAGCCGTTTGACCAAAGAAGTTTCCGAACAGCTGCAAAAGCATTTTGGAGCAAAATTGTTGCGAACCTGCATCCCCCGCAACATTCGCCTGGCCGAGGCCCCAAGTCATGGACTTCCGGTGATTCATTACGACAAATCGTCGCGTGGAGCGTTAGCTTATCTTGCATTGGCTGGGGAAATCGTCGGACGTAACGAAAAGGAGTAATACACCATGGCGGCAAAAAAGCGCGGTCTTGGCCGAGGGCTCAACGCTCTTTTGGGAGATGTCTCCATTCAAGATCCCCAACAAGCGGTTTCTCAAACCTTGCCCCTCGATCAAATAGAGCCGGGATCTTTTCAACCACGACGGGATATCGATCTGCAAAGCTTGCAGGAACTGGCCGATTCCATCAGGGCCCACGGAGTCGTTCAACCTGTTGTGGTCCGGGCCAGAGCCAGCGGCGATTACGAATTGGTCGCAGGTGAAAGACGCTGGCGTGCCTCCAGGCTGGCGGGGCTGAACGAGATCCCGGTGGTGATCCGTGAAGTCGATGACTGCACCGCGTTGGCAATGGCTCTGATCGAAAATATTCAGCGGGAGGATCTCAATCCTTTGGAACAGGCCGAAGGGTTGCGCCGACTGCTTGAAGACTTCGAAATGACCCATCAACAGCTGGCCGAATCGGTGGGCAAGTCGCGAACCACCATTACCAACCTGCTGAGATTGCTGGATTTACAACCCGAGGTCAAGCGATTACTGGAAACCGGAAAAATAGAGATGGGGCATGCCAGAGCACTGCTTGGACTGGTCGGTGACAAGCAGGTGGAAGTGGCCCTCAAGGTGGCAGAAGGGAAACTCACTGTTCGGGATACCGAATTATTGGTTAAGCGGTTGCAAAATCAAGTACCTGGAAAAGCTCCACCGGTTTTGGATCCTGATGTCGGCCGGTTGCAGGAGCGGTTGAGTTCCTTGTTGGGAGCGAGGGTGACGATTCGCCACGGTAAGGGCGGTAAAGGCCGGGTAGTCATAAATTACAATGACTTGGATCAGTTGGAAGGATTGCTGGAGCGTTTCGAAGCCCGAGGATAAAAGTCTCCGCCCGGCGGCTTTCGGGTGATGATGAATCAAAGAGGTACGAAGGCGTGAGCTTGATTTTGTCCTCCCTGGTCTATAGAATCCCGTGCTTGTGTGTGTAGAGAACACGATGACCACAGACCTCACAGCCGCAGTAGGCAGGATTCTCCTCATCCAGGCGGCGGTGCTGGCAGTGATCTTTCTTGGGGGATGGGTCTGGTTCGGTTGGCAAGTGGCCAGATCTGTTGGATATGGGGGAATGATAGCCTTGATTCCCAATGCCTATTTCGCCCTCAGGATGTGTCGTGATCGGGGTAAAAATCCCCGCCGGATCATACGCGGGTTTTATATGGGCGAAGCGGTCAAGTTGATCTTGACCGCGGTCTTGTTCGTTCTGGTTTTCCGCCTGCCGGAAATCCGGTTCATGCCTTTGTTTGCAGGTTTTGTGGCGGTATTGGGCGTTTTCTGGTTCGCCCTTCTGCTGGATAATAAAATGTGAGGAGCCATGGCAGCTAAGAGTCCCACCGAGTATATCGTTCACCACTTGACGCCGCTGCATGCGGGAGAAGGTTTTTGGACCCTTCATTTGGACACCTTGTTCTTTTCCGCAGTACTGGGTTTGGCGTTCGTTTTGACGTTCAAGTATGCGGCGGAAAGGGCGACATCGGGTATACCAGGGCCAATTCAGAATTTTGCGGAAATGCTGGTCGAGTTCGTCGATGGACAAGTCAAGGACACTTTCCATGGACGTAACGAATTGATCGCCCCTTTGGCGTTGACGATCTTTTGTTGGGTGTTTCTCATGAACGCCATGGATCTTCTGCCGGTGGATCTGCTTCCCACCATTGCCGCCCTGGAAGGAACGCCGTATTTGCGGGTGGTGCCGAGTACGGATCTCAACGCCACTTTCGCCATGTCGCTCACCGTCTTCTTCTTGATCCTTTACTACAGTTTCAAGGTCAAGGGACCTTGGGAGTTCACCAAGGACATCCTGCTCCACCCCTTCGGCGTCTGGTTCATGCCTTTCAACTTGTTGCTCCGTCTGGTGGAAGAGTTCGCCAAACCCATTTCGCTCGCCTTGCGACTTTTCGGCAACCTGTACGCCGGTGAACTCATCTTCATCCTGATCGCCTTGATGCCTTGGTATCTGCAACCATTGTTGAGCTTTCCCTGGGCGGTCTTTCACCTTTTGATCATCACTTTGCAGGCTTTCATCTTCATGGTGCTGACCATCGTTTATTTGAGCATGGCGCACGCATCACACTAACGACTTGAGATTTGATTACGACAACACAACGGAGGAAATGATGGAAAACTTGGCTTTGATTGCAGACATTCAGGGTTTGACCGCGATTGCCGTAGGACTCGTGCTGGGCATGGGCGCGTTGGGCACCGCAATCGGTTTCGGCCTTTTGGGGGGGAAATTTCTTGAGGGTGCAGCACGGCAACCGGAAATGGTTCCCATGCTGCAGGTCAAGATGTTCATCGTCGCCGGACTGTTGGACGCCGTAACCATGATCGGCGTGGGTATGGCTTTGTTCTTCACGTTCGCCAATCCGTTCCTGGCGCCTGTCACGGGCGGCTAAGACGGGATCATTCCACCCGCGATGTGGAGTGATTGGGATACACGATTTTAAACGAATGAACGAGGCAAGGGTTTGTGAGTATTAACATTACCCTCCTGGGGCAAATGATCACATTCGCACTTCTGGTGTGGTTCACCATGAAGTATGTATGGCCGCCCCTGATGGAAGCGCTGGAAGAGCGCAAGAAGAAAATTGCCGAGGGTCTGGCTGCCGCTGAACGCGGCAAGCATGAGATGGAGTTGGCTGAACAGAGGGCCAAGCAGGTCATCCATGAAGCCAAGGAACAAGCCAGTGAACTCATCAACGGGGCTCAGAAGCGTGCCAACGAGATCGTCGAGGAGGCCAAGGAAGCCGCCCGCCAGGAAGGTGAACGCCTGATTTCGGTGGCCAAGGCAGAGATAGAACAGGAAGTTCAAAGGGCCAAAGAGGGTTTGCGGGAGCAAGTGGCGCAGTTGGTGGTGACCGCGGCTTCGCAGATTCTTCAGGAGGAAGTCGACGAGTCGAAACACCGGGCGATCCTCGAGGGGGTGAGTAAACAACTGGAACGAGCGCCATGAGTGAATTGACGACATTGGCAAGGCCCTATGCAGAGGCGGTATTCAAGCTCGCGCTGGAGAAGGGCGCATTGCAAAAATGGTCGCAGATGTTGGAGTTCCTTGCTGTTGCCATGAGTGATAAAGAGCTGGCATGGATGGCGCAGAATCCCAATGTACCCAAAGAGGATTTTCTCCGGGTGCTGTTGGAGGTCGGTAAGGGCTACCTGGACAAGGAAGGAGAAAATTTCGTCAGGTTGCTGGTGCACAATGGTCGCATCGGATTATTGCCTCAGATCAGGGATCTGTTCGAATCTTACCGCGCCGAGCACGAGGGATATGTCGATGTGGAAGTGGTGACCGCATTCCCTTTGAGCGATGAAGATAAAGAAACGTTGATCTCGGCCCTGGAGAAAAACCTGGGTAAAAAGGTGCACTTGCAGGCATTGCAAGATCGTGGATTGATTGGTGGTGTGATCATTCGCGCCGGTGACAAGGTGATCGACGGGTCGATAAAGGGCCGTTTAGAGCGTATGGCAAAAAGACTCTACAGCTAGAGTGAGAAAAGAATTATGCAGTTGAATCCAGCAGAAATCAGCGATCTGATAAAAGAGAAAATCAAGGAATTCGAAGGGGGGCTGGAAGCCCGGACCGAAGGAACCATCGTCGCTTTGACCGATGGTATCGTCCGCATCCATGGTTTGGAAGACGTCATGCACGGGGAGATGCTCGAATTCCCGGGCGACACTTTTGGCATGGCGTTGAACCTGGAACGCGATTCGGTCGGGGCCGTGGTCATGGGCGCTTATGAACACCTGGCCGAAGGGGATTCGGTCAAATGCACCGGCAAGATCTTTCAGGTGCCTGTGGGGGAAGCCATGCTGGGGCGGGTCGTGGACGCCCTGGGTCGGCCGATCGATGGAAAAGGCCCCATTGAAACCGAAGCGTTTTCGCCCATCGAAAAGATCGCCCCGGGCGTAATCGCCCGGCAATCGGTCGATCAACCCTTGCAGACGGGCCTCAAATCGATCGATGCCATGATCCCCATTGGCCGGGGGCAGCGGGAGTTGATCATCGGCGACCGCCAGACGGGGAAGACGGCCATCGCCATCGATACCATCATCAACCAGAAAGGCAGCGGCGTTAAATGTATCTATGTGGCCGTCGGACAGAAACAATCGACCGTCGCCAACATCGTGCGCAAGCTGGAAGAGCATGGCGCGATGGAATACACGACGGTGGTCGCGGCAACGGCTGCGGAATCGGCGGCGCTGCAATTCATCGCTCCCTACGCCGGGTGTTCCATGGGGGAATACTATCGCGACCGGGGCGAGGACGCCCTGATCATCTATGATGACCTGACCAAGCAGGCCTGGGCCTATCGTCAGGTGTCACTGTTGCTACGCCGGCCGCCGGGACGTGAAGCCTATCCCGGAGACGTGTTTTATCTCCATTCCCGTTTGTTGGAGCGGGCCGCCCGGATCAATGCCGAGGAAGTGGAAAAGCTGACCGGTGGCAAGGTCAAAGGCAGAACCGGTTCGTTGACGGCTTTGCCGATCATCGAGACCCAGGCGGGCGACGTTTCCGCATTCGTACCGACCAACGTGATTTCCATTACCGATGGTCAGATCTACCTGGAGTCCGATCTCTTCAATGCCGGTATCCGTCCCGCGGTCAATCCCGGTATTTCGGTCTCTCGTGTGGGTGGTGCGGCCCAGACCAAAATCATCAAGAAACTGGGTGGCGGGATTCGCCTCGATCTGGCGCAATACCGAGAATTGGCGGCGTTCGCCCAGTTCGCATCCGATCTGGACGAAGCCACCCGCAAGCAGATCGAGCGTGGCCAGCGGGTGACCGAGCTGCTCAAGCAACCACAGTTCAGGCCGATGTCCGTCGCGGAGCAGGCCGTTTCCCTGTTCGCCGCCAACGAGGGTTACCTGGACGATATTCCGGTGAACAAAGTCCAGGATTTCGAGGCGGCGCTGCAGGATTTCATGAAGGCGGAGTATGGCGATTTCCTGAAAGAAATCAACGAAAAGTGCGACTACAACGATGAAATCGCCGCAAAGCTGCGCGAAGCCATCGAAAAGTTCAAATCCACCCATACCTGGTAAGGGATCATGGCAGTAGGCAAAGAGATCCGCACTCAGATCGCGAGTATCAAAAATACTCAGAAGATCACCAAGGCGATGGAGATGGTCGCTGCCAGCAAGATGCGCAAGACCCAGGAGCGCATGCAAGCGACCAGGCCTTATGCCCAGCGAATCCGGCAAATCATTCGTCATCTGGCCCATGCCCATCCGGAATATCGGCATCCTTACCTGGAGTCGAGAGACGGCAAGCGCATTGGAATCCTCTTGATTTCGACCGACCGTGGTCTTTGCGGCGGCTTGAACGCCAACCTTTTTCGCGGGTTGATCAGGCGGATGAAAGAATGGGAAGAAACGGGCCATTCGCTTGAGTTGAGCGTGATGGGGCAAAAGGGTGTATCGTTCTTTTCCGGGGTGGGGGCGAACATCGCCGCCCAGGCGACGCAGATGGGCGATACCCCTCATCTCGAAGACATCATCGGTGTGGTCAAGGTGATGCTGGACAAGTACGACGCCGGAGAGCTGGATCAGATTCATCTGGTGTTCAACGAGTTCGTCAACACGATGACCCAGAAACCGGTGATTCAGAAAGTGTTGCCGGTGGAGGTGGAAGAGGAAGTCGAAGAACTCACCCACCACTGGGATTACATCTACGAGCCGGAAGCGCCGGAAGTGCTGGATCAGTTGATGCTGCGGTACATAGAATCGGTGGTGTATCAGGCCGTTGTCGAAAACAAGGCCTGCGAGCAGGCGGCGCGAATGGTGGCGATGAAAAGCGCCTCGGATAACGCGGGCAAGTTCATCGACGAATTGCAATTGCTGTACAACAAGGCTCGCCAGGCTGCAATCACCCAGGAGATCTCGGAAATCGTGTCCGGGGCCGCGGCCATCCAATAAGCGAATGACATTCAAACAGACTCCAAGAGGAATAACATAATGAGTTCGGGTAAGATCGTTCAAATCATCGGCGCGGTGGTAGACGTCGAATTTCCCCGCGAGTCCCTGCCCAAGGTGTTCAATGCCTTGAAGGTGGAAGAAGCCGATTTGATTCTGGAAGTCCAGCAGCAGTTGGGTGACGGGGTGGTGCGTACCGTGGCGATGGGCAGCACCGATGGCTTGCGACGGGAAATGGCCGTTTCCAATACCGGTGCGCCCATTTCCGTACCCGTGGGTACCGAAACCCTCGGCCGCATCATGAACGTGCTGGGCCAACCCATCGACGAAAAAGGGGATATCGGTGAAAAGGATCGTTGGCCGATTCACCGCAAGCCGCCGAGCTACGAAGAGCAGTCTCCCGCCACCGAATTGCTGGAAACCGGCATCAAGGTGATCGATCTTATCTGTCCTTTCGCGAAAGGCGGCAAGGTCGGCTTGTTTGGCGGCGCAGGCGTGGGCAAGACCGTCAACATGATGGAGCTGATCCGGAACATCGCCATCGAGCACTCCGGATACTCCGTCTTCGCCGGGGTGGGGGAACGAACCCGTGAAGGAAACGACTTCTACCACGAAATGAAAGAGTCGAACGTGCTTGACAAGGTGGCGCTCGTCTATGGTCAGATGAATGAACCCCCCGGGAACCGCCTTCGGGTCGCCCTGACGGGGCTGACCATCGCCGAGAACTTCCGCGAGGAAGGGCGGGACGTGCTGCTCTTCATCGACAATATTTACCGTTACACTTTGGCGGGTACCGAGGTCTCCGCATTGCTGGGACGTATGCCTTCGGCGGTAGGGTATCAGCCGACACTGGCGGAGGAGATGGGGATTCTGCAAGAACGCATCACTTCCACCAAGACCGGTTCCATCACCTCCATCCAGGCAGTCTACGTGCCTGCCGACGACTTGACCGACCCCTCCCCGGCCACGACTTTCGCTCACCTGGATGCAACCGTCGTGTTGTCCCGTCAGATCGCCGAACTGGGGATCTATCCCGCGGTGGATCCGCTCGATTCCACCAGCCGCCAGCTGGATCCGCTGGTCATCGGCCACGAACATTATGAGGTGGCACGGAGTGTCCAATCCACCCTGCAACGATACAAGGAGCTGCGGGACATCATCGCCATTCTCGGAATGGACGAACTGTCGGAGGAGGACAAACTAACCGTCTCCAGAGCCCGTAAGATCCAGCGTTTCCTTTCACAACCCTTCTTTGTCGCAGAGGTGTTCACCGGATCACCTGGAAAATACGTTCCGCTCAAGGAAACCATTCGTGGATTCAAGGGCATCGTGGAGGGTGAATACGACGATATTCCGGAACAGGCCTTTTACATGGTGGGCACCATCGACGAAGCCTTGGAAAAAGCCAAGAAAATCGCAGCGTAGGAACGATCATGGCCATGATGATTCATGTGGATATCGTCAGTGCGGAAGAGGAGATCTTTTCGGGACAGGCGCAGATGGTGTTTGCCCCGGCGGAGTTGGGTGAAGTCGGGATTGCTCCCCGCCATGCGCCTTTGCTTTCGCGGCTGGTGCCTGGGGAAGTGCGGGTCAAGGTAAGCGAGACGGAAGAGCTGCCATTCTACGTCTCCGGGGGGATGCTCGAAGTCCAGCCCCATATCGTCACCGTCCTGGCGGATACTGCTCTCCGTGCCAAGGATATCGATGAGGCGGCGGCGCTCGAAGCCAAAAAGAGGGCGGAGGAAGCGCTCAAGGATCGCTCGGGCAAAATCGACTATGCCAAGGCCCAGGCAGAGCTGGTCGAGGCCATACGCCAACTGCAGGTACTGGAACGGGTCAAGAAAAACAAAGGAAGATTCGAAAAATAACGTTTTACGGCCAAAAGTAAAGTTTTACTTGACCTGCAATTCAGGCAACCGCCTTTTGGCAGGTTGTGCCAGGAATCCCGAGCTGTGCGCATAGACGGATTTGTTGTGACTGCCACCTTCTGGACAACCTGCCCATTCCCTCCTGTATTTTTGGTTCGAGTGCCCGAATTGCCTTCCACGGCGTTTCGGGCCACTCTGTTTTCCCTCCTGACAATAAGAAAACCGCTATCCGATCCTTTTCAGCTTTTTCGATATCGTCTAGGCTTTTGTACATAACAACCTCGTGAAGTCCAAGATGAATCCAAACGTTGTGATCCTTGCCGCGGGCCAAGGTACCCGGATGCGTTCCGATCTGCCCAAAGTGCTTCATCCCTTGGGCGGCAGACCCCTGCTGCAGCATGTTTATGAAGCGGCCATGGGTTTGTCTCCCCTCAGCCTCACTATCGTCTATGGCCATGGAGGGGACAGGGTCAGGTGCCTGTTCGCCCACTGGGAGGTGAATTGGGTGGAACAATCCCGGCAATTGGGTACCGGTCATGCCGTCCAGCAGGCCATGCCTCATTTGGGTGAGGGAATGGTGCTGATTCTTTACGGCGACGTGCCCTTGCTGCGCACTCAGACCTTGCAGCGATTGCTCGATAGCTGTGGTGAGGGGCTGGGTCTTTTGACCGTCGAACTCGACGATCCCGGCGGATATGGAAGAATCCTTCGCGACTCACAGGGCAAGGTGCTCAAAATCGTCGAGGAAAAGGATGCGACCGGGGAAGAGAAAAAAATCCGGGAGGTCAATACCGGCATTCTTGCCGTGCCGGCCCAGCATCTCGCACGCTGGCTGAACCGGCTCGACAACCGCAATGCCCAGGGCGAGTATTATCTGACCGATATCATCGCCATGGCCGTTGAAGAAGGTGTTCCCGTGAACACGACCGGTGCGGAGGCGGATGAAGTCGCCGGTATCAATGACAAACGCCAGCTTTCCGAACTGGAACGGGTCTATCAGCGGCGGCAGGCCGATTCCTTGATGGCCAGGGGGGTGACCTTGCACGATCCCGCCCGCTTCGATCTGCGGGGAGAAATCGAGTCGATCGGCCGGGATGTGGAGATCGATGTCAATGTGATCCTGGAGGGGAATATCCGCTTGGGGGACCGGGTGAAAATCGGTCCGGGAGTGGTCATCAAAGATGCGGATATCGCAGATGACGTGGAGATTCTGGCCCACAGCGTCCTTGACAATGTCCGTGTCGGCGCAGGTTGCCGGATCGGTCCTTTCGCCCGTTTGCGTCCCCAGACCGAATTGGATGAGCAGGTTCACATCGGCAATTTCGTGGAGATCAAAAAATCGCTGGTCGGAAAGGGTTCGAAGATCAACCACCTGAGTTATATCGGTGACAGCGATATCGGTTCCGGCGTGAACGTTGGCGCCGGAACCATCACTTGCAACTACGATGGGGTGAACAAATTCAGGACCGTCATCGAAGATGGCGCTTTCATCGGTTCCGATACCCAACTGGTGGCACCGGTGAAAATCGGCAGGGACGCGACCATAGGGGCCGGTTCCACCATCACCCGGGACGCCCCGTCTGGGAAATTGACCCTCAGCCGGGGCCGGCAGGTGACCATCGAACATTGGCAACGTCCACAGAAGAAAACTTGAGCGAGGCAAATCGTTATGTGCGGTATCGTTGGGGCAGTGGCGCAAAGAAACGTCGTTCCGATTCTTTTGGAAGGGTTACGGAGATTGGAGTACCGGGGTTATGACTCGGCGGGTGTCGCGGTGCTGCAACAGGGGGAAATCCGCCGCCGCCGCAAGCAGGGGAAGGTGGCGGAACTTGAAGAAGCCCTGGAGCTGGATCCTATCGAAGGACAGGTGGGAATCGCCCACACCCGTTGGGCCACTCATGGTGTTCCCAGTGAAAAAAACGCCCACCCCCACATCTGCAAGGGGGAGGTGGCACTGGTCCACAATGGCATCATCGAGAATCACGAATCCCTGCGCAGCCAGCAGGCTGCCCTGGGCCACGATTTTACCTCCGAGACCGACACCGAAGTGGTGGTGCACGCGATATACGATCAGTTGCAGGCCACCGGCTCTCTCCTGGAGGCGGTGCGACAAGCGACGAAACAGCTCGATGGCGCCTATGCGCTCGGGGTGATCTGCGCCTCCCAGCCAGACACGCTGGTGGCCTGCCGCCGGGGAAGCCCGTTGGTGATAGGTTTGGGAATCGGCGAGTTCTTCATCGCTTCCGACATAGCCGCATTGTTGCCCGTCACTCAGCGATTCATCTTCCTCGAAGAAGGCGATATCGCTGAGCTGACCCCCAAAGGGGTGAAAATATTCGATGAACAGGGTAACGAGGTCGAAAGGCCGGTCAAGGAAAGCGAGGTTCATCTGGATGCGGTCGAGCGGGGCGAATATCGTCATTACATGCTCAAGGAAATCTTCGAGCAGCCGCGCGCCATCGCCGAAACCCTGGAAGGGCGTTTCAACGGCCTCAAGCTGCTGGAAAATGCCTTCGGAACCCGGGCGGCGGAAGTCTTCGACCAGGTCAGGGCGGTTCAGATTCTCGCCTGCGGCACCAGTTATCATGCCGGGTTGGTGGCCCGCTATTGGTTGGAGTCCCTGGCGGGGATCCCCTGCAACGTCGAGGTCGCGAGCGAATATCGTTACCGGAATCCGGTCTTGCTGCCCGACACCCTGGTGGTCACCATCTCCCAGTCGGGAGAGACCGCCGATACCCTGGCTGCCCTGCAGGAAGCCAAGCGGCTCGGTGCTTCTCATTCCCTGTCCATTTGCAACGTCCAGGAGAGTTCCTTGGTTCGCGAATCGGATCTGGTGCTGTTGACCCGGGCGGGACCGGAGATCGGCGTGGCCTCCACCAAGGCCTTCACCACCCAGCTGGTGGCCTTGATGATGCTCACGATCGCCTTGGGCAGGCGCCACGGGCTGGACAGGGTGACCGAAAAGCGTATCGCTTCCCAGCTGTTCTCGCTGCCGGCCAGAGTCGAGGACGTGCTCGAATTGAACGACCACATCAAGGCTTTTTCGGAGCGTTTCGCCGACAAGCAGCATGCGTTGTTCCTGGGGCGCGGGAGCCATTATCCCATCGCCATGGAAGGGGCGTTGAAGCTCAAGGAGATCTCCTATATCCATGCCGAAGCCTATCCTGCAGGGGAACTCAAGCATGGTCCCCTGGCGCTGGTGGATGCGGAAATGCCGGTCATTACCGTGGCGCCGAACAATTCCCTGCTGGAAAAACTGAAATCCAATCTGCAGGAGGTCAAGGCCCGGGGAGGGGAACTGATCGTGTTCGCCGACGAGACCCTGGATGTCACGCCTGACGACACCACCCATGTGCTGACCGTGACCCCGAGCGAGAATGAGATGTCTCCGGTGATATTCACCATCCCGCTGCAATTGCTTGCCTATCATGTGGCGGTGATCAAGGGCACCGACGTGGATCAGCCGCGCAATCTGGCCAAGTCCGTGACGGTGGAGTGAGCACGGGATCTCAATGGATGAGACTTGGGGCTATACTTTCTTCATGGAAAGCGTGAAGTTTACGGTCGTGAGGAGTCACTGCCTGTCGGTCACCGCCGAAGGAGTGGAAAACGAAACCCAGCTCCGCTTTCTCCATGATTTGCAGTGCAACGAAATCCAGTGGAGCGCAGAGTTATAGTCAATTCTGGTGTATCAGAATTGTCTTATGATGCGGCATTCCTGTTCTCCTCGGTATTCTCGTTCATCTCGATTCCATCTTTGAATTTCACGCCTTCGATGACCTTGTCAAGATGGGCGAATCCACGGATACGCCGCCTCTATCAACCCACCCTCATACACCACTTTTGATCATGACTCGTGGAAACGCAGACGGGCTCAAGCGCCGTGGTTCTCGCCGTTCCACGTCAAATGAATCCCGGGCTGTACCAGAACAATCCGGACGGTTTGTCGACACCTTTACACTGGACCCGAATATGGACTATATTTGGTACGTAATGAAACTGCACAAGCGACACACATCATGAAACTCAGTGAATCGGTCAAACCCATCAGTTACCTGAAAAGCCATACCGCCGAGGCACTGCGGGACGTCAGCGAGGGGCGGCGCACCATGGTGATCACCCAACATGGCGAGGCCAAGGCGGTGCTCCAGGATATTGCCAGTTACGAACAAACCCAGGAGTCCCTGGCGCTGCTCAAGATGCTGGCCCAAAGTGCCAAGAGCATCCAGGAAGGCCGCACCAAGCCCCTCAAGAAGGCTTTCGCGGATGTCCGCAGGCACGTCAGGGAACCCGCCGGGTGAAACACTACCGCGTCCGCCTTGCCGAGGACGCAGAGCAGGATCTGATCGACATCTACCGCTACGTTGCTCTCCACGATTCCGTGGAGAAAGCTGCTTACGTGCTGGACCAGTTGGAGTCCCTCTGCTCACGACTTACCGAACTGCCCGAGCGGGGCCATGTTCCACCAGAGTTGGATCGAATCGGCGTAACGAACTATCGGGAGGTTCACTTCAAGCCGTATCGCGTCATCTATGAAGTCATCAGGCAGGACGTTTTCATTCATTGCATCCTCGATGGCCGCAGGGATATGCAGTCGTTACTCGAGCGGCGTCTGCTTCGCTGAGCGGCCGTGTCGTCTACAATCACAAGCGCCACGGCCATTTCACGCCGGCGGGCTTGTCCTTCGACTTCCGCAGAAAACCCCCTTTCCCCGGAAGGCACGAATAAAGCGATGTTAAATCAGGGTGTTTGAGTAATAAGCAACAGGATATAAATTGTCCAGGCCATGCTGAAGGCAACCTGTTGATTTAACACGGCTCAATATTTCAGGAAATTATTGTCAGAGTGCTTATTCACCATCCCGCTGCAATTGCTCGCCTATCATGTGGCGGTGATCAAGGGCACCGACGTGGATCAGCCGCGCAATCTGGCCAAGTCCGTGACGGTGGAGTGAGCGCGGGATCTCAATGGATGAGACTTGGGGCTATACTTCCTTCATGGAAAGTGTGAAGTTTACGGTCGTGAGGAGTCACTGATGCGACATACATCGTGGTTGTTTTGGAGTTGGATGATCCTGTCGTTGGCGTTTTCGCCTGTTTCTTTCGCGGGAGAAGACGGGGAAGAACAGTCTTCTCCCAAAATCGAGTATCTGGAGGTGAAACCCAAGCTGGTGGTCAACCTCGCCGGCCGCCGCCATTATCTGAGCACCAATGTGCAATTGATGATCAAGGGGCAGGACAACCTGGAGCGGATCCAGAAGCATTTGCCCCTGGTCCGCCACACCTTGATCCTTCTTTTCAGTGACCTTCCGCCGGAAAAGGTCGCCGACATCAATGAGCGGGAAAAACTGCGGGAAACCGCCCTCCACGATGTTCGCAAGGTTCTGGATGAGTATTCGGACAGTGATGGCTTGAAGGATATTCTGTTTACAGAGTTTCTGGTTCAGTGATATCGTCTCGATTTTCCGGACTAGGCGAGGAGCTCAGCAATGCCGTATTTTAGAGTGGAAACCAACCTGAAGTTGGATCAGGAGAAGAAAACGTCCTTGTTGTCACAGGCGTCCCGAAAACTGTCCCAGGAGTTGGGAAAACCGGAACGTTACGTGATGGTTCAGTTGGTGTCGGAAGCCATGCTGATGTTCGATGGCACCCTGGAACCTGCCGCCTATGTGGAGCTGAAAAGC
Source organism: Methylothermaceae bacterium (assembly GCA_026981855.1). Lineage (GTDB taxonomy): Bacteria > Pseudomonadota > Gammaproteobacteria > Methylococcales > Methylothermaceae > Methylohalobius. The sequence goes on along the minus strand of JALSIB010000013.1, from coordinate 60,183 downwards.
ATCGGCCTTCCCGAAACCCAGACCCAGCCTTTGGCCCAGTCGATCTGCGGTTTCCTGCAACAGGAACTCGACATTTCCCCGGACCGGGTATACATCGAATTCATCGACATTCCCCGCAAGTTCTGGGGCTGGAACGGCAGCACCTTCTGAAATTTCACCGCAAAGGCGCGGCCAAGTTTTCCGGAACTTTCCCGCCTCGCTGTGGTGAAGATGACTGCCGTGGCAGGGGGGCTTGAGCGGCTCACACCATGGGCGGATATCGCGCGGTCAATGCCAGCCGCTGTACTGCTTGGTCAGGTCACCCTTGAAGCCGCTCGAGCTGCGCTTGCCGCCCTGGCTGCGGCGCATGTTGATGGCGGCCCCCGCGGCGCCGGCGATGTTTTCCGGGGTGAGGCCACCCCGCAACCGCGCCGATTTGACCACCAGATCGGTATGAGGAGTGATATCCAGTTCCACCACCTGGTTGCTGGTGACGACCGCCTCCAGAATCTTGCCGTTTGCCAGTTTGGCCTTCAGAACCACCGGATAGGCCGCATCAGCGGGAATCCTGAGTTTGAATCGGCCATCGCCTTGTAGTTTTGCCTTGGCGATTCGACGATCGTTTTTATCTATCACCTCTATCACGGCCTTTTCGACCCGGCCATGGTCGTCGAACACCGCCCCCTCGATGACGGCCGGTCTTGCCTGATTGACATGGCTGGAGCCGCCATCCTCGCTGCAACCGACGGTCAGAAACGCCGTCAGAATGAAGATGAAAAATTTCAAATGCATAGCGGTTTACCTCTGTTGGCTTTGTCCGCCTTTTCCGCGCTGCCGCAGCTCATAGGCGCGAAGTTGTTCCGGTGTCGCTTTGGTCTGATAGCGGGATTTCCATTCCTCGTAAGGCATTCCGTAGATCATTTCCCTGGCCTTGTCGTAATCGAGCGCCAGGCCGCGTGATTCCGCCTCGGCCATCAGCCATTTGGCCAGACAGTTACGGCAGAAATCGGCCGTGATCATCAGCTCTATGTTTTGAACTTCGGTATGGGTCTGCAAATGATGGACCAGTCTGCGGAAGGCAGCGGCTTCGATTTCGGTCAGTTTTTCGTCTTCGTGCATATTTTTGTGTCAGTGATGAAGTTGCGGGAAGGAGTGAGAATCCTGCTTGCATAGCAGGATTTGACAGGATAGCATAGACGAATATCGAATATGGGCCTGCGTAATCGGATATGCGCATCGATCCTCATCCATCCTTTGCGGCCCGGCCTTCTTCGGGCAGGAGGCTTGAGCCCGTCCGTCTGGTCGAATCCATACGTCCCGTGTTCAAGGAAAAAGTTCCTCTGGATCGGCGGGATCCACCCCTCCCGTCCGATCGGCTCCAAGAGGATACTCCCCAGGATTTACGGGTCAGAAGGGCTCTGCATGCCTATTCCAACTATCGATCCGGGGCGGAATCGGAAGTGACTTTGTGGTATGGTGTGGATATTTATGTGTAGCCCAAGGGCTGTTTGCCTATGAAAATGTTCTTCGACTTTTTCCCCATTATCCTGTTCTTCATCGCCTACAAATTCCAGGGTATCTATGTCGCCACCATGGTCGCTATCGCCGCCACCTTCGTTCAGGTCGGCTGGGTATGGTTGCGGCATCGGCGGGTGGAAACCATGCACTTGGTCACTTTGGGCTTGATCGTGGTCTTTGGCGGCGCGACCCTTTATTTGCACGATGAGCAGTTCATCAAGTGGAAGCCGACAGTGATCAATTGGCTTTTTGGTGTGGCTTTTCTGGCCAGTCAGTACATAGGCCGGAAACCCTTCATCCAGCGGATGATGGCCAACAACATCGAGCTTCCGGAACGCGTGTGGTATCGCCTGAATCTGAGTTGGGCGCTTTTTTTCCTGTTTTTGGGGGGAGTCAACCTTTTCGTTATCTATACTTTCGATACCGACACCTGGGTAAACTTCAAGCTTTTTGGAATGTTGGGATTGACCTTCGCCTTCGTTCTGTTGCAGGCGGTGTTTCTTTCCCGTTACCTCCCCGAACCCGAATCCACCAAGGAATAGTCAGTGCTCTACGCGATCATCGCCGAGGATTCCGAGGCGAGCTTGGCCCTGCGGAAAAAAAACCGGCCCGCCCATTTGCAAAGACTGAAAAAATTGCAGGATGAAGGCAGGTTGATTCTGGCCGGTCCCCATCCCGCCATAGACAGCCCGGACCCCGGGGAAGCGGGTTTCAGCGGCAGTCTCATCGTTGCCGAATTCGAAGATTTGCAAGCGGCCCAAAGTTGGGCCGCCGAAGACCCCTACAAGAAAGCGGGCGTTTATGCCCGTGTGACCGTCAAACCCTTCCTTCAGGTATTTCCCCAATGAGTGACAGAATACAACTGATCAAAAGCCGGTTGCAGGAATCCCTGCAACCGATCCACGTCGAACTGGTGGATGCCAGTGCCGCCCATGCAGGACATGCCCAGGCAGGTGGCGCGGGGCATTTTTTTCTCACCATCGTCGCCGATGCATTTTCCGGAAAGAATCCGGTACAGCGTCATCAAATGGTTTATCAGGCACTTGGCGATCTCATGCACAGCGAGATCCATGCCTTGAGCATCCAGGCTTACACTTCCGATGAATATCCAACCAAAGGATGAAACCCTATGAAAAGAACCCTCGTATATACCGCTCTCTCCTTCGCCGTTCTGGCCGGGTGCAACGCGGGAAGCAACAAAACCTCAGAAGGATTGGCCCTGGCGCCGGTGGATGAAAAGGATACGGTGGCCATCGTCAATGGTCAGCGTATCAGCCGCCAGGCCCTGGATTATGTGAAGGCCGAAATCGCGAGGGGAAATCCCAATGCCAGGATCAATATTCCCGAGGACAAGTTGGTGGAGGAGTTGATCAACCGTGAATTGCTGAAACAGGAAGCGATTCGCAACCAGCTTCCCAAACAGGCGGATGTGGCGACACGAATCCGTTACACTCAGCGTTTGGTCTTGTCCCAGGCGGATGTGCAGGATTATTTCAAGAAACATCCGATCACCGAGGAGCAGATCAAGGCGGAATATGATCAGCTTGTCGGCTCGATGAAGCAAAGCGAATTCAAGGCGCGTCATATTCTGGTCAAGACCCGCGAAGAAGCCGAAGACATCATCAAGAAACTCGATTCCGGCGGGGATTTCGCCAAACTGGCGGAAAAATACTCGGTGGGTCCTTCCGCCAAGAGTGGCGGCGACCTAGGATGGTTCACGCCGCAGAAGATGGTGCAACCCTTCTCCGAGGCCGTCATGGCGCTTGAAAACGGTCAGTACACCAAAGAACCGGTCAAGACCCAGTTTGGCTGGCACGTGATCCTTCGCGAAGATTCACGCGAGAAGACGCCACCTCCCTATGAACGGGTCAAGCCCCAGGTGGAGCAGATGCTGAAGAGAAAGCTGATCCAGCAGCATATCGAAGAGCTGAAACAAAAGGCCGACATCAAGCTGATGACCGCAAGCGGTGCGGATCAGGCAGGTATCGCAGCGAGCGCGCAGCCTGCGCCGGCACAAGAGAAAGCAGAATAAGTCGGCGGATTTATCCGGCGGAAATGGATGAGGGCAGGCGTGAAAACCTGCCCTTTTTTCTATACGGCGATTTGTTCTCTTTGTGACCGTTTTCGGTAAACACCGCCCCTGGAAACCTGATTTCTGCCGCTGCGCTTGGCGCGGTACAGGGCTTGATCCGCCAGTTCCATCAGACCCCGGGTGTCTTCCTTGGACATGGATGGAACCAGCTTGGGATTGTATTCCGAAACGCCGATGGAAATCGTCACCGGAATGGGTTGGTTGTTTTGATCGGAAATGGTGTGTCTTTCGATTTGGCTGCGTATTCTTTCCGCAACTTCCATGGCCCGGTCCAACTCGGCGCCGGAGAGGATGGCGACGAATTCTTCGCCCCCGTATCTGGCGAGAACGTCGTTGTTGCGTAATTGGGATCGGATCTGTCCCGCGATCTCGGCCAAGACCATGTCGCCGGTTTGATGTCCATAGGTGTCGTTGATGCGTTTGAAATAGTCGATGTCGACGAACAGAAAGGAAAGGGGTTCCCCTGTCCTTTGCGCCCGATGGATTTCTTCCCCCAGCCGTTGTTCGAAGAACCGCCGGTTGTTGACGCCTGTCAAAGCATCGATCAAGCTGGTCCGGCGCAGCATTTCGAAATTTCTGGTATTTTCCAGGCACACCGACAAGATCGAACGCAGGCGGTCGAGAAAATCCGTCGCCATGCCATAGGTGAAGCGGGTGGGCTCACTGCTTCCAAGGTTCAGGCAACCCAACAGCTCTCGCCGCCTGACCAATGGCAGCAAGGCGATGCTGGCAGGTTTCTGGTCACCGCCGGGAAACAGCATCCGGTGATGATTTTTGCACGGCCCCAGATAGGCGTGGAAGGCTTTTCCGAACCAGGGTTTCAGCTGGTGGTCGGTGGTCAGGGGAATGAGTTCCGGGCGCGTCTCGACAGCGAGCCCGTCTTCTTTGAGAAACTGTTGCAGTTCCTTCTTGGGATCAATCAGAACCAGGGAGACGAAATCCAGTTCGAACACCGCCTTGGTATCTTCCAGGATGTGTTCCACCAGTTCCCGCAGGGAATTGATCGCCAGCAGCTGGGTTTCCAGGGATTGAAAGCGATGGAGTTTGGCTTCGTTTTGGTGGATGCGGGACAAAAGACGGTCCAGATGGCTCTGGAGGATACACAGCTCGATATGCAGTTCGTCGATTTCCACAACCGGGTCTTTCTCAGTCACGGTGTTCTGTTTCTTGAAGGTTAGTCCAGGATGGTGAACTTTGCTGCAATAAATCCAGGAACTGTTCTTCGTCGAGAACATCAACGCCCAGTTTCATGGCCTTGTCGAACTTGGAGCCCGGTTTTTCCCCCGCCACGACATAATCGGTCTTTTTCGAGACAGAATTGGTCACTTTGCCCCCCAAGGCTTCCACTCTTGACTTGGCTTCCTCCCGGCTCATGGAGGAAAGGGACCCGGTGAAGACGAAAGTCTTTCCTTCCAGCGGACGCGGTGTGGCGTCAACCTGTGGAGTTTCCCAATGGACCCCGGCCCTGCGCAAGCGCTCGATCACATCCAGGTTATGGGGTTGACGGAAGAAAGCGACGATATGTCTGGCGACGATGGGGCCGATGCCGGGCAGCTGCTCGAGTTCCAGCTCGCTGGCCGCCATCAGCTTCTCCAGGGAGCGGAAATGATCGGCCAATATCTGGGCGGTGACCTCTCCCACTTCCCGGATTCCCAAGGCGTAGAGAAAACGCGCCAGGGTCGTATGCTTGCTCTTTTCCAGTGCTTCGACCAGATTCCGGGCCGATTTCAGACCCATCCGTTCCAGTTTCTCCAGCTGATCGACCGTGAGCCGATAGAGATCGGCGACGTCTTTGATCAACCCCTTTTCCAGCAACTGATCGATCAGTTTTTCCCCCAATCCGTCGATGTCCATGGCCCGGCGGGAAGCAAAATGCTTGATGCCGGCTTTGAGCTGCGCCGGGCAGAACAAGCCGCCGCTACAGCGCAGCAGCGTTCCGCCTGGATCTTCCACCACCTCGGAACCACAGGCGGGGCAGCGGGTGGGGGGGGCGATGGTTCGAGCCCCCGAAGGGCGTTTTTCCCCGATCACCTTGACCACTTCGGGAATCACGTCACCGGCGCGGCGGACGATGACGGTGTCACCGATTCTGACATCCTTGCGTTTCATTTCCGCGAAGTTGTGCAACGAGGCGCTCGAAACCGTGACCCCTCCCACTTGAACCGGTTTCAGTTTGGCCACCGGGGTGAGGATGCCGGTGCGCCCCACCTGGATTTCGATGTCCTCGACAATCGTGGTGGCTTCGTGAGCGGGAAATTTGTGGGCGATGGCCCAGCGGGGGGCGCGGGCGGTGAAACCGAGGCGGCGTTGCCAGTCGAAACGGTCCACCTTGTAGACCACCCCGTCGGTTTCATAGGGAAGAGTGTCGCGTTTTTCCAGCATCTGGCGGTAGTAGGCCAGACAACCTTCAGCGCCCCGGACCACGCTGCGCTCGGGTGCCACGGGAATACCCCAGGCCAGAAACGTTTCCAGCATCTCGTGGTGTGTCGCCGGCAATCTGTCTTGCGGAAACACGCCGAAGCCATAGCAGAAGAAATCCAGGGGACGTCTGGCGGTGATTCTCGGATCCAGTTGCCGCAGACTTCCGGCCGCCGCATTACGGGGGTTGGCGAAGGTTTTTTCCCCATGGCGCTCGGCCCATTGGTTCAATTGGCGGAAGCCCTCGATGGGCATGAAGACCTCGCCCCGGGCTTCGAACCGATCCGGCCATCCCGAACCTTGCAGCCGCAGGGGAATCGAGCGGATGGTGCGGACGTTGGCGGTGATGTCTTCTCCGGTGTAGCCGTCTCCCCGGGTGGCGGCCCGCACCAGACGGCCGTTTTCATACAGGATGGAGACCGCCAGTCCGTCCAGTTTCGGCTCGGTGGCGTAATCGATCTTCTCCTCCCCCAACCGCTCTTTGACCCGCCGTTCGAAGTCATGGACATCCTCGTCCGTGAAGGCGTTGTCGAGAGACAGCATCGGAACCTCATGGCGAACCGGGGCGAAAGCTTCGGAAGGGGGGGCGCCCACCCGCTGGGTCGGGGAATCCGGGGTGACAAGTTCCGGGTAGCGTTGCTCCAGCCGTTGCAACTCCGCCATCAAGGCGTCGTATTCGGCATCCGAAATGACCGGTTGATCGAGGACGTAATAGCGCCAGTTGTGATAGTCGATTTCCCGGCGTAACGCTTCGACCCGCCGTTTGATCTCGTCGGGGACGGCCATTTCAGCCGCTGCCGCGGAGTTTGCGGCGCCACAAGGCCAGCTTGACCGCGGTCAGGGGATGCCGGCGTTCATCCAGTTCACTGCCACCCAATCGTTGCGCCAGGGTATGGCAAAGGCCGATCATGCGCTCGAAGGCCTGGAGTGGCTCGGGAACCAGGGGGGGTTGCATGAACAAGGTCAATCCCGGTGTTTGAAAGCGCTCCATTTGATCGATGGGAAAGGTGCCGGGTTTGACCATGCTGGCGACGCTGAAGAGGATCTGGTTACCTTGATGGAGATGGAAGATTTCCATGTCGCCGAATTTCAGACCCAGATCGGAGAACGCCTTGACCAGATCCGGTCCGCTGAAGACCTGGCCTTTGGGGGCGACGATACTGATCTGAATCACTTCGGGAAGATCTTCCGCCTTGTCCCGCGTTACGGCAGTGGCTGTTTCCTGAGAAGCTGTCTCGTCTTCCAGGGAGGCGGCAGTTGCGGAGGGGCTCTGCCGCTCTTCCAGGACGCGCTCCGTTTCCAGGGCTTCCAGGTCGGGTGCCGCGCCCTCCTCGACGGGATTGATGGAGATGGTGTCGATTTCTTCCAGTTCGAAATCGTCGGGCGAGGCGGAGAAATCGTCCTGGCCGGATCTTTTTCGGCGGCGTTTCCAGCGGTCCCACAAATAGATGGCCAGCAACAACAGAACGCCGGCAACCCCCAGGATGATGCGCAAAGTGGTCTTGTCCATTATTTCCATCGATATTTTTCCTTCATGCCGCGGCCATCTCGGCCGCTCGTTCGAGGTCCACGGAAACGATGCGCGACACACCCGGTTCGCGCATAGTTACACCGATCAGCTGGTCGGCGATTTCCATGGTCGTCTTGTTGTGGGTGACGAAAATGAATTGTACCCGTTCCGACATGGATTGCAGCAAGGCGCAGAAGCGCCCCACATTGGCCTCGTCCAGGGGGGCGTCGACCTCGTCGAGCATGCAGAAAGGCGCGGGGTTGAGTTCGAAGAAGGAGAACACCAGCGCCACCGCCGTCAGGGCCTTCTCCCCCCCGGAAAGGAGGTGGATCGAACTGTTGCGTTTTCCGGGCGGCCGGGCCATGATTCGGATACCCGCTTCCAGCGGATCGTCACAAGTCATCTCCAGCCTGGCTTCTCCCCCTCCGAACAATGCCGGGAATCGCCGGCGGAAGTGGCCGTCCACAATTTCGAAGGTTTCCCTGAAACGGCTGCGGGTTTCGCGGTCGATGGTGCGGATCGCCTTTTCCAGCATTGCCAGCGACGCGGTCAGATCGTCATATTGTTTGTCGAGAAAACGCAACCGCTCCGAATGCAGCCGATGCTCTTCGATCGCCGCCAGATTCACGTCGCCAAGACGGGCCTGGTCGCGTTGTAATCGCTCAAGTCTTCGCTGCCATTCAGCCGCATCGATTTCCCCCTCCAGGCCCGACAATATCCTCTCGGGGACGATTTGCTCCGCTTCCACTTGTTCTTGCGCCGTTTGCAGCCTGACTCTGGCGGCTTCCGCCTGCAGCCTCGCCGATTCCAGTTCCGAGCGTACCTGTTCCCGTTCCGACTCCCTTCGTGCATGGAGACCGCGGCGGTCACGGTGGATGTTTTCCGCCTGTCGTAACCTCTCGCGGAGGTCGGCCAGCTCCTTTTCCAGGGTGGGGCGTTTCTCACGGAGTGAGGCCAACTGTTTCTCGATCTCGCTTAAAGGCAGCTTCCCTTGTGCCTGTTCGGCTTCGGCCCGGGCGAGACGCTTTTCGAGATCCTGGCAGCGTTCTTCCGTCCTTTCGAGTTGTTTTTGCAGAATTTTCAGCGAGCGATCGGTATGTTCCAGCGCGGATTCCAAGCGGGCCTTGTTTTCCCGGAGCTGGCGGACTTTCGCTGTGGCCTGTTCGTTGGCGATTTTGCTTTGATCCAGTTCGGTTTGCAGCCTTTGCAGGGTTTGCAGCTGATCTTCCAGCTCCTTTCGGTGTCCGGACAGCTGGTTTTCGTGTGCCGAACGATCCCGTTCCATACGCTGGATGCGTTGTTCGAGCGCCTCGTATTCGTTCGCCAGGCGCTCCAGATTCTGCCGGGCCGCTTCGAGCCGCTGGCGGGCGCCCTGGCATTCCGCTTCCAGCCGGGCCTGCCGGGCGCCCGCTTCGCGTTCTTGGGCGCGCAGCTGCTCCAGTCGTTTTTCCGCCTGTTCCTGTTGGGAAAGAAAATCTTGCTGCCGCTTCAGGTGGTTTTGCCGTTGCCGCGCCAATCGTTCCCGCTCACCGCGCAACCGGCGAAGCGCCTGTTCCCTTTCCAGGACACCCCGGGTCGAGTCTTTCTGCCGGTTGAACTGCAACCAGTCGGGACCGATCCGGTCACCTTCGGGGGTGACCCAGCATTCGTGATCGGACAACGCTTTGCGGTTGTCGTAGGCTTCGTCGAGAGAAGCCGCACAGCGGTGCCTCCCCAACAGGGTGTTGGCATTCCATGGACCTTTGATTTTTTCCGCCAGTGAGCCGGCGGGAGGCGGTACCGAGGTGCCCGATTCCAGCAAGGCGACGTTTTCCTCACCGAGCGCGGCGACGGTTTCGGGCCCTGGCCTGGTGGTGGGATTTGCCAGGTACAGGGCTTCGAGCCAATTCCCCAGGGCCGCTTCGACCGCTCTTTCCCATTCCTGCTCCACTTCCAGAATCTCCGCCAGACGGGGTGCCTGCTGCCATCCATGGTGTCGCAACCAATTCTGCACGCCCTCACGGTCTTTGCCCAGGGCATGGGCCTGCAGGGTCTCCAAGGCGCTGATGCGCCCCCCCAGGCGATTGTATTCGCTCTCCAGGTGCCGAAGGGCGTGTTGATTCTCCCGTTCCTGCGAGCGAATGCGTTCGATTGTGTTCCTCAAGTCTTCGATCTGGGCCTGCTGATCGAGGCGCAACCCGGCGATTTCTTCCAGCTGACCCTGAAGCAGCTCGACCTGATGTTGCTCGTTCAGGCTTCGTTCCGTCTGCGCCTTCCGGGACTGGAGTTGCAGCAACCTTTGCTGGTACTCTTCCCGTTGCCGTTTCAGATGGCGGATTTCGACTTCCAGGAGGTTGATTTTTTCCTGCAGGGAACGGCCCCGGTCGCGGCAGCGCCCGTATTCCTGACGTTTTTGCTGCCATGCGGCGTCCCTTTCCCGCTGTCTGACGGAGGCGGCTTCCAGTTCCTCTCGGCTCTGCTTCAGTTCAGATTCGAGCTTCCCGGCCTGGTCCGCCAGGAGGGTGATCTGTTCCCTGTCCTGGCGCCGGGTGGCATGGGCCGTTTCCAACTCGCTGCGCCAGGATTGCAGGGTTCGCTCACGTTCCGCCTGGGTCTGGCGGGCATGCCTGAGGTTTTGATCGCAACGGCTGATTTCCGCGTTCAGCTCGTACAGCCGGGCTTGCGCCTGTCCCAGTCGACGTTCCAGTTCGTGGCAGGTTTTCTGTGCCTCGCCGCGGTCGGTTTCGGCCTGTTGCAATGCCTTGGCGCTTTCTTCCAGCCGTTGTTCCAACCGGGTCAAGTGCTTTTGATGCAGCTGGAAACGGGCACTGGCGTCTTGCCACTGGATCGCCGTCAGTTCCTTGCTGCATTGGGCGATGGCTTGTTCCAGCTCCCGGTATTTTTGCGCTTTCCTGGCCTGGCGTGCCAGGCGGCTGACCTGATTCTGAAGTTCTCCCCGGATGTCTTCGACCCGTTCCAGATTGGTCCGGGTATGCTGGAGCTTGAGTTCGGTTTCGCGGCGTCTTTCCTTGTATTTGGAAAGCCCGGCCGCTTCTTCCACGAACAGGCGCAGTTCTTCAGGTTTGGCTTCGATGAAGCGGCTGACCGTCCCCTGTTCGATGATTGCATAGCTGCGTGGCCCCAGTCCGGTGCCGAAGAACACGTCCATGATGTCGCGGCGGCGGCAACGACTGCCATTGAGGAAATATTGCGATTGTCCGTCCCGGCTCACCTGGCGTTTGATCGAGATCTGGGCGAAGCGGGCGTATTCCCCTCCCAACTTGCCTTCGCTGTTGTCGAAGATCAGTTCTATGGTCGCCAATCCCACCGGTTTTCTGCTCGAGGAGCCGTTGAAAATGACGTCGCTCATGGCGCTGCCGCGCAGATGTTTGGCGGAACTTTCCCCCATCACCCAGCGAACCGCATCGATGATGTTGGACTTGCCACAGCCATTGGGACCGACGACACCGATCAGGCGGCCGGGGAGGGTGATGGTGGTCGGATCCACAAACGATTTGAAACCGGCCAGTTTGATCTTTTCCAGGCGCATGAATGAATAGATGCCCTTGGGGAAATCCAGCAGTCTCTTTTCAGTCGGACGGAAACGCTGACTCGATGACTCGAGTACCGTATTATACGGTCTTGATTCAAGTTTTCAGGCTTTTATCCAAGACGATGACAATCACCCAACCCAGCAAAGATTTAGAAACTTTCCCCAACCCCAACCCGGGCCGTGACTACACCATCCGTATCGAATCTCCGGAATTCACCTGTCTCTGCCCCAAAACCGGTCAGCCTGATTTCGCCACCATCCTGGTGGAATACACGCCCGATCAATTGTGTATCGAACTCAAGGCCTACAAACTCTATCTGTGGTCCTATCGCGATGAGGGGGCTTTCCACGAGGCGGTCACCAACCGGATTCTCGACGATCTGGTTTCCGCCTGCCAGCCCCGCTGGATGAAGGTCGAAGCCAGATTCAATGTCCGTGGCGGGATCTACACCACGGTGGTGGCCGAGTACCGAAGATCGTGAAATTCTCAAAGGTTCATGCGATTGCCGGTATGGAGCAGGAACTGGCCGGGCTGGAGGAAAAGATGAGAAGCAAAGGATTGCCCGGGAAAGATGATTTGCATGAAGGGTGAAAGGCATTCCTGAGTCGTTTCCACAATATGTGGACAATGCGATTTCCAAGACCATCAACGTGCCCCAGTCCTATCCCTTCGAGCGGTTTCAGGATGTCTATTGCCAGGCCTGGAAATTGGGGCTGAAAGGCTGTACCACTTTCCGACCGAATCCGGTCCGGGAGGCGGTGCTGATGCCCGAGCTTCCATCTTCGCATTGCTGTGATATCGATCGGGAAGGAGACTGAGCCGTATGACGAATTTCTTCGACCGCTGTCCCCAGGTGATCGACCGCCCCTACCCCAGATGGGGGGAGAGCCGTTTCCTTCAGCCGGGATACCGGGGCGATCCGCTGCATCTGCTATGGCGTGAGCCGGATTCCCCAGCCCGGGACGGGATTCTCCTGGTTCATGGGATGAATGAATACATCGGCCGTTACCGCCATGTGGCCGAATACTTTGGCCGCCGTTTCAATGTGCTCGGCGTCGATCTCCACGCCCATGGGCTGACCAATCCGGTGCTTCGCCGGGCGGACAAGGAAATCACTACAGGCGCGAAAACCTGGCGCGCCGATGACGCCTTCCTGCAGCAGCTGCAATTGAAGACACTGGAAATCCTGCGCCGGGATTTCCGCACGGCGCTGGAGGATCTTCGGCGGCGGTGTGACGGTCACGTATTCGTGCTCGCCCACAGTCTGGGCGGGCTGGTGGCGGCATCCACATTGCTGCAAGGAAACGGCGGTGTGAGCGGGATTCTGCTGCTTGGCCCGGCATTTTCCGTGAGCCGGTTTCCGGGCCTTCGGGGCAGGCTGGCCAATCCGGTGATGGAAACGTCTTTTCGCTGGTTGGAACGCTGCCTCGCCGCACACGATGGGTTGGCGTGTCTCGCCACCTCGGTATTGGATGGAATCATGGAGGTGTGTTCCCGGCCGCTGTTACGGGGATGGTTCTCTCCCTGCCGGCCGCAATGGATATTGGATTATCTGACTGACTGGGAGGAGGAGCGGGCGCGCTTGCGCGGCGATTGTTACATCATTCCGCGGGTGCTCATGAGCTATGTCTGCGGGGTGGAAAGGGAGATCGCCCATTTCCGGAGGCGGATGCAGGCATTCCGCCTGCCGTATTTTCTCGTCTACAGCGAGGAGGATCCCATTACCGCTGCCTGGGGCAACAGGGATTTCGCCGCCTCGACCCTGGGCAATCATCCCCTCAATGAGGTGATGCCGGTTCCAGGTTCTTGTCACGAACATCTCTTCATGAAGCCGCCGGCGCCCCAGAAGATACTGCGGATCCTGGACGGGTGGATGGAGAAAGTCATGAAAACGGCAAAGGCCTGAAACGATCAGGCCTTTGCCGTTGGGAAAGCCATGGCTGAGAAGCGCTTGCCGGTGAGCAGGCGTCAGCCCAGGGCGGTTTTGTTGTGTCGTTTCACGTCGCCCCGTTGGATCCGGGCGTATTCTTCCAGTTTGCGCGCCGCGGCCTGGAAAGCGTCCCGAATGGCCACGTAGGCGTCTTCATAGGCGTGATTGTCGTGATGTTCACGGCTGATGACGATTTCCTTGCCGGGAACGGTCAGGTCGATGCGCACGTGATACAGATCGCCTTTATTGTGGTTGTGGTGTTTTCGTTCCACCATCACCCGGCAACTGGTGATCTTGTCGTAGTAGCGTTCCAGCTTTTCGGTTTTTTCCTTGATCTTGGTTTCCATGGCATCGGAGTGGGGGAATCCACGGAAAGTGACCTGCAATGGTATCTGCATAATGGCTCCTTGTTCTTCGATTGACTAAAAATCAACCACATATCATAACAAGCATGGCTGCTCTTTACCCGGAAACGGGAAAAAATACCTCCTGAACAGAGGATGCCGACAGTGGCTTGTCAATTTGGGGCTGTTTTCACCCATAGGGCTTGCCTGATTTTCGGGTGGCCGATATGCTGGGGATCCTCGAAAGTCAGACTTGCGCTATGAATCTTATTTTAGAGTTTTTTCCCGGTTTGCGGGAGATGGATAATTTCCATCCACTTATCGTCCATTTTCCCATCGCCTTGCTCAGCTGCTTTCTGCTGCTCGACGGCATCGCCTTTCTCTTCAACTCGCGGCGATTGTCCCAAGTGGCCAGCTGGTTTCTGTGGCTGGGAACGGTGGGTGCGCTGGCGGCGGTGGCCGCGGGTATCCAGGCCTCCTTGACGGTCGCCCATCCCGATGCGGTCCACAGCCTGCTGGAACGGCACCGCAATTTCGGTCTCAATACCGCCTCCCTGGCAGTGGTGCTGTCTGTTTGGCGTCTTGTCAGCCGGGGTGGTTTTTCCCGTCTTGGCCATTTCGTGCATTTGTTGATCGCGCTGTTGATGATGATCAACCTGCTTCGGGGCGCCGATCTGGGAGGGTTGATGGTGTACAAATACGGTGTCGCGGTGGAAGCCGCCGGAATCAGGGCTTCAGGCCATGCCCACAGGGATATGCGCGGCGAATTGCAGGGATGGTTGCACGATTTGCTTCACGGCCAACACGAGCACGGACACACCCATGAGCATGATCACCACATCCATGAGCACCGCTACTGAACGGTGAAAGCACCGTAACGCTCGGGTGATTCGCAATACCAAAGAATCAATCCCGGCCTCGGCGGTGCGAATTCCACTGCCTGAATGCCGGGTTTCAGTTCCAGGGTAACGGAATAACCGGGAATCACCAGCCTCCCACGGCAGAAAGCGTTTTCCCCCACCTCGATTTCCCATCTCACCGGCTCGTTTCTCGTAAGGACGAAATGGGAGGGTTCGAATCCCGTCGCCGAGACCTTCATATGCAGAGTGCGAAGTGAAGTCCGGGACAATGCCCGCACCTTGGTCATCACGCTTTTCAAATCATAACCGGTATCGGCGAGCGCAAGGCCCCGGTTGAGCATCAGTGCTCCAAGCACCAGTACCACCACGCTGGAGAATTTGACCAGTTTCGGCCCCACACTCTTGGCCAGGGTGCTGGCGAAGATTCCGAACCCGATCATGGTGGGCAGGGTGCCGAGACCGAAGAAAAACAGCAGGGAGGCCCCCATTTTCGGATCCCCGGTGCCTGCCGCCATGATGTACATGGCCTGCAGCGGACCACACACGATCATCAGGCCGTTCAACATTCCGATGACGAACGGGTGGCTGTGCTTTTTGTACTGGCGGCCGACGAAACGCATGACGAAAGCGGGTGTTTTGAGCTGGATATGCCCGAGGCCGGGGATGAAATTCAACATGCTCAGTCCGAAGAGCACCAGAAAAGCCCCCGCGGCGAGGGCGATTATGCCTTTCAAAGTGGGGGTGAAGGCGATGATCGCCCCCAGTGTGGCAAATGCCGCACCCAGGATCGTATAGGAGAGCGTCTTGCCGAACCCGTACCAGAAGTGGGACAGATAGCGGGGTCTGCCCAATGCCATGTCCTGAGTGGTGTAACTGAGCACCAGGGCGCCACACATGCCCACGCAGTGAAAGCTGGTCATGAAGCCGGTCAGCAGGGCCAGGGTGTAACTCATCTGCTGCATCATTCCATGATGATGGGCATGCCCACCCAGGCGGGTGTCCAGATAGACGATCAGCAGTATGCCCAGGGTTCCGAACAGAATACCCGACCAACGTTTCAGCGAAGGATTCATATTGTTACGGGTTGTTTTGGCGACAATGAAACAGAATAATGTAGCAAAAACCATGCAAATTGTTTTCAAGGAATTTCCGGGCATCTGCCGCGACCCAGGCAATCTCCTGACCGCCGTTTTTTCCGTTCACGCTTGATTTTGCACGACCTTGAAACCCCTCTCCCTCTGGGAGAGGGTTTGAACGGATGAAAGTAACGGGGTTTTCGGCCTCTCTCCCAAAAGGGGAGGGGAGAAAGCCGGTTCATGCAATCGCACGATTCAAGGCAACCGGGTGTGGCATATCCCGTAGAAGTGTGGCATTTGCCACACTTGGGTCGGGTTTTTCTGGTTCCGGTCCATCTTGGAGCCCGCCGGAAGCGCGTGACCTGGTTGTTGGCACAATCCATGCACTTAAAAGGTTATCTTGTCAAGCCTTTAGCTAGGGAGGTGTTCCATGCGTGACAAAGCCATAGCCCCGGTCTCTCAATCGCAGACAGACTATGACGCCGGCACATTGCTGTTGAGTACCGGCCTCACTGTCGCCGCTTTGATTCTGGTGCCGGCGCTGGCCAGCCGATGGGGATTGGGGGCGGCGCTCACAGGCGCCATGAGAATGACCTTGATGCGCGCCTCCAGCCGGGCGGTCAGCAATGGCAAAGGCGAGGAATGCGGTGACGGGGGCGCGGGATTCAGCTGTCATTGAAGCCCCCAGGTGTCACCGGTCGAAATCGGGCATCCAGCGGATGCCCGTTTCATTTTCTCTGAGAAAGCTTTTGTTAGAATCACCGCTGGTGTTCGAATTGTTGAGAGTTGTAATATGAGCGATCAATCAAGTTGCGATTTGTGCGGCTTGCCAGTGGAGATTCCCGATTTTCGCCTGGAAACCAGGGAAGGGACCAAGCGGTTTTGTTGCGAAGGATGCCTGGGCATTTACCGGATGCTGCACGAGGACGAGATCGTCGAGCAGGAGGAGAAATCTTCCGGTTCGGCATCATGAAACGATAGAGAGGGGAGAAAAACGATGGCACACGTTCACGGTGACAAGAAAAAAATGGTGGAACATGTGGCCCACGCGGCCAAGGGAGCGATGAAAGGGCCAGGGCTCCATGGCCCCATGATGGAGCATATGATGAACATGCCCCATGGCCCCATGAATCATGGAAACATGGGGGGGCATATCACCAGGGGGGCGGTGGTTTCGGCAGGTGCTAAAACAGGAGGATCGGTGATGAAAAGATTGGCGCGGCATCCTTTGTTGATGTTCGGACTCGGCGTGGTGGCCGGAGTGGTGGTCTACAAATACCGCAAACAGATCATCGCGTCGGCGGTGGAAGTCGGAGAAAAGGGCAGGGACTTCGTGCTCCAGCAGAAAGAAAACCTGGAGGATATCGTGGCCTCGACCCAGGAGCCAGGAGAAGAAACATCCTGATGATCAGCCGTCGGATCATTTTGCGCTACCGCGGACCGGGACATGTACGTTTCCAGTTGCCCCCGGAGCTTGTGACGGGCCAGGCCCCGGAGGCTCTGATGTCGGCGTTGAGGAAGCTCGATGGCGTCTACCGGATACGAATTTCCGGAAACAAGCTGTCGATCCGCTATCACGAGGCGTTCTGCCGTTTCGAGGAACTGGCGCGCGGGCTTCGTGACATCGTCGGGGAACTGGAGCGGCAGGGGCGATTCCCTGCTCCGGTGAAGGCGGCCCGCCGTCCGTTGACGGCGCGGCTGAAGGAGACCACGGTGGTGAAGTGGATTCGCGAGCGGGTCCGGGATGTGCGCGAAACCCTGACCGCCTTCGGCATCCTGGCCCGTCAGGGGCTGAAGCGGGGGCCGAAATTCCTGCACGACCCCAAAGCCCTGGCCCACGAATTCGCCAATGACGTTCTGGTGCTCTATCTCATCCGGCTCCATTGGCACCGGATCGTCACCCAGTGGATTCCCAATCCGATCAAGCATCGCTATGAATGGGCGGCGGTGTTCTATATGACCTATCTGCTGGTGCGCTCGCGGCTTCCGAAAAAATAACCGGGACAGAAAATGCCTGAACATTTCCGCATCGTCCACCACCTGCGCCGGCGGGTCCGACTCGTTTCGCCGGTGCTGAAGGGGGAAACGGAAAAAACCTGGCTGTTCGAGATCCTCCTCAGTAAAAGGGGCGGCATCAAACAGGTGAACGCGGTGCCGGCGATCGGTTCGGTGACGATCTGGTTCGATCCCAGGCAACTTCCCCTCGAAAATCTGCTACGGGTCTGCGACACCATACTGGCCAATCTGGCCACCGCCAAGCCGCATCTTTTCGAATCCGGGCCGGCCTTTGCCGACGCGCCGGTGATCGAGACCCAGTTCGCAGTCGAAGGCATGACCTGCGCTTCCTGTGCCCTGCTGATCGAGATGATCCTCAAGCGCGACCCGCGAATCCGGCAGGTCAGCGTCAACTTCGCTTCCGAGACCGCGACCGTGTGCGGGGCGTTGTCCAAAGAGGACATCTACTATCTGGTGCGGAAACTGGGTTACCGTACCCAGCCCCTGGACACCCTGGCCCAGCGCCGGCTGCTGATGGAGAGGGAACGCCGGCGCATCGAGGATGCCCGGCGCCGCTTCGTCCGTGCCGCCCTCCTCAGCACCCCCGCCATCGTCATCGCCATGGCGATGCCCAAACGGAGGATCTGGCACTGGATCCAGTTCCTGCTCACTACCCCGGTGGTCCTGGGAAGCGGCCGTCCCTTCTTCGACAAGGCCCTGGCCCTGGCCCGGCAGAAATCGGCCAATATGGACACTCTGGTGGCCCTGGGCACCGGGTCCGCCTATGGATACAGCGTTCCGGCGCTGCTCCTGGGGCGTCACATGGCGCTGTATTTCGAGGCTGCCGCCGGCATCATCACTTTCGTGCTGCTGGGCCGCTGGCTGGAGGAGAAGGCCAAGGGGCAGGCCTTTGATGCCATCTACAAACTTATCGACCTGCAGCCCCAGACCGCTACCCGGGTCGAGGGCGGGCGCGAGGTGGTGATCCCCATCGACGAGGTTCGGGTGGGTGACGTCCTGCTGGTACGGCCTGGCGAGCGGATCCCCACCGACGGAGAAGTGGTCGAGGGCACCACCACCGTGGACGAGTCCATGCTCACCGGCGAGTCCATGCCGGTGGTGAAGCACCCGGGGGATGCGGTCATCGGCGGATGCATCAACGGTCCCGGCGCCTTCCGGATGAAGGCCACCGCAGTGGGGCCGGACACGGTCCTGGCTGGCATCGTCAACCTGGTGGATCAGGCCCAGGCCGCCAAGCTGCCGATCCAGAAGACCGTGGACAAGATCTCGGCGGTGTTCGTCCCCGGGGTGCTGGCCATCTCCGGCGCCACTTTCGGCGGCTGGTGGCTGGCCTCGGGTCGTTTCACCACTGCTCTGGGGAATGCCATCTCGGTGCTGCTGATCGCCTGCCCCTGCGCCCTGGGGCTGGCGACCCCGGCGGCGATCATGGTGGGAACCGGGCAGGCGGCGCGGCGCGGCATCTACATCAAGAACGGTGAGAGCCTGGAACTGGCGGCCCATCTGACCGCGGTGATCTTCGACAAGACCGGCACCATCACCGAGGGACGGCCGGAGGTGATCGATGTCATCGTCCTGCGCGACGACGTCGATTCCCGGCTTTTGCTGGCCTGGGTGGCGGCGGCCGAAGTCAGCTCGGAGCACTTCCTCGCCCGCGCCATCGTGGAAAAAGCGAAACAGGAGCACATCGACGTTCCCACCGCGGTGGATTTCCAGGTCCAGCCGGGCGAGGGGGTCGCCGCCCGGGTGGATGGCCATCGCATCCTGGTGGGCAATCAGTCCTGGATGCTGCGCCACGAGGTGCCCCTGGAAGATCTTGAGAGCCGGGTCGAATGTCTGGGCGGCGAAGGCAAGACGCCGGTGTTCGTGGCTCTGGACGGACGGCCCGCGGCCCTGATCGGCATCGCCGACCAGCCCCGCGCCAACGCGCGGGCGGCGATCGAAAAGCTGCACCGGATGGGGGTCAAGACGCTGATGGTGACCGGTGACGCCGAGCGCCCGGCACGCTACATCGCCAAACGGGTGGGTATCGACACGGTCGTCGCCGGGGCCAAACCCGACGACAAGCTGCGCGAAATCCGCCGCCTCCAGGCCGAGGGCGAAAAGGTGGGGATGATCGGTGACGGCATCAACGACGCCCCCGCGCTGGCCGCCGCCGATGTCAGCTTCGCCGTGGGCAGCGGTACCGACATCGCCATCGACGCCGCCGACATCACCCTGGTCCAGGGCGATATCGAGAAAGTGGCCGACGCCATCGAAATCTCCGCCTTCACCCTCCGGGTCATCCGCCAGAACCTGGCCTGGGCCTTCGGCTACAACACCGTGGCCATCCCGGTGGCGGCCATGGGCAGGCTCAGCCCCATGATCGCCTCCGGGGCGATGGCGCTCAGTTCGGTGTCGGTGGTGCTCAATTCCCTGCGCCTGCAGCGCAAATAGCGGCCGATGGCGGGCAAACGGACCCTCCTCTTTCTGGCCGTATCGTTTTGCTTCGGTTCCAAGGGGATCGCCGATCCAGTCGGCCAGGTCATCCAGACCCAGGTAGGCACCCAGAAAGAGGCGGCGAAGGTGCAGCGGCGGATCGACCAGCTCGACGACCGGACTCAGGGCATGATCGAAACCTACCGTGCCCGTCTCGCCGAGCTGGAGGAACTGCAGGACTACAACGGCCAGCTGGATAAGATGCTCGCCGATCAGGCCGATGAACTGGCCCGGCGCGAGCGCCAGCTCAAGTCGTTGGAGACGCTCAACCGTAAATTGTTTCCCTTCCTGCTGGAGATGCTGGAGTCCCTGGACCGGATCGTCCAGGTGGACACGCCTTTCCTCCGGCAGGAACGGCGGGATCGGGTCAGGTCTCTGCGCGCTTTGATGAACCGGGCCGATGTGGCCCTGCCGGAGAAATACCGTCGTCTGATGGAGGCGTTCCGGATCGAGGCCCAGTACGGTCACAATATCGAGACCTACGAGGCGCCCCTGGAAAGCCAGGGAAAAAGCCGTACGGTCCGCTTTCTGCGCTTTGGCCGGGTGGGTCTCTATTACCTGACCCTGGACGGTCGGGAGGGGGGCGTTTGGGATCCGCAAGGCAAACGTTGGCGTCCCCTCGATCGGGATTTCCTGCGGCCGCTCGATCATGCCATGCGGATCGCCGCCAAACAGGCGCCGCCCGATCTGATCACCCTGCCGGTTCCGGCGCCGGAGGGGTCATGAAACGCTCCGCCACCGCCTGGCTGACGGTATTCTGGATAATTCTGGCGCTGCCCCAATGGGCGCAGGCACGGCCCACCACGCTCGATCAACTGATCGAGACCCTGCGCAAGGAAGGACTCCACGAGCGCCAGCACCAGCAGCAGCGGCTGGAGCGTTTCCACCGCCGCCACGACCAGCGGAAGCAGATGCTGGACGAGGTGGAAGCGGAGATCGCCCGGGCCAAAAAGCGGGCCGACCGGCTCAAGGCCCGCTTCGAGGCCAACGAAAAGTCCCTGGCCGAACTGGAAGGGCAGTGGAAGCGCCAGGCCGGGGACATCCAGGATCTGTTCGGCCACGTGCGCCAGAACGCCGCCGCGATCCGGACGTTGCTCGAGGGATCCCTGGTCAACGCCCAGCGTCCCGGCCGGCTGGCGTTCCTCCAGACCTTGATCCAGAGCCGCCATCAGGCGGACCTGGAGGATCTGCGAAAACTGTGGGATCTGCTGCTGGAGGAGATCGGGGAGGCGGGCAGGGTGGTTCGCTTCGAGGCCCCGGTCATCGCCCCGTCGGGAGCGCAGGCCAGGAAACAGGTGGTCCGGGTGGGTGTCTTCAATGCCTTTCATGAGGGCAACTATCTCCGCTATCTGGCCGGTGGCGACAGCCTGTTACAGCCGGCCGCGCAGCCGCCCATGAGATACCGCCGCCTGGCGAAGTCCCTGGAAGAAGCCCGTGAGGGTTGGCATCCGGTGGCGCTGGATCCCTCGAAAGGGGCGCTGTTGGCGTTGATGATCCAGAAGCCCGACTGGCGGGAGCGGCTGCGCCAGGGTGGGATCATCGGCTATCTGATCCTGACCCTGGGCGGGATCGGATTGCTGGTGGCGCTGGTCAGATATGTCTGGTTGCGCCGGGTGGAGCAGCGGATCGATCGTCAGCAACGAGAGGAGGAGGCGAGGGACGACAATCCCATCGGCCGGTTGCGGCTGGCGTTGGCGACCCCATCCCAATCCTCCGGGGAGGCGCTGGCGGTCTACCTGGAGGAATTGACCGAGCAGGAATTGCAGCGTCTCTACCGGGGGCTCGCCACCCTCAGTCTGTTCGCCACCATCGCCCCTCTGTTGGGGTTGCTCGGCACCGTGACCGGGATGATCGAGACCTTCGACTCCATCGCCCTGTTCGGGACCGGCGATCCCAAACTGATGTCCGGCGGTATTTCCCAGGCCCTGGTGACGACCCAGCTGGGGCTGGCGGTGGCGGTGCCGCTGCTCCTCATCCACAGTTTCCTGCGCGGCCGCGCCAGCCGGGTGGCGGCCCGGTTCACCCAGGAAGCGGCGCAGCTGTACGAACAGGCAGTGGGGAAAACCGATGGGCTGGCTGCCTGAGACCCTGCTGTCCCTGTTCGACCGTGGAGGTCCTCTGCTGTGGGTGATTCTGGCGGCGTCGACCCTGATGTGGGGGTTGATCCTGGAACGGTTCGATTTCCTCCTGTGGCGCTGGCCGCGCTGGGCCCAAGGCGTGCGCTGTCGGCTGGGCACGGCGCCGGCCGGGGTGCGCGAGATTCGCCGTCAGGCCATGATAGCCCAGGCCGAAGCGCTGCTGTCGCGGCATCTGGGCCCGATACACGCCCTCACGCAGGCTTTGCCCCTGCTGGGCCTGCTGGGAACGGTGAGCGGCATGATCGAGGTGTTCCAGGCCCTGACCGTGTTCGGAACCGGCAACGCCCGGGCCATGGCCGGCGGTATCTCCCAGGCGCTGATCACCACCTTGGCGGGTCTGGTGACCGCGCTGTCCGGTCTCTATTTCGCCAGCCGGCTCGAGCAGGGCGCCCGTGACGCCCTGGGGCGTCTTTCCCTGGAACTGAGCCGGGAGGACTGAGCGATGTTTCGCCCCCGCCGCTTCCAGCCGCCCGAGGCGCCGAGTCTGAACATGACGCCATTGATCGACATGGTGTTCATCCTGTTGATTTTCTTCGCCGTCAACGCTTCTTTCGTCAAGGAGGCGGGGGTCGAGGTCGAGCGCCCGGCTGCCAGTACCGCGGTGGTTCAGGAACACGCCACCCTGTTCGTGGCGGTCACCCGCGGTGGCGAGGTGTGGATCGAGAAGCGGCGCATCGATCCGCGCTCGGTGCAGGGCCGGATCGCCCGTCTGCATGCCGAGAATCCCAAGGCCGGGGTGGTCATTCTGGCCGACAAGCGTTCCCCCACCGGCCGGGTGCTCGAGGTTCTCGACGCCGTGCGTCTGGCCGGGGTGGCCAATGTGGCGGTGGCGGCGGTCCGAAAGCCGTGAGAGTGCTGGTCTATGCGGTGGCCGCGGTGGTGCTGAACGCGATGTTGTTCCAGCTCATGGCCGCTTTGATCGCCCGTCACCAGATGGCTTTCAAACCGCGCCTCGTCGCCCACAAGATCGATTTCATTCGCATGCCCGAACCCGCCGAGCCGCCACCGCCGCGCCGGGTCCGGACGCCGCCTCCTCCTCCTCAGGCACCCCCTGAACCTCCTCCAGCAGCGTCATCAGCCAACGCGGAGTATCGCGCCAACGTGCGGCAATTGCCCTTGCCGGTTCCGGGGCTGAAGATCGAGACCCCGATGGCCCCGGCCTTGAGTCTGCGGGCACCCAGGTTGCCGCCGCTGCTGGTGGAGGGAGAACCCCGGGGCGATGGCCGGGGACCGGTGAGGATGCCGCCGCCGTCGCCCGGATACCTCTGGGCCTCGGAATTGGAACCGGTGGTCCAGAATCCACCTCTGTACCCCTCCTCGGCGCTGCGTCGTCATATCGAGGGTTATGTGATTCTGGAGTTCACGGTCACCCGGGCCGGTTCGGTGGAAGCGCCGAGGGTCGTGGAATCGAGGCCCCCCGGGGTGTTCGACCGGGCGGCGCTGGCGGCCGTCCGCCGCTGGCGCTTCAAACCCAAGCTCGAGAATGGCAGGCCGGTGGCGGTGCGGGTGCGGCAGAAACTGGAATTCAGGCTCGGGAGACGATGAAACACTGGCTCTGGCTTCTGTGTCTGGCATGGCTGCTGCCCGTCCACGGTGGAGAAACGGTATCGCCATCCATCCACCGTGGATTGCAGCGGGCCGAAAAGCTGCAACAGGCGGGGGATTATCAGCGTTCCCTGAAGGTTCTGCAGCCTTTGGTCGTCAAGGCCCGTTCCGATATCGAGAAGGCGCTGGTGCAGACCTATTTGGCCTATGGTTGGCTGGGGAAGGGGAATGCCCGCAAAGCCGCTCAGGCCGCCCGTGTGGCGCTGGAAAACCCCGCCTTGCCAAAGCGGCTGCAGCCCCAGTTGTGGCTGTTGCTCGGTCAGGCGGAACTGCAACGCGGGCGTTACCCATCCGCCGCCGACGCCTTTCGGCGTGCCTTGGCCCTGAGCAGGGAGGAAGATGGCCGGATCCATTATCTGGCGGCCTATGCTCTCTACCAGCAGAAGCGTTATGCCGAGGCCATCACCCATCTGCAGCGGGCGATCAGGCACCATTCCTCCCCGCCGGAGGACTGGTACCGTCTCTTTCTGGCGTGCTGTCTGGAAGGAAAACGCTATGATCTGGGCGAAAAGATACTCAAGCAATGGTTGTTGCGACATCCGCAAGATTCCACCCGCTGGCGCCAACTGGCCGCACTGTATTTCGAGAGGGACCGTTTTCACGAGGGATTGGCGGCCTTGGTCGCCGCCTGGCACCAGGGGGCACTGGATCGCCAGACTCTCCTCCAGATCGTCCGCCTGTACGCTCATGTCGGGGTACCGGAAAAAGCGGCCCGATTGCTTCGGCGCTGGCGTCTCGACCATCACCTCCCTGATGAGCTGAAAGTTCTGACCCTGGAAGGCGATCTGTGGCGCATGGCCAGGGAGCGGGAGCGGGCCGTGAAGGTCTTGAGACGGGTGGCCGAGCGGGGAAAAGAGGGCAGGCAGTGGCTGGTGCTCGCCAGTCTCTATATGGAGCTGGAGCGCTGGGAAGAGGCGGCCGCCGCCGCCAAAAAGGCCCTCCGCCTGGGCGTCGACCGTCCGGGCGGCGCCCGCTTGCTGTCAGGAATCGCGGCGCTGCGGGCCGGTCATCGACACTCGGCGGTCCGCCTGCTGGAAGCCGCCCGCCGCGACAAAACGGTGATGGCCCAGGCCGAGTATTGGTTACGTTGCGCCCGGGGTGAGCGGAGGTGTCCCTGAAAAAATATTGGATTTTTTCGAGTGGATTTCAGGAGTGTTGGCCAAATTGTATTAACATGGTCTTTTACGATATCCCCAGTGACAAACTCGAATCAGGAGGAAACAATGTTTGCAACCCCTAAGATCAGAGCCGGGACCGTCGCGATATCGCTGATCGCCGTCCTTGGCATGACGGGCTGTGGGGCGCCGAAACCCATCGCCGACATGGCCAGCGCCAAAACGGCCATCAGCTTCGCCTTGACCGAAGACGCCGAGACCTTCGCGCCGGTCGAACTCGACCGGGCCCGGACCAAGCTCAAGCAGGCCGAACGCGCGGCGGCAGAGGGTGACAACGAGGAAGCGAGGCGTCTGGCCAAGGAGGCCCAGGCGGACGCGATTCTGGCCTGGGCAAAAGCCGATTCGGAAAAAACGAAGATGGCGGTCAAGGAACTGGAAGCCAGTATTCAGCGGCTGCAACAACAACTTGGCTCTCGATGAGACAATCGAATCAGCGTATTGGAGACTCAGATGACCAACCATAGAATTTTGTTTTATTTTCTCGTGAGCGTGTTGACGGCTTGTGGTTCCATTCCCAAGAGCACCACCCTGGTGCAGGCGGAAGCGGATTTTCAACAGGCGAAGAACGATCCCTTGGTATTGAAGCTGGCTTCCAGGGAACTGACGCAGGCGGAAGAAACCTTGCAGGCGGCCGAGAAGGCCCATCAGGAAAGGGAGAAGGAAGACATGGAGGCGCTCGCCTACACTGCCGATGCCCAGATCAAGGCCGCGAGGCTCATTGCCGAGAAAAAGGCGAATGAACAGCG
This sequence comes from Methylothermaceae bacterium, assembly GCA_026981855.1. Taxonomy (GTDB): domain Bacteria; phylum Pseudomonadota; class Gammaproteobacteria; order Methylococcales; family Methylothermaceae; genus Methylohalobius. The sequence continues at coordinate 34,768 of JALSIB010000013.1, read as the reverse complement.
CTTCCGGGAGTTGAGCGAGGAAAGGGAAAGGATGATCGTCGAGGCCCTGAAAACCAAGTTGTCGAAGGCGGAGCAGGAGCTGGCGGAACTCAAGGCCAAGCAGACCGCCCGTGGACTGGAAGTCACGTTGGGCAACGTATTGTTCGCCACCGGCAAGGCGGATCTGATGCCGGGCGCCGGCCGGGTTCTCGATACCCTGGCCTCTTACCTCATGAACCATCCGGATAAGACGGTGCTCATCGAGGGACACACCGACAGCACCGGCAGTCTCGAATTCAATCAGAAACTTTCCCAGCAGCGCGCCGAGGCGGTGCGGGATGCCTTGATCGAAAGAGGCATCGCCGCCGAGCGCATCAAGGCGGTCGGTTACGGCCCCTCCCGCCCCATCGCCACCAACGCGACTCCCGAAGGACGGCAACTGAACCGTCGGGTCGAAGTCATCATTCAGGGTTGAAGAACCTTCGTTTCCACGGAGATCCCACCATCGGTGGGATCTCCGTTTTCCTCTTCCTTTACCGCTTGCCGTAAGCCCCCTCATCCATCAATCAGGTGTCCGGAATTGGCGTCGCTGAAGGATATCAGCTTCCACGCGCCGATGTTGCCCCGGTGTCCTTGTAGTTCAGCCACCGGCCCTGCATTCAGGCGGTGTTCCTTTCCGGCTGGGACACCATGCTGCGCATAAAACATGACAAAGCATTTGGTTTTCGGGCTCTACCATTCACTATAGAGTGATATCCCGGACTGACTGTGGGATATCACCGGATTTCAAACATCCAAACGAGCAGTTTCTGTGTGGTAACTACATGTTTAAAAAAGAAAATATTGTTTGGCATGATATAAGCATTTTATCTATTCGGTACGATACGAAGATGTCGTGTCTGAAAGATTTATGTTAATTGCCTTATCAGGAGGAAAGAATGGAAAGAGCCAAGTTTTTGGGGCGTTACCTTTTAATTTTGATAGTCGCTATCGTTTCTTTTCAGGTTCAGGCCGGTGGTCGCTATCAGGATCCGCCGGAGAATCTGAATGAGGTGCTTGCCTTGTCCAGCAAGGCTCTGGAAATGCTGAAGCAGGGCAATACAGATGAAGCTCTGGCGGCCACTGCCGAGGCCCGGAAGCTGGCCAAGGAATCCAACAAGATGAAAACCACCGCACCTATGCAGAAATCCAGTTCCCAGTTGCGAATGGCCAAGAGCGCGCTGAGAAAAGGGAAAACTGACAAGGCATCGGACCTGCTGGCTCAGGTGGTGACTCTGTTGACCGAGGTCAAAAAATCATACGAATAAACCGGGGAAAAAGTTGATGCAAGGAAGTAAATGGGGCCAGGGGATGGCCTTGGCCTGGATGTTCTGGCAAGCCGTCGGCTGGGCTGACACGATCCGGTTGGATGATGTGGAAGTGGTGGGAAGGGGCAGTGATTTGCTGGGTTTGAGCCATTCCGCTTCCCAGGGATTCGTAGGCCGGCCCGAATTTGAATTCAGACCGTGGCTGCGGGTGGGAGAGCTGGTGGAGGTGGTGCCAGGGATGCTGGCCACCCAGCACAGTGGGGCCGGCAAAGCCAACCAGTATTTTTTGCGGGGATTCAACCTGGATCATGGAACGGACTTTGCCGCTTTTGTGGACGGAGTTCCCATCAACCTTCCCACTCATGGCCATGGTCAGGGCTATCTCGATCTCAACCCCCTGATTCCCGAGCTGATCGATTACATCGAATACGGCAAGGGTTCGTATTACACCCAGATCGGGGATTTTTCATCCGCCGGCTACGCCCGTTTTCAGACCGTTTCCCGGCTGGATAAAGGATTCGTTCGGCAAACCTTCGGCCAAGATCATTACTACCGCACGGTGGCGGCGGATTCCCTGGACTTCGGTCGGGGCACCCTGCTGGTGGGTGGAGAGTTGGGGTTCTACGACGGCCCGTGGAAGGAACCCATGGACATGCAGCGTTACAAGGGACTGGTCAAGTACACTTGGGAAGGGGTGGGGAAAGGGTTTTCCCTGGGGGCCAATGCCTATTTCAACGACTGGACCGCCACCGATCAGATTCCCCGGAGGGCGGTACGGCAGGGTCTCATATCGCGTCTGGGAACCATTGATCCGAGCGATGGGGGCCAGAGCAAGCGATTCGGCCTGACTTTCAACGGCTGGAATGACTCCCGTTACGGTGATACCCGTGTCACCATATATGGATATTATTCCGATTTGCGTTTGTATTCCAATTTCACTTTTTTCTTGGAAGATCCGGTAAATGGCGATCAGATTTTCCAGAAGGACCGGCGTTTCGTGACCGGCGCGGATGTCGATCACCACTGGCACTGGATCTGGCGGGACATCGACAGCGGCTTTACCGTGGGCGCCCAGGTGCGCCACGATGCCATTCCCAAAGTGGCCCTTTACCGGACCCGCCGCCGCCATATCTTGAATCCGGTCCGGATCGATGAAGTGAACCAGACCTCCCTCAGTTTCTATCTCCAGAACACCACCCGCTGGCATGAAAAGATCCGGACACTGGCGGGTCTGCGGGGCGATATTTACTGGTTCGATGTGGAAGATCGGTATATTTCCGCCAATACCGGCGACCGCTCCGATTTTCAGGTCAGCCCCAAGTTCGGGATCGCTCTGGGTCCTTGGTACGATACTGAAATCTATTTCAACTACGGAGTCGGCTTTCACAGCAACGACGCCCGGGGAGTAACCAGCCGGGTTGATCCGGTGACAGGTGAGCCGTTGCGACCCGTGGATCCGCTGGTGCGTTCCAGGGGAATGGAAGTGGGACTGAGGACTTCATGGTTGCCGGGACTTCGTTCCACCTTGGCACTTTGGTGGCTGAAACTGGATTCGGAGCTGGTGTTTGTAGGGGATGCGGGCACCACCGAGCCGACCGGGAAAAGTCACAGGATGGGGATAGAGTTCAGCAATTATTACCAGCCCTTCGACTGGTTGACCCTGGATTTCGATGTGGCCCTGACCCGTGCGCGCTTCGAGGATGTGAGCAGGAAAGAAGATCAGATCCCCAATTCGGTGGGCCGGGTCATCACCGGCGGAATCACTGTCGATCATCCTTCGGGGGGGTTCGGTTCCATCCGAGTCAGACATTTCGGTGCCGTTCCCTTGAACGAAGCGGGGACGGTGGAAGCCGGCAGTACCACGATTGTCAATCTGGGGGTCGGATGGCGCTGGCGGGAACGTTTGCGGATCTCCCTGGACGTGCTCAATCTGACCGACAGTCAGGATTTCGATATCGCCTATTACTATGCCTCGCGTCTTCAGGGAGAACCCGGCCCCGGGGTGGAGGATGTCCATTTTCATCCGGTCCTGCCCCGGCAGATCCGGGGAACGGTGCAGGTGTTCTTCTAAGACAGGGAATTCAGAAAAGTTTGGACCAAATACCTTATTGGGTGTGTGATTTGACACGACAGGCTTCAAGCCACCCGGCTGGAGCCCCCCATTCTTCAATAAAGACGTAATGGCATAAATTATGCGATTTATTTTGATAACCAAACTCATTCACAAGCGATCAATGCTGCAATCCATCGTCACCTTGAGCTTGTTCCTGTTCCCCGTGTGGGCCGCTGCACATGCGATTCTGGTGGAAGCCAACCCGGGTGAGGGAGATCAGTTGAGTCAGTCGCCTCAAGTGGTGGAGCTGCGTTTCGATGCGCCGGTTGGCAAACGGTATCTTGCCCTGGCGGTCATCGATCCCGACCACCAGCGGGTGGATGATGGGGAGGCGAAACGGGATCTGCTCGATCCCAGCATAGTACGTACCGAACTGACGACAGACCTTCATCCGGGAAATTATCTGGTCCGCTACCGTGTTCAGTCGGCGGACGGCCATATTGTGACGGGCCGATATCAATTCAGGATCGAGGGGCCGAATCCTAAGAATCTGGACAGGGTGACCCATGAAAAGACATCCAATTCGTTATTTGATCGTATTGCTAGGCTGTTTGGCCGCCGCTGACTTGGCCGCCGCCCCCATCAAGAAGGGCGGAAGCGACTGTCTGGTCGGGACCGATTTCTATATCGTTCACTTCAACGCCTTTCAACCGCCCGCCAAAATACCCACTGGCGCTCGGGAAAAGCGCCAGGCATTGCAACGTTTCTGCCAACGATTGCCCAGAACGGGAACCACTTATTTTGGTATCGACTTTATCGACCGGGACGTGCGTTCGCTGCCCATATCGCTGTCGGTGGTGGAGGAAAGGGAGGAGGACGGGAGCGCCATGAAGACGTTGAAAACCGTTCCCTCGCAGCTTTATCCCCACGGCGTGGCGGAACTCAAGGTCGATTTCGATCATCCGGGGCGTTACGCCTTGATCATCCAGTTCGGTGAAGAGACGGGCCTGAGCGACGACAGGTTGCGTATTCCGCTGACGGTGGGGCTGGGAGGCGATTCGACTCCCTGGTTGAAGGTCGCCGCGATCTTCAGCCTGTTGGCGTTTTTCACCATGGTGATTTTCTTTTTCGTGCGCTTCAAGAACGGAGAGGTGGCGACGTGATACGCCGGTTCCACCGGTTGCTGGCATTGTCCCTGGGTCTTCTGGTGTCCCTCTGGACCCTGTCGGGCAGTCTTCTGCTGGTGCAGAAAAGTCTGGATGCCGGTCTGCCGGGGACGATGGCTTCGGAAACCGGACAATTCATGCCGCAGCGGATATTGGCGGCGGCCCGCCGGCACCTTGCGGATCGACCGGGCCACTGGAAACTGGTACTCCCCCATCGGGGACAAGCGGTGGCGGAAGTGACGTATCTCAGTGCGGACCCTTTCGGCGCAACGGCGGGAGAGGTCAGGATCACGGTGGATCCCCGGCGGGCCGAAGTCATCCGGGTGACCGAGGGAAGAACGCAGCTGGCGGAGTGGCTGTACCGCTTTCATTCGCGCTTGATGCTGGGGGATCAGGGCAAATGGTGGGTGGGGGTGGCCGGCTTGGTTCTTTTGGGATTTGTGGTTTCCGGGCTTCTGATGTGGCGGTTGCCCAGGCGTATAGGCTTGTCCGGCTTGCACGGAGGGTTGGGGTTGGTGGTGTTGCCAGTCCTTATGTTCAGTCTAGTGACGGGTTGGCTGCTGGTTTTCTCCGGACTTTGGACAAGCAAGGTACTGTCCGGGGAGGCCAGTCCGGGCACAGAGAACCCTGATGGTCCGGAAATAACGCGAAGCATGACTCTGACATCCGTTCTCGCCTCTCTTCGCCGCCATAATCCCGGCTGTCGGCTGCGTGTCGTGGAAACGCCTTTCGAGGAAAGAGAGCCTTGGCGGGCGGCGATGGATTGCGGGCGGGGGGTCGATCATCCCGTGTACTGGCGATGGTTCCTCGTGGGGCCCGGACGGGATGCCGGCGTTCGTCCGGATCCGGAGATGGAAGCTACCGGCGTGCGGTCGCTTGGCTGGATTTATGCCCTGCATACGGGACAGATCCTGGGTGCCCCCGGCAAGTGTCTGTTGGCCGCCGCGGGGGGGGGCCCCACAGTGTTGCTGGTGACCGGCATGATCATCCGTTGGTCCAGAAAGCGACGCCTGAGGAAACGGCATGGGCTATCTACTGTTCAAAACCCTGCTTAGCGCCCTTCTGATCGTGGGGGCGAGCGAGGCCGGCAAGAGGAATCCGCTGATCGGCGCCACCTTGGCCTCGATACCCCTCGTTTCCGTGTTGGCGATGGTGTGGATGTATCTGGAAAGCGGAGATGTGGTGAAGGTGACGCAGTTTTCCAGAGATGTCTTGTGGCTTGTATTGCCTTCGCTGTTGCTGTTCGTCGTTCTGATCGTTTTGCTGGAGCGGGGAATCGGCTTTTTTGCCGCCCTGGGTCTCGCCATCATGGCGACTGTGGCGGGATATTGGTGGATGTTGTACTGGTTGAAAAACGGCATGTGAACGCACTGTACGGGAGGGGAAAAGATGAACGTAGCGGTGGTCGAGAAACGTGGTCTGGAGAAGTTGTCGGAAAAATGGATGATTCCGCTGGGTGTGGGTTTGTTGATGGTGATGGGTTTGGTGGTGTATCTGGGCTTCAAATCGGATCCGACTTACCCCGTGGGCAGCCGGGTGATCGCCCAATGCAAACAGACCTATATGCTGGGTAAGGTGAAGAGAGTCCGTGCTTCGGGCTATGAAATAAAGTTTGGTTCTGAAACCCAGCCCATTCTCTGTACGCCTTATTTGTGGAAAAGCCGTTATCTTGAACCCTACGAGCCGGTGACGGAGATTCGCCATGGAGGCGTGCTCTACAAGGTGGGGGATCGAGTGGCGATGGAGGTCAAGGTGGACAAGCGCCGATTGCACCTGTTGGCGGAAATCTCCGACATCACCGCGAATGGCCGGCTGAAACTCAGACCCATCGATGGAGAGCCGCTGGCCATCGGATTTTTCCAACAAAACGTGGGGCGGAATTATATCGATTTCTCCCGCTACCCTTTACGGAAACGTGGTTGATCGGAAGAGGTGCCCCTTTGCCAGGGACGGCCGCCGGCCGGGTCGAGAGGGGTGGTTCCGGAAAGCAGATCGGTTGAAAAGACGGTCAAGACGGTCCGATGTCGTTGCCACCCTTCCTGGAAAATGCAGTTCAGCCCGAACCGTGCCAGCGGTTCAGGTTTTCCAGCACGTAATCCGGCGCCAGTCTTTCCTGCTCCAACCGGTTTTTCCCGAAATGTCCGTTGCGAAGCGATAGAAACAGCCGGGTTTCCTCTTCGGTGAGATGCGGCGGCAGGGATTCATGAGGGTTTTTTTCCTCCACCATGCGGGAGAGGTGGCATTGCAAGGTCGCCTCATCCATCATCAGGGCGTCCAGATGGGATTGGTGGCTCCGGGCGTCGCTGAGGATCGCCAGCCCCCAGGTGTCGATGTCGCCCCAGTAACCCAGGTGCTTGTGGTTCAGCCAAAGGGCCCGCATCCAGGCGGTGTTCCTTCCACCCCCGAATACCGCGATGGTGTCTTCGAGCGGGGGAAGCGCGTAACCGCTCTGTTTGTTCTCCACGATCAGAATGTGCTCCGCCGGCAGTTCATGGGTGAGCAGGCCGTGGAAATCCAGTTGCAGCAACCCCAGCCCCGCCAGCCGCGAGCGCGAACGTGGGCACAGGGGGCGGACCAACAGCCAGCCTTTCGGGGTGTCGAGGCACCCGAGCCAGCGGGACAACCCACCCTGTGCCGATACCGCCCCTGCATGGATGACATCGAGACACTCGCCGATCAACCGCTGACGGGTTTCGACGAATTTGGTGTCCACTTCCCTGACCGGCAGAGCCCTCAGATAATCGCCCTGTCCCATGCCCGCCCGCAGCTGCGGCAGCAGCCTGGCCAGCAGCCGGGTCTCCTCCTCGCCCATTTCTTCCAGGGCCGTGAGATGGCGGACCAGGACGGGGGAAAGACGGGGCTCCAGCTCCAGCAGAGGCTCCATCAAGGTCTGCCAGCGCCGGCTTCGGGCGCGGGCGCCGGGGCCGAGGATGTCTATCAGCCGGGACATGGAATCGATTTGCACGGCGACGGGTATGTCCTGTCTGCCCAGGCGGCGCCAGTGCCTGCTTTCCCATCGAATGAGGGAGGGATGGGGCCAGTCTTGCCACAACCGCACGAAGCGGCGGAAGTGATCCAGATTCTCCAACGCCTGGCTGGCGGTGGGGGGCTTGAGGGAGAAGCGGATGGGAAAGGGGCGGCTGCCGTCCAGGCGGGCACGCAGACGGGCGGTGTTTTCCCATTCGCGCCGGCGCAGCGCCGTGATCACTTGATCGGGCAGGAGCCCCCAGGCGGCTTCGTTTGCCATTTGCTGTCCTTACGGGGCTTCGGCCCCCGCCGTGGCCACCACCCCCATCTCCCGGGCACGGGCGTCCAGCTGGCGGTCGATTTCCTCCCAGGTGACTTCACACAGGCGGCTTTCGTGGGAGGTGGCGTCCCGTTCGACGATCAACAGCGAGCGCGCCGATTCACGGGCGAGGTTGAGGTTCTTGTAAGGGGTGATCAGGTTGACGTGTAGGTGCAGCTCCCTGAATACCCGCAGCACCCGGCGGCTGACCGCCTCGGCGGTATTGGAGAAGGCCTCGTCCAGGAACACGGTGCTGTAGACGGGCCGGTCGCTGCCGTCGGGCGTGAGGACGTAAGCCAGGCTGGCGGCGACGATAGTGCCGGCGAACGATTCCTTTTCCCCGCCGGATTTGCCGCTCGAGGACATCAGCACGTCGCGGACCTCGCCGTCGGCGCTGCCGATCTCCTCGGCGTAGAAGGACAGTTGATGCCTTGGGTCGAGCAGCCGCAGACTTTCCAGGGTGTGGGCCGAGGCCGGGTTGCTGGCCTTGTCGAGGATTTCGATCACCGCCTGGAGGCCGGTGAAGCGGGCCTCGTGGTCGTCGCTGGTGACTTGCGCCATCACCTGTTGCAGCAGCCGGTTGAAATGCTGCACATGTTCGTGTTGTTCGTTCTTGATGCCGAGCCTGAGATAGCTGCCGGGGCGAAATTCGGTGCGTTTCAGCACCCCGTTGATGGTGGTGATGCGGTCGAAGATGTCCTCGCGCTCGGAGTCGATGCGCGAACGGAGCCGGGCCAGGGACTGGGTGGTGTGGCGGTTGAGGCGTTCGCGGAATTTTTCCACCAGCTGCGGCAGTCCCTCCCGTTGCAGCCGGTCCAGATGGCCCAGATAATCGGTCAGGCTGGCCAGATCGACGCCCCAGTCGGCGGCGATGACTTCCCAGCGGGTGCGGAAACCGGTCATGATGCCCACGGCGGTGCGGCTGGCGCGTTCCCTGCGGTTGCGCACCGTGATCCGTTGGGACTCGATGCGCTGACGGTGCCCGGCCTCGATCTTGGCCGCCTCTTCCAGTTGCGCGTCTTTCAACAGCCCCGTCTTTCTTTGCAGACCCTCCCGCAGCGTTTCCTCCATGCCGGGTTCGGCCGCTTTCAGGGCCCGCTGCCGCTGGGCGCGGGCATTTTCCAGCCGGTTTTTCAAGATACCCAGCTGTTCCTGGCGTTCCGCCCGTTCCTTCTGGCGGCGTTGCAGTTCGGCCTTGGCCTGCTCCCATCGCTGCCGGGCCTTGGCCAGGTCGCCGCCCGCCTGTTGCAATTGCGTCAGATCCTCGTCCAGGCGCCCGACCCGGGTCTGCCACCAGGGAACGTCGATTTCCTCCCAGCGGAAGGCTGTCAGCCTTTCCCACAGACCTTCGCGCCGGCCGAGGGCGTCCAGATCCCGGCGGGCGCGGGCGACGCCGGTCTGCAGCGCGGCGGTCTCTTCCTCGAGCCGTTTCGCGTCCTGTTTCAGCAACGCCAGCCGGTTCTTGTTGGAGAATCCCAGTTGCCAGGCGCGGCGGTCGTCGATGCGTTGCTGGTCCTTCTTTTCGAACCGTCCCCGCTCCAGGTGCACCAGCCCCTGACGGGTCATGGAAAACGGCGTGCGGTCCAGGGTTTCGGTGTCGGCGACACAATGGAGATCGAACCGGGCGAGATGATGTTTTACCCACTCCCGGTAAGGGTGTTCCCGCCACACCAGCTTGCGCAGGAAACCGTCTTCCAGGAATTCGGCCTGTCCGGAGGCGGCGCGCACCACCTGGACCCGCACGTGGAGCCCGGTGTGGCGTTGGTTGAGCCAGCGGGTGACCAGGGGAAAGTCCCCTTCCGGCACCGCCAGGGTGGTGCGGAGCCCTCCCAGCGCCCGTTCGATGGCCCCCTGCCAGGGGCGTTCCGCCTCCTTCACGTCCACCAGTTCGCCGAGGAACATCAACCGGCTCCTGTCCAGCGACAGGGCGGCGGCCATCTCGTCGCGCAATTGCTGGAACCTGGGGTCGATGTTGGAGTCGGGGCGGGCCTCGATGACGGCGATTTCCTCCTCCAGCTGCCGCCGCGTTTCCTGGGCGTTGCCCAGCCGGGCGGACAGGGCGGCGAAGTGGTCCTGGGCCTGGATCTTTTCCCCTTCGATGCGTTCCCGGGCCTGTGTGGCCCGGCTCTGATTGGCCAGAAACGCCGGTTCACTCAGGGTGGCGTCCAGCTCCAGGCGGGTCGCGGTTTTCTGGTAGTCGGCGGCGCGGCGGTTGACTTCGGCGAGCTTCTCCCGGGCGGTTTCCAGTTCCTTCTTCAGCAGTTCGATGCGTTCGCCGCCGGCCTGCAGGTAGTCGGCATGACAGCGTTCGACCCGCTCTTCTCCTGCGGCGAGGTGACGTTCCAGTTCCTCCAGCCGGCGGTTGGCCTGCGTCAGTTCGGCGGCGATGGTTTGTTCCCGTTGCCGCCACAGCGAGGCGCATTGCAGCCCGAACCACACCGGCAGCGCGGCCAGTTCCGCATCCAGTCGCCGCAGCTCGGTTTCGGCCTGTCGCAATTCCTTTTCCACCTGGGGGAGTTCGGCCAGGGCCCCCTGCTGACGGCGGGCGTCCAGGAGCTGCTCGTGAATGCCCACCAGGTCGGCGAATTCGTTCACCGCCTGGCGGGCGTCGTCGCGTACCGTGCTGGGCTCCAGCACCAGATTGCGGATCAGGGCGGTGAGGTCGTCGATCTTCTTCAACCCCAGAGCCCGGGCCAGCAGGGCGGGGGCGTTGGGGTTATCCAAATGGAGCAGGCGGCGGTAGCTTTCCTGGTATTCGGTGAAACGGTCGTCGCCGTATTGGATGGCGGGGTCGCGGCGAAGGGTTTGCTTCAGGCTCCGGATGTCTCCGTCGCCGAAGGCGTCGAGCAGTTCCTTGAGGCCCAGATCGCGGCGCGCGACCACGTAGATCCGCTTGAGATCGGCCAGGGCGCTGCCGGCATGGGCGATCCAGAACAGCGCCGCCAGGGTGATCCCGGAGCCGTCGTCGGCCCGGTAGAGGGCGCGCAGGCCGGTCACCACCGCCCCTTCGCGCTTGTTCAGCACCCGGGTGCGGCCGCCGTCATGGGCGCTGCCGTAACTGCCGCGGATGTAGGAGAGCAGACTGCGGTCGCTGCGGTCCCCCTGGGCGGCGGCGATGTTGAAGGTGGCCCTGCCGGCAGGCAGCAAAAGCGCCATTAGGGCGTCCACCAGGGTGGATTTGCCGGCCCCGTTGTCGCCGGTGACGAGGGTGCCCCGGGGGTCGATGCGGGCGGTGTGGAGGCCGTGAAACGAACCCCAGTTGTAGACCGACAATTCGCACAGGCGGATGGCGCCACACTGGAACAGGGATTGAACGTTGTTTTGGGTCATGGCCTTATCCGGTTTTTCCATTCACCGCCGGAATGCGGAGAAAACGAGTGGTGTTCATGATGCGTCCCCGGAAGCGGCGGCTGCGGCCAGTTTCCGGTATTCCTCCAGCAACCGCTCGAGGAATTCGGCGCCGACCACGTAGCGGATCACCGGCGTGATCTCGAAGCGGTCCTCCTCGCCCCGCACGGCGGCCAGAATGCGGCGCTCCTTCATGGCTTTCAGGGCGCCGCTCAACTGCCGCCGGTCGCCGCGGCTGCTCTGGGTGAGGGGCAGGAACGGCCGCAGCGCGTTCTCGATCCGTTCGCTGTCGATCATCACCCGCTGCTCGCCGGCCGTCTCGCGTTCCTGATAGTGCTTGCGCAGCACCAGGAGCAGCAGGGTGTCGTACAGGGTGAGGGGGCGACGGCTGATCAGGGTGGTGACGTCCTCGCCGGGATCTTCCGGCTGTCTTTGCAGCACCAGCGCCATCCCCGCCTGTTCGTCCACCACCAGCCGCAGGTACATGTCCGCCAGATGCGCCTGGATGGGTTCGCGGTGGCGGCACAGGGACTCGAACATGCGGCGCTTGTCGCTCGCCATGACGACCCCGTGGCGCAGCAGCCCGACCAGGGCGCGGCGCGCTTCGGGGGGCAGGCGGCCCGCTTCCTGTCCTTCCTCGGCGGCCCGCTGCGGCTCGGATTCCATGCTGGCGGCCGTTTCTTCCTGCGGCGGCGGAGAGGCGGGTTCGGCGGGGGACAGGTCGTTGCTTTTCCCCCGCAGCAGTTCGAAAAAGTCGGCTTGTTCCTGATTCATGTCATTGGCCAAAGAGTGTTCGTCAGGTGGTCACAGCTGGATTTCTTCCAGATCGTCCGGAAACTGCTCCCTGGCGAGCAGGAAACGGGGGATCTCGACCCGCAGCCGCTGACCGTTGCGGTCGCGGATCGTCACGGTTTCACGGCCGGGCAGGCGGGTGGCGTCCACGGCACTTGCGACCCGCAGGAAGGCCACCAGTTCCTCCAGTCCGGCTTCTACCGGCAGTCTTTCGATCAGGGCGGCGATGCCGAGGGGAAGCGGGCTGTTTTCCAGGGCGTCGCGGATCTTTGCCGCCACCTCCATCGCCTGGACCGTCAGCAGTTGTTCCAGGACGATCCCGCCGGGGGTGCGGCTGGCCGCCTGTTCCTCCACGCCCCGGGTGTCGAGCCGCGCTTCCGGCCATTTCAGTCCCAGGCTGGCCGGCGACTGGAACCTGGGCTTTCCACTGGCGAGGGTGAGGCTCGTTTCCCGGCGCAAGGGGAGGTCGCCGTCCTTGAATCCGACGGCGATCCGCTCCAGCCGGCCCAGCAGCCGGTCCACGGCGCGCATTTCGTTGGCGGTGCCGCTTTCGATGAATTGCCGCAGTTTCTCCTCGGTACGGCGGCGCACCTGGAACACCCGTTCGCTCTCCCGGGTCAGTTCGCGCATGAGTTTGCCGAGATAACGCCTTTGCCGCTCGCTCAAATGCCGGGCGGCGGGAAGAGCGAGAATCTTTTTCAGCTGTTCCCGCAGTTCGGTGCTGCGGTTCTGGTCGCACAACAGCTGGAAGAATCCCTCGAAGGCGCGTCCGGCGTCACTGTCGGCGAGCAGCTGTTCCTGTTCCAGCAGGTTGAGGATGACGTCGCCACGGCTGCCGCCCGATTCGATCATCTGTACCCGCAGATCCTGGTCGATGCGGCGGATCTCGTCCTCCACCCGCCTGAAGTCTCCCGTCAGCACCGCCGCCAGTTGATAGACCTCGATCATCCGTTCCCGCTGTTCCGCCTCGGAAAGCTCGTGGACGATGCCCGCTTCCAGGTCCGACAGTTCCCTTTCGATTTCGGCCTTGCGGGCTTCCAGCAGGGCGATCCGTTCCTTGGGGTCGGGGTTGAGGGCCACCGACAGGTCGCGGACCGCGTCCTGGACGATTCGAAGATGCGAGGCGGTGGCGTGGCTTTCCCGTTGTTCCAGCTGGTGGCAAAACCGCAGGGCGATCTCGCAGGCATCGGTCTTGCTCAGATTGTCGTCCAGCTCCCTCAGCCACCCGGCCTGAATCCACTGACGCAGATAAGTGGTGGCGTTGACTTCGCTTTCCAACACCCCTTGCCGGCGCCATTCCTCCAGCTCGGTGTCCAGGGCGACCTTGGCGCGGCCGAAGGGGATCTCGTTGGTTTCCTCGAACAGGTCGGCGACGAAGGCCAGGATCAACGGCGCGTTTTCCACCCGCAACAGGCGCCATGCCGGATGCTCCTGATACAGCCTGCGGAAGCGGGCGTTGAGTTCATGGAAGCTCATGGGGGGATATTATACGCCGCCGGGAAACGAAACGGCCCGTATGGGAGAGCGCGTTATGGCGCTTCGATCCCTTGTGGCGGCCGGCTCAACCACTTTCGTTCGAATTCCAGGGCCGGGAGGGGGCGGCTGAAAAGAAAGCCCTGCCCGTTGTGGCAGCCGTGCTCCAGCAGGAACCGGCGCTGCGCCCCGGTTTCCACGCCTTCGGCGATGATGTCCAGCCCCATGCTGCGGCCGAGGGCGATGACGGCCCGGCAGATCGCCATGTCGTCGGGGTCGCCGGGAATGTCGCGGACGAAGGACTGGTCGATCTTCAGCCGCTGGATGGGCAGGCGCTTGAGGTAGGACAGGGACGAATAGCCGGTGCCGAAATCGTCGATGGCAAGGCTGACGCCCATGCCGCGCAAGCGCTCGAGGATTTCGATGGAATGTTCCGCCTTTTCCATGATGAAGCCTTCGGTCACTTCCAGTTCCAGCGACGCCGGGGGCAGGCCGGATTCCGCAAGCGCGCGTTCCACCTCGGCCACAAGTTTCCCCTGGCGGATCTGGGCGCCGGAGACATTGAGACTGAGACGGCCCGGGTGGAGGCCCCTGTCCAGCCAGTTTTTGGCTTGCAGGCATCCCGCCTGAAACACCCAGGCGCCCATGGCGAGAATCAGGCCGGTTTCCTCGGCCAGGGGGATGAATCTTGAAGGGGGAATGATCCCCATGTCCGGATGTTCCCACCGCAGCAATGCCTCCGCACTGATCAGTTTTCCCGTGCGCATCTCCACCTGGGGTTGGAAATACAGCCGTAATTCCCGATTCTGAATCGCCTTGTGCAGGGCGTTTTCCAGCATGACCTGCTCGAACGCCCGGTCCGTGAGGGTTTTCGAGTAGAAGGCGAATCCGTTGCTGCCCTGGCTTTTCGCCTGATACATGGCTGCGTCGGCATTGCGGAACAGGGTGGCGGCGTCTTTCCCGTCCCGGGGAAAGACGCTGATGCCGATGCTGGGGGTGACGTGGACTTCCTGGTTTTCCACCCTGAAAGGCTGCTGAAACGCCGTCAGGATCTTTCCGGTCACGGTGGCGGCGTCCTCTTTCGTGTGAATGGGATCGAGCAGCAGGCAGAATTCGTCGCCGCCGAGGCGGGCGGCGGTGTCTTCGGCCCGGATGTTGCCGCGGAGGCGGCGGGCGACCTCTTTCAGCAGCGCGTCTCCGGCCGCGTGGCCGAAACTGTCGTTGATGTGTTTGAAGCGGTCCAGGTCCAGAAAAAGCACCGCCAGCATCGTTTGCCGGCGCCGGGCGTGTTCGATCGCCTGTTCCAGACGGGTGTTGAACAGCATCCGGTTGGGCAGATCGGTCAGGATGTCGTGATGGGCCAGATATTCCAGTTGCCGTTCCGTCTCTTTGAGGCGGCTGATGTCCGAGAACATCGCCACATAATGGGTCACCGAGCCCGTGTCGTCCTTGACGGCGCTGATGGTCAGCCATTGATCCACCAGCTTCCCCGAACGGTGGCGGTTGCGGATTTCCCCCCGCCACTGTCCCGTCGTTTGCAGGCTGTTCCACATGGATTGATAAAAATCCCGGTCGTGATGACCGGATTTCCACACCCCGGGCGTCCGGCCCACGATTTCATCGTGGGGATATCCCATGATCTGCGAAAAGGCGCGGTTGGTTTCCAGAATACGGCAATCGGGATCGGTGATGAAAATTCCCACCGCGGCGTGTTCGAAGGCCGTGGTCCACATGCGCGAGCGCGCCTCGGAGGCCTCTTTTTCCCGCCTGATTTCCGAGTTTTTCAATGCCCGCAGGATTGCCGGGACCAGTCTGGAAAGGTTGTCCTTGCAGACGAAGTCCTCCAGGCCGGCCTTGAGCATCTCCACCGCCCGCTCTTCGCCCAAGGTGCCCGAAACCATGATGATGGGCGTCTGGGGGTAACGTTCCATGAGCCTGGAAAGCCCGGTTTCGATATCGATGTCCGGCAGGGCGTAGTCGGTGAGAATGATGTCCCAGCGGTCGCCGTTTTCCAGGATCGCGCGCAGCTGGGAGGCGTTGCCGGCCCGCCGGGTTTCGATATCCAGGCCGGCGCGGGAAAGGTGGCGGTTGATGAGGCGGAAATCGGTGGGGTCGTCCTCGATGAGCAAAATCCTGAGTTTTTTCGACATCGCCGTTCAAGCCTTGGGCAGGGTGAAGCAGAAACGGGCGCCCTGGCCCGGCCGGCCTTCTCCCCGGATCCATCCGCCATGGCGTTCGACGATTCGGCGGACCGTCGCCAGACCGATACCCAGTCCGGGGAATTCATCCCGGGAATGAAGCCGTTGGAAAGGTTGGAACAGTTTGTCCGACAGCGCCATGTCGAAACCGGCCCCGTTGTCTTCGATGCAGACGATCCGTTCTCCGTTTCTGATTTCACTGTAGAGTCTGATCCGTGGCTGTTCCGTGTGGCGGGTATATTTCCAGGCGTTTTCCAGCAGATTCTGGAGCAAGGTCCGGGTCAGGCGCGGGTCGGCTTCCACTTCGATGGGGCCCTGGATGTCCAGGGTCACGCAGCGTTGTGGTTCGTGACGCAGTAACTGATCGAATATCTCCCGGGCGATCTTGTCCACCCGCAGGGGCGCGCGTTCCAGTTTGCCGTGGTTGGTTCTCGACAGGTTGAGCAGCCCTTCGATGAGTTCTCCCATGCGTTTCGAGGCGGCGGCGATTTCGTCCAGATACGCGCGGCCTTCCGTGGGGAGGCGGTCGCCGTAATCTTCCACCAGCGCTTGTTGAAACGCCCGGATGGCCCTGAGCGGCGCGCGCAAATCGTGGGAAACCGCGTAGGTGAACGATTCCAGTTCCCGGTTTGCGGCGGCGAGTTCGCGGGTGCGCTCTCCGACCCGTTTTTCCAGTTCGTCGCGGGCCTGGCGCAGGGATTCCTCGGCCTGTTTGCGTTCGGTGATGTCGCGAATCAGGATGACGAGCTGGTCGCTGTTCTCGATCCGGTTGAAGCGGGCTTCGAAACAGCGGCGCCCCTTGGGCACCGTCAGCCAGTATTCGAACGGGATGGGGTTTCGGCTCAGCCGTATCCGGCAGAGGATGTCTTTCAGCGTGTCCGCCAGATGCGCGGGCAGGACATCCTGCATTTTCCTGCCCAGGAAATGTTCCGGCGGGACATAGAGTTCCGAGGAATCGTTGGCGTGGTGGTCGAGAATGGTGCCGTCCGCGTCCACGCGGAAGAAAAGATCCGGGATGGCCTCGAAGACGGTTTCCAGCAGCCGCTGCCGTTCCACCGCCTCGGCCAGCAACGCTTTCTCCCTGGCCTGATGCCGCGCCAGCGCCCGTTTGACCGAGCGGTTCCAGAGCAGGAACAACAGGATCATGAGCAGCAGCAGAGCTGCGGCGATGCCCAGCCATTGCAGCACCTTTCCGGGCCGGAGGCCGCCCGTCGGCAAGGCGAACCAGTGGGACAGGATGGCGGCCTGCTCGGAGGGAGGCATCGCCAGAATGAGCTGGTCCAGCAGCCGCGCCAGCCTTGGCCGGTCCATGCGTACGCCCAGGCGCAGGGCGCTGGAGGCCCCCTGCAAAGGGGCCTGCGGATGGACCGATTCCAATCCCCATTGGCTCAAAGCCCGCAGTCCCAGGGTGGCGTCCAAGATGGCCACGTCGGATCTGCCAAGGGATACGGCTTCCAGGGTTTCCCGGAGGGTGTTCATGCCCACCACCGTGATCCGGGGGCGGCGTTTCAGATATTCATAGACGGGCCCATGGCGGTAGGCCGCTGCCGTGAGACCGTAAAGTTCGGCCTCGGCGCCCGAGAACCGGGATTCTCCCTTGGCGAAGATCATCAGGGTCGAGCGTAGGAAAGGGCTGGTCAGATGGATGCCGGCCGGAAAGTCGGTATTGAGGGTGGCGACGGTGGCGATGTCCAGTTCGCCGTTTCTCAAGCCGGCCAGCAGCTCGGCTGGTCTTTCGTGGGGAATGTATTCGAAGGCGGCATTGGTGTGATCCTTGATCCATCTCAGGATTTCCCCGGCCACCCCATCCGCCTGTCCCTTGTCGTTGCGGAAGGAAAAGGGGTAGGCGCGGTGGAAATAGCCGATTCTCAGCGGTCCCAGGTTGCGGAACCACTCCAGATCGGCCAGGGTGAGGCCGGTGCCCAGGACGGGGATGGCTTCCGAATCCACCGGAATCCATTTCCTGAAGATTTGCGCCTGCTCTTCGGGAGCGATCGCGCCCAGGGCCTTGTCGAGAATCCCGGCGAGCTGGGGCCAGTCCTTGCGCACGCCCAGCCGCTGGCCGTTTTTGACCATGTCGAAGGCAGTGTTGACCTTGAGGTTGGAGATGCCGTTATTCTGACTCAGCCAGGTGTTGATCCCCAGCACGCCCACGTAGGCGTCGGCTTCCGCTGCGGCCACGGCGCGTAGCCCCTCCAGCGGCGTGTCCACCCATACTGGGAGGATGCCCGGGTAGCGCTGGAGCGCCTGGATGGCCGACGAATATCCCCGCACCAGCAGCACGGTCATGGAGGCGAGCTCGCGGGCGCTTTTGAGTTGCGGCTGTTCCCGCCGGGTCATGACGACCAGCGGGGTGGGAAGGTAGATCCGGGTGAAGTGGAGGAAGGATTCGCGTTCCGGCAGTTTGACGACCGTGGCGATGACGTCGATTTCCCGCTCGCGCACCGCCGTCAGAAGCTGCGGCCATTTCAGTCCCCCCACCGGTTCGAAGCGGATACCCAGCAGTTTTTCGAGCCGCTGCGAGAAGTCCGCCGCGGCTCCCTTGAAGCGTCCTTCATCATCGAAGTAGGAATAAGGCGCGTATCCCTCGTCCACGCCCAGGCGGATGACCGGATGTTCCCGCAGCCAGTCGCGCTCTGCCGGGGTGAGTTGGAGTGTGGCCACGGAAAGGAGGGGAAAGACCGCCGTCACCGCCAGCAAAAGCAGCCTGATGAGGGCCATGGCCGGTGTCTTTATTCCAGTTCGAGGCTTTGGAGGTAGGCCTTGAATTCTTCCGCCACCTCCGGATGTTTGAGGGCGTGATCGATCGTGGCCTCGAGATAACCCAGCTTGGAACCGCAATCGTAGCGCTTGCCCTGGAAGCGGTAGGCGTAGACCGTTTCGTATTCGAGCAGTCTGGCGATGGCGTCGGTGAGCTGGATTTCGCCCCCCGCGCCCTTGCCGAGGGTTTCGAGCAAGGGGAAGATCCTCGGCGTCAGAATGTACCGGCCCACCACCCCCAGATTGGATGGCGCCTCCTCCGGCCTGGGTTTTTCCACGATGCCCTCGACCCGCACGGTGTTTCCGTTCATGTTCGAAGTGGCGATCACGCCGTAACTGCCGGTGGCCTCCGGGGGAATCTCTTCCACCGCCAGGACCGAAAGCCTGTGGGCTTCGTAGATTTCCACCATCTGGCGGAGACAATTGTCGGCGCCGTTTTCTATCAGATCGTCGGCCAGGATCACCGCGAAGGGATCGTCGCCGATCACCGGCCGGGCGCACAACACGGCGTGTCCCAGACCCAGGGCTTCCGCCTGGCGGATATGGACGCAGCTGACGCCCCTGGGGGGAATCGCGCGGATCATCTCGAGTTTGTCGTTTTTGCCCCGGCTTTCCAGTTCGACTTCCAGTTCGTAAGCTTTGTCGAAGTGGTCGGCGATCGCGCGCTTGTTGCGTCCGGTGACGAACACCATCAATTCGATTCCCGCCGCCGCGGCTTCTTCCACCGCATACTGGATCAGGGGCTTGTCCACCACCGGTAGCATTTCCTTGGGGTTGGCCTTGGTGGCGGGAAGGAAGCGGGTTCCCAGTCCCGCGACGGGGAAGACGGCTTTTTTAATTCTCACGAATGAACTCCCAGCGTTGTTCCGAATGAGGAATCAGGGCGATCTTGTCGTTTCGTTCCAGGTAGTCCAGGATCTGGCGGGCGCAGACGTCCAGGGGGTCGGAACCGGTGTTGACGACGATTTCCGGGTTTTCCGGCGGCTCGTAGGGGGAGGAGATGCCGGTGAAGTCCTTGATTTCCCCCCGCCGGGCCTTTTGATAGAGACCCTTGACGTCGCGTTGTTCGCAGACCTCGATGGGGGTGTTGCAGAAAATCTCGATGAAATCCCCTTCGTCCACCAGCGCCCTGACCAGATCCCGGTCCTTTCGGAAAGGGGAGATGAAGGCGGTGAGGGCGATGACGCCGGCCTCGATGAAAAGCTTGCTCATCTCGCCGATACGGCGGATGTTTTCGTGCCGGTCCTCGAGGCTGAAGCCCAGGTCGGAACACAAGCCGTGGCGGACGTTGTCGCCATCGAAGACGTAGGTGCGGCAACCGCGCAGGTAGAGCAGCTCTTCCACCCGATGGGCGAGGGTGGATTTACCCGCGCCGGACAGACCGGTGAACCATAGGATGAAACTTCGGTGGCCGTTGAGTTTTTCCCGATCCTGGCGCGAAACGGTGGCGTGGTGCCAGCGGATGTTCTTGTCCATGTGTGTGGAATGAATGATAGGGTTGATGGTCAGGGAAGTATAGCCGCATGGGGGGGGGATCTCTACCCGGCGAGTTGCCGTTTCATCGCCGCGATTTCGTCGCGAAGCCGCGCCGCTTCCTCGAATTCAAGTTCCCGGGCGTGTTGATACATGCGTTCTTCCAGTTGCTTGATCAACTTCGCCGCTTCCTTCGGTGACTTGGGCCGGGTGTCGTAGCCGGCTTTTTTCTCGGCCACCGGGCGGCCTCTTTTGGCGCCCGCGCCGGGCACCGGCAGCTCCAGGATGTCGTCCAGGGAGCGGGTGGTGGAGCGGGGGGTGATGCCGTGTTGCTCGTTGTAGGCGATCTGTTTGGCGCGGCGGCGCTCGGTTTCGTCGATGGCCTGGCGCATGGACCGGGTGATAGTGTCGGCATAGAGAATCGCCTTGCCGCGGACGTTGCGGGCGGCGCGGCCGATGGTCTGGATCAGCGACACCGTGGAGCGCAGGAATCCTTCCTTGTCGGCATCGAGAATGGCCACCAATGAGACTTCGGGCATGTCCAGTCCCTCCCGCAGGAGATTGATGCCCACCAGTACGTCGAATTCCCCCTTGCGCAGATCCTGGATGATCTCCACCCGTTCCACGGTATCGATGTCCGAATGCAGATACCGCACCCGGACGCCGTGTTCCATCAGGTAGTCGGTCAGATCCTCGGCCATGCGCTTGGTCAGGGTGGTGACCAGCACCCGTTCGTTTTGCGCCGTCCGCAGATGGATCTCCGACAGCAGGTCGTCCACCTGACTGAGGGCCGGGCGGACTTCCACTTCCGGGTCCACCAGTCCCGTGGGGCGCACCACCTGTTCGATCACGCTGCTGGAATGCTCGCGCTCGTAGGGGCCCGGGGTGGCCGAGACATAGATCCGCTGCGGAGCCCGGGCCTCGAACTCCTCGAAGGTGAGCGGCCGGTTGTCGAGCGCCGAAGGCAGCCGGAAGCCGTATTGCACCAGGGTTTCCTTGCGCGAGCGGTCGCCGCGGTACATGGCGCGGATCTGGGGGACGGTGACGTGGCTTTCGTCGATGAACAGGATGGCGTCGTCGGCCAGATAATCGAACAGGGTCGGAGGCGGCTCGCCGGCGGCCCGGCCGGAGAGATAACGGGAGTAATTCTCGATGCCGGAGCAGTAACCCACTTCCAGGATCATCTCCAGGTCGAAGCGGGTGCGCTGTTCCAGGCGCTGGGCCTCCACCAGCTTGTTGTCCTTTCTGAGGGTCACCAGCCTTTCGCGCAGTTCCTCCTTGATCGAGTCGATCGCCTTGAGCAGCGTCTGGCGGGGGGTGACGTAATGGGTCTTGGGATAGACGGTGTAACGGGCCACCGGGCTGATGACCTCCCCTGTCAGGGGGTCGAACAGGCTCAGGTGTTCGATTTCGTCGTCGAACATCTCCACCCGCAGCGCCTCGCGCTCGGATTCGGCCGGATAGATGTCGATCACGTCGCCCCGGACGCGGAAGGTGGCCCGGCGCAGTTCGGTGTCGTTGCGGGTGTACTGGAGTTCGGCCAGCCGCCGGATCAGCTTGCGCTGGTCGATCAGGTCGCCGCGCACCAGATGCAGCACCATCTCGAAATAGGAGGCCGGCTCGCCCAGGCCGTAGATGGAGGAGACGGTGGCGACGATCACCACGTCACGCCGTTCCAGCAGGGCCTTGGTGGCCGACAGGCGCATCTGCTCGATGTGTTCGTTGAGAGAGGCGTCTTTCTCTATATAGGTGTCGGAGGCCGGCATGTAGGCCTCGGGCTGGTAGTAGTCGTAATAGGAGACGAAATATTCCACCGCGTTTTCGGGAAAGAAGGATTTCATCTCCCCGTACAACTGCGCCGCCAGGGTCTTGTTGGGTGCCAGGATCATCGCCGGGCGCTGCATTTGCTCGATCACGTGGGCCATGGTGAAGGTCTTGCCGGAGCCGGTCACGCCCAGCAGGGTCTGGTGCAGTTCGCCGTTTCGCAGCCCCGAAATCAGCTTGGCGATGGCCTCCGGCTGATCGCCCGCCGGCTCGAAATCGCTGTGGATGCGGAATTTTTTCGCCGCCGAAGGATTCAGCGTGCGTTTGCCTTCGGGTATCATGTCCGGGTTTGCCGTTTCCTTCTGGCGGGCGGCATCGAGCGCCTTTTTGTACAAGGCGCGTCTCGAACTGATTCCGGTGGGTTTCATAACCTTGAATTCTCTCGCAGACAGCAGGCAGTTTCCATGAGCATCACACTTTCCAAGCGCGTCAACCGCATCCAACCGTCACCCACCCTGGCAGTGACCGCCAGGGCCGCCGCCATGCGCGCCGCGGGCAGGGACGTGATCGGCCTGGGGGCCGGGGAACCCGATTTCGACACCCCCGATCATATCAAACAGGCGGCCATCGAGGCCATCCGGGCGGGGATGACCAAATACACTCCGGTGGACGGTATCCCTGCTTTGAAACAGGCGGTGGTGGATAAGTTCCGGCGCGACAACGGGCTGGAATATCAGGCCGATCAAGTCTTGGTTTCGTGCGGCGGCAAGCAGAGTTTCTACAACCTGGCCCAGGCGCTGCTCGACGACGGCGACGAGGTGATCATTCCCGCCCCCTACTGGGTTTCCTATCCCGACATGGCGTTGCTCGCGGGCGGGAAGCCGGTGGTGGTCGAGGCGGGCCAGGCGCAGCGGTTCAAGATCACCCCGGAGCAGCTGGAAGCTGTGATCACACCCGGAACCAAGCTGTTCGTCCTCAACAGTCCTTCCAATCCCACGGGGATGGTCTACAGCCGCGAGGAGCTGGCCGCCCTGGGCGAGGTGCTGCGCGCGCACCCCCGGATCGTGATCGCCAGCGACGACATGTACGAGCACATCGTATGGGAAGAGGGCGGTTTCACCAACATCCTCAACGTCTGCCCCGACCTCTACGACCGCACGATGGTGCTCAACGGCGTTTCCAAGGCCTACTCCATGACCGGCTGGCGGATCGGCTATGCCGCAGGTCCGAAGGCGGTGATCGCGGCGATGAAGAAAATCCAGTCCCAGAGCACCTCCAACCCCACCTCCATCTCTCAGGCCGCGGCCAGAGCCGCCCTGGAAGGGGATCAGGCTTGCGTCCGGGAAATGGTGAAGGCGTTCAAACAGCGGCATGATTTCGTGGTCGAGAGGCTCAACGCCATCGACGGGGTCTCCTGCCTTCCCGCCGACGGGGCGTTCTATCTGTTTCCAGACGTTTCGGGGTTGACGGCGAAACTGGGGCTGAAAGACGATCTGGCCCTGGCGGAATACCTGATCGAGCAGGCCGGTGTGGCGCTGGTGCCGGGGACGGCCTTCGGCGCGCCGGGCCACGCCCGGATCTCGATCGCCACCAGCCTGGAGAATCTGGAAAAGGCGCTGGAAAGAATCGAGAAAGTGTCCTGACCGCTGGATCCCCCCTGCTTCCCGGGCGGAGAAGGGGGGCATCCGCTCATCCGGCCTCGAAATCCAGTTTGCACAATGCCTTGGCGGCATGGAGCCGGCCATTGACCAAGTGATCCTTCAGGGTTTCGATCCGTTCCAAATACACCGGGGCATGTTCCCCGAAGGCTTCGGGCAGCAATTGCTTTTCCCGCCGTGACAATTTACCGTCGAAGGCGGCGGAGACGGCCACCAGGTCAAGGAGAAAATTGCGCTCTTTGGCGGAGACCTCGGCCAGCAACTGTTTGAATTCCTCCCAGTCGTCGTAGTCTTTCCGATCTTCCAGAATGCCGACCGCCGCGCTGATCTGCACCAGCAATATCAGCATGTTGGGGTGGTAGTTCTCCGTGAGCACCATGGTGGTGGCGACGGCTCTGACCGCCCCTTCGCGGGCCAGGGGGGAGAGGTGGTCGAACAGCTCCGGCGTGAGGATCTCATTGGCCAGGTATTGGGCCAGGCGATGGCCGAACAGGCGCAGCCGGGCCTCGCACACCACCTTGTAGATGACCCAGGCGTCCCAGAAGGCGGTGATGGGTACCGCCACCCAGGGCGCATAGACACGCAGGCCGCTTCGTCCCAGGGCGCGCCGCAACAGAAACTTCGCCGCCACGCTGGTCAGCACCACCTTGGCCTTGTACAGCAGGCCGATGAGCAACAATTTCGATTTCGAGATGTATTTCAGCGGATCGACCCCCAGATAGCGGACCACCGGGTCCGGGACTTCCAGCGCGGCCCGCGCCAGGATATTGGCGACGGTATCGTCGCCGGGCAACAGGGGGTCGCCTTCCACCCGGTCGTGTCCCGTCAACCTGGCGAGGCTGTGCACCGACCTGAGGGAAGTCCAGAACAGGGTGAGAAACTCCAGCGCCAGCATCACCGCCGTGACGCCGCCTTGCAGCAGCCAGTAATCCCAGCTTTCCAGCCGCGGGGCATATTCGACCTCCACCCACACCGTGACCATCGTGGTGACGGCCCCGAGCGCGAGGGCGATCAGGGCGTTGTCGGTGGTGATCTGTCGGGCCTGTTGTTCCAGCAGGTCGTCGCCTGGAAGATCCTCTATCCGAGGGGGGGGCGCTTCACGCAGGCCGGCTTTCTCGGCCAGGCGGCGGTAATAATGCACGCCGATTTTTTCCAGGAAGCCCGGCGGCTGGGTCCGGTCGTAGAGCCCGCGGCGGTGATGAAAAACGAGACGGTCATCGGACATGATAGCGCTCCTTTCGTGAACAGACGGAAAATCGCTCATTTTATCCCGGCTGCTGTGGAGTGTGCCGCCATTTCCGTGTTCCGTTTCGATCCTTCGGGAATGGGGTGCGGAAAGATATGCACAGAACGAGGAGTGTTGATTTTGCCGTTGTCAAGAGTTGACCGATAAATGCCGTATGGCCGAAGCGTGCCCATAAGCCATTGAATTCTTATGCTCAATTTTCCCTGGAGAGATTTTTGCCAAGGAAAAGGGAAATCAGCCCCCAGGCCGGCTGGAAGCCGTTGTCAGCAATCAATCCACAAAGTTATCCACAGAAATTGTGGGAAACTCGACCCACCGGTGCTTTCTCCAACCCCCGTCCGGCTTGAACCGCCCGCCATATCGCTGCGTCAGGGCCTCCAGCTTGTTCAAACAGGCCTGCCCATCTTGTATACAGCACTTTCGATCATTCCCCAAAAAGCAAATACGAGGTAGAATGCATTGCATGTATATCAATGTATACCAATACTGAAATGGCCCATCAACTCGCTGTCCGTTTGCCGGATGAACTTTACGACCGTTTGAAGCATCTGTCAGAGCATACCGGACGACATATGTCCTTTTATCTGCGCCAGGCCTTGGAGGAGTATCTTGAAGATCTTGAAGATATTTACGAAGCCGAGCTCGTGCTAGAACGCCTCAAGAAAGGTCAGGAACGCCGTTACAGTGCGGAAGAAGTGTGGGGCGGGCTTGACCTGGACGATTGAGTATAGCGGTGAGGCAAGAAAGTGGCTGCGCCGGCTGGATCGACAGGCTGCAAAACGCATACGAGATTTTTTGCAAAACCGTTTGGCGCAATCCGAGGACCCAAAAAGATTTGGAAAACCCCTGACTGGCCATCTGAGTGGCTTATGGCGTTATCGTGTCGGGGATTATCGCATCATCTGCAAAATAGAAGACGACTGCCTGATTGTCCTTGTCATTCGCGTAGGGCACCGGCGAAAGGTGTACCGCGGTTGAACGCGGCATCAAAAGCCTGACGGCCACCAGGATGCGGTTGACGGTGGAGTTCATTGCCCGACGCATTTCAGCCCTTCCCAACCCTTGTCCGGCTTGAACCGCTCGCCATATCGCTGCGTCAGGGCCTCCAGCCGGTTCAAACACGCCTCGATACCCCGCTTTTTCAGATAATGCATCGGCCCGCCCCGGAAAGGGGCAAAGCCGGTGCCAAAGATCATCCCCGCATCCACCAGATCGGCATCCTCCACCACCTTTTCCCCAAGCACCGCCACGCATTCGTTGAGCAGCCGCAGAATCAGCCTTTCCTCGATGGCCTCTTGGGGCAGAGGGCTTTCGGCATGTTTCCGGGCAACGGGTTTGCCTCGTTTATACGCATAGAAGCCTTTCCCGGTCTTTCTGCCAAGCTGCTTCGCGGAGACTTTCTCCCGCAGCAGGGTGGGCACCTCACCGCCCAGCTGCCGGCTGAGAATGTCGGCCACCGCCAGACAGATGTCCAGTCCCACCGTGTCGGCCAGCAGGATGGGCCCCATGGGCATGCCGAAATCGGTGGCGGCGTGGTCGATGGCTTCCGCCGGCACCCCTTCCTCCAGCATGATCACCGCTTCCATCAGATAGGGCATCAGCACCCGGTTGACCAGGAAACCGGGGGCACTCCTGACCGGTAGCGGCAGTTTGCCGATCCGGTGGGCGAAAGCGGCTGCCTTTGCCGCACACGCCTCGCTGGTCCGGACGCCGCGCACTACCTCCACCAGCTGCATCTTGGCCACCGGGTTGAAGAAGTGCAGGCCCACCAAGCGTTCGGGTTGCCGCAATGCCTCGGCCAGTTCTTCCAGCGGGATGCTGGAAGTGTTGGTCGCCAGCAGCGCGTCGGATTTGACGCTTGACTCCAAATCTCTGAACAGATTCCGCTTGGCCTCCAGGTTCTCGATGATGGCCTCGATCACCACATCGGCCCGTCCGAGTTGCAGGCTCTTGGGGTCGGGGATGAAACGATCCCCGGCCGCGGTTCGTTCGTGGCCGCGTTTGAACTTGCGGGCGAACAGCCTCCAGGCGCGCTGCACCGCGGGGGCGACGTATTCGGGGGCCCGGTCCTGGATGCCGACCTTGAGGCCCTGGACGCTGCACCAGGCGGCGATGTCGCCCCCCATCACCCCGGCGCCGATGACATGGGCCTGTTCGAACGGGGTTTTGTCCTTGCGGCCATGTCCTTTGAGCCGTTCGCGGAGGAAAAAGACCCGCACCAGATTGCGCGAGGTCTCGGTCAGAATCAGATCGGCCACCGACTCGGCCTCGGCCTCGAACATGGCGTCGGAGCCGGCGCCGTGACGCTGCCACAGATCGATCAGGGCATAGGGGGCGGGATAATGTTTGGGCGGAGCCCGCTTGACCACCTGGCGCCGCAGCAGCTCGGCGAAAAGCGGGCGGACAGGTGCGGTATCGCTGAGTCTCAGCCACCAGGCAGGTCGTTTGCGGCGGGGCGGATGCTGCAACAGATGTCGGCAGGCACGGTCCAGGTGGCGCTCCGGCACCGCGTGGTCCACCAGGCCCAGGCGTCTGGCCGTCCGGGCGTCGATGGTCCTGCCGCTCAGCATCATTTCGAACGCCTTGGGTGCGCCGATCCGCCGAATCAGCCGCACGCTGCCGCCAAATCCGGGGTGGATGCCCAGGCGGATTTCGGGAACACCCAGGCGGGTACCGGGTTCTTCCAAGGCGACGCGGTAATGGCAGGCCAGGGCCAGTTCCAGGCCGCCGCCCAGGCAGAAACCATGGATTCTGGCGATGGTAGGGCAGGGAAGCCGTTCCAGACGGTGAAAGTGCCGCTGGGCGGTCTGGATCAGGTCCAGCGCCTGCCGGCGGTTCTCGATGCGGGTGAATTCCCTGACATCGGCACCGGCGATGAAACCCTTGGATTTGGCGGAAAGAATGACCAGTCCGCGGGGGAGATGTCGATGGAAGCGGTCGATGAGTTCTCCCAGCTCGGCAAGTGCCTCGGACGAGAGGACATTGGTGGAGGCGTCGGCATGATCGAAATGCAGCCAGGCAAACCCCTCCCCGTCGGTTTCCAGTCGCCAGTGTCGGTAGGTTGTCATGATTCCCGCCTCCTCAAACCCGTTTCAGCAGCATCGCACCGCCCTGGCCGCCACCGATGCACAGGGTCGCGAGACCGAGATCGCCCTGTTTCTGCTGTAGTATCCGCAGCAGATGGAGGACGATTCGGGCACCGCTCATGCCCACCGGATGACCGACGGCGATGGCGCCACCGTCGACGTTGAGCCGGTCGTGCCCGATTTCTCCCAGGGGGTGGTCCAGTCCCAGTTCCTCCCGGCAGAATGTTTCGTCGGCCAGGGCTTTCAGGCATGCCAGCACCTGGGCGGCGAAGGCTTCGTTGATCTCCCAGAAGTCGATCTGGTCCATTCCGAGACGCTGCCGCTGCAGCAGGCTGGCACTGGCATACACCGGCCCCAGCCCCATTTGGGCCGGATCCAGCCCCGCCCAGGTGCAGTCCACGATCTGGCCCATAACGTTTAAATCATAACGCTTGACCGCTTCCTCGCTTGCCAGGATCAACCAGGCGGCGCCGTCGGTGACCTGGGAGCTGTTGCCGGCGGTCACCAGACCGAAGTCGCGGTCGAACACCGGTTTCAGCGCGGCCAGTTTTTCCAGGGTGACATCGGGTCGGACGCCATTGTCGTGATCGTAAAATTCACCCCCGCCGTCGAACAGGGGTTCGATTTCGTCCGCCAGTCGGCCTTCGGCCTGGGCCGCCGCCAAGCGCCGGTGGCTTTGCCGGGCGAAGGCATCCATTTCCTCGCGCGAGACGCCGAACCGCCAGGCGAGGATTTCGGCGGTCTTGCCCATGATCAGCCCCACCGTGGGATCGGTCAAACCGCGCAGCAGACCGATGATAGGCGCCAAATGGGAGAGGCGGAATTGCGCCAACTGGCGCAAACGATCGGATAGGCGCCGGGCCCGTTGCCACTGTCCCAGCCAGGTCACCATGGCTTGGTTGAAGAGGACCGGGGCGTGGCTCATGGCCTCGGCGCCGCCGGCCAGCACCAGGCCGGATCTGCCGGCGGCGATGTCGCGGGCGGCGGAATCGATGGCCTGCATGCCCGAGCCGCAGTTGCGTTGCACCGTCCAGGCCGGCACCGCTTTTCCGCAGCCGGCACGCAGGGCTACCACCCGGGCGATGTTGGCCTCGTCGGGCCCTGGAATGGCGCAGCCGAGGATGACCTGATCGAATTCATGGGGCTCGAAGGGCTGCCGTGCCAGCAGAGGTTGGGCCGCGCGCAGCGCCAAGTCTGAAGCAGTGAAAGGTCCGGGAACACCGCGGGCCTTGAGGCAGGGGGTGCGGCTGCCGTCGATCACGTAGACTGGGCGGCCCCGCATGGGGAGATTGCGGGTGGTCATGTTAAGTCCTCCTGCTTGGGTTCGAGTTGCCGGGCGGGAAAGGCGTCCACCGCGATGACTTCGGCGGTGAGCGCATCGGCCGTGCGCAGCAATCCGGCTTCGGCCTCTGAAACCAGGCCCTGCCGCAGGGCCTGTTCGACGCTGCCCGGGCCGGCGGGCAGCCGTCCGTCCCGGATGGCCTTTCGCAGCCGCTTGCGCACAGGTTCGGTTTTCACGACGGCGCGGAGCGCCCTTTCCAGCCTGGCGAGCGGCGCTTGCGGGTCGTCGGGAAGAAAAATGCCGGCGGTCAGTCGGTCGCGGACGGGACCGGGTGTTTGCAGCAGCGTGGCGATGGCCTCATCCAGAGGGTCGGCGGGCGGGGGGAAGCGCCTTCCCCATGGCAGTAGCAACCCTTTCAGCAGCGTGCCAAGCCAGGGAAGAGGGTAGTTGTCCAGCAGCCCGGTGATGGCTTGTTCGCTGCGGTGCAGGCACCACGCCAAGCCCCATTCCAGCAGAGGGCGTTCGGCATCGGGATGCGGCGATTGCCGGTGATGGTGGATCAATGCCGACGCCAGATAGAGATGGCTCAGAATGTCCCCCAGTCTGGCCGAGACCCTTTCCCGCCTTTTCAATTCGCCACCCAGGATCGCCAGGGTGACGTCGCTGAGAAAGGCCAGAACGGCCGAAAGGCGGGTCAGGTGTTGCAGCGCTCGCCGCGCCCGGCCTTTGCCAGGCACCTTTATGAAAATACCATGGCTGAGACTGTGTACGACCGCCCTCACGGCGTTGTTCAACGCCATCCCCAAATGGCCCGTCAGCGCCTGGTCGAAAGCCGCGAGATCGCCGCGGGCGGCGGCCCGCATTTCGGCGAGCAGGAAAGGGTGACAGCGAACCGCTCCCTGGCCATAGATGATCATGTTGCGGGTGAGAATATTGGCCCCCTCCACGGTGATGCTGATGGGGATGGCCTGGTAGAGGGCGTCCAGATGATTGCGGGGGCCCTGCATGATGGCCTTGCCGCCATGCACGTCCATGGCATCGTTGACCAGTTGGCGCATGGCTTCGGTCAGATGGTACTTGATGATGGCCGATGCCACTGTGGGGCGGATTTCCTGGGCGAGCGCGGCCAGAGTCAGGCACCTGCCGGCCTCGATCAGATAGGCGAGTCCGCCGATCCGCCCCAGGGCTTCGGCGACGCCCTCGAAGGCGCCGATGGGAAGGTGGAACTGGTGGCGGATGCGGGCATAGGCGCCGGTGGTTCGGGAAGCCAGTTTGGCGGCGGCGGCCGAAAGCGCCGGGAGGGAGATCCCGCGGCCTTCCGCCAGGCATTCCATCAGCATCCGCCAGCCTTGGCCGATGCCTTCCCGGCCGCCGATGATCTGGTCGATGGGGATGAAGACGTCACGGCCTCGCACGGGACCGTTCTGGAACGGGATGTCCATGGGGAGGTGGCGTTCGCCGATTTCGACGCCCGGGGTATCGGTGGGAATGAGCGCCAGGGTGATGCCCAGATCCTCCTCGCTTCCCAGCAGATGATCGGGATCGTAAAGCTTGAAGGCGAGTCCCAGCAGGGTGGCCACCGGCGCCAGGGTGATGTAGCGTTTGTCCCAGTTCAGACGGATGCCCAGCACGTTCCTTTCCCCTTCCCAGTCCTGCCGGCAGAGAACACCGCTGTCGGTCATGGCGCCGGCGTCCGAGCCCGCCTCGGGGCCGGTGAGGGCGAAACAGGGGATTTCCTCGCCACCGGCGAGGCGGGGCAGATAGTATCGCCGCTGCGCCGGGGTGCCGTATTTCAGGATCAGTTCGCCAGGTCCCAGGGAATTGGGAACCATCACGGTGACGGCGGCGGTAATGCTGCGGCTGGCGATTTTCTGCACGATGTCGGAGTGGGCCCGGGCGGAAAACCCCAGCCCTCCGTACCGGGCGGGGATGACCAGGCCGAAGAACCGGTGCTCACGGATGAATTGCCAGATTTCCGCGGGCAGATCCTTCTCCCGATGGGTGATCCGCCAATCGTCCAGCATCCGGCAAAGTGTTTCCGCAGGACCGTCGAGGAAGGCGCGTTCCGCCTCACTGAGGGGGGAGTGGGGGAATTCAAACAGCCGCTTCCAGTCGGGATGCCCACCCATCAATTCCGCCTCCCACCAGACATCGCCGGCTTCCAGCGCCTCGCGTTCGGTGCGTGAGAGGGGGGGGGGTTTTTGCGTATCAGCCTCAGAACGGGGGCACTTAACAGCCGGCGCCGTAACGGCGCCAGGTTGAGCGCCAACAGCGGCGGCAGCAAGGCGGAAGCCGTGATCACGAGGAAGAGGGGGGCGGTCCATTCGAAAGCCGTGGCGATGCCCAGTATGGCGGTGATCACCAGAAGCGCCATCCGGATTCCCGATCCCGTCAGGACAAGCGCCAAAATGGCGGCGGACAAAGCGAAAAAAAGCCCCATGGCGTGCACCCTTGTGGTGGGGGAAGATTCGAGTGTAGCGCTGCCTCCTCGGTGGAGGCAAGGGGGAAGAACCTTGTTTTTCCCGGAAACAGGCCTTATTTTCGGGATAAATCATCATGGTCTGACAGGCCATGATGTCTGAACGCTCCGGTACAACCCGTGGGGAGGGCGTCATGGAAAATCCATTCTTCAAAATCATCCTTTTGTGTTTGATTATCGCACTGCCTTGCCAGGCGGCGGAACAGAGCCGCTGGATCAATCTCTATAAAGGTAAGGGGCAGACCGAGCGGCGGATCGGGCACCTCGATTCGGTGGCCGGTGGCGGCGTCATCGCGGTGGGCGTGGAACCTGTTTTTGATTATAGCGTCAGCCCTTTCCCCAACCCGGTCGGCACAGCCTGGGCGGCCAGGCTGGACGGGCAGGGCAACGTCTTGTGGCACAACCGTTTTGGGCCGGCGGAAGCGACGGTCACCCTCGATGCGGTTCTGGCCACTCAAGACGGCGACTATCTGGTGGCCGGCCAGCACGGGGGGGCCGCCTGGCTCGCCAGACTGGGGGCCGACGGAGTGCTGAAATGGCAGTATGCCTATGATTTCCCGGACAGAGAGCCTTTTTCGTTCGACAGGCTCAGGCCTTTCGCCGCTCTGGAACTGGCGGCGGGGGGTTACGCCGTCGGCGTGCAATATACGCGGGGAAACCAGGAGGGTTTTCTATTGCTCCAGCTGCGCGGCGACGGCACGGCTTTGAAGCAGATCCATTATCAGGTGCCGGGATTTTCTCTCAACCCCACCTCTCTTCAAGCGACTGGCGACGGCGGTTTTGTCGTTTCTGGCCGCCTCGGGCCGGAGGCGGTCAATCCGACCCTGGGCGATGCCTGGGTGCTCAAGCTGAACCATTCCGGGGGGGTGGAATGGACGCTGAAACTGGGCGACCCCCGCTGGAACGAAGGGCTCAAAGTGCGGGAGACCCCGGACGGCGGCTATGTGGGGATCGGATCTTCCAGCGATTTCTCCCATTGGCTGCCCTGGGTGGTCAGGATTTCCGCCACCGGGGAGGTCCAGTGGCAGAAAGCTTACGGCTATTCGAAACAAGGCCAGTACTTCGATATCCAGCCTTTGGCCGATGGCGGATATCTGTTGGCGGGCGGTCCCTGGAGCTGGGCTTCTTCCGATCGGAGCGAGACTTGGTTGCTCGAGCTGGATAGCGCCGGTGATGTCCGCCGGCGGCGTGTGCTGGCTTTGCCGGGGACGGCATTGCAACTGGAACGCGCCGGCGATGGGGACATGTTCATCTCGGGCTTCGATGCAGACGATTTCCGCCAGGGCGGTGGATTCTGGCTCGCAAAAACCGCCGGGGATGGAAGCGCGCCCGACTGTTTCGTCAAAGGCACGGAGGAGGGTCCCGCCGATGTCGTCGTCCGCCGGACCACCCTGGAAATGGAGACATTATCCGTGGAAACGAGTCAGGAGCCGCTGGTGACGAAAACCGCAACCGATCTGACGGCGGAAGCCGCCTCCCTGGTCAGGCTGCCGTTTTGCCCGGCATCCCGTGCCTATCGTTCCTGCAGCCAGATCAAAGCCGCCGGGCAGAGTTATGGCAACGGCCGCTACCCTGTTCTCCTCCCACTGCCGGGTGAGGAGGAACCCGAGATTTTGCAGGTACGTTGCGAAATGGAGGCCTACGGCGGCGGCTGGATGCTGATCGCCAGCCACTTCGGTCTGGACCCGTGGCCGCCGTCACGCTTCGTGGAGGAACGTTTCGGAGACTATCCGCTCACCGTGTCGTATGGTGGAGACGATCCAGTCACAGTGACGCTGCACGACCATTCCTTCAGCATCTGGCCCGCC
Organism: Methylothermaceae bacterium; assembly: GCA_026981855.1. GTDB lineage: Bacteria > Pseudomonadota > Gammaproteobacteria > Methylococcales > Methylothermaceae > Methylohalobius. The sequence continues at coordinate 1,610 of JALSIB010000013.1, read as the reverse complement.
ATCGACTGGGACGCCACCACCGGCACCGTCGGCGTTTCCTGGTGGGATCCGGTATCGAACACTCAGCAGAGCGCCCTGCTCCAGGATCTGGGCTCGGGAGAATTACAAAGATTGCTCGAAACCAGTCCGTGGGTAGATGTATGGGTCCGTTGACAGTAATTCCCGATGTTCTGTAACAGATTGATTTGTAATGTAAAATTCAACTCGCGTTCTGTGCAAATTGTTGGGTAAATTCGTTTCATATCAATGCTGTAAGGTCCCAATAGATAATAAACTGTATAGAATACCCAAGAGCAGCCATCGTATGGTGATGGCCCTGGATATCCTGGAAGCAGTCATTCCCGAGCTGGAAAAGATCAAAAGGAGCCACTGATGAGCACGTACCGTATCCATGCCAACGCCCGGACCACGCCCAGGATACGGCAGGAAATCCAGAATTCGGATCTGAGCATCGATGCCCTGGCGGAGAAGTACAACGTTTCCAGGGCCACGATCATCAAGTGGCGCAAACGCAAGGGCCAGGGAGTGAAGTGGACCCCAATGTCAAGACCACTTTTTTGGAAAAATAAGTTAAGCCCCGGTCTGGTTTCATGGCCCTCACGCGAAGTGCACTGCATGGGGAGTTTGGTAATCCAGCGACTGATGAAAGCGCTGGTGGTTGTAAAAATGGAAGTAGTCGTCCAGACCCTGGCGTAGCTGGGCTACCGAGTCGAAGTCGTGCAAATACAGGCATTCGTATTTGACACTGCGCCACAGTCTCTCGACGAAGACGTTGTCCAAGGCCCGTCCCCGGCCATCCATACTGATGCGAATACCCTTGATCTTGAGCCTGCCGGTGAAGGCCTGACTGGTGAACTGACAACCCTGATCGGTGTTGAAAACATCGGGTTTGCCTTGCCCCAAAGCTTGATCGAGGGCCTCGAGACAAAACCGGGTATCGAGGGTGTTGGACAGTTGCCAACTGAGCACGTAGCGGCTGTACCAATCGATGATAGCCACCAGGTACATGAACCCCTGTCGCAAGGGACAGTAGGTAATATCGGCGCTCCAGACTTGATTGGCCGCTGACAAAGGATAATCTTCGAGCAGGTAGGGATAGATGTCGTGCTCTGGATGGTGCTGGCTGGTACCCGGCTTGGGGCCAACACCCTCGATACCCATCCGACGCATCAGGCGCTGAACCCGTTTGCGGTTGACCCGATACCCCTGGGATCGGAGCCAGGCGGTCATGCGCCGACTGCCGTAAAAAGGCGTGCGGGTGTACTGCTCGTCGATCAGCTGCATCAATTGCAGATTCTCCTCGCTTTCTGCCGCCGGACGATAGTAGGCACTGGCGCGGGCCAACCCCAAAAGCGCGCACTGGCGCCGGAGGCTCAGTTCGGGGTGATCCGGTTCCAAACATTGCCGCTTCGCCTCAACTGACAGGGCCAGCTTTTTTTTCAACCAGTCCAGCTCCATCTTGAGCCGACCGATCTCCTGATAGTGTCAACGGAAACTGAAAAGTGACCCACTTTACCCTGGCAATGGAACATGAAAAATGACCCACCCAGTTGACTCAAGAATTCATGATTCCATATCTACAGCGGCTGTCTGGTGTCCAATGATCCCCG